>NZ_CP022316.1:2075838-2767784 GCF_002216795.1 Brachybacterium avium | reverse complement strand
CACGGGGCACGACGAACAGCAGCCACAGCACCAGGGTGAGCGAGAGGAACCCCGACGCGGGACGCAGCAGCCAGGAGGCGATGTACTGCACCATCCTCGGCTCCAGGGTCCACTGCGCCCACTGCAGTATCAGCAGCAGCGAGAGCACGACGGCGAGCAGGAGCAGGAGCAGCGAGCGGATGAGCGCTGCCAGGCGCCGTCGCCCCTGTCCCGGCCCGGTCCGCGATGCGGGGTGGAGGGTCATCGGTCCTGCTCCTCGTCCTCGCCCGGGCCCTCGGAACGGTCCCCGGTGTACCGGGTGGTGGAGGTGTAGTCGGATCCGGAGTAGATCGACGACCAGGATGAGGTGGAGTAGCGGTGCCCGTCGGAGCCGCCCTCCTCGAGGGGAGCGCGCTCCGCGGGATCGCCGGACGGCTCGGGATCGGCACCGGGATCCGGCTGCCCGGCAGACCGCGCCGGGTCGGTGCCGAGGTCCTGCTCGGCGGGGCTGCCCCCCGCCTCGGTCCGCACCCGCACGGGCGCGGTGCTGAGCGCTCTGAGGATCTCGAGGAAGCCGCGCGCACCGCCCTCGGTCTCGAAGGCCGAGTTCCAGGGGATCCCGGTCGCCCGGGCCATCGACCGCAGCTCCGGGACGCTGCGCTGGATCGTCAGAGCGTCCGGGCACTCCTCGTCCAGGATCCGGCCGTCATCGGAGAAGGTGAGCGAGGAGCGGTGCTCCGTGCGGGTGACCCGCATCCCGCCGGGGCCGGGGGACGTCGATCCGGCGGCGCCGAACGATACGTCGATGCGGTGACCGCCGCCCGGACCACCACGACGCTGCGAGTGCACCGCCCACCAGGGCAGCACTGCCAGGACCAGCACGAGCAGCACGGCGACGATCAGCACGAACCGGTTCCACAGCAGGTCCTGGACGAAGAACGGCCCGCGCCCGTCCAGCAGTCCGAGCAGCAGGTACCGGACCATCTCCCCCGGGGGAGGGTTCGGGGCGTAGAACGACCCGAACAGCAGCGGCAGGCACGCCCCGGCGATGAGCATGCCGAGCAGCAGGATCACGATGGGCGGCAGGCCGCGTCCCGATGCGGTGCTGCTGCCCCGACCGGCCGCGGTCACGGTCGATGCCCCGTCGACGGCATCAGGGCTGAGCGATGACATCGACCCGCTGGAACTCCTTCAGGTCGAGGTAGCCGGTGGTCGCCATGGCGTGACGCAGCGCGCCGACGAGATTCGTGCTGCCGTCGGCCGCGATCGAGGGACCGAAGAGGATCTGCTCGAGCGGGGCCACCGTGCCGACGCTGACCCGATGCCCGCGCGTGAGCGTCGGGTGGTGGGCCTCGCTGCCCCAGTGATGGCCATGCCCCGGGGCTTCTTCGGCCCGGGCGAGCGCCGCCCCGACCATCAGCCCGTCGGCGCCGCAGGCGATCGCCTTGACCAGGTCGCCGGAACGACCCAGGCCGCCGTCGGCGATGACGTGCACGTAGCGGCCACCGGATTCGTCCATGTAGTCGCGGCGGGCGGCGGCGACATCGGCCACCGCGCCGGCCAGCGGCACGGAGATGCCCAGGGTCTCCTCGGTGGTCTGGGAGGCGCCACCGCCGAAGCCGACCAGCACTCCGGCCGCACCGGTGCGCATCAGGTGCAGGGCGGCGGTGTAGGTGGCGCAGCCGCCGACGATCACCGGGACGTCGAGCTCATAGATGAACCGCTTGAGGTTCAGCGGTTCGCGGCCCGTGGAGACGTGCTCGGCCGAGACCGTGGTGCCGCGGATGAAGAACAGGTCCACCCCGGCGTCTACGACGGTCTTCCAGTGCTCCTGGGTGCGCTGGGGGGACAGCGAGCCGGCGGCGGTGACCCCGGCGTCGCGCAGCTGCTGGAGCCGGTCGCGGATCAGCTCGGTCCTGATCGGCTCCGCGTAGACGGAGCGCATCACGTCCACCACCTCGTCATCGGAGGCGCCGGCGATGCGGTCGAACTGGGGGGTGGGGTCCTCGTACCGGGTCCACAGGCCCTCGAGGTCCAGCACGCCGAGCCCGCCGTGGCGGCCGAGCGCGATCGCGGTCTCGGGCGACATCAGGGAGTCCATGGGCGCGGCGAAGATCGGGATGTCGAAGTGGTAGGCGTCCACCTGCCACGAGGTGGAGACGTCCTCCGGGTCCCGGGTGCGCCGGGAGGGGACCACCGCCACGTCGTCCAGGCTGTAGCTGCGCCGTCCCCGCTTGTTGCGGCCGATCTCGATCTCGTTCATCACATCGGGGAGTCTACCGTCGGCCATGACCGCTCCGCCCCGCTCTCGGCTCAGGGCGGGTCGCGGGCTACCGTGGACCGATGAGCTCCGACCCTGCCGCCGGCCCCGATCCCGAGCCGGGCCTCGAGCACGGGATCACCGACGGGCTCGCCCGGTTCCCACGGCTGGACGCCGACGGGATGATCGCCGGCGGCCCGGCCGACGAGCGGACCGCTGCACCGCTGGACGGTCCGTCGCCGCTGCTGGCGACCCTGGTCACCGCCGCCGGGGTGGTCCTGACGGTGCTGGGCGTGGTGGAGGCGGTGCGGACGGTCCCCGCCGACGGACAGGTGCGGCCGATGAGCATCCTGGTGCTCGCCGCCGCGCTCGCGCTCGGCGGATATTCCCTGACCCGGCTGCTGCAGCTGTGGGTGCTGGCCGAGTCGCGGCGACGGCGCCACGCGGCCGGGGCCGAGCTGCCCGAGGTGCGCTGGCAGCTGCTCGATGCGCATTCCCTGCACGCCGTGTGGGCGATCGGGGTGGGGGCGTCGGTCGCACTGATGGGACTGCTCGGGGTGTGGTCGCTGCTCGACGGCCACCCCTCCGGTCTCGAACCCGGATGGCCGCTGCTGCTCAGCGGCGGTGCCCTGGCCCTGCTCGTCCACCTGGTGCGCGGGCGGACCTCGCGGTGCTGGGAGGAGGCCGGCGACGTGCGGTGAGCGCCGGACTGCGAGCCCGCGAGCGGCAGGAGCACCGGCGATCCGGCGCAGCCCGAGCCCTCGCGGCGGCCGTGGGGGTCAGAGCGGCCAGGCGGTGCTGACGTCCGGCGTCTTGCCCTTCTTCGTCAGCCACTCGTTCATCCCTCGGCCCAGCGGCGGTGCCAGCCCGTCTGCTCCCGGTGCAGCTCCTCGAGCGAGGAAGCGGCGACCTTCGGGTACTTGGCGGCGATCGCGCGCACCACGTCCAAGGTGGCGGAGACGTCGACATCGGCGGTGTGGAGACGGCCGTCCTGCTCGATCCCGAAGTGTGCGAGCACATCGGTGAGGGTGCGCTTGCCCTTGCGGTAGCGGTCCACCCCGCGGTCGATCACCAGGCCGTCGATCACCGGGGCGATGTCGTGGCCGAGGCGCTGGGTGAGGGTGGGCAGGCCCAGACGGGTCAGCTCGTTCTCCAGGATCGAGAGGTCGAAGCTGATGTTGAAGGCGACCAGCGGGATGTCCTTGCCGAGTGCGTCCGCGATCATGGCGGCGACCTCGTCGAGGGCGTCGGCGGCCTTCATCCCGTGGGCCCGAGCGTGCTCCGTGCTGATCCCGTGCACCCGCTGTGCCGGCTCGGGGATGTCCATCTCCGGGTCGATCAGCCAGGTCGCGACGGTCTCGTTCTCCCGCCCCGGTCCCACCGAGTGCACCAGGGCGACGGTGACGATCCGGTCGCCGGCGACATTCGTGCCGGTGGTCTCGGTGTCGAAACCGAGCAGGGGGGCATCGATCCAGGACGTGGTGCTCGCGCTCATGGGCTCAGCCTAGACGTGGGAGCCGACCGGAGGGACCGCGAGTCCGGCGATGTGGACGCGGGCCCGTCGGGGAGGAATGATCACCCCCACCACGCCCGCTCCGGTCCCCGGGGCGACGGCACGATCCGGAGGAGAGCCCATGCCCGCACCGTCCCTGTACCTCCACCTGCCCGGCACCGCGGCGGAGGCGCTCGATTTCTACCGCGGCGTGTTCGGCGGCACCGTCGAGCAGCACACCTTCGCCCAGTTCGAGCGGGCCGACGGCCCGGGCTCCGCGATCGCCCACGGGGTGCTCAGCGGTGCGGTGGAGCTGTTCGTCGCCGACGCCGGCGAGGGCGAGGAGCCGTTCTCCGCCCGCGGGCTCATGGTCGCCCTGCTGGGCGCCGCGGAGCCGACGACGCTGCGCACCTGGTTCGTCGGACTCGCCGAGGGCGGCGAGGTGGTCGATGAACTGCAGCGACGGCCCTGGGGCGCATCCGACGGGCAGGTGCGGGACCGCTACGGCGTGCTGTGGCTGATCGGCTACCAGCACGGCACCCGGGTGGCGGAGCAGGCCGCGAGCACCGAGAGCTGA
This sequence comes from Brachybacterium avium, assembly GCF_002216795.1. Taxonomy (NCBI): domain Bacteria; kingdom Bacillati; phylum Actinomycetota; class Actinomycetes; order Micrococcales; family Dermabacteraceae; genus Brachybacterium; species Brachybacterium avium. The sequence continues at coordinate 2,763,476 of NZ_CP022316.1, read as the reverse complement.
GCAGCTGGCGGCCGAGGGTCTCGCTCTCCCCCCGGCCGCGTCCCCGCTCCCGGTCAGTGCGAGCTGTAGTTCGGGGCCTCCATGATCGCGGCCATGTCGTGCGGGTGGGACTCCTTGAGCCCGGCGGCGGTGATCCGCACGAACTTCCCCTGCTCCTTCAGGTCGGGCACGGTGTTCGCGCCGACGTAGAACATCGACTGGTGCAGGCCGCCGGTGAGCTGGTGGACGACGGAGCCGAGCTGACCCTTGTAGGAGACCCGGCCCTCGATGCCCTCGGGCACGATCTTGTCGTCGCTGGGGACGTCGGCCTGGAAGTAGCGGTCCTTGGAGAAGGACTTCTTGCCGCGGGAGGACATGGCACCGAGCGAGCCCATGCCGCGGTAGGCCTTGTACTGCTTGCCGCCCACCAGCACCACCTCACCCGGGGACTCCTCGGTGCCGGCCAGCAGGGAGCCCACCATCACGGTGTCCGCCCCGGCGACCAGCGCCTTGGCGATGTCGCCGGAGTACTGCAGGCCGCCGTCGCCGATCAGCGGCACCCCGGCCGGGCCGCACGCCTTGGCGGCCTCGTAGATCGCGGTGATCTGCGGGACGCCGACGCCGGCGACCACGCGGGTGGTGCAGATCGAGCCCGGGCCGACGCCGACCTTCACGGCGTCGGCGCCCGCATCCACCAGGGCCTGCGCCCCGGCGCGGGTGGCGACGTTGCCGCCGATCACCTGGACGTCCGCGAAGTAGGGGTCGCTCTTGATGGAGCGGATCATCTCCAGCGCGAGGCGGGCGTGGCCGTTGGCGGTGTCGACCACCAGCACATCCACCCCGGCCTCCCGCAGCGCTGCGGCCCGCTCGAGGGAGTCCCCGAAGAAACCCACCCCCGCGCCGACCAGCAGACGGCCCTGGCCGTCCTTGGAGGCGTCGGGGAACTGCTCGGACTTCACGAAGTCCTTCACGGTGATGAGACCGGTCAGACGGCCGCCGCCATCGACCAGCGGCAGGCGCTCGCGCTTGTTCTTCCGCAGCATCGCGGTGGCCTGCTCGGAGGTGACATCGTCGGGGGCCGTGAACAGCTCCGTGGTCATGACGTCGCCGACCTTCGTGCTCGCCCACTCCGCGACCGGGATGAAACGCAGGTCGCGGTTGGTGCAGATGCCCAGCAGGAGCAGGTCCGGATCAACCACCGGCAGCCCGGAGACACGGAACTGCCCGCACAGGGCGTCGAAATCCTCGAGGGTGGCCTCGGGGCCGATGGTGACGGGGTTGGTGATGCGGCCGGTCTGGGTGCGCTTGACCAGATCCACCTGGTGGGCCTGGTCCTCGATGGAGAGGTTGCGGTGGAGGATGCCGATGCCCCCGTGCCGGGCCATCGCGATCGCCATCCGCGATTCGGTGACGGTGTCCATCGCGGCGCTGGCCAGCGGGATCTTCAAGGAGATCTCGCGCGTGAGACGGCTGGAGGTGTCCGCCTCGGAGGGGATCACATCCGTCTCGCCCGGCAGGAGGAGGACGTCGTCGTAGGTGAGTCCGATGAAACCGAAGGGATCCGCGCTCGTCATGGATCGATGGTAGCGGCGCAACCGGTTCGCGTGGTGCCTCGCCCGCCACAGCGCGGTGCGCGCCCGAGGTCATTGACCTGCGTCGTCGGAGGTGGTGGGCAGGCTCACGCCTGAGGTCGCCGGGCCCGAGCGTCCGATCACCTGCCGGAACCGCTGCCGCAGCAGGTGGTCCGCGGACGGGTGCCGCGGAGCACACCGCGCTGTGACGTCGTGCGGAGTGCGGGGGATGTTCGCTCGTTGGTCGCCGCAGGGACGCCCGACCGCCTAGAGTGGCCGCGGCCCTGTCGGGGCTTCCGGAGCGCCCACGGGCTCGCCGGTGCCCCCATCCTCCTCACCCCCGGGAACTCGACGATGCCTGGCACGCCCGCCCCGAAGACCACCGACGCCCCCGTCTCCACGGGATTCCTCGGCCCCGACCGCAACTGGCACCTCGGTGCCGGGCTGATGACGGCGGCCGCCGCTGTCGCCTTCACCATCTGGGCGTTCACCCACACCGGCACCGATGTCAATGTCTTCCTGCTGATCCTCGCGATCGCCTTCGGGCTGTTCATGGCGTTCAACATCGGTGGCAACGACGTCGCCAACTCCTTCGGCACCAGCGTCGGGGCGGGGACGCTGACCATGAAGCAGGCGCTCGTGGTCGCCGCCGTCTTCGAGGTCTCCGGCGCGGTCCTCGCCGGCAGCTCGGTCACCGAGACCGTACGCAGCGGCATCGTCGACATCGATGCCATGCACGTGGATCCGCTGTCCTTCGCCTACATCATGATGGCCGCCCTGCTGGGCGCCGCCGTGTGGCTGCTCCTCGCCACCCGGATGGGGTGGCCGGTCTCGACCACCCACGCGATCATCGGCGGCATCGTCGGCGCGGCCGTCACCACCGGGGTGGTCACCGGCACCGGTGGATTCGAGATGGTGCAGTGGGGCGAGATCGGCAAGATCGTCGTCTCCTGGGTCCTCTCCCCCCTGCTCGGCGGCGTGACCGCGTACCTCCTCTTCGGTGCGATCAAGCGGCATGTCCTCGCACCCGCCGCCCGGGCGATCGCCCTGGGATCCCGCGGGTTCGACGACGCCGAGGACGACGACGATGACGACGAGGACGAGGACGAGGACGCGCAGGGCCGTCACCTGTACGGGTACGAGCGCGTCTCCGAGCTCCAGCAGCTGGCCTTCGCCGAGTCCGCCGCGCTCGACCTCACTCCCGGCGGGCCCGGGGCGGAACTCGCCGAACAGGCCTCGCACCTGTCCAAGAAGCAGCGCAAGGCGGCGCGGAAGGTGGAGCGTCGGGCCGCCTATCACGCGCTCGAGAAGCGCGTGCCCCCGCTCGCGGCGGGCACCTCCGTGCTGCTGGCGGCGATGCTCGTGTTCAAGGGTCTGAAGAACGTGGGCCTGGACATCCCGCTCGCGGGCGGCGTGCTGATGCTGGTGATGCTCGCGGTGGGCGTCTGGGTGGCGACCACCGTGTTCGCCCGCGCTCTGAAGAAGCAGTCGATCTCGCGGGCGACCTTCATCATGTTCAGCTGGATGCAGGTCTTCACCGCCTGCGCCTTCGCCTTCAGCCACGGCGCCAACGACATCGCCAACGCCATCGGGCCCTTCGCCGCAGTGCTCGATGTGCTGCGCACCGGGGAGATCGGGCAGGAGGCCGCTGTCCCCACCGCAGTGCTGGTCGCCTTCGGCATCGCTCTGGTCTCCGGGCTGTGGTTCGTGGGCCGCAAGGTGATCCACACCGTCGGCACCGGGCTGACCGCCATGCATCCGTCCTCGGGCTTCGCCGCCGAGGTCGCCGCCGCCACCGTCGTGCTGCTGGCCTCGGTGCTCGGACTGCCGGTCTCCTCCACGCACATCCTGATCGGTGCCGTCCTCGGCGTCGGGATCGTCAACCATGCGGCCAACTGGAAGCTGATGCGGCCGATCTTCCTGGCCTGGATCATCACCCTCCCCGCCGCTGCGGGCATCGGTGCCGCGGTCGTCCTCGGCCTGCGCGCCATCTTCTGAGCCTCCCGGTTCCCTGGGCCCGCGCTTCAGGGGCGGGGGTCCTCGTCCCGCCGCTGCTCCTTGCCGCCGAGCATGCGGCGGATCCGGTCGAACTCGTCCCGGAAGGCGGCCTCGTCACGGACATACTCCTCCCGCCAGGGCATCCCGAGGCGGGCGGCGAGCTCCCGGTGGTTGCGCTCGCGGTGGATCCGACGGCTCTCGCGCACCAGGACCGCGCGGGGCGGGGCAGGGCGCAGACCGGCTGCAGTCTGCAGGGTGCGCAGTCCGTCGAAGGCGGCGTCGTCCCACCCGCTCTCGGGCACCACCCACTGCCGCAGAGCCTCCCCCTCGCCGCGGGCGCCCCCCTTCTCCAGCCCGATCAGTGCGACCCCGCCGCGCTCGCTGTCGCCGGTCGCATAGCGAACCTGCGACAGCGGTGCTCGGTCGGCGATGCGCAGGCCTCTGCGCAGCGCCAGCGTCCCTGCCCGCTCGTCCAGCAGCACCACGCGATGAGTCAGGACCAGCGGTATCAGCGCCCACAGCGCGAGCAGCCCCCAGAGCAGGACGGCGCCGAGCAGCAGCTGCGCCCAGGCGGGGGCGAGGAGCTGCTCGAGCATTCCGTCGTGCCCGGCGCGCAGGCGCGAAGAGCGCCACTGCTGGATCCCCGCACCGGCGAAGGTGCTCAGCAGCACTGCCACCAGGGGCAGCCCGATGAGCGCGGCGGGCACGTAGCGCGCACGGACGGTGGGGCCCACGACCACCTCTCCGGCGCGGGTGCGGCGCGGGGCCGGCGGCGGCACGTCACGGTCGGGGATGCGGGGGGCGCTCACGGCCCCAGGGTACGAGACCGTGCGGTCAGCTCCTGCTCGCTGCGGAATTCCCGACGCTCCGCGGTGACGGGATCGACGAAGGCGAGGCGCCGTGCCAGCAGCTGGAGCGGCAGGCCCCGGGCTGAAGAGTCAGGGCCGGCCGTGACCGCTGCGAGGGCCAGTACAGGTCCTCCCCCAGGATCGGCGCCCCGCGTACGGCGAGCTGGGCGCGCAGCTGGTGGGTCCGACCGGTGCGCGGCCACAGCCCCACCCGCAGCACGCCCTCGCTCCCGGCCTCGAGCACCTCGAGCTCGGTCTCGGCGTTCGCCGGTCCGGTGAGGACCCCAGTGGTGAGCTCGCCGCGCTGCTTGAGCAAGCGGTCCCGCATCGTGCACCGCTCCCCCGGGCCGCGCGGGAGCGACGAGCCCGGCTCCGGGACCACGAGCGCCTCATAGGCCTTGTCCACCTCGTGGCGAGCGAACAGCTGGTGATAGACGGACCGCTCTGCAGGGCGGATACCGAACGCGAGCACTCCGGCGGTACGCCGATCCAAGCGATGCAGCGGCACCAGGGTCTGGATCCCGGTGGCGCGTCGCAGCCGCACCAGCGCGCTGGCGAGGATATGCGCGCCGCGGGGCATGGTGGCGATGTCGTGCGGCTTGTCGATCACCAGCAGATGCTCGTCCCGGTGCAGGACGGGCAGCTCGACCTCAGGGACCGCTTCGGCACGCAGCTCGCGGTGGAACCACAGCTGCTCCCCCGGGCCGACCAGATCCTCGGCGGCCCAGGCCCGCCCCTGGGCATCGACGATCTCCCCGGCGGCGAAGCGCGCCGGCAGCGGAGTCGCGGCCGGATCCGCGAGCGCGGGGAAGCGCTCCTGCAGCAGCTCGAGCGCACCTCGACCGGGGGCGGCGTCGTGGGGGACCTGCCAGCGCACGGCGTCCAGGCCCTCGCGCTGGGCCAGCGGCGGCGGGGGTCGTCGAGCACGTCGCCGGGCGGCACGTCCGGGACGCGGGTCCGGTGAGCCGTCTGCGGCGGGCGGACGGCTCACAGCCCCCACACGATGAAGGTGAGCAGGTTGTGGCCGATGTAGAACAGGATCAGCGCGGCCAGCAGCAGGTTGGGATGGCGATCCACGAAGCTCATCGCCTGCGGTGCCTGCTGACGCAGCTCGAGGTGGGTGATCGCGTCGATGTGCTCGATGCGCACGCCGGCCTCCCGGGAGCGGTGCAGCGTCATCTCCTGCGCGCGGTGACCGAAGAACCGGCTCGAGACCGCCAGGATCCGGCGACCAGCGGAATCCATCACGTAGACGCCGTCATAGGCGGTCTCGGGGGCGTCGAGCGCTTCTGCAGCAGGTGAACCGCGATCGATGTCCCGCGCGGCGATGACCAGCCCGACATCCTCCCAGCGGACGCTGCGGGTACGACGGAACAGGCTCCGGAGGACGAAGCCGTCCTCGTCGATGTGGAGCCAGGAGGTGATCACCCGCAGGCACACCACCGTCACCGCGACAGCGATCAGCACCCAGATCAACAGCGGCAGGGTGAACACCAGATCGTGCATCAGCGCCGGATCCCGCCACAGCTTCTGGCCGACGAAGCTGATGATCACCAGGAACTCGAGCACCACGAGGAAGAAGATGCCCACCACCAGGCTGCCGATCACCACGGCGGCGGGCGGGCCGAAGGTCCGGGTGGGCAGGTCTCCGCCCTCGACCGGGGCGGAGGCATCGGGAGTGCTGATCACCACTGCTCCTCCTGCCATCGATCTCATGTGACGCAGACCATTCTAAGCCGCCCGGCGACATCCCGAGGCGGGCGCGCCGGGTCGCGGCCACTCCGACGGGTCGTGCACGACCAGCACCGATGCCGGTTGCCGGGATGGAGACGGGGCGGGCGGCAGGGTCACCCCTGCCGCCCGCCCCGGGCCATGCGCGCCGGCTCAGCGCAGTGCTGAGCACCGGCTCACGGCGTCACCGTCAGTCCTCGTCGGTGTCCTGCTTCTCGATGACGAGGGTCTCGGTGGTCAGCACCATGCCGGCGATCGAGGCCGCGTTCCGCAGAGCGGAGCGGGTGACCTTGACCGGGTCGATGATGCCTGCGGAGACGAGGTCGACGTACTCGCCGGTCGAGGCGTTCAGTCCGGTGCCGGTCTGAGCCTCCTTGACCTTCTCGACGACGACGTAGCCCTCGAGACCAGCGTTCTCGGCGATCCAGCGCAGCGGCTCGACGACCGCACGGGCCACGGCGCGCACGCCCACGGCCTCGTCGCCCTCGAGCCCCAGGCCGTCGGCCAGGACGGCGGAGGCCTGGACGATGGCGCTTCCGCCACCGGCCACGATGCCCTCCTCGATGGCAGCGCGGGTCGCGGAGACCGCGTCCTCGATGCGCATCTTCTTCTCCTTGAGCTCCACCTCGGTGTGAGCCCCGACCTTGATCACGGAGACGCCGCCGGCCAGCTTCGCGAGGCGCTCCTGGAGCTTCTCGCGATCCCAGTCGGAATCGGTGTTCTCGATCTCGGCGCGGATCTGCGCGACCCGGTCGTCCACGGCCTGGTCATCACCGGCGCCGCCCACGATGGTGGTGGAGTCCTTGGTGATGACGACGCGGCCCGCCCGGCCGAGCACCTCGGTGCCGACGGTCTTGAGGTCCAGACCGAGGTCGGAGGTCACGACCTGGGCACCGGTGAGCACGGCGATGTCCTGGAGCATCGCCTTGCGGCGATCACCGAACGCGGGAGCCTTGACCGCCGCACCCTTGAAGGTGCCGCGGATCTTGTTGACGACCAGCGTGGACAGGGCCTCGCCGTCGACGTCCTCCGCGATGATGAACAGCGGCTTGCCGCCCTCGACGACCTGCTCCAGCAGGGGCAGGATGTCGGCCACGGCCGAGATCTTGCCCTGGTGCAGCAGCACGTGCGCATCCTCCAGGACGGTCTCCTGGCGATCCGCATCGGTGACGAAGTGCGGGGAGATGTAGCCCTTGTCGAACTGCATCCCCTCGGTGAAGTCCAGCTCCATCGCGGTGGTGGAGGACTCCTCCACCGTGATGACGCCGTCCTTGCCGACCTTGTCGAAGGCCTCGGCGAGCAGGTCGCCGATTTCCCGGTCCTGGCTGGACACCGAGGCGACCGAGGCGATCTGCGCCTTGCCGTCGACCGGGGTGGCGATCTCCGCGAGCTTCTCGGAGAGCGCGTCCACGGCCTTCTCGATGCCGCGCTTCAGCGCCGACGGAGCGGCGCCGGAGGCGACGTTGCGCAGGCCCTCGTGCACGATGGCCTGTGCGAGGACGGTGGCGGTGGTGGTGCCGTCGCCGGCCACGTCGTTGGTCTTGGTCGCGACCTCCTTCGTGAGCTGCGCGCCGAGGTTCTCGTAGGAGTCCTCGAGCTCGATCTCACGGGCGATGGTCACGCCATCGTTGGTGATGGTGGGGGCGCCCCACTTCTTGTCCAGGACGACGTTGCGGCCGCGGGGGCCGAGCGTCACCTTGACGGTGTTCGCGAGCTTGTCGACACCGCGCTCGAGGGCGCGGCGCGCATCCTCGTTGTACAGAATTTCCTTTGCCATAACTTTATGAGCCTCAGTTCACTCAGTCGTTGATGACCGCGAGGATGTCACGGGCGCCGAGCACGAGGTACTCGTCGTTGCCGTACTTGAGCTCGGTGCCGCCGTACTTGGAGAAGACGACCTTGTCGCCGACCTTGACGTCCATGGGCACGCGCTCGCCCTTGTCGTCGAAACGGCCGGCGCCGACGGCGACGACCTCGCCCTCCTGGGGCTTCTCCTTCGCGGTGTCCGGGATGACCAGGCCGGAGGCGGTGGTCTGCTCGGCCTCGAGCGGCTTGACGACGACACGATCCTCGAGGGGCTTGATGGAGACCGACATGCGGCTCACTCCTTCATGAAGAGATGTGACTCTGCGTGAGTTCTTGGGTGGCGGGACCCGTTCCCGATCGTCGTCGCGGTGCCGACCGGGGTAGATCCCTCTGCGGCAGCCTCTGGCACTCTCGGCCGTTGACTGCCAACGGCGCAACTGTAGAACCTTCGCTGGCACTCATGCAAGGCGAGTGCTAAAAGCTGGTCGCGAGCGAGACGCACAGGAGGACACCGACCCTGGATCCGACACGCCTGCACGCGAATCCGCCGCAACTGCCCGGGCCGCCTTCACCACCACAACGGGGAGCGGACGAGCACCAGGTCACATGCTTTTTGTGAACTCGCCGACTTGGGCGACGAGAACCCGTGACTTCCCCTTGTCCAAGCGATAAAAAGGAGTCATCGATTCCGCCGGGGCGCCTGCGATCCAGAAGCCCGGGCGATCACCTCGCCACTCACCGAAAGGGCATCGATCATGACCTTCCTCCGCAACCTCAGCTCCGCTCTGGAGCGCCTCTCCGACCGTATGCAGGGCCAGGACATCGAGCGCCAGCGCCTGGTCGGTGGAAGCCGCCTCGGCGCGGACTACGCCGCACTGGCCAAGGCTCGCTCGAGCCAGGGGATCAGCTCCATCGGCATGGGTCGCTGACCACCGCCCCCCTCGTCGAAGCCCTTGCAGACCGCCTCTGCAGGGGCTTCCGTCTGTCCGGTTCCACCGGGTGCCGACCGCCGATCGTGCTGCGAGGGCGGCCCTCCGGTCACCGACCCGCGGCCGCCACGATCCGCGCGACCTCCTCGGGGCTCAAGCGGTACACCGGCCGTTCCACGTCCTCGAGCGCGTCGCCCCGGTTCGGATGCACCGCGCTGATCACCTGCGGGAGCCCCTGCCCCAGCTCGATCAGGCTCGCTCCGGACAGCGCCAGCGCCTGCTCATGGCCGCCGGCAGCGAAAGGGTCGACAACATTGGTGACACCGGGGGCGACGTGGACCGGGATCCCGGCGATCGACCCGGTCATCGCATGATGGTAATGACCGGCCAGCACGATCCGCACGTCCGAGCCCTCCAGGACCGCGCCCAGCTCCGCCAGGTCGTCGAGGTCCAGAGCACGCAGCAGCGCCGTCGCGGCGACCAGCGGCGGGTGATGGAGCGCGAGCACCGTCCCGGCCGGCGCAGGCTCGGCCAGCACGGTGGCCAGCCAGTGCAGCTGGGCCGCCTCGAGATGCCCGTACCCGGCACCGGGGACGCTGGAGTCCAGCAGCACCAGCCGCCCCCCTCCCGGCAGCGGCACCACGCGATCCTGCCGTTCGGCCACCCGCTGGCCGGGGGTGACGCTCTCCCCATAGACGACGGAGACGTCGTGATTGCCCATCGCCACCGCGAGCGGCGCCTGGACCGAGGCCGCGAAGGGATCGAGGATCTCGTGCAGCCGGTGGTAGCTCTCGGCGGTGCCGTCCTCGGAGGCATCCCCGGTGTGGACCACGGCGTCGATATCGCCCAGCCCCTCGAGCCTCTCCAGCAGGCCGCGCAGGGCGGCCTCCGTGTCGATGCGTCCGTAGTGGCGGGCGGCGGGGTCGCCGTAGAGGTGGGTGTCGCTCAGGTGGAGGATGCGCATCAGCCCAGCGCCCCCACCCATTCGGCCGCACCGTCGTCGAAGATCTGATGCTTCCAGATCGGCACCCGCTGCTTGACGGTGTCGACCAGGTCGTCGCAGGCGGCGAAGGCCTGCTTGCGGTGCGGCGCGGCGACGGCGCACACCAGGGCCGAGTCCCCGATCACGAGGGGGCCGTGGCGGTGGGCGACGGCGACCAGGGTGTCCGGATAGCGTGCGGCGATCTCGCGGGCGACCTCGGCGATGACCGTCCCCGCACTGGGGTGCGCGGAGTACTCCAGCCGATCCACCCCGCGCCCGCCGTCGTGATCGCGCACCACGCCGTCGAAGGTGACCACCGCGCCGCAGCGAGGATCGGTGACCGCGGAGATCATCCGGTCCACAGCCAGCGGCTCCTCACTGATCTCGCCGCACCGGGTGCGTTCGGCGGCATCGCCCATCGTGGGGTCCCCCGCGATGCGCAGGTCCTCGCCACCGGACCCGAAGGGGGTGGCGCCGCGGGTCGGGTCGAGCTGCACCCGCTCGCCGCTGCCCGCTCCGGCGGCGGTTGTTCTGTTGCTCGTCATGCGTGGTCTCCTCCGTCGCGCTGTTCCAGCAGATGGTCGAGGATCGGGTCGAGCACGGCGATGCCGTCCTCCACCCCGCCGCGGGAGCCGGGCAGGTTGACCACGAAGCTGCGCCCTGCCATCCCGGCGAGTCCACGGCTGAGCAGGGCGGTCGCGATCTTCTCGGCCCCGCGGCGACGCACCGCCTCCAGGATCCCGGGCATCTCCCGGTCGATCAGCGGCGCGGTCTGCTCGGGGGTGACGTCGGTGGGGCTGATGCCGGTGCCTCCGGAGGTGACCACGATGTCGATGCCCTCCCCGAGCGCGACGGCGAGCGCCTGCCCGACCTCCGGGCCGTCGCTGACCACCCGCTTGTCGACGGCGTCGAGGCCGCGCGCCTGCAGCCACTGCACCAGGCGAGGTCCGGTGCGGTCCTCATAGCTGCCGTCGGCGGCGCGGGTGGAGGCGATGATGACCCTGGCGGTGCCGCGCAGAGCGGGGATCTCCGCCGGGTCCTCGCGCACGGTGCAGTCGGCGTCGGTGCGTCGGGCCGGGACGTGCTTCATCCTCGCTCCTCTCCGGCTCCCGCCGGGGCCGGCGTATGCGCCTGGGCGCTGGCGCGGGTCCAGTCCCCGCTGCGGCCGCCGGACTTCGTCAGCACCTGCACGCCCTCGATGGTCGCGAGGTGATCGACCGCTTTGATCATGTCGTACACGGTCAGTGCGGCGACGGTCGCGGCGGTCAGTGCTTCCATCTCGACACCGGTGACGCCTTTGGTGCGCACCCGCGCGGTGATCTCCACGCGGTCCTCGCGGGGCAGCAGATCCAGTTCGACGCCGGACAGCGGCAGCGGATGGCACAGCGGGATCAGCTCAGGGGTGCGCTTGGCCCCCATGATGCCCGCGATCCGGGCGGTGGCCAGGGCCTCGCCCTTGGGCAGGTCGCCGCTGGCGATGCGGCCGACGACGTCGGGCCGGGTGCGCAGCACCGCACGGGCGCTCGCCTCGCGGGAGGTGAGCGCCTTCTCGGTCACGTCGACCATGTGGGCGGAGCCGTCGGCCCGCACGTGGGACAGATCGTTCATGAGTCTCCTCCAGGGATCAGCAGGGTCTCGAGCTCGTCGCCGTCACGGACGACGGCGGTGCCCCGCGGCACCAGGACCAGGGCGTCGGCGGTGGCATATCCGCCGAGCAGGTGCGAGGAGGCGCCGCCCACCAGTCGTACCTGCCCCGACGGGAGCACCCGGGCTCGACGGTACTGGTCCAGGCCCGGCGGTGAGGGCTCCTCGGCCGCGAGCCGGATCGGCAGGCGCAGCCGCCGACGGGCCGGGGCACCGAGGGCGGGCCGGGCGATCAGCTCGCAGCTGAGCAGCGCGGAGACGGGGTTCCCGGGGAAGGCCAGCCAGGGGACACGGCGGCCCTCGACCTCGAGGGTGCCGATGCCCTGAGGGCCGCCGGGCTGCATCGCGACCGTCGGGAAGGCGAGAGCGACCCCGTCGTGCCCGGCCGCGTGGCGGACCACCTCGACCGCCCCCATGCTCACTCCGCCGCTGGTGACCACGAGGTCGGCGTCGTGGCTGAGGACCTGCGCGCGCAGGTGCTCCAGCAGCGTCGCCGCATCATCGGGCACGGCGCCGGTGTGCACCACCTCTGCGCCGGCTTCGGCGAGGGCCGCGGTGAGCCCCGGGCCGTTGGCGTCGAACAGGGCCCCGGGGCCGGGAGCACCGCCCCCGGCGGAGCGGACCTCGGAGCCGGTGGACAGCACGATCGTGCGCACCGGCGCCCGCACCTGAAGGTCGCGGACCCCGCAGGCGGCGAGGTGGGCGATCCGCGGCGGGGTGAGCAGACGTCCCTCGCGGAGCACGGTGTCACCGCGACGGGTGTCCGAGCCGCGGGCGCGCACGAAGCGGCCGGGCTCGGCAGAGGTGGGGACGAGGGTGACGGCGGTGTCCGCCGCGGCCGCGGGTGTGAACCGGCCCCGGGCGCTCTCCTCGACGGGGATCACCAGATCGGCGCCGTCGGGGATCGGCGCGCCGGTCATGATCGGGCGCGCGGTGCCGGGCTCCAGGGTGCCGGGGGCATCGCCGGCGGCGATCATCGGTCCCAGCGGCAGGGTCACGCCCTCGCCGGCGGCGGCCAGGTCGGCGGCGGCCAGCGCGAAGCCGTCCATCTGCGAGTTGTCATGGCCGGGGACGTCGACGCGGGAGCGCAGCTCGACCAGGGCGATGCGCCCGACCGCGCTCCCCCGAGCGGGAGCACCTCGGTCCCCCGCACGGCCCCCAGCAGGGCGACGGCGTCCGCCACGTGGTCCGCCAGGGGGATCCGCTGGTCCTCCGACATCGCATGCTCTTTCCTGTCGCCGGGCTGGGCTGATCCGCGCCACGGGTGATGCTCCCGTCGGCGCCCTCCCAGTATGGCGTGCCCCGTCCGCCCGGCGGTGCTGACGGTCCGGGGCGCCGGAGCGGGTCCTCGGTCCCCACCACCGAGCAGCTCTCCCCCGTATGCTGGATACCCACCCCGGCCCCGGCCGGGCCACACCGGAAGCAGGTGAGCAGATGGCTTCGCGCCGCATCTCGCTGGGGATGCCGACGCCGCGCAGGACCGACGAGACGGCCGCGTCCCTCCCGGACACCTCCGATCGTCCCGACACCCCTGCCCTCGCGGATCGCTTCGGCCGGGAGGCGACCGACCTGCGGCTCTCGCTGACCGATTTCTGCAACCTGCGCTGCACCTACTGCATGCCCGCCTCGGGGATGACGTTCCTGAAGAAGGATCAGCTGCTGAGCGTGGACGAGGTGGTGCGCCTGGTGCGCATCGGCGTGGAGCATCTGGGCATCGAGCAGGTCCGGTTCACCGGCGGCGAGCCGCTGACCCGCCCCGACCTCGAGGAGATCATCGCCGGGGTCGCAGCGCTCGAGCAGCGCCCGGACATCTCTTTGACCACGAACGCGATCGGTCTCGACCACCGCGCCGCAACGCTGCGCGCTGCGGGCCTGGACCGGATCAACGTCTCGCTGGATTCGGTGGTCTCGGAGACCTTCGAGCGTCTCAGCCGACGTCCCCTGCTGCACCGGGTGCTGGCGGGCATCGACGGCGCGCGCGAGGCCGGGCTGTCACCGATCAAGATCAACGCCGTGCTGCTGCCCGGGGTCAATGACCATGAGCTGCCGGACCTGCTGGACTGGTGCCTGGAGCGTGAGCTCCAGCTGCGAGTGATCGAGCAGATGCCGCTGGATGCGGACCACATCTGGGATCGCGGCGCGATGATCACCGCCGGGGACGTCCACTCGATGCTCGCCGACCGCTTCACCCTCTCCCCCGTCGCCGAGGCCCGCAACGGCGCGCCCGCGGAGCTGTTCGAGGTGGCCGACCGTGCCGGCGGGCGCCACCGCGGGCGGGTCGGGATCATCGCGTCGGTGACCCGTCCGTTCTGCGCCGACTGCCGCCGCACCCGACTCACGGCCGAGGGCCGCGTGCGCACCTGCCTGTTCTCCCGCGAGGAGACGGACCTGCTCGGCGCGCTGCGCTCGGGCGGCGATGACGAGGCGATCGCCGAGATCTGGCGCGCGGCCCAGTGGGGGAAGAAGGCCGGCCACGGCATGGACCGCGAGGACTTCGTACAGCCGGAGCGCCCCATGAGCGCGATCGGCGGCTGAGAGGGAGAGAGATGACCAGCATCGATCCGACGACCACCGGGACGGTCCCCGCGACCGACCCCGGCACCGCCGCACCGCGCATCTCCGTGCGCCTGTTCGCGGGAGCCGCGGCCGAATTCGGGGCCGATGCGGTCTCGCTGCAGGCGAGCACGCTCGGGGAGGCGATCGAAGCGCTGCAGGTGGATGCCTCCGCCGCGGCGGCGCGGGTGATCGACCGCTCGAGCTTCCTGCTCAACGCGGTGGCCTGCACCGACCGCGAGCAGAGCCTCGCAGACGGCGACCGCTTGGATGTGCTGCCGCCCTTCGCGGGCGGCTGAGCCTCCCCGCTGCTGCCGCCGACGACGCTCAGCGCGGCGGCGCCGCGAGCTCCGTGCCCTCCACGGCGCCGAAGCCGCCGCGCAGCGAGCGCACCCGGATCCCCTGCGCGGCGAGGCTGCGCTGGACGCTCCCCGACCGGGAGCCGGCCGCGCAGTACAGCACGGCACCCTCCAGAGCGCGGCCGGGATCCGCCGGCGGGGCGGACCCGGCCAGTGCGAGCACGGCCCCCATCGGCAGGTGCTCCGCGCCGCGGATCATGCCTGCGGACAGTTCATGCTCCTCGCGGATGTCGATCACCCGCACCCCGTCCTCCAGCAGCGAGGGCAGCTCGGAGACGGTCACCTCGTCCAGGGCCGGACCGGTCGGTCCGGGCAGCCCGCAGGTGGCCATCACGTCCTCGATCGCCTCGACCGGGAGGCGATGGGGGTCCCGCGCCAGCGGCAGCTCGTCCCAGCGGGCGCGCAGCGCGTCGTAGAGGGCGAGCCGACCGAAGAGCACGTCCCCCAGGCCCGCCAGCACCTTGACCGCTTCCATGGCCATGCTGGAGCCGATCACTCCGCACAGCATCCCCAGCACCCCGGCCTCGGAGCAGCTGGGCACCTCACCGGGGCGCGGCGGCACCGGATGCACATCGCGGTAGGTCACCCCGCGCCCGCCGGCTCCCCAGAACACGCTCACCTGCCCGGCGAAGCCGAGGATGGAGCCCCACACCAGAGGGATGTCCAGCAGCTCGCAGGCATCGGAGGCCAGATAGCGGGTCGGGAAGTTGTCGGTGCCGTCGAGCACCAGATGGTGCCCGGCGAGCAGTTCGAGCGCGTTCTCGTGGGTGACCACCTCGACCACGGCGCGCACCGTGACCTCGGGGTTCAGCGCATGCAGATGGTCTGCGGCGGCCACCGCCTTGGACCGTCCCAGGTCCGCGCCGGTGAACAGCACCTGGCGGTGGAGGTTCGTGGCATCGACGGTGTCCGGATCCAGCAGGGTGATCTCCCCGATGCCGGCGGCGGCGAGATAGGTGAGCACCGGTGCACCGAGCCCGCCCGCCCCGATCACGGCGACCCGGGAGGCGGCCAGGCGGCGCTGACCGAGGGCGCCCAGCTCGGGCAGGCGCATCTGGCGGAGATAACGCTCCTGAGAGCCCGTCGCGGAGGCGGGCGCCGGGTCCGCGGCGCGCTCGCGGATATCGGGCCCGGTCGCAGTCGGCCCGTGCCCGTCGGGACCTGTCAAGCCACGCAGCACAGTCGCACCGAAAACTCCATGTCTTTCCACCATGTGATGTAGTCTCCCTCACGGCCACGCACTGGGGCGACAGGCTACCGATGGATAACAATTCGGTGATGGAGCCGTGACAGGCGCGAAGATGCGCCTCCGAGTGCCCTACAGTTCAGAAACCTGCTCTGTGATCCGCATCGCTGTGGATCGAGCACCGACAATGTGAGGATTCCCGACGATGCGATCACGTTCGTCTGCCTGGACGCGCCTGCGCCGCAGCTGCAGCGCCCGCCCGGCCTCCCGTGGGATCGTCCCGGACTCCACCCCAGGAGTCCCTGCATGACCAAGTACATCCTGCGTCGGTTCGTCAACTACCTGATCCTGACGGTCGTCGCGACCGTCTTCGCCTACATCGCCGCCAGCCTCTTCTTCTTCCCCCGTCGGCGGTACCTCGGGCTCAATCCCCCCATCCCGGAGGAGTCGATCGACGGCATCCTCAGCGCCTACGGCGTCAACGACAAGGACCCGGTCCTGCTGCGCACCTGGTGGTGGATCGAGCGCGTGATCTTCGAGCCGCTCTCCCAGAAGCTGGGCCAGGACCTCAACGGCGACTGGGTGGTCAACGAGATCTTCAGCCGCGCCGGTCTGAGCCTGCGCCTGCTGCTGCTGGGCTCCCTGCTGGCGGCGATCCTCGGTGTCACCCTCGGAGTCTGGGGCGCGGTGCGCCAGTACAAGGCGTCCGACCAGATCACCTCCTACCTCTCGTTCATCCTCATCTCGACCCCGACCTTCGTCGGCGGCGTGATCCTGATGATCCTGGCGACCAAGTTCAACAACCTGATCGGCGTCCAGGCGATCCGCTTCACCGGTCCCTACACGGCGGGCACCGAGGGATTCTTCCCGCAGGTGTGGGACGGGTTCGTGCACCTGCTGCTGCCCACGATCGCCCTGATGCTGTTCGGAGCCGCCGGGTACTCCCGCTACCAGCGCTCCCTGATGCTCGACGTGCTGGGCAGCGACTTCATCCGCACCGCCCGCGCCAAGGGCGCGACCCGGAACCATGCGCTGATCAAGCACGGCGTGCGGGTGGCGCTGATCCCGATGTCCACCTACTTCGCCTACAGCTTCGGAACCCTGGTGGCCGGCTCGGCCTTCCTCGAGATCATCTTCTCGTGGGACGGCATGGGCAAGTACGGCATCGTCGCCGTGCAGACCTCCGACGTCAACGCGCTGGCCGGCAATGTCTGCTTCACCGCAGTGCTGCTGCTGCTCAGCTCGACCCTGTCCGAAGTGCTCTATGCGGCACTCGACCCGAGAGTGAGGGTCTGACATGTCGATGAATGCTCAGCAGCCTGCCGATCACAGCGCCGATCTCGCCCAGGACATCGAACCCACCGCCGCCATGACGGAGAAGAGGGCCACCCCGCATCGCCCGATCTCCCGCGGCCGTCTGGTGTGGCGTCGGCTCAAGACCAAGCCGAACTTCTACATCGGCGGCGTGATCGTGGTCGTGATCGTGGCCTTCGCCCTGTTCGGCGACCTGTTCAACATCTATGCGCAGGGCCAGCAGGACAACTTCAACTTCAACTCGCCGCCGAGCGCGCAGCACTACTTCGGCACCGATGCGATCGGCGTGGATCTCTACGCCTCGATGACCTCGGCGCTGCGCAAGTCGCTGCTGATCGGCTTCCTCGCCGCCCCCACCTCGACGCTGATCGCGGCGATCATGGGATCGCTGGCCGGGTACCTCGGCGGCGTGTTCGAGATGTTCACCAACTGGCTGATCAACCTGCTGCTGGTGCTGCCGGTCTTCTACGTGCTGATGATCGTCTCGCCCGCCATCGCCGACCCCAGCAACCTGCCCGCAGCCCTCCAGTGGCTCGGATTCCTCCCCGCCTGGGGCCTGCTGGTCATCGCGATCGGTCTGTTCAGCTGGATGATCATGGCTCAGATCGTGAAGAACCAGACGAAGTCGCTGAAGGAGCGCGAGTACGTCAAGGCGGCGCGGTTCATGGGGGTGCGGACCCCGACCATCCTGCGTCGCCACATCATCCCCAACGTCGCCTCGCTGCTGATCATCGACGGCGCCCTCGGCGTCGCCATGGCGATCCTGGCGGAGACCTCGCTGTCCTTCTTCGGCCTCGGGATCCAGGCCCCGGACGTCTCCCTGGGCACGCTGCTGCAGGACGGCACCGGCGCCGCCGTGTCCCGCCCCTGGCTGTTCGTGATCCCGGCGTCCTTCCTCGTCGCCCTGCTGACCGGGGTCGCCCTCGTGGGCGACGCCCTGCGCGACGCCATCGACCCCACCAGTGAGGTGAACCGTGCCTGAGCCGCTGCTCCAGGTCAAAGATCTGACCGTCACCTTCCCCAACGCCACCGGCGGCGTGCGCGCCGTGCGCGGAGTGGACTACGCCGTGGACGAGGGCGAGTTCCTCGGCATCGTCGGCGAGTCCGGTTCCGGCAAGTCCGTCTCCTCCCTCGCGGTGATGGGCCTGCTGCCCAGCTCCGCGAAGATCGACGGCGACATCACCTTCCGCGGCGAGTCCCTGCTGGGGATGAGCGATCGTCAGCTGTCCCGACTGCGCGGCCGGGACATCGCGATGATCTTCCAGGACCCGCTCTCGGCGCTGACACCGGTCTACACCGTCGGTCAGCAGATCCAGGAGGCGCTGACCCTCCACGACACGAAGCTCGCTCCGCGCACCGCCGAGAAGCGGGCCGTGGAGCTGCTGAAGATCGTCGGGATCCCGGCCCCGGAGCGCCGGGTCAAGGCGTTCCCGCACGAGTTCTCCGGGGGCATGCGCCAGCGCGCGATGATCGCGATCGCGATCGCGAACGATCCGACGCTGATCATCGCCGACGAGCCCACCACCGCGCTGGACGTGACGATCCAGGCGCAGATCCTCGAGGTCCTGCAGAAGGCCAAGGAGGTCACCGGGGCCGCCGTTGTGCTGATCACCCACGATCTCGGCGTCGTCGCCGGCAACGTGGACCGGGTGGCCGTGATGTACGCGGGCAAGCTGGTCGAGAAGGGCCCCGTCGACGACGTCTTCCGCACGCCGCGGATGCCCTACACGATGGGCCTGCTGCGCTCGGTGCCGAACATGCTCACCGCCGGCAAGGAACGACTCGTGCCCCTCGAGGGGCGTCCGCCGGACCTCGCCGACCTGCCGCCGGGCTGCCCCTTCGCGGATCGCTGCCCCGCCGTCCAGGACCGCTGCCGCGTCACCGAGCCCACCCTGATCGCCGAGTTCGGGGACGGGCGCGAGGTCGCCTGCCACCGGGCCGACGAGATCGTCGCCGGCACCCTGAAGCCCTCGGACATCTTCCCGCGACCGCCGCATGAGGAACGTGCGCTCAAGGAGTCGGACACCCTGCACCCGGTGGTCCGGGCCACGGACCTGGTGCGTCATTTCCCGCTCTACAAGGGTGCGGTCTTCCGCCACGTGGTGGGCAGCGTGAAGGCCGTCGACGGCGTGGACTTCGAGGTCCTGCCCGGCGAGACCCTCGGGCTGGTGGGCGAGTCCGGTTCGGGCAAGTCCACCACCGCGCTCGAGATCATGGAGCTGGTCACGCCGCAGCGCGGCAGCCTGGAGGTGGACGGGAAGGACGTCGGGACGCTCTCGCGGGCCGAGCGCCTCGCGATGCGGCAGGACGTCCAGATCGTCTTCCAGGACCCGATGGCCGCGGTCGATCCGCGCATGCCGGTCGGTGACATCATCGCCGAGCCGCTGACGGTCCACCGGGTCCCCCGCGCGGAGCGGAGCCGGCGCGTGATCGAGATGCTCGAGCTGGTGGGCCTGGCACCGGAGATGACCGACCGCTACCCGCACGAGTTCTCGGGCGGCCAGCGCCAGCGCATCGGCATCGCCCGCTCGCTGATCACCAACCCGAAGGTGCTGGTGCTGGATGAGCCGGTCTCGGCACTCGACGTGTCGGTGCAGGCCGGGGTGATGAACCTGCTCCAGGATCTGCGCGACCGCCTGGGACTGTCCTACCTGTTCGTCGCCCACGACCTCGCCATCATCCGGGAGATCGCCGACAAGATCGCGGTCATGTACCTGGGGCGGATCGTCGAGTACGGCCCCGTGCAGGAGGTGTACGAGTCCCCTCGCCACCCCTACACCCGCGCCCTGATGAGCGCGGTGCCGGTACCGGATCCGGCGGTCGAGCGGGAGCGGCAGCGGATCCTGCTCACCGGTGATCTCCCCAGCCCCACCGAGGACATCCCCGGGTGCAATTTCGCCTCGCGCTGCCCCCTGTTCCGAATGCTCGACGAGGACCGCCAGGCGCGGTGCCTCGGGGAGGACCCGGTGGCTCTGCCCCATGGCGGGTCCACGGTGGCCTGCCACCACGTCGACCAGATCGGGCGCCTCGATGACATCGACATCTCCGCACTGTCCCCCACCGGCGACTGACGCCCCGCGTCCCAGCACCCCCAGACCGCAGTACCCGTCCACCACCCCACGATCCCAAGACCCTGTGCAGAGCTGCACATCTCACCAGGAAGAGAGAAACCCATGAAGATCACGAGCACTCGTCGACTTTTCCTCGCCGGAACCGGCGTGGTCGGCTCCGCCGCCGCCCTCGCCGCCTGCGGCGGCCAGGCCTCCGAGGAGGAGCAGCAGTCCAAGGCTGCCGAGGCCAATGAGAAGGCCGCTGAGGAGCAGGGGGAGCTCCCCTCCACCGGCTGGGAGCGCATGGACTACGACGAGGTCCCCGACGGCGGCACCCTGCGCAAGGCCATCCTCACCTTCCCGGCGAACTGGAACCGTTCGCAGGTCGACGGCAACAACGCCGACACCTCCGACATCGCCGATCCCTGCGGCGCCGGCGCCGAGATCATCCTGTCCGAGGAGGGCGAGAAGACGCTGAACCCGGACTACATCGAGTCCGCGGAGATGACCTCCGAGGACCCGCAGAAGGTCTCGGTGAAGTTCAACCCCAAGGGCAAGTGGGACAACGGCGACCCGATCGTGGTCGACGACCTGATCGCCCAGTGGAAGGCGCTCAACGGCACCGACGAGGACTACCTCGTGGTCTCCACCGTGGGCTGGGACCAGATCGAGTCCATCACCCAGACCGATGACGAGTTCTCCGCCGAGATCGTCTTCGCCAGCCCGTACATCGACTGGATCACCGTGCTCCACCCCGAATCGCCGGCCTCGGTGTTCGCGGATGCGGAGACCTTCAACACCGGCTTCGCCGATGGACCCACCCCGGGCAAGGGCCCGTTCAAGGTGGGCAACCTCGATGCCTCCGGCGGCGTCGTCACCCTCGAGCGCAACGAGAACTGGTGGGGTCGGGCGCCGAAGCTCGAGAGCCTCATCTTCCAGGTCGTCGACCAGACCACCCAGCCGCAGTCCTTCGCCAACGGCGAGATCGACTGGCTCGAGGTCGGCACCGGTGACGTGCTCTCGCAGGCGAAGACCCGCAAGGATGCCTCCATCCAGACCACCAACGGCCTGACCTGGACGCACCTGACGATGAACGTCAAGGGCGGCGACGGCCTGCTCGAGGACGTCAAGGTCCGCGAGGCGATGGCCCGCGCCATCGACCGCGACGCCATCGGCCGCGCCGTGGTGGGCCCGCTCGAGGCGCCGATCGTGCTGGTCAACAACTTCGTCTACATGCCCGGCCAGGACGGCTACGAGGACTCCTTCGGCGGTCTCGAGTTCGACCAGGACGCGGCGGGCAAGATCCTCGACGAGGCCGGCTGGGCGCTCGACGGGGACAAGCGGTCCAAGGACGGCAAGACGATGGACCTGAAGGTCATCATCCCGGCGGACACCAAGTCGAACTCCGATCGTGCCCGTCAGGTGCAGACCAACCTCAACGAGGTCGGCTTCAACTGCGAGCTGCAGACTGTCCCGTCCGACGGCTACTTCCCCGACTACGTCATGCCCGGCTCCTTCGACATGGTGACCTTCTCGTGGGTCGGCACGGCGTTCCCGGAGAGCTCGGCGGCGAACCTGGTCTACCCGATCGATTCCGGGCAGAACTTCACCGGCTACGCCGATGACCGCATCGGCCCGATCAACGAGAAGCTGAAGGGGGCCTTCGACGACACCGAGCGTCGCGAGCTCGCCAATGAGCTGTCGACGATCGTCGCCGAGTCCTTCGTCATCATCCCGTTCTACGCGACGCCGATCATCTTCGCGGTCAAGGAGGGCCTGGTGAACACCGGCGCCTCGCAGTTCGAGACCACGGACTGGACCCAGGTCGGGATCAAGGCCTGATCCTCTGATCGACAGGAGGGGTCGGACCGCTGCCGCGGTCCGGCCCCTCCTCTCATGCCCGGGTCATGCCCGGTCGCGCCCGTTCAGAGCATCGCCCGCGCGAGCACGAGCGCCCGAGGATCGCCACCACGGCGATCTGCAGCACGTTGGGGCGCGTGGTCATCACCTCGTCGGCGGCGTCGACCGGGGAGCTCCCCTGCCGGTCCCGACGGTCCATCCAGTCCTTCCAGCGCTGCTTGACCACGGCGGACCGGCTGCGCCGCTGATCGGCGACCAGTCGCTCCTGCGGGGTGCTGCCGCGCCCGCGCAGCCGCTGCTCGTGCATCACCACCTCGCGCCGCCAGGGCGCGTCCCGTCCCAGCGCCGGGGCGTTCCAGGCGGTGACCGTCGACGCGGCGGCGCGATCGGTCGCCACCTCGAAGCGGAGCATCGCGCCCAGGCGCACCTCCTGGATCGCGGCGAAGGGCAGGTGGTGGGTGACCAGGACGTTGCGCACCTCGACGGAGTCCTCGTGCAGCACTACCCGCGGCGCCCACAGCACCATCCACACCAGGGCGAGGAAGAGCAGCGGCGCCGGCAGCACCAGCACGCCCTGCCAGCCGGCGCGGATCACCGCATCGAGGGTGAGCCCCAGCCCCAGCACGGCGACGACCACGCAGAGGATGGTCGCCCCGTGCGGGCGCAGGTGGAGGGTGCCTCCGGGATCGGGGTCAGTGAGCGGCGCAGACATGGGTCCACGGTAATCCAGCGCAGTGATCGACGGTGAGCGCGTGGTCTCACGTCCTCGGCATCAGAGCCGCACCACCCGGGCCCAGCCGTCCTCGGTCCCGGGTGCCCCGAGCAGCACGATCGCGTCGGCCCGCCCGTAGGGCGCCAGGCGCCTCCCCGGCAGCAGGTCGACGACCTCGCGCCCGTCCTCGCCGGGGCGCAGGCGACCGGCCATCGCGTGCACCGCGCCGGGCGGTCGGCGAGCGGTGTCTGCGCTGACGTCGCCGAGGCGCACAGCGACCTCCGCGGCAGCGGCCCCGCCCAGCACGGGCCGGACGAAGAGGTGGTATCCCACCAGTGCACCGACCGGGGTGCCGGGCAGGTGCACCACCGGCACCCCGCCGTCGAGCCGGCCCCACCCCTGCGGGCCGCCGGGCCGCAGCGCGAGGTGCGCGAAGCAGGAGGTGCCGCTGCCGTGCTCGCCCAGCAGGGTCTTGACCACGTCGAACGCGCCGTGACCGATCCCGCCGGTGGTGAGCACCAGGTCGGAGTCCGCGGCGGCGCGGGAGAGCGCGGCACGCAGGCCGCTGTGGTCGTCACCGCTGTGCAGCGGGGGCAGCGCCTCGGCTCCGTCGGCGCGCAGCGCGGCGGCGAGCATGGCGCCGTTGGACTCTCGCACGCTGCCCGGTGAGTCGGCCTCCGCAGTGAGCTCGTCCCCGGTGACCACGACGCTCACTCGGCAACGACGGCGAGTGGGCAGGGCCGCCACCCCGAGGGCGCGGGCGAGGCCCACGAGGCCGGGCCCCACCCGGTCCCCGGCCGCGGCGAGCAGCTCGCCGCGGGAGACCTCCTCGCCGGGGGCGCGCACGTGCCGCTGCGCGGGAGGCCGCACATCGAGGGTGAAGGTCACCCTCGCGGGCACCGGCCCGAAGGGATCGGCGTCGCTCGCCTCGACCTCGATGACGGCATCCGCCCCGTGGGGCACAGCGGCACCAGTCATGATGCGCGCCGCGGTGCCGGGGACGAGGGCGGGCACCTCGCCGGGGCGAGCGGGCAGCTCGGCGCTCACCGGCAGGGTGGTCCGGCCGGGGGCGGTGAGGTCGTTGCGCCGCACCGCGAAACCGTCCATCGCGGCGATCGGCACCACCGGCATCGCCTCCGGGCTGCGCACCTCGGCGGCGAGGGTGCGGCCGAGAGCCTGCTGTGTGGGCACCTGCTCGAGGGCCGACGGCAGCGTGATCTCGCGGCGCAGGAGGTCCCGCCAGTGCTGGGGATCCGGGCGGGTCTCGGACATGATCCTCCTGGGTGGCGGGCCGGCGGGCTGCCCCCCATGATCCCCCATGGCCGCGATGACGGCGCGGGGTGCATCATGGAGGCATGCGAGAGATCCGTTTCGACCGCTTCGGCAGCCCCGACGTCCTCACCCTGCACACCGATGCGCCGGTGCCCGAACCGGCCCCCGACGAGGTGCTGGTGCGGGTCGCCTTCGCGGGCCTGAACCCGCTGGACTTCAAGATCCGCGACGGCTCCTCCGGGCGGGCGGAGGACCTGGAGCTCCCGGCCGGCACCGGGCGCGAGATGGCGGGCACCGTGATCGGTGCCGGTTCCGACCTGGACGAGGCGGAGCTGGGCTCCCGCGGGCTGACCGTCGGCACCCGCGTGTTCGGGATGCGCGCGCCCGGAGATGGACGGGGCGTGGCGGCCGAGGTCATCGCGATCTCGGCGGATGATCTCGCCCCGATCCCCGGGGAGATCCCGGACGAGGACCTGCCCCGCTGGGCCGGCCTGTCCCTGGTGGGGCTCACCGCGATCGCGACCGTGCGGGACACGGCCGGGATCGAGGAGGGGGAGACGGTGCTGATCCACGGCGGCGCCGGCGGCGTCGGGCAGCTGCTGATCCCGATGGTCCTGGAGGCCGGCGCGACGACGGTGCTGGCCACCGGGCGCTCGGCGAACGCGGAGCGGATCCGCGAACTGGGAGCGATCCCGATCGCCTACGACACCACCGACTGGGTCCAGGAGGTCCAGCACCTCACGGACGGCCGCGGGGTCGACGTCGTGCTGGACACCCACTACCACTCGACGTTCCTGCCCAGCCTCGACCAGCTCGCCGGGGGCGGCCGGATCGTCGCACTGCCCTCGCTCGCGGACCTCTCCCCCGCCCTGCAGCGCGGGATCGAGGCGCGGATCCCCGCGATCGTCCCGGGGCGGGATCGCCTGGACCGCCTCGCCCAGGGCATCCGCGCAGGCCGCTACCCGCTCGAGGTCTCCGAGGTGCTGCCGATGGACGAGATCGCGCAGGCGCATCATCGGCTCGCCGAGGGGCACACCCGCGGCAAGCTCGTGCTCGAGATCAGCGGCTGAGCCCCACCCGTACCCACAGCGCTGCGCGCCACCGGACAGCCGCATGGCGGGTACGCTCGTGCCCATGGTCGTGCCCCCTGTCGATGATGCCCAGGCGGCGCTCCGTGCCCTCGAACCCGTGCTGCAGCCCGCCGGCTGGGCACTGCTGAACTCCCTGCCCCCGTACCGCGAGGACGAGGCGCTGCGGCAGGCGGCGCAGCTGCGTGAGGCCGGGCACGCGCCGGAGCTGGTCTCCGCGGTGCTGACCCAGTCCCGGCTGCGCACCCGGGCCCAGGAGAAGTTCGGGGAGTTCGCGGCCACGATGCTGTTGACCCCGCACGGTCTCGAGCAGGCCACCCGACTGCCGATCGCCGCACTGCATGCCGAGCGCTTCCAGCGTGCCGGCGTGGCGAGCGTCGCAGACCTCGGCTGCGGCATCGGCGGGGACTCGATGGCGCTGGCAGGCCTCGGACTCGACGTCCAGGCCGTGGATCGCGACCCCGTGACCGTCGCCGTGGCCACCGTGAACCTCCTCCCCTTCCCCCACGCCCGTGCCCAGCTGGGGCAGGCCGAGAGCCACGACCCTCACGACACCGAGGGGATCTGGCTGGATCCTGCCCGGCGGGCTCCTGCCCGCGGCGGCACCCGACGCCTCCACGATCCCGAGGAGTACGAGCCGCCGCTGTCGACGGTGATCGACCTCGCCCGGCGTCTCGGGCGCGACGGCGGAGCCGGTCCGCTGGGGGCGAAGCTCGGCCCCGGCATCGCCCGGGATGCCCTGCCCGAGGACGTCGAAGTGCAGTGGCTGTCCTTCCACGGCCAGGTGCTCGAGGCGAGCGCCTGGTTCGGACCGCTCGCCCGGCAGGGCGTGCTCTCCTCCGCCGTGCTCGTGGATCGCCAGGGCGCCCACCGACTGGACCGCCTGGCCGGCGCCGCCGCCGATCCCGAGCCCGGACCGCTCTGCGACCACCTTTACGAGCCCGACGGCGCGGTGATCCGAGCCGGCCTCATCGGCAGCCTCGCCGAGCAGCTCGGCGCGCACACGCTGGACCCGACCATCGCCTATCTCACCAGCGACCAGCACACTGCCAGCCCTTTCACCCGCGGCTTCACGGTGCGGGACGTCATGCCCTTCGGCCTCAAGCGCCTCACCTCCTATCTGCGGGAGCACCGCCTGGGGGTGCTGGAGATCAAGAAGCGCGGCACCGCCGTCGAACCCGACGAGCTGCGCCGCAAGCTGCGCCCGCGCCGCTTCGGCGACGAGTCCGCGACGCTGATCCTCACCCGCATCGCCGGCGAGCAGTCCGTGATCGTCGCCTCCCCGCATCCGGGGCGCGCGGACTCGAACCCGAGGCAGGAGCCCGCGTGACCCGTGCCGAGCCCGACACCGGCACCGAGTCCCGGGCCGGGAGCCCCGACCGGACCACCGCGCACCGCCGGCTGGTGGTCGTGCTGCTGCTGATGGTCTCGCTCGGAGCCCTCGGACTGGTCGCGCTCGGAGCCGCCGCCGACCGCGGCCCGGGCGCGGTCTACACCGGCAAGACCGAGGGCTCGTACAACTGGGGGCCGCAGCGGGAGGACTACTCGGAACCGGACTGGTCCACCGGCGATACCCCCACCCGGCCCCCCGACCCGGAGGGATCGGGCACCGGGCTGCTCATCGCACTGATCGCCCTCGGCGTGGTCCTGCTCGTCCTCATCATCTGGGTGGCGTACCGGATACAGCGGCTCGCCCGGCCCGCTCCCGCCCTCGCGGACCTCGCCGATGAGGACGAGCTCACCACCTTCCAGGCGAAGGCCGCCCTCGAGGACGCCCGCACCAGCCTCTCCACCGTGGTGGATGCCCATGACGCGGTGATCGCGGCCTGGCTCGCGCTGGAGCGCGCGATCGCCGAGGCGGGGGTGCGCCGCGACCCCTCCCAGACCACGCTCGAGTTCGTGGTGGCGGTGCTCGGGAGGCTGGACCTCGACCGCGCCGCGCTGGACCGGCTCGCCCATCTGTACCGTCGGGCGCTGTTCGATCCCCGACAGCTGGCCGATTCAGACCGTGAGGAGGCGCTCGCGCTGCTGGACGGGCTGAGAGCGGACCTCGATGACGGCGCGGATCGGGCGGAGCCGCGATGATTCGTCCCTGGCTGCCGCTGCTGGCCAGGCTGGGGCTCGGAGTCCTGGTCTCCCTGGCCCTGTACGGCGTCTGCACCCTGTTCGGCCTGTTCCTCCCGCTGCCCGTGCTGAGCTCCCTCGGGCTGGCCGGCGGGGCGATCTGGTGGATCATCGACGTGGGCGTCGACCGCGCGGATCGGCTGGATGGGCCCGCGCTCGATCTCGACGTCGACTATGCGCTGCCCCACGCCCAGGACACCCGGGTGCGCCGTCTCGAGGACCTCGCCTACGGGGCCCAGCCCCGGCGTCGCATGACCCACCGCGGGCTGCTCCGCACGCTCGGGGAGATCGCCGATGAGCGCGGCCGCGACCCGGACGCCGAACCGCTGAGCCCCGACCTGACCCGGCTGATCGAGACTGCTCGCCAGCCCGATGCCGAGCAGCATCCCGTCGGCCCCCTGGACCGGCGGACCCTGCACCGTTGCCTGAGAGAGCTCGCCCAGCGCGAGGAGAGGGACAGATGACCCGCACCACCACGACGCCCCCCACGACCCCGATGACGGCCCAGGCCGCCACCGCTGCGGCCACCGCTGTGCTCGACGCCGTCGAGACCGCCGTGGTCGGCAAGCGCGAGCCCCTCGA
Organism: Brachybacterium avium; assembly: GCF_002216795.1. Classification (NCBI taxonomy): domain Bacteria; kingdom Bacillati; phylum Actinomycetota; class Actinomycetes; order Micrococcales; family Dermabacteraceae; genus Brachybacterium; species Brachybacterium avium. The sequence continues at coordinate 2,735,888 of NZ_CP022316.1, read as the reverse complement.
GCTCGTCCTGGCCGGCATCCTCGCCGGCGGCCATGTGCTGCTCGAGGACCTTCCGGGGCTGGGCAAGACCCTGGCCGCACGCTCCTTCGCGCAGGCTCTCGGGCTTCCCTTCACGCGCGCCCAGTTCACCCCCGACCTGCTGCCCGCGGACCTCACCGGTGCAGAGGTGTACGACCAGCGCAGCGGCGAGTTCGTGTTCCGGCCCGGCCCGGTCTTCACCGGGCTGCTGCTGGCCGACGAGATCAACCGCACCCCGCCGAAGACCCAGTCCGCGCTGCTGGAGGCGATGCAGGAGCGGCAGGTCTCCGTCGAGGGCACCACCCGGGAGCTGCCCGAGCCCTTCCACGTGCTCGCCACCGCCAACCCGATCGAGCACGAGGGCACCTATCCCCTCCCCGAGGCGCAGCTGGACCGCTTCCTGCTGCGGCTGTCCTTCGGCTACCCGACCGCCCAGCAGGAATGGGACGTGGTCTCCCGCCGGATCGATCGCCGCCGGGAGGAGCAGACCGTTCCCGAGGTGCTCGGCGCCGCCGAGCTGCTCAGGGTGCAGCAGGCCGTCGAGGACGTCCACGTCGAGGACTCGGTGGGTCACTACGCGGTCGAGCTGGTCGCTGCGACCCGCGACCATCAGCACGCCCTGGTCGGCGCCTCCCCCCGCGGCACCCTCGCCCTGATCACCTGCGCGCGGGCGCTCGCGGTGATCCGCGGCCGCGCCTATGTGGTCCCCGAGGACATCAAGGCCCTGGCCCATGCGGCCCTGGACCATCGCGTCACGGTCAAGCCCGAGCTGTGGCTGCAGAATGCGACCGGGGCCGGTGTGGTCGAGGCGGTCCTGGGGAAGGTGGCCGTGCCTGCCGCGGTCGAGCCGGTCCCCCAGGGAACGGCGTGACCTCTCCGTCCCAGCAGCGGAGGGGACTGCGCACTCGGCCGACGGCGGCGCTGGTGCGCGCCGCGGTGATCGGGGGTGCCGCGCTCGCGTTCTCGCTCGCGCTGGGACGGCCGGAGCTCATCCTCGTCGGGATGCCGATGCTGGCCTGGGCGCTGGTCTCTCTGGCCCGGCGCATCCTGCACGGCGAGGAGCTCGCCGCGGCGGAGCCGCAGCTGCGCCTCGGCCGCCGCAGCATCGAGGAGGGCGGCACCGCGGCCGTCCTCGTCCGGACCGCTCCCGGGGTGCTCACCACCGCGACCCTGCCGATGCAGCCCCATGTCGACCTCGCTCCGCGTCACGGCTCCCTCACCGGGGACGGAGAGGTGCAGCTGCGGGTGAGCGCGCAGCGCTGGGGACAGGTCCGGGTGGGCCCGCTGCACGTGGTGGTGGCCGATGCGCTCGGCGCCTACCGTGCGCAGCGGACCCTGCCGCCCACCGCGGTGCAGGTGGTCCCGGCCTCGACCGTGCTCGATGCGCCGGTGGAGGTCCCCACCCCGATCGGGGTCAGCGGCGCGCACCTGTCCCGGCGACGCGGTGACGGCACCGCGCTGGCGGAGGTGAGGGCCTTCCGGCCCGGTGACCGCCTGCACCGCATCAACTGGCGCGTCTCCAGCCGCACCCGCGAGCTGCACACCAACGCGACCTTCACCGAGCAGGACACGGAGGTCCTGATCGTCACCGACACCATCGCGGATGTGGCGCCGGCGCCCTGGGCGGCGGCCGGGGACCCCACCAGCTTGGACATGACCATCCGTGCCACCGCGGCGATCGCCCGCCACTATCTCGCCGCCGGGGACCGGGTCTCGGTGTTCGATATCGGGCACCTGATCGGTCCGGTCCCGCCCGGTTCCGGACCGCGCCAGCTGCGGGTGCTCACCACGTCCCTGTCGCGGGCCAGCCGGGATGAGGGCACCCTGCGCCCGGTGCGGCGGCTGCGCTCGGTGCGGCCGGGGACCCTCACCGTGGTGTGCACGCCGCTGCTGAACCAGGATGTGATCGCTCAGATCGGGGTGCTGGTCGCCCATGGGGCCGACGTGATCGTGGTGGATACCCTGCCGCCGAGCATCGGCGATACGTCCGTGCTGCGGGGCAGGCCGCTGGCTGTCGACGGGACGATCTCCCACCGGTTCTGGCCCGAGGCCTGGGCGATGCGGCGCCTGCTGCGCGAACGGACCGTGCGGGAGCTGAGGGAGGCGGGGGTGCCGATCACCGCCTGGGCCGGCCCCTCCTCCCTCGCCCCGGTGCTGCTGTCCCTCTCGGCCGCCCGCTCGGCGCCGCGCAGGAGGAGGTCCTGATGCGCCCGAGGCAGTTCGTCGATCCACTCGCGGAGCGCCTGCTCGAGCTGCGGAAGGTGAGCGCGACGCACTGGCTGCTGTGGGCGCTCGGCGCCGGGGCCACGCTCCTCGCGCTGCTGCTCCGTCTCGATGGGATCGGTCTGCTCGCACATCTCGGGACGGTCGTGCTCGCGGCCGTGGTCGCCGCGGGACTGCTGGTCCAGTTCCGCAGCCCCGACAGCAATGTGGGTCTGCTGCCTCCCGGCGCGATCCTGCTGAGCCTGCTCGTCCAGGACGAGCTCTCGTTCCTGCGCGCCGCCGGGATCGGTATCGCGCTGCTGATCGCGCATTGCGCCTTCGCGCTGGCTGCGACCCTGCCCGTGCACGGGGTGCTCGCCGTCTCCGCCTGGCACCTGGCGCTGCGCGCGCTGCTGCCCGTGCTCGTGCTGAGCCTGCTGGGCGGGCTGATCGTGCTCGGGCTGTCCCCGCTGACCCTGGGGCCGTGGATGCTGGTCGTCGGCACCGTCGCGGCGATCACGCTGTTCCTCATCCTGCTGCCGCGCTCCCGCTGAGGCTGCGGCTTCGGCTGCGGCTGTAGCAGGGCAGGCCGCCTTCGCCCTCGGGGTGATGCGACCGGGCGGTGCGCGCGGACGCCGGCGAGCCCCAGCACCCCTCCCGCCGGCACCTCGCGCCTGCGAGCCGTGCCCGTCTCACGATCCGGGCGGGGCAGAGAATCGTGCCTCGATTCTGCCGAACGGCAGGTCGAGCGCACTCCGAGCCGGTCCGTCACCGAGCGGACCCCTTCGCGACGCAGCCCCTCCGCCGGGTCCTCTTGACGAGCGCAGTGATTTCGGCTACTTTCCATGTTGTGGAAATGTTCTTCCACTAGATGGATCCGAACCGCACCTCGCGCATCACTCGCGACTGAACCCCGGAGGCACGCCATGACCACTTCACCTCCCCAGCCGACGCCCACGACTTCGGTCCACAGCGCGCTGATCACCTGCGATCCGGACTTCGTCCTGTCCGACCGTCCATCCCGATACCGGCTCCCGATGTGGCTCATGCTGGCGGTCGCGGTGACGACCGCCTGCGCCACCGCCGCCGCATCCCGCCACGCCTGACCGAGGAGAACAACCATGACCGACCGCCTCAGCCCCGGGGACAGCGCCCCCGGCTTCACCCTCACCGACGCCCGCGGGAGAAGGTCTCCCTGGGAGACCTCCGCGGCCAGCGCTCCGTCGTGTACTTCTACCCGAAGGCCTTCACCCCCGGCTGCACCACCGAGGCCTGCGACTTCCGGGACAACGAGTCCCGCTTCGCCGAGCACGGCTACCGCATCCTGGGGATCTCCGCCGACTCCCCGGAGACCCTCCGGGACTTCGCGCGCGAGCACGACCTCTCCTTCCCGCTCCTGTCGGACCCGGGCTCCGAGACCGCGCAGGCCTGGGGCGCCTGGGGCGAGCGGACCATCAACGGCGAGACGAGCATCGGCCCCGTGCGCACCACAATCGTCCTCGAAGAGGACGGGACGGTGCTCAGCGCCGACTACGGTGTGGTGGTCCCGGACCACGTCGCCGGCCTCATCGGAGCCCTCGGCTCCTGATCCGGCAGCCTCGGGCGCGGCGCAGTCGGCACCTCGCGACGCGCCGCGCCGACGCTCTTGACAGGCCGGAGGCAACCCGCTTGAATATCCATAACGAAAATAACTTTCCACGTAGCGGAAACAGAAAGTTCGATCAGCACTCCAGCGTCGGAGCCTGATCGCCACCCGCCGCCCCTGACGACTCCACTCGGAGACCCCGTCACCGGGCCCGTCACCACGAGGAAGTGGGAGATGAACATCGACGAGTTCAACGCACTCGAGCCGGAGGCTGCGGCCGCGGTGCTCCGCCCCGCGCTCGACATCCCCCGATGGAGCGACGAGATCATCGCCGCCCGCCCCTTCGGGACTGTCGAAGAGCTGCTGGAGGCATCACGCACCGCCGCCGAGCCGCTGACCGAGACGGAGATCGATCAGGCGCTCGCCCACCATCCCCGCATCGGCGACCGCGCCGAGGGCCAGAGCGCCGAGGCCGGGCTCTCCCGGTCCGAGCAGAGTGCCATCGATCCCGACGATGCCGAGCTGCAGCGGGAGCTGCGAGCACGGAACATCGCCTACGAAGAACGCTTCGGCCGGGTCTTCCTGATCCGCGCAGCCGGCAGGAGCCCCGCACAGATCCTCGACGCGCTCGAGGAGCGGATGGCCAATCAGCCGGATCGCGAGCTCCTGGTCGTCGCCGAACAGCTCCGCCAGATCGCCACCCTCCGACTCGAAGGACTCCTGACCGCATGAGCCACCTGACCGCACACGTCCTGGACACGATGACCGGCACCCCCGCGACCGGCATCGTCCTGCACCTCGAGACCGCCGACGGCGAGCGCATCGCCTCGGCGAGAACCGATGCCGACGGCCGCGCCCGCGAGCTCGGGCCCGCGGTGCTGGATCCGGGCGAATACCGCATCACGTTCCAGACCGGGGAGTACTTCGCCGGCCGCGAGCAGGCGACGTTCTTCCCCGCGTCACCGTGGACTTCACGGTTCAGCCGGACCAGGACCACTACCACGTCCCGCTCCTGCTGAGCCCCTTCGCCTTCTCCACCTACCGGGGCAGCTGACCCACGGACCGACTGCCCCTTCCCGCACGATCCACCACTATTGAAGGAGATCTCAGATGACTGACACGATCCAGAACCGCACCACGGATGATCCCGAGACTGCCGAGATCGTCCTCGGGCCCACCCAGTACGGCAAGGCCGAGAACCACGTCGTCCGCATCGCCCGGGACACCGACCGCCACGAGATCCGGGACGTCACCGTCACCTCGCAGCTGCGCGGCGACCTCGAGGACATGCACACCAAGGGCGACAACGCCCACTGCATCCCGACCGACACCCAGAAGAACACGGTCTTCGCCTTCGCCCAGACCGAGGGGGTCAAGTCTCCCGAGCAGCTCCTGCTCGCCCTGTCGGACCACTTCACCTCCGAGTTCGCGTGGATCTCCGGCGGCCGCTGGGCCGCGGAGGAGCACGCCTGGGAGCGGATCAACGATCACGACCACTGCTTCGTCGAGTCCAAGCAGGAGAAGCGCACCGCGGTGCTGGTCACGGACGGTCAGAAGCGCACGGTCATCTCCGGCTTCTACGGCCTCACGGTCCTGAAGTCCACGCAGTCCGGATTCTCGGGATACCCGAAGGACCGCTTCACCACCCTGAAGGAGACCGATGACCGTGTCATGTCCACGGACATCGCCACGCGGTGGCGCTACAACAGCACCGATGTCGACTTCGATGCCATCTACCGCAGCGTGAAGCAGATCATGCTCGAGAAGTTCACCGATCACTACTCGCGTGCGCTCCAGGAGACCCTCCACCACATGGGCAAGGCCGTCCTCTCGGCCCACCCGGAGATCGACGAGATCAAGTTCTCCTGCCCCAACAAGCACCACTTCGTCTACGACCTGAGCTTCGCCGGCATCGAGAACAACCTCGAGACGCATTACGCGGCCGATCGTCCCTTCGGCCTCATCGAGGCCACCATCCAGCGCAAGGATGCGCCCACCGCCGAGGACGCCTGGATGGGGATCAGCGGCTTCTGCTGACCCCTCCCCCTCAGCCGGGGCCCGCCGTACGGCGCGGGCCCCGGACTGCCTCCCCCCTTACGAAGGAGTAAGAGCATGAGCGTCACCACAGAGGCCACGAGGTCCTCAGTACGCCCCGAGGACGAGAACCTCGGGATCAAGAAGAGTTTCGGCTACGGCCTGCAGCACGTCCTGACCATGTACGGCGGCATCATCGCCCCGCCGCTGATCATCGGCGGTGCGGCCGGGGTCTCGACGGAGCAGCAGGCCGTCCTGATCGCCTGCTGCCTGTTCATCGGCGGGCTGGCGACGATCCTGCAGTCCTACGGGATCCGCTTCTTCGGCTCGCAGCTGCCCCTGGTCCAGGGGACCTCCTTCGCGAGCGTCGCCACCATGACCGCCATCGTCAGCGGCCCCGGCGGCATCCAGGCCGTGTTCGGCGCGGTCATGGCCTCTGCCGCCATCGGCTTCCTCATCGCCCCGTTCTTCTCCCGGGTCATCCGGTTCTTCCCGCCGGTCGTGACCGGCGTCGTGATCGCCGCCATCGGCCTGTCGCTCTTCCCGGTCGCGGGCGGCTGGATCATGGGTAACAACTCCGAGGCGCCGGAATACGCCTCCCTGGGCAACATCGGCCTCGGGTTCGCCACGCTGCTGATCATCCTGCTGCTGTCCAAGCTGGGCAACGCCGCGATCTCCCGGCTCTCGATCCTGCTGGGCATCGTGCTGGGCACGGCGCTGGGCGCCCTCACCGGTCAGGCGGACTTCAGCAACGTCCTGGACGGCCCCTACTTCGAGCTGCCCCGCCCGTTCGCCTTCGGCCCCCCTGTCTTCGAGATCGCCTCCATCGTCTCGATGACGATCGTCGTGCTCGTGATCCTCACCGAGACCACCGCGGACATCATCGCCGTCGGCGAGATCGTGGACACCGAGGTGGACAGCAAGCGCATCGCCAACGGGCTGCGTGCGGACATGGCCGCCTCGTTCGTCTCCCCCGTGTTCAACAGCTTCACCCAGAGCGCCTTCGCCCAGAACGTCGGCCTGGTCGCGATCACCGGTGTCACCAGCCGCTTCGTGGTCACCGCCGGTGGCGGGATCCTCGTCGTCCTGGGCCTGCTCCCCGTCCTCGGGCGGCTCGTCGCCGCCATCCCCTCGCCCGTCCTCGGCGGCGCCGGGATCGTGCTCTTCGGCACCGTGGCCGTCTCGGGCATCCGCACGCTCGGGAAGGTGAACTACCAGGGCACCTCGAACATGATCATCGTCGCCGCGTCCCTCGGCGCCGGCATGCTCCCGGTCGTCAAGCCGGACATCTACGACGCCTTCCCCTCCTGGTTCCAGACCATCTTCCACTCCGGCATCAGCTCCGCCGCCGTCGTCGCGGTCCTGCTGAACCTGCTGTTCAACGAGCTGAAGGCAGGGAACCCGCCCGACGGTGAAGGATCGGTCTTCGCCCGCGCCCCCCTCCGCGGCGTCTCCTACGAGTCGCTCGAGCACCTGAACCGCCAGCTCAAGGAGGGCGACTACGTCGAGAACGGCAAGCTCGTGGACTGCAACGGCCAGGAGGTCCCGGTCATCACCGCGGAGGGCGAGATCATCGATGTCCCCATCTGCGAGATCGCCACGGATCCGCCGGCGCACCCCGACCCGGCCGAGACCGCGGTCGCGGACGATGCCGCTGTCCCCCGTGCGGGACGGCCCACGAACAGCTGATTCCTTCCCATGCGGGGCCCACCGGCGACGACCGGCGGGCCCCGCATCACGACTCCCCCGACGACGCCCCGCGGCGCCCTGAAAGGACCCTGAATGAACCCCACGGCTTCCACCCACACCCGGCCCCATCCCGAGGCGGCTCCCGCGACGCCGGCGGTCCCCGACCAGAGCGCAGCCGTCGAGCCGGGACCGGACCGCGAGGAGGACCGCGAATGGGCGGCATCGCTGGACGGGCTGGTCCGCTCCCGCGGAGCGGCTCATGCGCAGCGCATCCTCACCTCCCTGGTGGAGCGCGCGCGCCTGCACGGCGTGAGGACCCCCTCCGTGGGCGCGAGCGACTACGTCAACACGATCCCCGCAGACCTCGAACCCGACTATCCCGGCGATGAGGAACTCGAGCGCAAGTACCGGGCGATCATCCGCTGGAACGCCGCGGTCATGGTGCACCGCGCCCAGCGCCCCGGCGTCGGCGTCGGCGGCCACATCTCGTCCTACGCGGGGATCTCCACCCTCTACGAGGTGGGCCTGAACCACGTCTTCCGCGGCCCGGATCACCCCGGCGGCGGCGACCAGGTGTTCTGGCAGGGCCACTCCTCGCCCGGGAACTACGCGCGCGCCTTCCTCGAGGGCCGGCTGACGGAGGAGCAGCTGAACGGCTTCCGCCAGGAGAAGACCGCTGGCGAGAACGGGCTGCCCTCCTACCCCCATCCGCGGGGCCTGCCGGACTTCTGGCAGTTCCCGACCGTCTCCATGGGGATCGGCCCGATGAACGCGATCTATCAGGCGCAGTTCAACCGCTACCTCCATGACCGCGGGATCAAGGACACCTCGCAGCAGCGGGTGTGGGCGTTCCTCGGCGACGGTGAGATGGATGAGCCGGAGAGCCGCGGACTGCTGCAGCACGCGGCGAACGAACGACTCGACAACCTCACCTTCGTGGTCAACTGCAACCTCCAGCGGCTGGACGGTCCGGTCCGCGGCAACGGCAAGATCATCCAGGAGCTCGAGAGCTTCTTCCGCGGCGCCGGATGGAATGTCGTCAAGGTCGTCTGGGGCAGCGGCTGGGATCCGCTGCTGGAGCAGGACGAGTCCGGTGAACTGATCCGGATCATGAACGAGACCCTCGACGGCGACTACCAGACCTACAAGGGAGAATCCGGCGGCTTCGTCCGGGACAACTTCTTCGGCCGCTCCCCGGTCACCAAGGACCTCGTCAGCTCCCTGACCGACGATGAGATCTGGGCCCTGCGACGCGGGGCGCATGATCCCCGCAAGGTGTATGCCGCCTACCGCGCGGCGGTCGAGCACACCGGCGCCCCCACCGTGATCCTCGCGAAGTCCGTGAAGGGGCACGGCCTGGGCAGCCGGTTCGAGAGCCGCAACGCCACCCATCAGATGAAGACGATGACCATCGAGGATCTCAAGGGCTTCCGCGATCATCTGCGCATCCCGATCTCCGACCAGGAGCTGGATGCCGATCCGTACGCCCCTCCGTACTACCGGCCGGCGCCCGGATCACCCGAGCTCGAGTACCTGCTGGAGCGTCGGCGAGAGCTGGGCGGGCCCCTGCCCGAGCGGCGGCCGTCCACGACCCCGATCGCCCTGCCTCCCCAGAAGGCCTATGCCTCGGCCGCCCGCGGCAGCGGGAAGAACAGCGCGGCGACCACCATGGCGTTCGTGCGGCTGCTCAAGGACCTCATGAAGGATCCGTCCTTCGGCCACCGGATCGTGCCGATCGTCCCCGACGAGTCGCGCACCTTCGGCATGGACGCCTTCTTCCCCACGGCGAAGATCTACCACCCCGACGGGCAGCAGTACCTCTCGGTGGACCGTGAACTGTTCCTGTCGTACAAGGAATCCGAGCAGGGTGTGATCCTGCATCCCGGCATCAACGAGGCGGGGGCGACGTCGGCCTTCACCGCCGCCGGCACCTCCTACGCCACCCAGGGCGAGCCGATGGTGCCGGTCTACGTCTTCTACTCGATGTTCGGGTTCCAGCGCACCGGGGACTCGTTCTGGGCCGCCGCGGATCAGCTGGCGAGAGGATTCGTGATCGGTGCCACCGCCGGTCGCACCACCTTGGCCGGTGAGGGGCTGCAGCACATGGACGGGCACTCCCCCGTCCTGGCGTCGACCAACCCCGCGGTGATCCACTACGACCCCGCCTTCGGGTACGAGATCGGGCACATCGTCCGCCGCGGCATCGAGCAGATGTACGGCACCGCGGACGAGGACCATGACGTCATGTACTACCTCACCGTGTACAACGAGCCCATCCAGCAGCCGGTCGAGCCGGAGGATGTCGACGTCGACGGGATCATCCGGGGCATCCACCAGGTCTCACCCGCGCCCGTCGGCGCGGAGGATCGGCCGCAGGCCCAGCTGCTCGCCTCCGGGGTCGCCGTCCCCTGGACCCTCGAGGCTCAGCAGCTTCTGGCCGAGGAATGGGGCGTCGCGGCCGCCGTCTGGTCGGTGACGTCGTGGAACCAGCTGCGCCGCGACGGCCTGGAGGCGGAGAAGCAGACGTTCCGCCATCCCGAGCAGCCCGCCCGGGTCCCGTACGTGACGCAGAAGCTGGCCGGGGCGCAGGGGCCGATGGTCGCCGTCTCCGACTTCTGCTCCGACGTCCCCGATCAGATCCGCCATCTGGTCCCGAACGATTTCGCGACCCTGGGGACCGATGGGTTCGGGTTCTCCGATACGCGGGCCGGCGCCCGCCGGTTCTTCGGGACCGACACCCACAGCGTGGTGGTGCGCACCCTGCAGATGCTCGCGGCTCGGGGCGAGATGCCCGCCGAGGCACCGCTGCAGGCGATCGAGCGCTATCGGCTCAACGACCCCACGTCGGGCACCAGCGGGGCCACCGGCGGAGACGCCTGAACGTCACCGCCCCCGCCCTCTCGCGGCACAGCCGCGGTGAGGACGGGGGCGTCGGCCTGCCCGCGAGCGGGCGGCGTTCACGTTCAGAGGTTCAGGCGTTCACGCTCTGCTCCAGGCCCATCTCCCGGGACAGCTGTGCGGCGGCGTCCCGCAGCAGCGGCACGGCACGCTCACCGAATGCGGTGTCCACCCGAGAGGACGGCCCGGAGACCGAGATCGCGATCCGCGAGTGCTCCCCGGGAACCGCCATCGAGTAGCAGCGCACCCCGAGCTCCTGCTCCTCCTCGTCGATCGCGTAGCCCTGTTCGCGCACCACCTCCAGCCGCTTCAGCAGCTCGTCGAAGGTGGCCGCGGATTTCGGTGTCGGCTGCGGCATGCCGGTCGCGCGGACGATCTTCTCGACCTCCGAGTCCGGCATCCCGGCGAGGATCGCCTTGCCGACACCGGTCGCATGCGGGTAGGCACGTCGACCGACCTCGGTGAACATGCGCATGGAGCGGCTGGACTGGACCTGACCGACATAGACGATCATCTGGCCGTCCAGCGCCGCCATGTTGGCCGACTCCCCCAGCTCGTCCGCGAGGCGCTGCAGCACCGGTCGCCCGGTGGGGCCCAGCTGGCGGGTGGCGGATTCGCCGAGCCAGATCAGCCGCGGACCCAGCACGTAGGCGCGGTTGGGGAGCTGGCGGACATACCCCGGGGTGACCAGGGTGCGCAGCAGGCGATGGATCGTGGGCAGCGGAAGATCGACGGACTGCGACAGGGCGCTGAGCGAGATCTCTCCGTCGGCGGCCGCGATCACCTCGAGCAGGTGGAAGGCCCGTTCCACGGATTGCACTCCGCCTGAGCTCTGCTTGGTCGCCATCTGGCCCCTCATCTCATCGTTCACGTCGACCGCGCTCGCGGCCGGGTGGAATCCATCGTAGTGATCATGTCTTACCGGGAAGTACGGCCTTGCGCTCGGCCCCCGTCAACCATAGTATCCATCATGCGGAATAAAACTTCCATAGCTAGCCCCTCGTGGTCCTGCCCGCCCGGGCACCGCCGCAGGGAGCATCCAGATCGCACTTCACCCAGGAGGACATGACATGGCCGCCCCCAGTCCCGGACACTCGCTCATCCTACGAGTTCAGATCCCCGCCAGCATCGATGCGACCAGCACCATCGCCTCCAGCGTCGCTGTCGCCGGAGCCGCCGTCACCGCCCTCGACATCGTCGAGTCCGCCTCGGACCACCTCATCGTGGACGTCAGCTGCAATGTGGTCGACGACGACCACCGCGACCGCGTCGTCGCCGCTCTCGAGGAGCAGGCCGGGGTCACGGTCCGCAAGGTCTCCGACCGCACGTTCCTCATCCATCTCGGCGGGAAGATCGAGGTCACCCCGCGGGTCTCCCTGCGCAACCGCGACGACCTCTCCCGCGCCTACACGCCCGGCGTCGCCCGCGTGTGCATGGCCATCCACGAGAACCCGGCCGACGCCCGCCGGCTGACCATCAAGCGCAACACCGTCGCGGTCGTCACCGACGGCACCGCCGTGCTGGGGCTGGGCGACATCGGTCCGGCGGCCGCGCTGCCCGTGATGGAGGGCAAGGCCGCCCTGTTCAAGTCCTTCGCGGACGTCGACGCCTGGCCGGTCTGCCTCGACACCACCGACACCGAGGAGATCATCCGCATCGTCAAGGCGATCGCCCCGGTCTACGGAGGCATCAACCTCGAGGACATCGCCGCCCCGAGGTGCTTCGAGATCCTCGCCCGCCTGCAGGACGAGCTCGACATCCCCGTCTTCCACGACGACCAGCACGGCACCGCGATCGTCGCCCTGGCCGCGCTGTACAACGCACTGCGCGTGGTCGACAAGAAGATCGAGGACACCCGCATCGTCGTCTCCGGCGTCGGCGCCGCAGGCCACGCGATCATCCAGCTGCTGCACCACGAGGGCGCCGGGCGCATCATCGCCTGCGATCGCCAGGGCGCGGTGCACCAGGGACGCGACCTCGCCGACGAGCACCGCCGCTGGATCGCCGAGAACACCAACAGCGACAACTTCACCGGGACGCTGAAGGAGGCCATGGTCGGCGCGGACGTCTTCATCGGAGTCTCCGGCCCGAACATCCTCGAGGAGGAGGACGTCGCCGCGATGGCCGAGGACTCGATCGTCTTCGCGATGGCGAACCCGACTCCCGAGGTCGATCCGCTGGCCGCCGCCCGCCACGCCGCCGTGGTCGCGACCGGCCGCTCCGACTTCCCCAACCAGATCAACAACGTCCTCGCCTTCCCCGGCCTGTTCCGCGGACTGCTGGACGCGGATGCCGCCGAGATCCGCACCGAGATGCTCGTCGCCGCCGCCCGCGCGATCGCCGACTGCGTGCGCGCAGGGGAGCTCAACGCGAGCTACATCGTCCCCAGCGTCTTCGACGCCACCGTCGCCCCGGCAGTGGCCGACGCCGTGCACAACAGCATCGCGTCCGCGCAGCCGGCCCCCGATACCGTCGAGACCGCGGCCGTCTGAGCCTCCGGTCCGCGCGACCGCTCGACACCACCGACCACCGCCCTCCGCAGTTCCCATGAACGGAGAGAACATGACCACCACCACCCGCACCACTGCCACCCTCGAGGCCACCGTCCCGGAGGGGCTCGAGCACGCCGAGGAGATCCTGAGCACCGAGGCGCTCGACTTCGTCGCCCTGCTGCATGAGCGCTTCGACGCCTGCCGCCACGAGCTGCTCGCGCTGCGCACCGAGAAGCGCCAGCAGGCCTCCGCCTCCGGTCGGCTCGACTTCCTGCCCGAGACCCGCGCGATCCGCGAGGACGACTCCTGGACCGTGGCCGCGGCGCCGCCCGCACTGCAGGATCGTCGCGTCGAGATGACCGGCCCGGCGGCTCCGGCGAAGATGGCGATCAACGCCCTGAACTCCGGCGCGAAGGTCTGGCTGGCGGACCTCGAGGATGCCTCGAGCCCGACCTGGGCCAACCAGATCGGCGGGATCCGCAACCTGCGCGACGCGGCTCGTGGTTCCCTCGCCTTCACCTCCCCGGAGGGCAAGGAGTACCGGCTGCGCGAGGACGCGCCGACGGCGGTCGTGGTCACCCGGCCGCGCGGCCTGCACCTGCCCGAGCACAATGTGCGCATCGGCGGCGAGAGCGCCTCCGCCTCGCTGGTCGACTTCGGCCTGCACTTCTTCCACACGGCGAAGCAGCTGCTCGAGAACGGCCATGGCCCGTACTACTACCTCCCCAAGCTGGAGTCCCATCTCGAGGCCCGCCTGTGGGACGAGGTGTTCACGGTCGCCGAGGAGCATCTCGGGATCGAGCACGGGACCGTCCGCGCCACCGTGCTGATCGAGACCATCCCGGCGGCCTTCGAGATGGAGGAGATCCTCTACGAGCTGCGCGATCATGCCTCCGGGCTGAACGCCGGGCGCTGGGACTACCTGTTCAGCATCATCAAGACCTTCCGCGACGCCGGCGAGCGCTTCATCCTCGCCGACCGCTCGTCCGTGACGATGACCGCGCCCCTGATGCGGGCGTACACGGACCTCCTGGTCAAGACCTGCCACCGTCGCGGCGCCGTCGCGATGGGCGGCATGGCGGCGTTCATCCCCAACCGGCGCGAGCCGGAGGTCACCGCCGCGGCGTTCGACAAGGTCCGACAGGACAAGACCCGTGAGGCCGGGGACGGCTTCGACGGCTCCTGGGTCGCCCATCCAGATCTCGTGAGCACCTGCCGCGAGGTGTTCGACGAGGTGCTCGGGGACCGCCCCAACCAGATCGATCGCACCCGCGAGGACGTGGAGGTCACCGCGGACCAGCTGCTGGATGTGGCCAGCGCCGGCTCGGTCCGCACGGAGGAGGAGCTCCACCAGAACCTCTACGTGGCCTTCCGCTATGTGGCGGTGTGGCTCTCGGGCAACGGCGCCGTGGCGATCAACAACCTGATGGAGGATGCGGCCACGGCCGAGATCTCCCGCTCGCAGATCTGGCAGCAGATCCACAACGGGATCGTCTACCAGGACACCGGCAACAAGGCCACCATCGAGCTGGTGCGCGAGGCGATCGGCACCCAGCGCGAGGTGCTCCACGAGGAGTTCGGGGACGAGGTCTTCACGCAGTACGTCGAGCCGGCGATCGAGCTGGTCACCCAGCTCGTGCTGGAGACGGAGTACCTCGACTTCCTCACCCTGCCCGCCTACGAGGTCCTGGGGGATCGATGAGCACGACGCACATGCAGGACAGGAAGCACGCCGGCACCGCCGAGGGCGTGCTCGGAGCAGCGTTCCTCCGCAGAGCGGACCAGGAGCTCGCCGCCACCGATGAGCTGCTGGAGCGCTGCTTCCCCGGGGATCCCGGGACCCGCCAGCCCGTGCACACGGTCTACGTGCCGGCTGATGCCTTCACCCCGGACCTCGCCCGCACCTGGGGCGAACGCGCCCTGGCCGCCGTCGCGGACGGCGGTCTGCAGGAGCTGGCCACCGCCGTGGCACCGGAGGGGACCTCCTCGCAGGCTCAGGCCGCGGTCGTCGCCGCAGTGGAGCACAAGCTCCGCACCGAGCCCATCGAGGATCTGCGGATCGACTTCGAGGACGGCTTCGGGGACCAGGGCGACCAGGCGGAGGACGCGCAGGCGGTCGCCGCGGCACAGGCCGTCGCCGACGCCGTCCGGTCCGGGACCGCTCCTCCCTTCATCGGGATCCGCTTCAAGTGCTTCGAAGCGGCGACCCGGGAGCGCGGGCTGCGCACCCTGGACCTGTTCGTGAGCACCCTGGTGCGCAGCGGCGGGCTGCGGGAGGCCGGGGTCAGCCCCGACGGGCTCCCCGTCGGCCTGGTGCTCACCCTCCCCAAGGTCAGCACCTTCGCACAGGTGCAGGTGATGGTGCGCGCCTGCGAGCGCCTCGAGCAGGAGCTCGGCCTCGCTCATGGCCGGCTCCGTTTCGAGGTGCAGATGGAGACCGCGCCGCTGATCCTGGGGGTCGACGGCCGCTCGCCGCTGGGCGATGTCATCCATCGCACCGACGGCCGGGTCGAGGCGCTCCACTACGGCACCTACGACTATTCCGACAGCCTGCAGATCGCCGCGGAATACCAGTCCATGGAGCATCCGGCGGCCGATCATGCCAAGGCGATCATGCAGGTGGCCGTGGCGGGGACGGGGGTGCGACTGTCCGACGGGTCCACCAACATCCTGCCCCTCGGCGAGCCGGCGCAGCGGGACGCCGCCTGGGCGAACCACGCCCGTCTGGTGCGGCGCTCCCTCGAGCACGGCTACTACCAGGGATGGGATCTGCATCCCGCCCAGCTGCCGACCCGCTTCCTGGCGACGTACTTCTTCTTCGCCGAGGGCTTCCCGGCAGCCGCAGTGCGACTGCGCAACTACGTGGAGAAGGTCGAGTCCGCGGTCATGGACGAGCCGGCGACGGCGCGCGCCCTGGCCCGCTTCGTCCACCGCGGCCTCCTGTGCGGTGCGGTGCCGGAGGACCAGCTGCGCAGCGCGACGGGCCTGGATCCGCAGCAGCTGGTCGCCCTGGCACATCCGCGCGCCGCCGCCGGCGCCGCGTCGGCACCCACCACCCCCGCCCCTGGAGGTTCACCCGCATGACCGACTCGACATCCGCCCGTACCCCCACGTACCAGATCCCGCCCGGCGGCCTGCCCCCGCAGACCGACCTGCTGACGGACCGGGCCATGTTCACCGAGTCCTACGCGGTCATCCCGCACGGGACCCTGCGGGACATCGTGACCAGCCGCCTCCCGTTCTGGGACCAGACCCGTCTGTGGGTGCTGGCGCGGCCGCTGAGCGGCTTCGCCGAGACCTTCTCCCAGTACCTCATGGAGGTCGGCCCCGGCGGCGGCAGCGAGAGCCCGGAGACCGATCCCGAGGCGGAGAGCGTCCTGTTCCTCATGGACGGCGAGCTGACCGTCGTGATCGACGGGGCCACGCACACGATGGGCCCCGGCGGCTACGCCTTCATCCCCCCGGAGACGACGTGGTCGGTGCGCAACACCGGTACCGCGCCCGCCACCTGGCACTGGATCCGCAAGCGGTACCAGCGCGTCGAGGGCATCGAGCTGCCGAGCGCGTTCGTGACGAACGAGCAGGACATCGCCCCCACCCCGATGCCGGACACGAACGGCGCCTGGGCCACGACGCGCTTCGTGGACCCCGATGACCTCCGCCACGACATGCACGTCACCGTGGTCTCCTTCGAGCCCGGCGGCACCATCCCGTTCGCGGAGACCCATGTCATGGAGCACGGCCTGTACGTGCTCGAGGGCAAGGCCGTGTACCGCCTGAACCAGGACTGGGTCGAGGTGGAGGCCGGGGACTTCATGTGGCTGCGCGCCTTCTGCCCGCAGGCCTGCTATGCCGGCGGCCCCGGTCGCTTCCGCTACCTGCTCTACAAGGACATGCACCGGCACATGCCGCTGCCCGGCTGATCCCCCCCGCCCCTCCCACCTGCGATCCCCGGTCCCGCGCTGCAGCGGCCGGGGATCGTCGGCGCTCCGGCGGGAGATCGGCAGCAGATCGCCGCCCCGCAGAGGTTGACGACGCCACGTCCACCCCGTAGTGTTTCCATCACAAGGAATAATTCTTCCACGCTACGAGAATGACCGATCCACCATCGACGACCCGAGGGGGCACTCCATGTCCAGCACCAGCACCACGCCGTCGCCGCGAGACTTCGCCATCAACTGCACCACGCTGCTGTCCGAGCTGCCGGTGCTCGAGCGGGCCCAGGCCGCCCGCGACGCCGGCTTCGAGCGCGTCGAGTTCTGGTGGCCCTTCGACAGCGCCACCCCGTCCCAGCAGGAGATCGACGACTTCGTCGCATCGATCGAGTCCGCCGGGGTCCAGCTGGTGGGGCTGAACTTCTTCGCCGGTGACATGCCCGGCGGCGACCGCGGGATCGTCTCCTCCATCGGCCGCGAGGACGAGTTCGCCGCGAACGTCGAGGTCGTCGCCGCACTCGGCGAGCGTCTCGGCTGCCGCGCGTTCAACGCCCTGTACGGCCTGCGCATCGAGGGTCAGGACGCGGCCGCCCAGGATGAGACCGCCGTGGCCAACCTCGCGCTCGCGGCCCGCACCGTCGCCGCCAACGGCGGCACCGTGCTGCTCGAGCCGGTCTCCGGCGCCGACGCCTACCCCCTGAAGACCGCGGCCGACGCGCTGGCGATCATCGACCGGGTGCGTGCGGCGGGAGCGGAGAACATCGCTCTGCTCGCCGACTTCTACCACCTCGCCGTCAACGGTGACGACGTCGCCGCCGTGATCGAGGCGCACGCCGCCGAGTTCGGGCACATCCAGATCGCGGACTCCCCCGGTCGCGGCGCCCCGGGCACCGGTGAGCTGCCCCTGGACCAGTGGATCCAGCGCTCGCGCGCCCTGGGCTACGAGGGCGAGGTCGCGCTCGAGTACAAGCAGGATCGCGCCACGGCCTTCGACTGGCTCTCCCAGCCCGCCGGCGCCACCAGCTGAACTCCTCTGCCCCGCTTCTCACCCTCTCCACGCGCAACACTCTGCGAAAGGACCCCGACATGACCAAGATCGCTGTCATCGGACTCGGAATCATGGGACTGCCCATGGCCAAGAACCTCGTCACCGCCGGCCACGACGTCACCGGCTTCAACCGCTCCCGCGGGAAGATCGATGCCCTCGTCGAGGCGGGCGGCAAGGGCGCGGACTCCGTCGCCGACGCCGTGCGCGAGGCCGAGGTCATCATCACGATGCTCCCGGACTCCCCCGACGTCGAGGCCGTCGTCGGCGGCGAGGACGGCGTCTTCGCGAACGCCTCCGCCGGCGCCCTGTGGATCGACGCCTCCACGATCCGCCCCGATGTCGCCGCGGCGCTCGCCGAGCAGGCCCGCGAGGCCGGGCTGCGCCCGCTGGACGCTCCGGTCTCCGGCGGCGAGGCCGGTGCGATCTCCGGTGCGCTATCGATCATGATCGGTGGCGAGAAGGCGGATGTCGAGGCCGTGGACGAGGTGCTCCAGGGGGTCGGCAAGACCATCGTGCACGTGGGCCCCTCCGGCTCCGGACAGACCGTCAAGGCGGCCAACCAGCTCATCGTCGCCGCCAACATCCAGGCGGTCAGCGAAGCAGTCGTCTTCCTCGAGGCCTACGGCGTGGACACCACCGCCGCCCTCAAGGTCCTGGGAGGCGGGCTGGCCGGCTCCAAGGTGCTCGAGCAGAAGGGCCAGAAGCTCCTGGACCGGGACTTCGCCCCCGGTTTCCGTCTCGAGCTGCACCACAAGGACATGGGCATCGTGACCTCGGCCGCCCGTGAGGCGGGGGTCACCATCCCCCTCGGCTCCCTCGTGGCCCAGCAGGTCGGTGCCACCGTCGCCCGCGGCGACGGCGGCCTGGACCACTCCGGCTTGTTCACCCTGGTCGAGGCGCTCTCGACCCGCCCGGGCGACGACGCCCGCGCCTGACCCCCTGTTGCTTCGAAGGAGAACATCATGACTCGCATGCGCACTGTGGACGCCATCGCCCTGATCCTGGAGAAGGAGGGGGCCACCGAGGCCTTCGGCCTCCCCGGCGCCGCCATCAACCCCTTCTACTCGGCGATGCGCGAGCACGGCGGGATCCGCCACACGCTGCACCGCCACGTCGAGGGTGCCTCGCACGCCGCGGACGGCTACTCCCGCGCCACGGGCGGCATCGGGATCTGCGTCGGCACCTCCGGCCCGGCCGGCACCGACATGATCACCGGCCTGTACGCCGCCGCCGCGGACTCCGTCCCGATCCTGTGCATCACCGGTCAGGCTCCGACCTCCGTGCTGCACAAGGAGGACTTCCAGGCCGTCGACATCGAGTCGATCGCCAAGCCCGTCACGAAGTACGCCTCCACCATCCTCGAGCCCGGTCTGGTCCCCGGCACCTTCGCCAAGGCGTTCCAGATCATGCGCTCCGCGCGCCCCGGCCCGGTGCTGCTGGACCTGCCCATCAACGTGCAGATGGCGGAGATCGAGTTCGATATCGACGCCTACGAGCCGCTGCCCGCGGACAAGCCGGCCGCCAGCCGGGTCCAGATCGAGAAGGTCCTGGACCTGCTCGCCGGCGCGGAGAAGCCGCTCATCATCGCCGGTGGCGGCGTCATCAACGCCAACGCCTCCGCGCAGCTGGTCGAGCTCGCCGAGCTGCTGAACATCCCGGTCTCCCCCACCCTGATGGCCTGGGGCAGCATCCCGGACGACCATCGTCTGCAGGCGGGCATGGTGGGCATCCAGACCCACACCCGCTACGGCAACGTGTCCTTCCTGGAGTCGGACGTCGTGCTCGGGATCGGCAACCGCTGGGCCAATCGCCACACCGGCGACCTCGCCACCTACCGCGGTGAGCGCAAGTTCGTGCACATCGATATCGAGGCCACCCAGATCGGCCGGGTCTTCAGCCCCGATCTCGGCATCGTCTCCGATGCCGGTGCCGCCCTGGAGCAGCTGCTGACCGTCGCGCGGGAGCGCAAGGCCTCGCTGCCGGACTGGTCGCAGTGGGCCGATGCCTGCACCGCCCGCAAGGGCACCCTGCACCGCAAGACCAACTTCGACAACATCCCGATCAAGCCGCAGCGGGTGTACCAGGAGATGAACTCGGCCTTCGGCCGGGACACCACCTATGTCTCCACGATCGGGCTTTCCCAGATCGCCGGTGCCCAGATGCTGCACGTGTACGGGCCCCGGAAGTGGATCAACGCAGGCCAGGCCGGGCCGCTGGGCTGGACCGGACCGGCGGCGCTCGGCGTGGTGCGCGGCAAGCCGGACGAGACGGTCGTCGCGCTCTCGGGCGACTACGACTTCCAGTTCATGATCGAGGAGCTCGCCGTCGGCGCACAGTTCCATCTGCCGTACATCCACGTGGTCGTGAACAACTCCTACCTGGGACTGATCCGGCAGTCCCAGCGCGGCTTCGACATGGATTACCACGTCTCCCTGGCCTTCGACAACATCAACTCCCCCGAGACCAAGGGATACGGCGTCGACCATGTCAAGGTGGCCGAGGGGCTCGGCTGCAAGGCGGTGCGGATCGAGGATCCGGCGGATCTGGCCGCGGGCTTCACCGAGGCGAACCGCCTGGCCGATGAGCACCGCGTCCCTGTGGTGGTCGAGGTCATCCTCGAGCGCGTCACCAACATCTCCATGGGTGGCGGTCTCGACTCGGTGAACGAGTTCGAGGATCTGGCGCTGACCGCGGACGATGCCCCGACCGCGCTCACCCCGCTGACCGAGGTCACCGAGGGCGCCGAGCCCGCACCGGCCCTCGCGAGCAAGTAGTCCGGCCGTGCCGAGCCGCGAACAGGAGGCAGCAGTGCGCATCATCCTCGCACCGGACAAGTTCAAGGGCTCGGCGGACGCGCAGGAGGTGGCCGCAGCCCTGGAGAAGGGGCTGCGGTCCGCCTCGGCGCAGCCGGACACCCTCGACATCGTCGCCATCCCGGTGGCCGACGGTGGCGAGGGCACGGTCCAGGCGGCGCTCAGCGCCGGGTACTCCTCCCGGACGCTGACCGTCACCGGCCCGGTGGGGCTGCCCGTCGAGGCGGTCTATGCCGCCCTCGACGACACCACCGCCACCCCCACCGCCGTGATCGAGATGTCCCAGGCCTCGGGCCTGGACGCTCTCCCCCGCGATGCCGACGGAGATCCGCTCCTGGACGCCCTCGGGGCCGGCAGCCGCGGAACCGGCGAGCTGATCGCGCATGCGCTCGAGCAGGGCGCACAGCGGATCATCCTCGGTGTGGGCGGCAGCGCCTGCACCGATGGGGGGACCGGGATGCTCACCGCTCTCGGCGCCCGGTTCCTCGACGCCGCCGGCGAGCAGCTCGCGGGCGGGGGCGGAGCCCTGCGGGACCTCGCCCGCGTCGATCTCTCGGGCCTCTCCCCGGCCGTGGCGGGTGCGGAGTTCGTGCTCGCCGCCGACGTCGACAACCCCCTGCTCGGCGCGCAGGGCGCCGCTGCCGTCTTCGGGCCGCAGAAGGGCGCGGAGGGCGCACAGGTCGCCGCGCTCGAGGAGGGGCTGACCCGCTGGCGGGACCGCGCCGAGGAGGCGCTCGGCTCCGCTGCCGGGCAGGTCGCGCTCGCGCCCGGCGCCGGGGCGGCCGGAGGGCTGGGATTCGCAGCGCTCGCCGTCCTCGGTGCACATCGCAGGCCGGGGATCGACGTGGTGCTGGAACTGGTCCGCCTCGCGGAGCGGATCGAAGGGGCCTCGCTCGTGATCACCGGCGAGGGCAGCCTCGATGCGCAGTCCCTGGGAGGCAAGGCGCCGCTGGGCGTGCTGCGCACGGCTCAGGCGGCCTCGATCCCCACCATCGTGGTCTGCGGCCGCAGCCTGCTGCCCCCGCAGCAGCTGCGGGAGGCGGGATTCGCCGCCGTGCACACGCTGCTCGAGCGCGCGGAGGACGCCCGCTCCAGCATGGCCGAGGCCCCTCGGCTGCTGCAGGAGGTGGGTGCCGAGATCGGGCAGCAGCTGTTCGCCTCCCGCCACCCGGACCCTGCACAGCAGACTGACCCCTACCCCGTCGCCGGCGGATGAGCGCGGCCCATCCCCAGCACCGACCGTGACGAGCGGCCGGGACGCACCAGCAGAAGGACAGACGATGACGACACAGGACTCCCGAGGCCAGGGCACCGACGCCCCCGTGACCGGGGTCGCCCTGAACGATCCCGATCGCGTGCGGCGACTCATCGCCGACTTCCACCGCGAGCACGGCGAGGCCCCCGCTGCCGCCCCCGGACCCCGGGCGAGCGATGAGCAGTCCCCGCAGGATCCGGGGAGGCCGTTCGATCTCGTGCTGAGGGGACGTCGCGTGGCGGGCGAGAACGGCTTCGCCGCCCGCGAGATCGGCATCCGCGATGGCAGGATCGCAGCGATCGAGCCCCTCGGCGCTGCGCTGCAGGGCCGTGAGATCGTCGAGCTCGCCGACGACGAGACGCTGCTGCCGGGCCTGGTGGACACCCACGTGCACATCAACGAGCCCGGGCGCACCGAGTGGGAGGGCTTCGCCACCGCCACCCGCGCCGCGGCCGCCGGCGGGGTGACCACCGTGCTGGACATGCCCCTGAACTCCATCCCCTCGACGGTCAACCCCCCGGCGCTGGAGTACAAGCAGCTCTTCGCCCGGGACAGCGCCTTCGTGGACATCGGGTTCTGGGGCGGGGCGATCCCCGGCAACCTCCCGCAGCTGCGACCGCTGCATGACGCCGGCGTCTTCGGATTCAAGTGCTTCATGCTGAACTCGGGAGTGGATGAGTTCCCTCCGCTGACCGCGGATGAGCTCGAGGAGGCCCTGACGGAGACCTCCGCCTTCGGCTCGATGATGATCGTGCACGCCGAGGACGCCCACACGATCGACAATGCCCCGCAGACCGCGGGAGGTGCCTACCAGGGCTTCCTGCAGTCCCGCCCCCGAGATGCCGAGAATCTGGCGATCTCCGCGGTCATCGAGCGCACCAGGACCACGGGTGGTCGCACTCATATCCTGCACCTGTCCAGTTCGGACTCGCTGGAGACGATCGCCGCCGCGAAGCGGGAGGGGCTCGACCTCACCGTCGAGACCTGCCCCCACTACCTCACCCTGAGCGCTGAGGAGATCCCGGACGGGGCGACCGCCTTCAAGTGCTGCCCGCCCGTGCGCGAGGAGGACAACCGCGAGCAGCTCTGGCAGGGCCTGCTCGAGGGGACCATCGACTTCATCGTCTCGGACCACTCCCCCTCCACCCTCGAGCTCAAGAATGCGGGCGACGGCGACTTCGCCCTTGCGTGGGGCGGGGTCTCCTCCCTGCAGCTCGGCCTGTCGCTGATCTGGACCGAGGCGAGCCGCCGCGGGATCGATCTGGAGCGCGTGGTCCGCTGGATGTCCACCGCCCCCGCGGAGCGGGTGGGCCTGACCTCGAAGGGGCAGCTGCGCGTCGGATTCGATGCCGATCTCGCCGTGTTCGCCGCCGAGGAGACCTTCGTGGTGGACGCCGGTCAGCTGCACCACCGCAACCCCATCACCCCGTACCAGGGCAAGACGCTCCAGGGCCGGGTCCGCGCGACCTACCTGCGCGGGCAGCGGGTGGACTTCGATGCCCCGACCGGGCAGCTGCTGCGCCACGGGGAGGCATGAGGCCCGGGACAGGACTACCGTGGGTCCCATGTGGCAGATGATGGATCTCCTGTACGGGCACAAGAAGGAGATGGTCGCGTCCGCGGACGCGCTCCCCGGCCGGGATCGCTATCCCTATCCGCTCGCGCGCGAGCACCTCGTGCTGGGCACCGACATGCTCGGCCCCGACTCCCCCGTCGACCCGCGGCCCTGGCCCGCGGGCCATGAGGAGATCATCCTGGCCGGCGGATGCTTCTGGGGCATCGAGCGGATCGCCTGGCAGGTCCCGGGCGTGCACACCACCTCCTCGGGCTACGCCGGCGGATTCACGCCGCACCCCACCTACGAGGAGGTCTTCTCCGCCAAGACCGGCCACACCGAGGCGGTGCGCGTGATCTACTCCGGCGGCGAGGAGACCCTGCGCGCCCTGCTCACCCAGTTCTGGGAGCAGCACGATCCCACCACCGCGAACCGGCAGGGCAATGACGTGGGCACCGAGTACCGCAGCGCCGTGTACTGGACCTCTCCCGCGCAGGGTGAGGTGGTGCGCTCCTCCGCGCGGCGCTACCAGCAGGCTCTGGACGAGGCCGGCCGCGGCACCATCAGCACCGAGCTGCTCCCGCTGGCCGCGGCCGGCAACGGCGTGTACTACACGGCCGAGGCCGAGCAGCAGCAGTTCCTGGCGAAGCACCCCACCGGCTACTGCAATCACGGCTTCAACGGGGTGGCCTGCTCGCTCTGAGGCGATCGCCGTCTCGCAGGCCGGGCGGGCTCAGTGCGCCGGGGTCCCCGGCTCCGGCAGCCCGTCGCCGTGGTCGCCGCCCATGAGGTTGCGTCGGCCGCCGATGTCCGGGCCGCCCTCCGGCCGCGCCGGGGCCGGGGCGGCCCCCATCAGCTGCGCCGCGAAGCCGCCCGCCTCGCGCGGCAGCGGTGCCCCGCCGGTCGGCGTGCCGCCGGGCCCGCAGGCCGCCGCCGCGGCCGAGGTCGGGGTGCGGCGCGCTCCGCCCTCCCTCGCGAACCGGGTCATCTGCTCCCTGCTCGGATAGACCGCGGTGACCACGATGTCCAGACCCAGCAGCGTGACCGGCAGCGCCCCCTCCCCCGCGGAGTCGAGCAGCGCCCGCACCGGCTCGCACTCCTGGAAGGCCCAGGCGTCCTCGTCCTGCAGATAGACGGTGATCGGCTGGCCGTCCAGGGCGAGCGCAGCGGCCTCGTCGAGGAAGGCCTCCTGCTGCTCGTGATCGGGTGGCGGGGAGGGCAGGAAGATGTCCAGTGCCGCCGGCGCGGCGGGATCGTGCGCATCGCTCATGACCCCCACGGTAGCGCTCGCCGCGGCGCGGGCACCGGGCGCATCGCCGGCTCAGGCGGGGGCGACGGGGAGGATCTCCGCGCGCGAGGCCGCATCCAGCACCCGCCCCAGCGGGCGGTAGTGCTCGATGACCGCCGCCCGGTAGGCGGCCGCGTCCCCGGCTTCCAGCGCGCTCAGCATGGCCTGGTGGGCATCGACGGTGTCCAGGATGTCCTCGGCGGGCGGGAGCTGCAGCAGCGGCACGGCGACGGTATGGATCTCCCAGAAGGCCTGCGCGAGCTGGCGCAGCAGGCCGTTGTCCAGGCGGGAGAACAGCTCGGTGTGGAAGGCGGCATCGGCCTCCGGGAAGGGGCGGCCGGAGGAGGCGAGCCCGCGCATCTGCTCGACCAGTCCTTCGAGATCGGGGTTGTGGGATTCGCGGTAGATCTCCACCAGCTGGTCCGCGACCGAGAGGTCCAGTGCGATCCGCAGCTCGACCACCTCGCGCAGGGCGCGCAGGTCGTTGCCGTCGTCGAGCCGGGCCCGGAAGAGCAGCCCGTCCACCAGCGGTGCGAGGGAGAGCTGCCCCACGAAGGTGCCGTGACCGTGGCGCACCTCGACGATGTCCAGCGAGGCCAGCGTGCGCATCGCCTCGCGCACCGAGGAGCGGGAGGTCTCCAGGCGCTCGCACAGCGCGCTCTCGGTGGGCATCGGGTCCCCCGGCGTCAGGCCCTCGGTCAGGATCAGCTCCTGCACGCGCTCGACGACGCTGTTGCCCCTGTTCCTGCTGCGCACCATGCCTCCTCCTTTGGACCGGTCGCTCCCGCGACGTCGGTCCGATCCCCAGGTCACCGATCGATCACGACTGCCGCGCACGGTGGTGGCGGTCACGTGATCCATGATGTACTGTCCTCAGTCATCAGACATCATACGTCTGATCTTCGCACAGCGGCGGACCCCCGTCGACCCGCGAGGACGACGTCCCCCTCCCGTCGCCGCCGGCGCCGGGACCATCCAGAAGGGATGCATCAACGGTGATCTCCAACTCCACTGGTCGGCTCGGCCGACGTGGCTTCCTCCGCGGCTCTGCCGCCATCGCCGGCGCGGCCGGCATCGTGGCCGGCATCGGCGCCTGCGCACCGACGGACTCCGGCGGCAGCGGCTCCGGCTCCGACGGCGGCGGCGCACCGGCGGGCGAGGCCGATCCGGACGGCCACCTCACCGCGGCCATCAGCTACGAGCTCGGCACCAACGGCTACGACCCGATGACCACCTCCGCGGCGCTGACCATCGCGGTCAACTGGCACACCCTGGAGGGGCTGACCGAGCTGCATCCCGTGACCCGCGAGGTGTACGCGGCGCTCGGCACCGAGGTCCCCACCGCCGACGGCACCAGCGTGGATGTCACGCTGCGCGACGGCGCGGTCTTCCACGACGGCTCGCCCGTCACCACCGAGGACGTCGTCTTCTCCTTCGAGCGGGTGCTGGACCCGGAGAACGCCTCGCTGTACGCACAGTTCGTGCCCTTCATCGAGAGCGTGGAGAAGAAGGACGACACCACCGTCACCTTCACCCTCACCACCCCCACCGGCGTGTTCGCCGAGCGGCTCTCGACGGTGAAGATCGTGCCCCGGGCCGCGGTCGAGGCGGACCCGAAGGCCTTCGACTCCGACCCGATCGGCACCGGGCCCTGGAAGATGACCGACAGCGGCGCGGCCTCCAAGATCGTCGAGTTCGAGCGCTTCGAGGACTACACCGGCCCGATGCCCGCGAAGGCCGCCACCATGAGCTGGCAGATCATCCCGGACGCGGCGACCCGCACCAACGCCCTGCAGTCCGAGACCGTCCAGGCCATCGACTCGGTGCCCTACCTGTCGATCGACCAGCTCGCGGCCACGGCCGACGTCGAATCCGTCGGCGGCTTCGGGCTGCTGTTCGCGATGTTCAACAATGCCCCGGACAACCCCTTCAACGACGTGCGCAACCGCCAGGCGTTCCTGTACGCGATCGACATGGACAAGGTCATCGAGACCGGGCTGAGCGGCCAGGCGACGGCGGCGAGCTGCTTCGTCCAGGAGGACCACCCGAACTACAAGGAGGCCTCGACGGTCTACTCCCTGGACGCGGAGAAGGCCAAGTCCCTGTTCGCCGAGACCGGGCTGACCTCCCTGCGGATGCTGGTCACCGACCACGGCTGGGTCCAGCAGTGCACGCCGATCATCCAGGAATCGCTCACCGCCCTCGGCATCGAGGTCGCCTTCGAGCAGAAGCAGTCCGCCGACGTGTACAACACGGTGGACTCCGACCCGGACTCCTATGACGTGATGGTCGCCCCCGGCGACCCCTCCGTCTTCGGCAACGACCCGGATCTGCTCATGCGCTGGTGGTACGGCAACGATGTCTGGACCGAGAACCGCATGCACTGGAAGGGCGTCGGTGCCTACGACGAGGTCCAGGAGCTGCTGGCCCAGGGTCTGGAATCGACCGACGTCTCCGAGCAGGAGGAGATCTGGGGCCAGCTGTTCGACCTGCTCTCGGACGAGGTCCCGCTGTACCCGCTCTTCCACCGCAAGGCTCCGACCGCCTGGAACGGCTCCACGCTGATCGACTTCGAGCCGATCTCGCTGACGGGGCTGAGCTTCATCGACGTCTCGACGACCAACTCCGCCTGACCCTTCCGATGTCGGGGCCGACCGCCCGTCGGCCCCGACGCGGGGGTGCCTCGCGCCCCGCGCCGCCCCTGTGCACCGACCCCACCGGAGATCCCTGTGTCCCAACTCGTCCGCCTGATCGGCCGACGCCTGATCTCGCTGCCGATCATGATCCTCGGCGCTGCGCTGCTGGTGTTCGTCATCATGTCGTTCTCGCCCACGGACCCCGCCCGCCGCGCGCTGGGCGAGTCCGCCTCCCCGCAGGCGCTGGAGAACTACCGCGCCGCGAACGGGCTCAACGACCCGCTGCTGCAGCGCTACTTCTCGTTCGTCGGTGGCTGGTTCCACGGTGATCTCGGCACCACCAGCGGCAACGTCCCGGTCACCGAGGTCGTGGCCCAGGCCTTCCCGATCACCCTGCAGCTGACCTTCCTCGGCCTGCTGATCGCCATCGTGATCTCCGCCGTGCTCGGTGTGCTCGCCGCACTGTTCCGCGACGGCTGGATCGATCAGGTCATCCGCATCTTCTCCATCGCCGCGCTCGCGACCCCGTCGTTCTGGCTGGCGATCCTGCTGATCCAGTGGCTCGGCGAGATCCCCGGCGGCTGGGGGCTCTTCCCGGCGCTGGTCTCGAGATGGGTCCCGCTGTTCGAGGACCCCGGCACCTACGTGCGCAACATCGCGCTGCCCGCGCTCGCCCTCGGCGTCCCCGTCGCCGGTTCGCTGATCCGTGTGGTCCGCACCGCGATGGTCGAGGAGCTGGACCGCGACTACGTGCGCACCGCGATCGGCGCGGGCGTCCCCTACCCGGTCGTGGTCAGCCGCAACGTGCTGCGCAACGCCCTGATCACCCCGGTCACCGTGCTCGGCCTGCGGGTCGGCTACCTGATGGGCGGCGCGGTGATCATCGAGATCATCTTCAACATCCAGGCCATGGGCCAGCTCATCCTCGACGGCGTCACCCGCAACGACGTCTTCCTGGTGCAGGGCGTGACCCTCGTGGTCGCCGTCGCGTTCATCGTCGTGAACATCATCGTGGATGTCCTGTACGTCCTCATCAACCCCCGCATCAGGAGCATCTGACATGCGACCGAAGCTCGGATCCCGCCTTCGCTCCGTCAGCGGCAGCCCGCTGGCCCCCCTGACCGCCCTGCCCTGGCCCAGCCGCATCGCCGTGGGCTTCCTGGCCCTGCTGGCCCTGGTCGCGATCTTCGCCCCGCTGGTGGCCCCCTACGATCCGCTGGCCACCGGCACCCCCGTGGTCGCCCCCGGGGCGGAGCACTGGATGGGCACCGACGCGATCGGCCGCGACATCCTCTCCCGCGTCATCCACGGCGCCCGCTCCTCGCTGCTGATCGGCCTGGCCGCGACCGCGGCGGCGCTGGTCGCCGCGATGGTGCTGGGCTCCTTCGCCGCCACCGCCGCGAAGCTGCCCTCCGAGATCCTCATGCGCACGCTCGACGTGATCATGTCCTTCCCCGGGATCGCCCTGGCCGCCGTGTTCGTGGCCGTGTTCGGCACCTCGCTGCCGGTGCTGATCTTCGCGATCGGCTTCCTGTACGTGCCGCAGCTGGCGCGCGTGATCCGTGCCAACGTGCTCTCCCAGTTCGGCGAGGACTACGTCGCCGCCTCCCAGGTGATGGGTGCCTCCACCCCGTGGATCCTCCTCAAGCACGTGGCGCGCAACTGCATCGCCCCGATCATGGTGTTCGCGACCGTGCTGGTCGCCGATGCGATCGTGCTGGAGGCCTCGCTGTCCTTCATCAACGCGGGTGTGCAGCCCCCGGCGCCGTCCTGGGGCAACATCCTCGCCGACGGCAAGCAGCTGCTGCTGTCGGGCTACTGGTGGCCGACGTTCTTCCCGGGTCTGTCGATCCTGCTGACGGTGCTCTGCCTGAACATCCTCTCCGAGGGCCTGACCGACGCGATGGCGAGCCCCCGGGTCCGCGCGAAGATCGACGTCGAGGCCGATGAGCAGGCCCTGGTCGGGGCCGAGGAGGTCGCCGCGCCGACCACGCACGCCGAGGGCCCCTCGGCACCGACCGCCGAGCAGCCGGGCGAGAGCTCCGAGCTGATCGGCGCGACCGAGGAGGACCCCTCGCACCGGCTGCTGCTCGACTCCCTCACGGCCCTGCGCCGGGCGGAGCTGGCACGGCCGGAGCGTCCGCAGGTGGACATCTCCGGGCCGCCGCTGCTGCGGGTGGAGGATCTGCGGGTCGCCTTCCCGCAGGCCCACGGCGACATCGACATCCTGGACGGGGTCTCCTTCGAGGTCCGTCCCGGCGAGACCATGGGCCTGGTCGGCGAATCCGGGTCCGGCAAGTCCGTCGCCTCCCTGGCCATCATGGGGCTGCTGCCCTCCACGGCACGGATCAGCGGAACGGTCGAGATCGACGGCACCGACCTGCTGAGCCTCTCGCCGAAGCGGCTCAATGCCCTGCGCGGCCATGAGATCGCGATGATCTACCAGGACGCGCTGAGCTCCCTGAACCCCTCGATGCTGATCCGTTCCCAGATGGCGCAGCTGACCCGGCGCGGCGGGACCCGCAGTGCCGAGGAGCTGCTCGAGCTGGTGGGCCTGGATCCCCGCCGCACCCTCAGCTCGTACCCCCACGAGCTCTCGGGCGGTCAGCGCCAGCGCGTGCTGATCGCGATGGCCCTGACGCGCGACCCGCGCCTGGTGATCGCCGATGAGCCCACCACCGCGCTCGACGTCACGGTGCAGAAGCAGGTCGTGGAGCTGCTGAACAGTCTGCGCCAGGAGCTCGGCTTCGCGATGGTGTTCGTCAGCCACGACCTGGCCCTGGTGTCCCAGCTCGCCGACAGCATCACCGTGATGTACGCCGGCCAGGTGATGGAGCAGGCCCCCACCCACGAGCTGCTGATCGATCCCCGCCACGAGTACACCCGCGGCCTGCTGGGCTCGGTGCTGTCGATCGAGGCCGGCGCCGAGCGCCTGCACCAGGTCCCCGGCATCGTCCCCTCCCCCGGCGACTTCGCCCGCGGCGACCGCTTCGCCCCGCGCTCGCTGGACCCCTCGGCCGATCCGACGGCCCGCCCGCGGCTGCTCGAGGTGGACGCCCCCGGCCACCGCGTGGCGACCACCGGCGCCGTGCCCGCATCCCTCGAAGGAGAAACGCGATGACCTCCGCACCGACCATCGAGCTGCAGGACGTGCACGTCGTCCACCGCCTGCGCACCGGCGGCCTGCTGCGCCCGGACTCCATCCGCGCCGTCGACGGCGTGAGCGTCTCCGTGCGTCGCGGCGAGGTGCTGGGCGTGGTCGGCGAATCCGGGTCCGGCAAATCGACCCTGGCCCGGGTGATGACCGGACTGCAGCCGGTCACCCGCGGCAGCGTGCTCTTCAACGGCCGGGCCATGGCCCGCGATCGCGCCGCCCGCAAGGAGCTGGGACGCACCGTCTCGGTGATCTTCCAGGATCCCTCCACCGCGCTGAACCCCCGACTGGCGGTCCAGGAGACCCTGGTGGATCCGCTGCGGGTGCACGGCATCGGCACCGAGGCCGAGCGCAGGGGCCGGGTGAAGGACCTGCTGCACCTGGTGGGCCTGCCCCAGTCCGCGCTCGCGGTGATGCCGCGCCAACTCTCCGGCGGCCAGCGCCAGCGCGTCGCGATCGCCAGGGCACTCGCGCTGGAGCCGCAGATCATCGTGGCCGATGAGCCGACCAGCGCCCTGGACGTCTCCGTCCGTGCGCAGGTGCTGAACCTCCTCACCGACCTCAAGGAGCAGCTGGGCCTGGGCCTGGTGTTCATCTCGCACGACATCAGCACCGTCCGCTTCATCTCCGACTCGATCATCGTCATGCACCACGGGAAGGTCGTGGAGCACGGCTCCTCGGCGCAGATCTTCACCGAGGCGCAGGACGAGTACACCCGGACCCTGCTGGCCGCAGCGCCCTCGCTGCTCTGAGCACGCCGCACCGGCGTCCTGCACCCTTTCCGATCCTCGAAGGAGCATCACCCTCATGACCACCACCCCCTCACCGGCGTCATCCCCCCGCTGCTGACCCCCCTGACCGCCGAGGGCGAGATCGATCTGCCCTCGCTCGAGCGTCTGGTCGGCCGCCTCCTCGAGGGCGGCGTCGACGGCATCTTCGCCTTGGGCTCCAGCGGTGAGGTCGCCTTCTGGGACGACGAGCGCCGCGCCGCCGTGCTGGAGGCCGTCACCGGGACCGTCGCCGGGCAGGTGCCGGTGCTCGCCGGCGCCATCGACATGCAGACCGACCGCGTCATCCAGCATGTGCGCGCCGCCGAGCGCTTCGACCTGGCCGGCTACGTCGCGACCGCCCCGTTCTACGCGATCACCGGCCCGGAGGAGATCGACACCCACTTCCGTGCCATCGCCGCTGCGACCGACCGCCCGCTGTGGGCCTACGACCTCCCGGTGTGCGTGCACACGAAACTGGCCCCCGCCCAGCTGCTGCGGCTGGGGACCGATGGCGTGATCGCCGGGGTCAAGGACTCCAGCGGCGACGACGTCGGCTTCCGTCGCCTCGCGGCCGCCAACCGCGCTGCGGGCTCCCCGCTGACGCTGCTGACCGGCCATGAGGTGGTCGTCGACGGCGCCTACCTCGCCGGGGCCGACGGCTCCGTGCCGGGGCTCGGCAACGTGGACCCGGCCGGCTTCGTGCGCATGCACCGGGCCGCTCAGGCGGGCGATTGGGAGCTGGTGCGCGCCGAGCAGGACCGACTGGCCGCCCTGTTCGAGATCGTCTTCCAGCCCACCGACAAGGTCGGTCCCGCCGGCGGCGTCGGCGCCTTCAAGACCGCGCTGCGGGAGCTGGGGATCTTCTCCACCAACTCCATGGCCCGGCCCATGTCCCCGATCGAGGGGACGCCGTGGGGCGCATCCGCGCGATCCTCGAGCAGACGGGTCTGCTCGGCGGCGCCGAGGGTGGGACGGCGGCCGGGGTCGCGGATGCCTGATCCGGTCCTCGCCCTCGACCTCGGGGGCACCAAGATCCGCGGCGCGCTGGTGCACGGTGCGGGGACGTCGAGCACCGGCACACCCACCGAGGGTGCGGTACCGGGGATCGAACGGGTGGCCGAGGTGGCCACACCCGCGACCGCCGGTCCGGAGGCGATCCTCGGTGCCGTCGCGGAGCTGGCCGAGCAGGTCAGCTCCGGGACCCGGGTGCGCGCGGTGGGGATGTCCTGCGCCGGGGTCATCGACAGCGCTCTCGGGCGGGTCACCCACGCCACCGCTTCCCTCACCGGCTGGGCGGGCACCGATGTGCGCACCCCGCTGGAGGCGCGCTTCGGCGTCCCGGTCAGCGTGCTGAACGACGTCCACGCCCACGGGCTCGGCGAGGCCCGTTTCGGAGCTGGCCGCGGCCGCGCCTCGATGCTGCTGATCGCGGTGGGCACCGGTCTCGGCGGTGCTCAGGTGATCGCGGGTCGGGCGGTGCTCGGCTCCCACGGCTCCGCCGGCCATGTCGGCCACGTCGCGGTGCCGGAGGCCGAGGGCGTCCCCTGTCCCTGCGGGCGGACGGGGCACCTGGAGGGGCTCGCCTCGGGTCCCGGGATCGTGCAGCTCGCTCGCCGGCTCGGGGCCGACGCCTCGGTGCATGACGGCCACTCGCTCGCGGCCGCGGCCGCGGCCGGTGCGAGCGCGTCTCTGAACGCGTACCGGATCGCCGGGCTCGCCACGGGCCGGGTGATCGGCGGCCTGCTGAACGTGCTGGATCCCGAGGTGGTGGCCCTCACCGGCGGGGTCGCCGAGGTCGGCGGGCTCTGGCGCGAGGCCGTGAGCCGCGGCATCGCGCAGGAGGCGATGGACGTCGTCGCCGACACCCCCGTGCTCGCCGCGACCGCCGGCAGCCATGCCGCACTGCTGGGCGCCGCCGCCCGCGCGCTCGATGACCTGTCCGCCTGAGCTGAACACCCCCGCTCCCCGCTCCGTCTGCTGAAAGGCTCGCCATGCATCCCCTGGTCTCCGCCCTGGAGGGCTCCCTGATCGTCTCCTGCCAGGCCTATCCCGGTGAGCCGATGCGCGATCCGCGCACCATGGCGCAGGTCGCCTCGGCGGTCCAGCAGGGCGGCGCCTCCGCGGTGCGCGCCCAGGGCCTCGAGGACATCGCTCAGGTGAAGTCCGCCGTGGACGTCCCGGTGATCGGGATCTGGAAGGACGGCGAGGAGGGGGTCTTCATCACCCCCACCCTCGAGCACTGCCTCGCGGTGATCGAGGCGGGCGCCGACATCCTCGCCCTGGACGGCACCACCCGCCCCCGACCCGACGACCGCACCCTCGCCCAGACGGTCTCCGCGGTGCGGGAGCGCTTCGAGGGCCCGCTGATGGCGGACTGCGACAGCCTCGAGTCCGCCCTGGCCGCCGCCGATCTCGGGATCGAGCTCATCGGCACCACTCTGGCCGGGTACACCCCGGCCCGTCCGCGGACCGATGGCCCGGACCTGGAGCTGCTGGGCGAGCTCGCGGGGCAGCTGCCCCCGACCTCGGTGCTGGTGGCCGAGGGCCGGGTGCACACCCCGCTGCAGGCGGCCGACGCTCGCGCCACCGGAGCGTTCGCGGTCGTGGTCGGCACCGCGATCACCCACCCGACCAGCATCACCCGCTGGTTCTGCACCGCCGTCACGGACGCCCGATCGGAGGCCCGCTGATGATCTCCCTCGGCTCGTCCCCGGCGCCCGTGCCCGACGCCCCCGTGCCCCATACCGTGCTCGCCCGCGCCGGGGAGGGGCCCTGGCCCCGCTACCGGATCGTGGGCCTGGTCCACCTCGGCGACGGGCACCTGCTCGCCGGCTTCGACGGCCGGGAGACCGGCCAGGACGTCCCCGACCCGACGGGGCTGGTGCAGCGGCGGTCTCTGGACGGCGGCCGCACCTGGGGCCCCTTCGAGGAGCTGCGGGACGCGGACCGCACAGGCCGGCACTGGTACTGCGACCCCAGCTACCTCCACGATCCCGCCTCGGGACGGGTGCTGGTCTTCCATACCCATGCGAAGGATCGCGGGGTGTGGGACGCGGTCGCGGGCGCCGATGACGCGGACCGGGACGTGATGGGCTCCGCCGTCGGCATCTCCGAGGACGCGGGCCGCAGCTGGGAGTTCCGTTCGGTGACCGAGGTCGCCGCTCCCCCGGCGCTGATCCGTACCGCCTTCCCCACCTCCGGGGCGGGCATCGTGCTGCGGCGCGGCCCGTACGCGGGGAGGCTGCTGCAGCCGTACTGCGGCTGGTTCCATGCCGCCGCCGCGTCCCCGGCGGCCGGCGGCGAGGTGGTGCGCTCCTACGTGCTCTACTCCGACGACCACGGCGAGTCCTGGCAGCGTGGAGAGCCGGTCGGCGAGGACATGGATGAGACCACGATCGTGGAGCTCTCCGATGGCCGAGTGCTGCTGAACTCGCGCGATCATGCCCGCGGCGGGCATCGGCGCATCGCCGTCTCCGCCGATGGCGGGCAGAGCTGGGCGGATCGGGGCGTCGATCCGCAGTTCGTGGACCCCGGCAACAATGCCCAGCTCGCCGGACGGTTCCCCGAGGCCCCGAGCGAGGACCCGCGGGCACGCGAGCTGCTGTTCACCGGCGCCCACGACCGCTTCGCCCGGATCCGAGGCACGCTCAGCACCTCGCACGATGACGGGCAGACCTGGCAGGAGGCGCTGGTGTTCGAGCCCGGGCCGCTGGACTACTCCGTGGTCCAGGCGCTGGATGACGAGGCGATCGGGATCCTCTGGGAGGTCGAGTCGAGGGAGATCCGCTTCGCCCGGCTCGAGGCCGAGCAGCTGAGGGCCTGAGAGCAGGGCGGCGGCACCCGGGGACCGGGTGCCGCCGCCCTGGCGATCCTCTCAGCTCAGCGGGTTGCGCCGCTGCGCGGGTCCGGGTCGTCGATCGAGAACCGCGGGGAGGTGAAGGTCTCCCAGTGATCCGGGTTGTCCGGATCGCCCAGGGGCTTCAGCACCCGCATCTCGAGGAGGTAGTCCCCGTTCTTCACGGTCCTGGGCTTCGTGCCCTTGCGCGGGTAGCTGCCGTCCCAGCCGTAGACCTCGGGTGCCGCGGAGCGGCCCAGGTGGTCGGCGGCGTCGATCAGGCTGACGGCGGGGTTGACCGGCTTGGTCTTCCCTCCCCTGGTGACCCTGTAAGCCTGGATCTCCAGACGCTCGACGGGGTAGCCGAAGTAGTACGCGATGTACGGGATGTCCCCGTCCTGCATCGTGTAGGTGTGATCGCCGTCGGGATCCAGCAGCACGCTGCCGGCCCCGTCGGAGATCCCGAGGGCGGGCAGGCCCATCCCCTGGTCATCCAGCACCGGCAGCGCCTGGTAGTCACCGGAGAGCCCGGCGAAGGGGACGACGATGTCGTCCTCCGCACCGGTCAGCGTGATCCAGCCGCCGTAGATGATGCCGTCCTCGCCGAAGTCCTCGCCGAGGGTGACGGTGAGCTCGGTGCTGCCGCCCGCGGGTACGGTGACCGTGTCCGCACCGAGCTCCGCGGTGCCCTCGGCATCGTAGAACCCGGGTCGTAGGTGGGGTGGCTGGTGGCGATGCCGTGGCGGACGCCGACGGTGTAGGTCTGCTCCGTCTCGGAATCGTTGCTGACGGTGAGCGTGACGGTCTGCGGACCGGCCTCGCCCTCGCCGAGGGAGACCGAGGGCTCCTCGACCCTCGTCGCGGTGTGCACCGCGCCGACCATGTCGAGCAGGCCCGCGCCCTGGCGGTGGACCGGTTCGAGGTAGCCCACGTCCGGCATCAGCGACCAGGTCAGCGGATCCGCGGTGTTCATCATCGCGGCCTTCACGTCGGCGGGCCCGAGATCCGGCTCCGACTCCAGCAGCAGGGCCGCCGCACCGGCGACGTGCGGTGCCGCCATCGAGGTGCCCGACATGGAGCCGTGCCCGCCCTGCTCCAGCGGGAGCGTGGACCAGATCGAACCGCCGGGGGCGGCGACGTCCGGCTTCAGCTGCAGCTCAGCGGTCAGGCCGTAGGACGAGAAGTCCGAGACGAGCCCTCCGGTGGGGTTCTCGAAGACCGCCGCGCCCTCCTGCCAGGCCCAGGTCACCTCGCCCGAGGCGAGCGCCTCCTGCAGAGCGAGGCCGTCGTCCTGGCCGATCATGACCACGGGGACCGTGATCTCCGGGTCGCCCTCGACGGTCGGGTTCACGACACCGGGGGCGTTGTTGTAGAGGATCACGGCGTCATAGCCGGCCTCCTGGCCCGCGAGCGCCTTGAGGTGGAAGGAGCATTCGCCGCGCTCGATGAGCAGGGCCTGGCCCGAACCGGTGGCCGGCGGGACGACGGAGGCGTCGCAGCCCTGCGCGGCCTCGGTGCCCGGGGCACCCGCGGAGATCAGTGCGAGCTCTCCGGCGGTCGGGACGGCAGCGGAGCCGCCGGTCGCCGGGCCGTAGGCGATCTCCCGGCCGGCTGCGAGGGCATAGGGCGAGCGGCGGTCGGTGTTGTCCACCGAGGCGACCGTGATCGCGCCGGAGGCGACGCCGGGGGCGCCGCTCGAGAAGGTCCCGGCGGTGCCCTCGTTGCCCGCGGAGATCACCATGGTGATCCCGTTGTCGGTGAGCACATCGGACATCTGCGCCGTGGGATAGTCCTGCCAGGTCACGAAGCTCGCGCCGAGGGACATGTTCACCACGTCGGCGCCGTCCTCCATCGCCCGCTCCATCGCCTCGAGGATCACCTCGGTGCTGCTGGAGCCCTCGCAGCCGAACACCCGGTAGGAGAGCAGGTCCACACCGGGCGCCACGCCGAGCACGCCGCCGGTGGAACGGTCGCCGTCAGCGCCGATGATGCCGGCGACGTGGGAGCCGTGACCGCCGCAGTCATCGGGATACTCGTCCGGGGAGACCGGGGTCCCCTCAGCGGAGTCGTAGGCATCGCCCACGAAGTCGTAGCCGCCGATCACCCGGTCGCCCGGGAAGTCCTTGGTCTGGTCGTCGGTGCCGGAGCCCCCGAGATCAGGGTGGTTGTAGTCGATGCCGGAGTCGATGACGGCGACCGTCACGCCCTCACCGCTCAGGCCGTCGATCTGCTGGACCTGGTCCACGCCGGTCATGGCGTTGCCGTAGACGTCCTCCGGGGAGGCATCGACCGGCTCGGGCATCTCGACCTCGAGCACCGGGTAGACCGCCGACACGCCGGGCACCGTGCGGAGCTCGGCGACGTCCGTGTCGCTCATCGAGACGGACATGCCGTTCCAGCCGGCGACGAAGGTCTCCTCGACGTCCATCGGGATCTCGACGGCCTCGGCCCGCTGCTGGACCTTCTCCTGTGCTCGCGTGTTCGTCGAGGCCCTGCCGCCGCGGAGCACGGGATCGCCCGAGACCTCGACGAGCCAGCGGCCCGGGATCGCGGCCTCGGCGGAGTCCAGGACGTCGTCGGGGGTGGGGACCTCGACGCCGAGGTCCGCAGCGGAGCCGAGGAAGTCGGGAGAATCGCCATCGGCCATGGCGGGCGAGGCGACCAGCATGCCGGCCACGAGGGCGGCACCGGCGCCGGCGGCGAGCGCGCCGCGGGGTCGGGGCAGATCTGAGCGGGTGAAGTGCATCGTTGCATTCCTCCGGAGGTGGGAAAAGGGGTGCGGCGCGTCGTCGCGAGGTGGGGTCCCGCAACGTACGCCGGCGTTCAGCATTCCATCATGGGGCGGCCGGTTCTGAGGCTGAATGCCGAAATCCGCGCGAGCGGGCCACCGTGAGCGGCCGTATACGCTCGCGGGGTGGACCGCCCGACCGATACCTCAGCCCCTGCGGCCCTCGATCCGACGGGCGGGGCCGCACCGGCTGCGGAACAGGCGGTGGATCGAGCCCGGCGCATCGTTCCCGTGGTGCTCGCGATGGTGGCGTCCCTCGCCTACGGCCTGCAGGGCTCCCAGCAGTTCCACCACCTGGTGGCCCGGTCCTGGGATCTGGGGATCTTCACGCAGCTCGCACGGGCCTACGGGGAGCTGCGTGCCCCGATCGTGCCGATCAAGGGTGACGGGGTGAACCTGCTGGGCGATCACTTCCATCCGCTGCTGGTGCTGCTGGCCCCCGTGTGGTGGGTCTGGCCCTCCGGCGAGGCGCTGCTGTGGACGCAGGCGCTGCTGTTCGGTCTCTCCGCGATCCCGCTGACGCGTCTGGCGATCGATCGCCTGGGGCCCGGCCTCGGCATGCTGGCCGGTGGCGCGTACGTGTTCTCCTTCGGTCTGCAGTCCGCGGTCTCGGTGCAGTTCCACGAGATCGCCTTCGCGGTGCCGCTGCTGGCGCTGTCGCTGACGGCGCTGCTGCGGGGGAAGGTGCCGGTGGCCGTGCTCTGGGCGGCGCCGCTGGTGCTGGTCAAGGAGGATCTGGGGCTGACCGTCGCGCTGCTCGGTGTGATGATCGCACTGCGGTATCGCCCTCATCGCGGATGGGGTATCGCCCTGGCCGGGTGGGGTGCCGGCTGGTTCGTGCTGTCGACCTTCGTGATCCTGCCGTGGCTGAACACCGCCGGGCAGTACGACTACACGGACAACCTCGGCTCTGCGCTGGAGGTGTTCTGGCCCCCGGCGAAGTGGCTGACAGCGGCGATGCTGCTGGCGGCGGCGGGGCTGATCGGGGGGCGCTCACCGCTGATCTGGCTGATGCTCCCCACTCTGGCCTGGCGCTTCACGGGGACGGTCGAGTTCTATTGGGACTGGTACTGGCACTACAACGCCGTGCTGATGCCGATCGCGCTGGCCGCGCTGCTCGATGCCCTCGGGGATCGGCGCACCGGACGGGCCACCGCCTGGTGGCGGCGGGACGCGCAGCGACCGGGGCGGCGGGTCCGTATCACCGCAGTCGCGGCCTCGGCGGCGGTGACCCTCGCCCTCGGACCGGCGATGCCGGTGCTGGATGTGCTGCGGCCGGCGAGCTGGGAACCCTCCTGGCGGGCTCCGAGCGCTGCCGAGGCACTGGCCGCGGTGCCCGACGGTGCGGTGCTCGCCGTGGACATCACGCTGCTGGCCCAGGCGGTCCCGGACCATGACGTGCAGTGGCTGCACGGCCCCAACCGGCGGGTGCCCGACTGCGTGCTCGGCGACCACTACGCTTTCTCCTGGGCCGGCACCCCGCCCGCGGATCTCGCGATCTGGGCGGAGCAGGAGTGGGGCACCGACTACCAGCAGGTGTACAGGGACGGCGGGTTCACGGTGGTGTGCCGCACGTAGCGGCGCGAGCTGCCGCGCAGGCGCCGACGGGGCACCGGCTACGAGGTCGGCGATGGGTCGGCGGTCGGCTCGGTCCCACCGTCACCTGTCTCACCGGTCTCCTCGCCCGTGCCCTCGGTCGCCTCCTCGCCCGAACCCTCCGAGGGGCTCGTCGTGCCGGGGTCCCCGGGGCCGGGCTGCTCGGTCGACTCCCCGGTCGATTCATCGGTCGCTTCATCGGTCGACGGGTCCGTCGACTGGTCGGTCGGCGGGTTCGGGGAGCCGGCCGGCGTGCCGGTGGTCTCGCTCGGCTCGGGCGTGCGCGACGGCTGCTCCACGGGCGGGGACCCCGGCGCCGCCGGTGTGGTCTGCCCACCGTTCCCGTGCCCGGAGGACGCGCCCCCACCGGAGCCGCCTGCCCGGCGCCCGCTGTCGGAAGAGCTGCTGCCCCGGCCGCCTCGGCGCTCCTGGTCGGTCCCGGTGGGGGCCGGGTCGGCGGTGGGCGCCGGCGGGTCCTCTATCGCTGCAGCGTCGGTCTCCGACGGCGGCGGGGTCGGGACGCGCTCGTCCTCCGTCGGCTCCTCCTCGGAGGTCGGCACGGCGGTCGGGGT
This sequence comes from Brachybacterium avium, assembly GCF_002216795.1. Taxonomy (NCBI): domain Bacteria; kingdom Bacillati; phylum Actinomycetota; class Actinomycetes; order Micrococcales; family Dermabacteraceae; genus Brachybacterium; species Brachybacterium avium. The sequence goes on along the minus strand of NZ_CP022316.1, from coordinate 2,695,725 downwards.
TCCCGTCGTCGCCACGGCCCCACCACCGTCGGAGGCAGGCGGCATCTGCGGATCCGTCTCCGCGGGCGTCTCGGGGGAATCTCCGGCGAGCGCGGCGAGGGGACCCAGTCCCGCCGCACCGAAGCCGGTCACCGTGCCGACCCCGACGATGCTGGCGACGGCGAGAGCGCGCAGCAGGCCCTGGCGGGAGCTCGGCGGGACCGTGGCGCGGATGCCCGTGGCTCGCCGTCGACTCGTGCTTCCCCGCATCCGCGCCCCTCCACCCCGTCCGATATCGCCAGGGGTCAGACTACTGTTCCTCGCCCCGTCCCCCGACTTCTCGGGCTCGGGTCTCACACCGGGTCCGCGCGGTCGATGCCGCCCCGGCGCCCGAGGTGCGAGCGGGGATCGACCTGGGCCTTCGCGCGCAGGTTCCGCTCACGTTCGGCCCGTGCCGAGGCCAGACGCAGCCGCCAGGGTGACAGCCGCTCGGCCGCCAGCGCGATCTGCAGGCCGCGGGACAGCGCCAGGTCCGTGGCCGAGACCGGCAGCGCGGCCAGCTCCGCGGCACGCTCGGGCAGCAGATGCGCAGTCCCGCAGGCGCTCCAGCGTGCGGCGACCTGGAGGATCCGGCTGCGGGTATCGAGCATCGAGTGGCGCGCCCCGGGGACCTCGAGCAGTCGCGCCGAGGGGATCCTGCGGGCGAGCTCGTGGGCGATCTGCGGTGGGGAGACCAGATCCTGGGTGCCGGTGATCACCAGGGTCGGGGCACTGATCGCCGGGGCCAGCTGGTGCAGGTCCAGCTTCTCCCCGCGGAACGGCGGTACGGCGCGTGCCTGCTCCGCCTCGTTCACCAGCGGATCCAGCGGGCCGTCATCGGCATGATGCCCGCCGCCGAGCTCGGTGTGCGCGATCCGGGCGGTCAGATCGTGCTCGACGACATAGGGCGTGGACTGCAGCCACACCTGGTTCAGCACCTGGCGCACACTCGTCCAGGTCAGGTTCCCTCGGCCCACGGCCAGCAGGTCGACCAGCTCACGCACCGCCTGCGGCCCGCCGTGCTCATGCACGGCCAGCACCACGGGACCCGCCCGCTGGGCGTCGATCGTGCCCTCCTGCGCCAGCCGGCGCAGCGTGCGAGCGGTGGCGGCGGTCGCCGGCTCGGTGCCGTCCCAGTACCGGTCGCGCAGGGCCTGCTGGGCCAGGACCTCGTCCCCGGCACTGGTCAGCGGGGAGTCGAGCACCAGGGAATGCACCCGCTGCGGATGCAGGATCGCGAGCACCTGGGCGAGATAGGCGCCGTAGCCGCTGCCCACCACCGCGGCCTGCTCGATGCGCGCGTGGTCGAGCACCGCGAGAAGATCCCCGATCACCTCGCGCAGGGTCATGATGTGCGCGGGCAGGGTCTCGCCGCGCGCATCGAGCCGGGACAGGCCCACCCCGCGGTGCTCCATCATCAGCACGTCCAGTCCGCGGCCGGCCAGGCTGCGTCGCAGCACGTCGTAGGGCAGCACGGAGGCCCGCGCGGGCCCGTCGGGGATCAGCAGCACCGGCACCTGCGGGCGGGCGATGCCCGACGGGGGCCGCGCCCGAGCAGGCTCGCCGGTGCGCGGTCGCGGTGACGCGGCGCGCGGTCGACGCGGGACGGTGCGGGCATAGCGCAGCGGGAACAGCCGCGGGTCGTCGGCCGAGAATTCCCGGTAGACGGTCATCAGGTCGTTGCGCAGCTGCAGCAGGTCGTCCTGCGCCGACCGGTCGAAGAAGTCGGGTGCCAGGGACAGCGCGGAGGCCGGTGACACCGGGGCGGCGCTCATTCTCCGGTCCGGCCGTCCAGCAGCTCCACCAGGATGTCGAGCTGCCCGGCGTGGCGCGCGGTCTCCTCGACCATATGGGTCAGCACCCAGCGCACGGTCCGCACCTCGTTCCCGCCGTGGAGCTCCTCCTCGGGCTCGCGACCGGCGAGCTGGGACCGGGACTGCTCGGTCGCGCCGCGGTAGTCGTCGAGGGCGTCCCGGAGGGAGGCCCCGGCCGGGAGCCGCCATTCGCGATCGGTGTCCTGGCCGTCGGACCAGCAGTAGCCGACGTCTTCGAGCGGCACACCGCCGAGGACCTCCCGGAACCAGTACCGCTCGGTGTCGGCCAGGTGGCGGAGCATCCCGGTGACGGTGGTGTCGGAGCCGACCAGTCGCCGTGAGGCCTGTTCGTCGCTCAGCGGGGCGGCCTTCCACAGCAGCGTGGCGCGCAGGAAGTCCAGGAAGCCCTCCAGGGTCTCCCGCTCCCCCGCCAGCAGCGGCGGCTCCGGTCGCCCGTCGGCCTCGGCCGCCGTCCCGGCGGGTCCCGCCGCCGGAGCGCCGGGCTCGCTCTGCTCCGCGGCGAGCCGATCCACGAGGGTGTCCAGGTCCTCGACCGCGCCGCCCGACGGGACGGGAGCGGGCTCCTGCGGCGTACTGGCCGCGGTCATGAGTCCGCCCCGATCGTGGCCCACAGGAAGGTGTACAGCAGGGCGTTCATCCTGGCCGCCTGCTCGTTGGTGGCCGCTCCTCCGTGGCCGCCCTCGATGTTCTCCCAGTAGCGCACATCGGCCGAGAGGGACTCCATCGCGGCGGTGAACTTCCGGGCGTGCCCGGGATGGACGCGGTCGTCGCGGGTGGAGGTCAGCACGAAGGTCGGCGGGTACTCCTCCGCTCGGTCCTGCGCGAGCAGGTGGTACGGGCTGAAGCTGCGCAGGTACTCCCAGTCCTCGGTGTCCGGATCTCCGTACTCGGCCATCCAGGACGCCCCGGCGAGCAGGTGGCTGTAGCGCTTCATGTCCAGCAGCGGCACCTGGATGATCACCGCCCCGAACAGCTCCGGGTACTGGGTGACCATGTTGCCGGTGAGCAGGCCGCCGTTGGAGCCGCCGCGCACCGCGAGGTGATCGCGGTCGGTGACCCCGCGCTCCAGCAGATCCTTCGCCACCGAGGAGAAGTCCTCGTAGGCGCGGTGGCGGTGCTCCTTGAGCGCGGCCTGGTGCCAGCGCGGGCCGTACTCGCCGCCGCCGCGGATGTTGGCCAGCACATAGGTGCCGCCCCGTTCGAGCCAGGCCTTGCCGATCCCGCCGAGGTAGGACGGGGTCAGGGAGATCTCGAAGCCGCCGTAGCCGTACAGCAGGGTGGGCTGGAGCTGCCCGGCCTCGACCCGGTCCGGGCGGGAGATCTCGAAGTAGGGGATGCGGGTGCCGTCGTCGCTGACCGCGAAGTGCTGGCTGACGTCGAGACCCTCGGCGTCGAAGCGCGCCGGAGCAGACTTGACCCGGACGAGCTCCCCGGCCTGCCCGTCCTCCGCGACCTCGGAGAGATCGCCCAGCAGCAGCCGGGTGGGATCGATGAAATCGGTGACCGTCACCCACACCTCGTCGCTGAGGTCGGCATCGACCGCAGCGACCCCGATCGCACCGCGCAACTCGGGGTACAGGTCGCGCTGAACCCAGTGGCCGTGCTCGTCGCGGGTGTGGACCTCGAGGCGGTGGACGACGTCCTCGAGGATCGAGAGCACCACGGTGGTGCGGGTGATCGTCATGTCCGCCAGCGAGGTGGTCGCGGTGGGCTCGAACAGCATGTGCAGCTCGGGCTCACCCTCCTGGAACCGGGCGAAGTCGCCGACCACGAGAGAACCGGAGGGATACGTCGACTCCCCGACCTCCCAGTCGCTGCGCGGCGAGAAGATGCCCAGATCCCGGTGCGCGTTGGCCTCGAGATCGGCGGGGACGTCGACCCGCTGCAGCACGGGCGGCTGCTGCGAACGGTCCACCACGAGCACCGTCATGTCGTAGAAGGCGTGGGCCTCGATCACCCAGTCCCGCTCCCAGCCGGGGGTCGAGTCATGCGCGGCGAAGACGGCCATATCCGATTCCGCCACCTCGTGGACCAGCTCGGCCTCCTCCAGCGGGGTGCCGCGATGCCAGATCCGGGCCTGACGGGCGTAGCCGGAGCTGGTCACGGTGCCTTCGCCGAAGTCGGTCGCGACCCAGACCGTGTCGGTGTCGATCCAGCTCAGGGAGCCCTTGGCCTCGGGGCGCTCGAAGCCGCCCTCGGCGGCCGGCACGAACCGGCGGTTCTCGAGGTCGAACTCGCGCGTGACGTCGGCGTCGGCCCCGCCGTGCGAGAGGTCGATCAGGGCGTGGCGGTAGGGCTCCCCCTCGTCCAGCCCGGCGGGGCGCAGCAGGCGGGCGCCGTGCCACACCCAGTCCTCCCCCTCGGCCTCGTTCAACGCATCCACGTCCAGCAGCACGTCCCACTCGGGATCGTCGGTGCGGTAGGAGTCCAGGGTGGTGCGGCGCCACAGCCCGCGCTCATGCTCGGCATCGGTCCAGAAGTTGTACAGGAAGTCCCCGCGCTTGGTGACGCCGGGGATGCGGTCCTTCGCGTCGAGGATCTCGAGGATCTGGTCCTGCAGCGTCGCGGCCAGCGGCGGTCCCGAGGGGTCCTGCGGATCGGCGACCGCATCGAGCTCGGTCTCGGCCGCGGCATTGCGCTCCCGCACCCAGGTCAGGGCGTCCTCGCCGGTGACCTCCTCGAGCCACTGATGAGGATCGGCGCTGCCATCGGGGGCGGGCAGCTGCGGGCCGTTCTGGGTGACGGGGTCGGTCATCTGTTCTCCTGGTCGAAGGTGGTGAAGCCGGTCAGGACGCGCTTCCAGGCGGTCTTCCAGACCTCCCGGCCCTCGGCGGTCTCGATGAGCCGGGGCTCCGCGAGCCACCGGGTCCACACGTCCAGCGGCATGCCGGGGCCGGCCCCGATCCGGGCGCCATGGGGATGCTCCTGCGGGGAGATGCTCATGGGGCCACCCTACGGTGGCGCGGACGGATCGGTGGCCCGCGCGCCCACGTCTGCCAGCCTCGTCCCTGCGTGGAAGACTCGCCATATGAGACGTCGTCATCTGCTGGCCCTGGCCCCGGTCGCGGCGCTCGCCGCCTGCACGCCCGAGGACCCGAGGTCGCCGGCCAGCACCGGCGCGAGCAATGCCGGCGGTGAGGAGCCCGGCACAGATCCCACGACCGAGGCCACCACCGCTCCGCCGAGCCCGGCCGAGCTGCTACTGGCCGAGCTCTCCCCACGGGAGCTCGCAGGTCAGCTGGTCCTGGTGGGGATCCCAGCGGGCAGCGAGATCCCGTCAGAGGTGCTGTCGGAGCATCACGCCGGGGGGATCTTCCTGCTGCAGGTCTGGGAGAGCGCCGACGCGGTCGACAGCATGATCGCCACCGCCCACGAGGGCTCCCGCCCCGACCTCCCGCCGCTGATCGCCGTGGACCAGGAGGGCGGGCAGGTGAGGATGCTGCGCGGGGACGCCGCACGCCGCACTCCCTCGGCCGAGGAGCTCGGTGCCCAGGGTCCCCGCGCCGTGACCGAGGCTTACACCAGCATCGGCGAGGACCTCTCCGCACGCGGCATCCAGGTGGCCCTCGCCCCGGTCGCCGACGTCGTGGATCCCGACCTCGGCAGGGCCAACGGACCGGTCGGTGCGCTGGGGCGCGGATTCGGCACCGACCCGGAGGCGGTCGGGGACTGCGTGGTCGCGGCGACGGAGGCGCTCGCCGCACAGGGAGTGGCCGCGACTCTCAAGCATTTCCCCGGCCTGGGCCGGGTGGAGGAGAACACCGATTTCTCCGCTGCGGGCATCGAGGACCCGGTCACCGATGCCGGGGATCCGTTCCTGGAGTCCTTCCGGGCCGGGATCGGGGCCGGGGCGGGTCTGGTGATGATGTCCTCGGCGATCTATCCCCGGCTGGAGCCGGACGTGCCCGCGATGTTCTCTGCCGCCGCGGTCGAGGATCTCCTGCGCGGTGAGCTCGGCTTCAGCGGCCTCGTGGTCTCCGACGACGTCGGCGCCGCGGAGGCTGTCGCCTCGGTGCCGGTGCCCGAGCGTGCCACCCGGCTGCTCGCGGCCGGGGGTGACGTGGTGCTGACCGCCGACGCCTCGCTCACCGGTGAGCTGGTCGACGCGATCCAGGACTGGGCCGACCAGGGCGAGGAGCAGGCCCGGCGGGTGCGGGAATCCGCCGGGAGGATGCTCGCGCTCAAGGAGGAGCTGGGGCTGCTGGAGCAGTAACGGACCGGAAGTGACCCGCCATAGGTGGCACCCCTCGAGTGGCACCCCGTGAGTGGCACGCCGAGCCATTCCCCGATCCCGTTCACTGGTGAGTGATATCGGGGAACAGCCACAAGGAGCCCGCGCGTCGGCGGCTCAGTCCCGGCGCGTCGGCGGCTCGGTCCCGGCGAGCCGGCGCTTCCGGCCCGGCGCGTCGGCGGCTCAGTCCCGGCGCGTCGGCGGCTCAGGTGTCGAGCGTGATCAGGTGGTTCAGCGGCCCGTAGCCGCCGGAGCGCCGCGAGAGCTTCCAGTCCTGGGCGTTCTCGGTCGCGCTGGCGACGAACTCGCGGGCGGAGGCGACGATGGTGACCAGGTCGTCCTCGGCCCCGGCCTCCCCGATCTCCCCCAGCTGCCCGGCCCGGTCGAAGCCGGCGATGCGGGCGAGCTGTGCGGCGATCGCGGCCGACAGGGTCGAGCCCGCCCCACGGACCCGGCGGCCCGGCACTCGGCGGGCACGCAGCAGGTCGGTGCCGGCGGCATGGACCAGCACATCGACCACGTCCTCACCCTCCAGGCGCCCCCCGGTGATCAGCACGGCACCGGGCCCCATCGCCTGCAGCGCCAGGGCCTGTTCCCGGATCTCCTCGATCGAGGTGGCCAGCGGCCGTCCCAGCAGCTGCGCCGCCTCCGCCATGTTCGGGGTGAGCACATCCACCAGCGGCAGCAGCAGCTTCCCAAGCGCGCCGGCCCCCTCGGCGGAGATCAGAGGCGTGCCGTGGGCGCTGACCATCACGGGGTCCAGCACGATCCGCCCCAGGCGGTCCCGGTGCTCCCGGACCGCTCCGGCGACCGCTTCCACGACCGCGGCACTGCCGAGGGCCCCGATCTTGGTCGCGTCCAGCCGCAGGTCGGCGGCGACCGCATCGATCTGCCCGCGCACGACGTCCGCCGGGAGGGGGTAGGTGCCGTGGACCTCATGGGCGGTGATGGTCGAGACCATGCTGACCGCACTGGCCCCGTAGGCACCCAGGGCTGTGAACGTCTTCAGATCCGCCTGGAGGCCCGCGGCCCCGTCGGACTCGGAGGCGGCGATCGTCAGGACGAGGGGCGGGCGCATGCAGTCTCCATCTCTCGGGGTCCCGGGCTCCGACGGCTGCGCGGAGCCGGGCGGGGCGAGGCGCGGGGCCTGCTCCGTCAGCGGAGAGTATCAACCGTGCCTGGCCTCTCCCTCCGGATCTGCGAACTATCCTGGTCGCCGGAGCACGGACCGGGCGTGCGAGAATCACCCGGGGGTCGGGGAGGTGACGATGAGCCAGGAGCCAGGCGATGAGCGGCGCTCGACGGATTCCGGCCTGCCCGATTTCTCCGCATCGTCCTCGCAGGACCTGCCGAGCTTCGACTCCGATCACGGTCCCGCCACCCTCGGTGCCCCAGTGAGCGCGCGCTGCGCCGCTCCCGCACCACCATGCTGGTCGTCCTCGGCGGTGCGGTGGTGCTGCTGGCCGTGATCGCACTGGTGCTGTCCCAGACCGTCTTCCGCTCGGCCCTGGATGATCCCGGCCCCACGGCGTTCCCGACCTCCGAGCGCTCCGCTGAGGGCCGGTCCGAGTACGTGCCCGATCCGGAGGAGCCGGAGATCGCGCCTCCCCCGCCGATCTTCACCCAGGCGCCGACCACCGAATGCACCGTTCCGGAGAACACTCGGGCCGCTCCGGCCTCCGGCATCGGGAAGATCCGCGGCGGCGACCTCGAGTTCACCGTGCCGGAGAGCTGGGGCGCGGGCTGGATCACGAGCTCGCTGCCCTATCTCACCGAGATCGGCGCCGATGCCCGTCAGGTCGAGGGCAACTGGTACAGCGTGGTCAACCTGGGCCGTGTCACCTTCGGCGAGGACGAGGGCGGCTACCCGGGGCGCGAGAACGCGGCGGTCGCGATCTTCCAGTGCTATGCCACCACCGCGGGCGTCGTCTCCTTCTTCGGCGATCACCCGGAGGTGACCGACTACCGTTCCGAGGCCCTCACCGTGGATGGCGAGCCTGCCTGGATCGTCCAGGCCACGTACCACTTCGAGGATCCCGAGCAGCTGCAGTCCTCGAGCGCCTCGATCGTCACCGCGATCGTCGTCGAGACTCCCGACGGTCCCAGCGCCCTGGCCAGCGATGTCGCTGCCGACCAGCCCGAGCACGTCCAGAACCTCGAAGACATCATCGCCAGCCTCGACGTCGTCGAGTGACCAGAGGACCGGGCCACCGGTCCAGAACGAGACACCCCGTCTAAGGAGCCCCCGTGCACACCGGACCGCAGTTCCCCACGACCCAGCAGCAGCCCGGCCCCGGCAGTCGCGGCACCGCGCTGCTCATCGGCGGGATCTCGTTCGCCGTCGTGTTCCTGCTGGTCATCGCGGGCACGGTCGGATATCTGGTGCTCCGCCCCGGCTCTGGAGATCCGCAGGCCAGCAGTCCACCGGTCACGGGCTCGACGACCGCCACGGATCCGGCGGGCGCCGATGGCGCGGAGTCGCCCTCCCCCAGCCCGACCGATGTCGAGGCGGAGCGCTGCTGGACCCCGGAGCCCGAGCGGACCTCCACGAACCCCTCGGGAAAGCTGCGCGGCGGCGGTCTGCAGTTCATCCCGCCGGCCATCTACCAGCAGCGCGCCACCCCCTACGGGATCGCCTACACGAACGATCTCCAGGGAGCCCAGGCGCTGGTCGAGAGCTCCTGGTACTCGACCACCTTCGTGGGTGCGGTCGAATGGCAGCCCGGCATCGAGTACCCCGGCGCGGAGGTCGCCTCGCAGACGATCGTGAACTGCTTCTTCTACTCGAGCATCTGGGGCGATACCACGGGCCGGACCCTGGATGACGAGATCACCGAGCCGGTCACGATCGCCGGGAACCCCGGATACCGGACCACGGCCACGGTGAACTTCGCCTCCGCTCCTATGGAGAAGACCGACGCGACCGAGCTGGTCATCGTGGTGCTGGAGACCGCTGAGGGCCCCAGCGTCTTCGGCACCGAGACCGCCCTCGGCGTCACCGAGCACGAGGAGGCGGCCGCCGAGGCCTACGAGTCCCTCACCGGGGTCTCCTGAGCGCTCTCGTCAGACCACTGCGGAGGCCAGGCGGCAGAGGTTGTCGAGGACCTGCATCGTGCGCGGCCGCTGCTGCCATTCCTCGAGGGTGAGCTCGCGGCTGCGGGAGCGGTAGGTGTCCTCCACCTCCCGCATCTTCTGCATCGCGTCGGTGCCTCCGATCATCAGCGAGCACTCCATCTGCAGCAGGAACGAGCGGATGTCCATGTTCGAGGAACCGATCACCGTCACGGAATCATCGATGGTGAGGTGCTTGGCGTGGAGGATCGTGGGGGCGCGGTAGAGCCAGATCTTCACCCCCGCTTCCAGCAGCACCGAGTAGTACGAGCGCTGCGCGTGGAAGACCAAGAACTGGTCACCGATCTCGGAGACGAACAGCTCGACCTCCACCCCGCGCCGGGCAGCGGTGACCAGTGCGGCGAGCATCGACTCATCCGGCACGAAATAGGGGGAAACGGCGACGATGCGCCGTGTGGCGGAATAGAACAGCTGGTTGAACAGGGCCAGGTTGTTCTCCGAGACGAAGCCGGGGCCGCTGGGGACCAGCTGGCACTCGTAGGTCCCGGAGGTGTCGGGGGAGCGCTTCACCACCGTCTCCATCTCGAGCATCTGCTCGGACTCGTAGAACCAGTCCGTGGCGAACAGCAGGTTCAGCTCGGAGACGATCGGACCGCGGAAGCGGGCCATCGTCTCCTGCCAGTGCAGGCCCCGGCGGATGTTCGCGGGTTTGTCGTAGTGGGAGGCGATGAGGTTCTGGCTGCCCATCCAGCCGATCTCGCCGTCCACGATCACCATCTTGCGGTGGTTGCGCAGATCTGGGCGCTGGAAGGCACCGTCGCGGATGGGCTGGATCGGGTTCATCGGGAAGTGCTCGATGCCGTGGGCGTCGAGCTTCCGACGCATCGCCCGGTACTGCGTGCGGTGGCTGAGCGCACCCCAGTGGTCGTACAGGACCCGCACCGTGACCCCGGCGTCCGCCCGCTCCGCGAGCGCCTCGAAGAAGTCCTCGGTGACCTCGTCGAGGCCCATGATGTAGAAGAGCACGTGCACGTTCTCGCGTGCAGAGCGCACGTCGGCCGCCATCGCCGCGATCGAGGTCTCGTAGTCGATCTCGAGATCCGCGGAGTTGTTGCCGGTCAGCGGGAAGGCGCCGAGCTCCCGGTTCAGCCGCACTGCGGACTGCATCCAGCTGGGCACGTCCTCGTCGAGCTCGCTGTCGGGGATGTTCTGCGCCCGCACCCGCATCAGCCGGTTCACGACCTGCTGCTTCTCACGCCGCGCGCGCGGAAGCCGCGCCTTGCCCAGCAGCAGGTACAGCGGGAAGCCGATCAGCGGCAGCACCATGATCGCCAGCAGCCAGGCGATCGCCGAGCCGGGGCGACGGTTCCGCGGCACGACGATCAGGCTCACCAGGCGCAGCACGATATCCACGGCGAAGTAGACGTACGGGAGCCAGAGGGCCCCGTGGTCCACGACCCACATCCAGGCGTCGGTCATCGGTGATCCTCTCGCGGGGAAGCAGAACGGCGGGCCCCGGGGGGGGACCCGCCGTTCAGCATACGGGCGCGGACCGTGCCGCGCCGTGCCCTGCTCAGTCCCCGCGCAGGATCGCGAGGATCCGCAAGATCTCGATGTACATCCACACCATGGTGACCGCGAGCCCGAAGGCGACGCGCCAGGCGTACTTGCGCGGGACCCCGCCCTCGACGGCGCGCTGGACGTCCTCGAAGTCCATCACCAGCGAGTAGGAGGCCATCACCACGGCGAGGCCGCCGATGGCCAGGCCCAGCATGCCGTCACGCAGGTTCTGGCCGGTCATCAGCATCAGCCCGATGTTGACCAGTCCGAACAGCAGGTACGCGATCATCGCGACGAAGAAGATCTTGTTCAGGCGCGGCGAGGTGCGCAGCACCCCCATGCGGAACAGCACCAGCACGGTGCCGGCCACCGCGAGGGTGCCCACCACGGCCTGCAGGGCGATGCCGGGGTAGAAGTACTCCAGGGTGCCGCTGATCCCGCCGAGGAACAGGCCCTCGAAGCCGGCGTAGGCGATCACCGCGACCGGGGAGGGCTGCTTCTTGAAGATGTTGACCAGCGCGGCGACCAGGCCGCCGATCACGCCGATCAGAGTGGCGACACCGGTGATCGCCAGGCCCGCCTGGGCACCGGCCTCGCCGGCCACGAGGGACAGCGCGTAGGGGAGCAGGGCGACCGCGAAGCCGACCACGACGATGATGCCGAGGGTCGCGGTGATCGCGTTCAGCGCATCCTTGAGGGTCATCCGCCCGGTGTCATGCCCCGTCGCGGAGGGGCGGGCGTAGATCGCCTCGAGCGAGTCGCCCTGCTGTGCTCCCTGCGGGGCGAAGCCCGAGGACCACTGGGTGTCCTGTGCCGGGGCGGTCCGGGCGCTCTGACCGAATTGGGGGGCGTGGTGGTTCGCACCGCCTCGCACGGACTGATCGCGGCCGAACACGATGTTGTGGCGTGCCATGTGGCTCCTCACGTGGGATCGGGGGTCCTGCGCGGACGCCGTGGGGCGACCGTGGACCGACCCGGGCATCCTACCGTCGGATCCCGAGACCCTGCTGTGTGCGCGCTCCGCTCCGAGCGAAGCGCGCAGCGGGCGACGTTCAGCGAGCAGCCGCGGCGAGCGCCTGATCGAGATCGTCCAGCAGGTCCTGGAGGTCCTCGATGCCGACGCTCAGGCGCAGCAGCTCCGCGGAGATCCCCGCAGCCTGCCGCGCCTGGTCCGTCATGGCCTCGTGCGTCATCGTGGCCGGGCGGCAGATCAGGGTCTCGACCCCGCCGAGGCTCACCGCATAGGCGGGATAGCGCAGCGCCTCGAGGAAGGCGATGCGGTCCAGACCCTCCTCCAGCTCGAAGGACAGCACCGCGCCCGTGCCGGTGGCCTGGGAGGCGTGGATGCGGGCCTCCTGCTCGCTGTGGGAGCCGGGGTACCAGACCCGGGCGATGTCCTCACGGCCGCGCAGATGCGTCACGATCGCCGCCGCATTGGCCTGCTGCCGTTCGAGCCGCAGCGGGAGGGTCTTGATCGACTGGATGAGCCGGAAGGAGTCCTGCGGGGCGAGCACCCCGCCCTGTGCCTTCTGCGCGAGTGCGAACGCCTCGGCGAGCGCCTCGTCGTTCGTGGTGAGGGCACCGGCCTGCAGGTCGGAGTGCCCGGCGAGGTACTTGGTGGCGGACTGCACGACGACGTCGACCCCCAGCTCGAGGGGTCGCTGCAGCACCGGCGACATGAAGGTGTTGTCGACGATCACCAGCGCCCCGTGGCGGTGCGCGAGCTCGACGATGCGCCGCAGATCGGTGATCCGCAGCGTGGGGTTGGCGGGGGTCTCGACGAAGACCGCCCGGGTCGCGGGGGTGAAGTCCGCATCGGTGAGCGCGCCGAGATCATCGACGAAGCGCCCGGTGACGCCGCGGCCGGGCAGCACCAGGTCCACGAAGCGATAGGTGCCGCCGTACACGCTCGCGGGCAGCAGCACCTCGTCGCCGACGACCAGGGTCGACAGCGCCGCCGCGGTCGCGGCCATCCCTGAGGCGAAGGCGAAGCCGTGCTCCGCGCCGTCGAGGGCGGCCAGCACGGTCTCGAGCTGGGCCCGGGTGGGGTTGGCGCCGCGCTGGTAGGCGAAGGCGCCCTCCTCGCTGGCCCGGTCGAGCTCGAACGTCGAGGCGAGGTGGACCGGCGGGACCACGGCTCCGTGCTCGAAGTCCTGCAGGGTATGCACGGCGGCGGTCTGGATGTGCACGGCGGCTCCTCGCTCCTCGGTTCGGTCTCTCCCCGTCACAGTAGGGCTCCGTGAGGGGGACTCCCGGGATCCGTGACCGTTTGTGACAGCGCAGCGGGGCTCAGGCGTCGGCCAGCACCGGGAGTATGCCGGTGGTGGTGGAGGCCGGCTCGCGCTCCTCGTGCTCCTCGTGCTCCTCCTCCGCCGCGATGACCGGGAGCGAGCCGGTGAAGGTGCCCTCGTGCTCGGCCAGCACGGCCAGGGTGCGCCGCGACCGCAGCTGCAGCGCCACCAGGGTCGCGCCGACCAGGACGAATCCGGTGCTCGCCAGCACGATCGCGACCACCATCGGGGCCCGGAAGCCGAGACCGCCGGCGATCACCGCACCGCCGAGGGCGGCACCGAGCGCATTGGCGACGTTGAAGGCGGCGTGGTTCAGGGAGGCGCCGAGCACCTCGGAGCGGTGCGCCACCCGGATCAGCCAGGTCTGCAGCGCGGGGCTCAGCGCCGAGCTGGCGGTGTTGACGGCGAAGAAGCCGATCACCAGGCCGGGCAGCGAGCCGGGGGCGGCGAGGAACAGCCCGATCAGCGCGGCGATGTAGAGCGGGAAGCCCAGCAGCAGGGTGCCCCGCAGGGAGCGGTCGGTGGTGATCCCGCCGAGGACGTTGCCGAGCGTCATGCCCGCTCCCGCAGCGGCGAGCACCCACGGCACCACTGTCGCGGAGCCGCCGGAGATCTGGGTGGTGATGTCGGCGACGTAGCTGAACACGGCGAACCCGCCGGCGAATCCGACCGCCGCGATGGCCATCACGATCCACAGCTGCAGGCGGCGCAGGGCGAGGAGCTCGTCGACCGCACGGCGCCCCGGGACGGCGGGCTGCGGGGGCAGGGTCCACCGCAGGGCGAGCACGGTGGCCAGGAAGATCCCGGCGATCACGAGGTACACGGTGCGCCAGCCGGCCACCTGGCCGAGGGCGGTCATCAGCGGGACCCCGACGAGGTTCGCGACGGTCAGCCCGGACAGCGCGACGGCGACGCCCTTGCCCTGGCTGCCGGGGCCCATCAGGGAGGCGGCCAGCAGCGAGGCGACCCCGAAGTAGGCGCCGTGCGGCACCCCGGCGAGGAAGCGGGCGGCCAGGGTGAGCTCGAAGGTCGGCATCAGCGCGGACAGCACGGTCCCGGCGGCGAGGGCGACGGCGAGCGCGATGATCATGGAGGTCCGGCTCCAGCGCACCGACAGCAGCGCCAGCACCGGGGCGCCGACGACCACGCCGAGGGCGTAGGCGGTGATCAGCCCGCCGGCGCGGGCGATGCCGGCCGTGGGCTCGGCGGCCATCTGCTCGCTCAGCAGCCCGTCCGCGATCCCGGGCAGCAGGCCCATGGTGGCGAACTCGGAGGCCCCGATGCCCACGCCGCCGAGGGCGAGGGCGAGCAGGGCGAGGGTGCGGCGGCGGATGGAGAGCTCGTGCGGGGCGGGGAGGGGGTTCTCGGTCGCCTCGGGCGGCGGTGCCGAGCGGGAAGCGGTGTGGAGCGTCATGGGAGGTCCTCGACGATCGGAGGTGCAGGGTCAGGAGGGCGTCGTCGACCGAGGGACCACAATAAGCCAACGCTGTTGCGTTACGTCAAGGGGGTGCGAGGACAGATCCTCATCACACATCCCGGGCGTGGGAGGATGAGCGGCGTGAGACCGACCGGACCGCTGGACCGCGTGGCAGGCGCCCATGACGCCGCCGTGCTCGCCGTCGCCCGGCGCGGCGAACCGGTCGCCCGCACCGGCCTGGCCGAGGCCCTGCAGGTCACCCCGCAGGCGATCTCGAAGATCCTCACCCGGCTGATGGACCGGGGACTGATGGCCGAGAGCGGCTCCTTCTCCTCCGGGCCGGGAAAGCCCACCACCCTGTACCGGATCGTGCCCGAGTCCCGCCGGGCGATCGGCCTGCATCTGACCCGGACCCGCCTGCACGGGGTGGTGGCGGACCTCACCGGGCAGGTGCTCGAGCGTCGCAGCGTCAGGATCGACCCCGGCCGGCCGGTGCCCGCACTGATCTCTGACCTCGCCGGGACGGCTCGGGAGCTCGCCTGTCACGGCCGGGGGGAGCTGCTCGGGGTGGGCGTCGGGATGCCGGGGCCGGTCGATCCGGTCGAGGGCGTCTACGGCGGCTCGGCCTCCTCCGCCGACGCCTGGCGGGGCGCACCGATCCGCGCCCTGCTGCTCCAGGAGCTCGCACTGCCGGTCCATCTCGATCACGACTCCCGGGCGGCGCTGGTCGGTGAGAGCTGGTCCCAGCCGGGCCTGCTGGACAATGCCGCCCTGGTGCTCGCCGAAGAGGGGCTGGGAGCGAGCCTGCGCCTGGACGGCGTGATCGTGCGCGGCGCCCACTCGCAGGCCGGGGAGGTCGGGCACACCGTGGTGCGGATGGACGGGCTGCCCTGTCCCTGCGGACGCCGCGGCTGCGCCCAGGCCGAGTACCTCGCCGCCCTCGAGGCCGGCGATCAGGAGCTGGCCGCCCGCGTGCTCGCCACCGTGGTGCTGGACCTGGTGCGGCTGGTGGATGTGGACCGCGTGGTGCTCGGCGGCCGCGCCGTCTACGCGCATCACCGGGTGACGATGGAGGCGGTCCGACGAGCTCTCGCCGAGGGACTGCACGGCGAGGCGAGCCTCCATGTGGAGGTGCTGCTGTCCACCCGCGGCATCGATCTGATCGCCGCCGGGGCCGCCTGCCAGGTGCTCGAGCACGAGTACGGGCTGCCGACCGCGCTGGTGGGGCCCGAGCCGGGCTGAGCGCTCCGCCGGTCCGGGGCTCAGCCGGCCCGGTGCTCAGGCAGGGCGGGCCCCGAAGATCGCCGATCCGACCCGGACGATGGTCGCGCCCTCCTCGACCGCGATCTCGAGGTCGCCGCTCATGCCCATCGACAGCTCGGTGAGCTCCTCGGCGCCGAGCTGCTCGCGCACGGCGTCACGCAGCTCCCGCAACCGGTGCAGCGAGGCGCGGACGGCGTCGGCGTCGCTGGTGTTCGCCCCGATGGTCATCAGGCCGACGGGCCGCAGCACGCTGCTGGCCCGCAGCCGCTCGACGATTGGTGCGAGCGCCTCCACGGTGGGGGCGAACCCGCCCTTGGACTCCTCCCCGGAGGTGTTGACCTGCACCAGCACGTCCCGTTGGAGCCCCGCCATCTCGGCGCGGCGCTCGAGCGCATCGGCGATCCCCTCCCGGTCCACGCTGTGGATCGTCTCGGCGAAGGCCACCACGTCCCGGGCCTTGTTGGTCTGCAGCCGCCCGATGAAATGACGGGGCACGCCGTTGTCCGCCAGCAGCGCATCGGCGTGCTTGGCGATCTCCTGGGCCCGGTTCTCCCCCACCGCGACCGGGCGCTCCCGCTCGCGCAGCAGCTCGACCGCGACGGCGATCTCGGCGGGGGCGCGGGTCTTGGTGGCCAGCAGCACCGTGATCTCACGGCCGTCGCGGCCCACCCGGGCGGCGGCGGCGTCCAGGCGCGCGAGCATCTCGTCGAGGCGGGCCGCGAGCTGCTGGCGATGCTCGTCGGCAGCAGCGGTGTCATCAGCAGAGGAGGTCATGTCCACCATTGTGGCCGACGACCGCACCCGCGCGGGATCCCGTCTGAGGTGCCCCCACCGGGACTCGAACCCGGACTGCGCCGATTTTAAGTCGGCCGCCTCTGCCGATTGGGCTATGGGGGCGAGGAGCGGAGCTGACGCGCCGCAGCACCTCACAGCGGGTCAGCCTATGCTGGAATGCATCATGACCGCTGAGATCCGGTCCCTCGCGGACTCCCTGCGACGGTTCGGCGACGATCGCCTCGAGGCCCTGCTCGTCGCCCGACCGGATCTCGCCTCGCCCCTTCCCCGCGGGCTCGGCCCTCTCGCCGCCCGCGCCGGGGGCGCCACCTCCGCCCGCCGCGCCCTGGAGGCGCTGACCCTGCCGGAGCTGCACCTGGTGGAGGCCCTCGCCGTCCTCGAGGACGGCAGCTCCCCCTCGCAGCTGGCCGCCGCCGTCTCCTCGGATCCGGCGACGATCGCCCCCGCCCTCGAACGGCTGATCACCCTCGCTGTGGTCTGGGGCGAGGATCGGCTGTCCCTGATCCGGCCGCTGCGCGACGGGCTCCGCAGCCCCGCGGGGCTCGCGCCGCCGGCAGCCGAGGATCCCTCGGCCGAGGAGGCCCGCCTCCGGGTCGCTCGGGCCCGCCTCGAGCATCCCGAGGCGCTCGAGGCGCTCGCCTGGGGCCCCAGCATCGTCACCGGCCGGGGCCGCCTCGCCCGGGACCTGCTGGCCGCGGGCATCGTGGTCGCCGACGGCGAGACGCTGCACCTCCCCCGCCCGATCCAGCTCGCGCTGCGCGAGGGACGGGTGCGCCGCACCCATGCCGCGCAGCGCCCCTCCCCGAGCGGGCCGGAGCGCACCGAGCGGATCCCCGGCTCCCGCACCGCCCAGGCCGTCGAGCACGCCTTCGAGTCGCTGCGGCTGCTGAGCACGGTGCGCAGCTTCGACGAGGACCCGCCCGGCGTGCTGCGTCGTGGCGGGCTGCCGCAGCGGGATCTGCGCCGGCTCGCCGAGCGGGCCGGGACCACGGTGCAGGGCCTGGCGACCGTGCTGCAATCCGCCTGGCAGGCCGGGCTGATCGGGCACGACGGCCAGGAATGGCGCCCCACGAAGGACTGGGACGCCCACCGCCTGCTCGGCGCGGAGCAGCGCTGGGCCGAGCTGGTGCTGGCCTGGGCCCGCGGCCATCATCTCGCCGCGGTGGTCGGCACCCCGGACTCCTCCGGCACCGGGCGCTCCCTGCTGTCCGACCTCACCCGCCGCGACGGGGTGCGCACCCGGCGCGGCAGCCTGCTGCAGGTGCTGCGCACCACCCCCACCGTCGACGCGACCGAGGACTCCCTCGCCGCGGCGCTCGCCTGGGCGTTCCCGCTGGTCCCGGCCGAGGTGATCCGCGAGGAGACCGCTGCCCTGCTGGTCGAGGGCGCGGTGCTCGGCGTGCTCGACGGCGGGGCCCTCACCGTGCTCGGCCAGGAGCTGGTCCTCGCCCTGGACGAGGAGATCACCCGCGCCGATGACCGGCTCGCCGCCGCGCTCCGGGAGGCCGCCCCGCCGCCGGTGACGGAGGTGCTGTTGGACGCCGATCTCACCGTCGTGGTCCCGGGGCGGCCCGCCGAGTCCCTGCTGTCGCTGCTGGACTGGACGGAGCTGGTCTCCCGCGGCGGGGCGCTCACGCTGCGCTTCACCACCGCCTCCGTGCGCCGCGCGCTCGGGGACGGCCGCGACGGCGAGGCCCTGCTGGCGCTGCTGGAGGAGGTCTCCCGCTCCCCCGTCCCGCAGTCGCTGACCTACCTGCTGCGCGATGAGCAGCGACGCCACGGCCGTGTCCAGGTCTCCCGGGCCACCACCGTGCTCACGGCGGAGGCGGAGGTGCTGGATCTGCTGCAGATCGCGCCCGAAGCCGCGGCGCTCGGCCTGCACCGGCTCGCTCCCACCGTCGTCGTCACCCTCGCGGATCCCGGGTTCGCGTTGCAGGTGGCCCGCCAGGCGGGACTGTCCCCGCAGGCCGTGGGACCGGACGGCCGACCGGTGGCGGAGGAGCTGACCCATTCCCTCCGCGGGGGTCCCGTGGAGCCGGATCTGGTCACCATCGAAGGGCCCGAGCTGCGGGTGCCCGCCGCCGAGGCGGTGGCTCGGCTGCGGGTCGCGGAGGAGGGCGGCGCCGACCTCTCCCTCACCGACCGGTTGCTGGACGCCATCGCCCGCAGCGAGGAGATCCCGCTCGGCATCGTCGACGGACGCGGCGGGGTGGTGGTCAAGCAGGCCCAGCCGCTCTCCCTCGAGGGCGGGAGGCTGCGGGCCCGGGAGGCGGGACGGGATGAGGAGTTCACGGTGCTGGTCCATCGGGTGACGCTGGGCTGACCCCTCACCTCGGGTCACCGACACGCCATGGGGACTCCTCCCCATGGCAGGGGTCCCCTGGTCCACGTAGTATTTCGCTCGCCAGGGCCGGGAGAACGAGGATCGCCGAACACGCGACAGCTCCCGACCTGGGCAGGAGTCCACCCGCGGGCCCTGCGCTCAGACCATCAGGACGAAGGGGATTCCCATGACCTCACCCACCTCGGGCTACGACATCGAGAAGCTCAAGAAGAATGCGCTCATCGCCACCATCATCGGTTTCGTCTGCGGCGGCGCCATCCCGGGCGTCCTCGGGCTGCTCGGCTACCTCAAGGCCGACCAGGAGCCGGAGACCGCGAAGAAGTTCACCAAGTGGGCATGGATCGCCTTCGCCATCATGTGGGTCCTCGCGATCATCCTCATCGTGATCTACGTCGTGGTCATCGTCGCCGCGGTCAGCAGCGGCAGCTCGTACTGACCCCGGCGGGGCTGCCCGCCCCGCGACAGCATGAGGCAGGCCCCGGATCGTTCGATCCGGGGCCTGCCTCATGCTCGGGACCTGGCCGGTCAGTCCTGCTTCGTCTCGCGGCGGTCCTCGGTCCACTCCACGTGGAAGGTGCCCTCGGCGTCGACGCGCTGGTAGGTGTGCGCACCGAAGTAGTCGCGCTGGGCCTGGACCAGGGCGGCCGGGAGCCGCTCGGCGCGGATCGCGTCGTAGTACGACAGGGTCGAGGAGAACACCGGCACCGGGTATCCGCTGGTGGCTGCGAAGGCCACGATGCGGCGCCAGGCGGGGATGCACTTGGCGATCTCGGTGGTGAAGTACTCGTCGCTCAGCAGCAGCGGGAGCGTCGCATTGCGCTCGTAGGCCTCGGTGATGCGGTCCAGGAAGCGGGCACGGATGATGCAGCCGCCGCGCCAGATCCGTGCCATCGCACCCAGGTCGATGTCCCAGCCGAACTCCTCGGCACCGGCGGCGATCTCGTCGAAGCCCTGCGAGTAGGAGACCAGCTTCGCGGCGTAGAGCGCCTTCTGCAGGTCATCGATGAACTGTGCCGGGTCGGCGATCTCGAGCGTCTGCGATTCGGCGGGCAGCACCTTCCGGCCGGCCTCACGCTGCGGCACGGAGCCGGAGGTGGAGCGGGCGAAGGTCGCCTCGGCGATGCCGGTGACCGGGACGCCGAGGTCCAGGGCCGTCTGCACGGTCCAGGCACCGGTGCCCTTCTGGGCGGCCTGGTCGAGGATGACGTCGACGAAGGGCTCACCGGTGCGGGCATCGGTGTGGTGGAGCACCTCGGCGGTGATCTCGATCAGGAACGACTCCAGATCGCCCTTGTTCCACTCGGCGAACACCTCGCCGATCTCGCCGGCGCTCTTGCCCAGCGCCTTGGACATCAGGTCGTAGGCCTCGGAGATGACCTGCATATCGGCGTACTCGATACCGTTGTGGACCATCTTCACGAAGTGACCGGCGCCATCGGCTCCGACATGCGTGCAGCAGGGCGCGCGGTCGACGTGGGCGGAGATCTTCTCGAGCATGGGGCCGAGGCGCGCGTAGGACTCCTTGGTGCCGCCGGGCATGATCGAGGGGCCGTTCAGCGCGCCCTCCTCACCACCGGAGACGCCGGCGCCCACGAAGTGCAGGCCCCTCTCGCGCAGCGCGGCCTCACGCCGACGGGTGTCGGTGAACAGGGCGTTGCCGGCGTCGACGATGATGTCGCCCTCATCCATCAGCCCCGCGAGCTCGTCGATCACGGCGTCGGTGGGCTTGCCGGCCTTGACCATGATGATCGCCGCGCGCGGCTTCTGCAGCGAGGCGACGAAGTCCGCCATGGACTCGGAGGGGAAGAACTCGCCGTCGGAGCCGTGCTCGTCCATGACCGTCTCGGTCTTGCCGACGCTGCGGTTGTGGATCGCGACCTTGAAGCCGTTGCGGGCGAGGTTGCGCGCCAGGTTGGAGCCCATCACCGCCATTCCGGTGACACCGATGTCCGCGGCATCGGCGGGGGACGGAGCGAAACTAGCCATGGGTTCTCCTCAGGTCGGGTGAGTGTCGAGCCGGGCCGGGCGCGCAGCCGACGGAAGGTCGGCGGGCTGGGCGGTCCGGTCTTTCAGCGTCCATCTTAGGGACCTCCGCCCGTCGGTGCTCCGCAGTGCCGAGGCTTGCCGCGTGCACACCCCGGCGGCCCGGTCCCCGACCCCGCCCGCGGCGTAGCCTGAGGGGATGACCGACGGCCCCCTCATCGTCCAGAGCGACAAGTCCCTCCTGCTCGAGGTCGACCATCCCGCGGCGCAGACGGCCCGGATCGCGATCGCCGCCTTCGCCGAGCTCGAACGTGCTCCCGAGCACGTGCACACCTACCGCATCACCGATCTGGGTCTGTGGAACGCACGCGCCGCCGGCTACGACGCGGAGTCGGTGGTCGCGGCGCTGGTGGACCATTCCCGCTACCCGGTTCCCCACTCGCTGCTGATCGACGTCGCGGACACCATGGACCGCTACGGGCGCCTGCAGCTGCATTCCGACCCCATCCACGGCCTGGTGCTGCACGCCCTGGACCGCCCGGTGCTGGAGGAGGTCGCGCGGGCGAAGCGGATCCAGGGCATGCTCGGCGCCCGGATCGACGAGTCGACGGTGGCGGTGCACCCCTCGGAGCGCGGCGCGCTCAAGCAGGCGCTGCTGAAGCTGGGCTGGCCCGCCGAGGACCATGCCGGCTACGTCGACGGCGAGGCGCATCCGATCGACCTCGCCGAGGACGGCTGGTCCCTCCGCCCCTACCAGCAGGAGGCGGTGGACGGTTTCCGCCACGGCGGCAGCGGTGTGGTGGTGCTGCCCTGCGGCGCGGGCAAGACGCTCGTCGGCGCCGCGGCGATGGCGGAGATGGGCCGCACCACCTTGATCCTGGTCACCTCGACGGTCTCGGCCCGGCAGTGGAAGACGGAACTGCTGGCCCGCACGACGCTCACGGAGGAGGAGATCGGCGAGTACTCCGGGGCGTCCAAGGAGGTGCGACCGGTGACGATCGCGACCTACCAGGTGCTGACCATGAAGCGGAAGGGCGTCCATCCGCACCTGGAGCTGATGAGCGCCCGCGACTGGGGCCTGATCATCTACGACGAGGTGCATCTGCTGCCGGCACCGGTGTTCCGGATGACCGCGGATCTGCAGGCGCGGCGCCGGCTGGGGCTGACCGCCACGCTGGTGCGGGAGGACGGCCGGGAGGGAGAGGTGTTCTCCCTGATCGGGCCCAAGCGCTACGACGCCCCGTGGAAGGACATCGAGGCCCAGGGCTACATCGCCCCCGCGATCTGCACCGAGGTGCGGGCCACCATGCCTTCCGCGGACCGCATGACCTATGCGATGGCGGAGGCCGCGGACCGGCCCCGTCTCGGCGCCGCCCATCCGGCGAAGATCGATGTCGTGCAGAGGATCGCGCAGCGCCACCCGGGCGAGCCGATGCTCGTGATCGGCCAGTTCATCGATCAGCTGGAGGAGATCGCCGAGCGGCTGGGCGCGGACCTGATCACCGGGAAGACGCCGGTGCGCCGCCGCCAGGAGCTGTTCGACGCCTTCCGTGCCGGTCGGATCGACCGCCTGGTCGTCTCCAAGGTCGCGAACTTCTCGATCGACCTCCCTGAGGCCTCGGTCGCGGTGCAGGTCAGCGGTGCGTTCGGGTCCCGTCAGGAGGAGGCGCAGCGGCTCGGGAGGCTGCTGCGGCCCAAGGCCGACGGGCGCAGCGCGCACTTCTTCACCGTGGTCATGCGCGATACCCAGGATCAGGACTACGCGGCTCATCGCCAGCGCTTCCTCGCCGAGCAGGGGTACGCCTACACGATCGTGGACGCGGAGGAGCTGGAGCAGCTGGGTCGCGCCGCCGACGGGCGCTGAGCCCTCCCCTGCGGCGCGGCCGGGAGGGGCGGGGACTCGGGCTGACTAGAGTGGATCGTGCATCCCGCCCGCCGCCGCTCCGTCGGCCGTTCCCCAGGAGATCGACATGACCGCCTCCGACGATCCCACCCGCCCCACCGGACCCACCGGCGACGACGACGCGGCCCGCCCCGACTCCCCCGAGGCCCCTGCCACCGGGCGGCGCGCCCCCGCAGAGCCCGGCAGCGGCCGTGAGAAGCACCCCGCCCCGGAGCGCGGCCCCGTCGACGAGCCGCCGGCCGGCGGCGGCGGGAAGACCGCCGGCATGTGGATCGGGCTGATCCTCGGCGCGATCATCCTGGTGATGCTGCTGATCTTCGTGATCCAGAACAACGTCACCGCCGGATTCCAGTACTTCGGCACGCAGTTCGACCTGCCGCTGGGCGTGGCGATGCTCCTCGCCGCGATCGCCGGTGCCCTGGTGATGGCCCTGGTGGGCTCGGTGCGGATGATCCAGATGAGCTGGACGATCCGGAAGCTGCGCAAGCAGCAGGAGAAGGTCCACCGCGCCACCCGCTGATCCCGTCCAGCTGACGTCCAGCCGATTCCCAAGCTCGAGGAGGACGGTGGTCTCATGACATCGCATGAGGACCAGGACTACGAGGCTCGACTCCTCGTCGTCGACGACGAACCCAATATCCGCGACCTGCTCGCCACCTCGCTCCGCTTCGCCGGCTTCGAGGTGTTCACCGCCTCGACCGGCAACGAGGCGATCCGCGAGGCCACGGAGAACCAGCCCGATCTGGTGGTGCTCGACGTGATGCTGCCGGATATGGACGGCTTCACCGTGACCCGCCGCCTGCGCAGCCGGGGCGAGAAGTACCCGATCCTCTTCCTCACCGCCAAGGACGAGACGCAGGACAAGGTCGCCGGCCTCACCGTCGGCGGCGACGACTACGTCACCAAGCCCTTCAGCCTCGAGGAGGTCGTGGCGCGCATCCGGGCGGTGCTGCGCCGCACCCACGGCGATACCGAGGCGACGGTCGACAGCGCTCTGGTGGTCGCCGATCTGCGCTTGGACGAGGACTCCCACGAGGTCCACCGCGGCGAGGTGAACATCGAGCTGTCCCCCACCGAGTTCAAGCTGCTGCGGTACCTGATGCTCAACGCCGGCCGGGTGGTCTCCAAGACCCAGATCCTGGACCATGTCTGGGACTACGACTGGTCCGGCGAGGTGGGCATCGTCGAGTCCTACATCTCCTACCTGCGCCGCAAGATCGATGTGATCGGCGATCCGATGATCCACACCAAGCGCGGCATCGGCTACGTGCTGCGCGCCCCCGAAGGTTCCTGAGGGTTGGCCCTGCCGAGCCTGCGCGCGGAGCGGCCCGTGTCCCTGTGGACCCGGATCGTCGCCCTGATCTCGCTGCTGCTGGTGCTCGGCACCGTCGTCACCGGGAGCCTGTCGCTGTTCCTGCTGAACCGCACGCTGATCCAGTCGGTCGACAGCAACCTGCAGTCCGGGATGGGCGAGATGCTCACCCTGGCCCGGCATGAGCTGGCCGGGGACGAGGACGCGATGCAGAACAGCGCCTACACGCCGGTCGAGTACGCGGTGGAGATCCGGGACCGGCATGGCCGGTCGATCGAGCAGGCCGTGGTCCACTACGGGCCGGGGAACGTCACCCTCCCCTTCCCGGATCTGAGCAAGGAGGAGATCCTCCAGCGCGGGGGGCGGCCCTTCACGGTGCTGGACTCCGCGGAGAACCGTTGGCGCGTGGTCGCCATGCTGAACCCTGCGCCCGACGGGGGCAGCGTCTACGTGGCGCTGCCGCTGACCGGGGTGGACCGCACGATGCACGAGATGGCGCTGATCATCGTGCTGGTCGGCACGCTGGTGGTGCTGGTGGGCATGGGGCTGGGCGGCTATGTGACCCATCGTGCGCTGGAGCCGCTGCGCGACGTCGAGTCGACCGCCTCCCAGATCGCCGGCGGCGACCTCTCGCGCCGCGTCCCGGTGACCGACACCAGTCTCGAGGTGCACGCCCTGGCGCTGTCGCTGAACGAGATGCTGGTGCGCATCGAGCAGTCCTTCGCGGCGCAGTCCGCCTCGGAGGAGAAGGCGACGAGGTCCGAGGCGAGGATGCGGCGCTTCGTCGGCGATGCCTCCCATGAGCTGCGCACCCCGCTCGCGGCGATCCGCGGCTTCGGCGAGCTGTACCGGATGGGCGCCCTGCCGCAGGACGAGGACGTCGCCTCGGCGATGCGGCGCATCGAGGACGAGGCGCGACGGATGGGCTCGCTGGTGGAGAACCTGCTGCGCCTGGCCCGGCTCGATGAGAAGCCCGCGCTCGACCTCGAACCGGTGGACTTCACCGATGCCCTCTTCGACGCCGCCCAGGACCTGCGCGCCCTGGACCCGGGCCGGCAGGTGATGGTGACCTCGCTGTCGGGGACGCCGCTGTCGGTGCAGCCGCACCTGTCGATCGGGGTGCTCGGCGACGAGGCCTCCCTGCGGCAGGTGATCCTGAACCTGGTGGGCAACGCGAACCGACACACCCCCAAGGGCTCGCCCGTCGAGTTCGCGGTGGGCTACACCTCGCCGGACCGGGTGCGCATCGAGATCCGTGACCACGGCGCGGGTATCGACGACGACCAGCGCGAGAAGGTGTTCGAGCGCTTCTATCGCACCGACTCCTCCCGGGTGCGAGCCGCATCCCAGGGCGGTGGCGCGGGGCTCGGTCTCTCGATCGCGGCGTCGATCGTGCAGCAGCATCGCGGAGACATCGGGGTCACCGGGACCGAGGGCGGGGGCGCCACCTTCTGGGTCGAGCTGCAGGGGACGGAGATCGCTGCGGAGCAGCAGGTCGAGCCCGACCAGCGCCGGGCGCTCGGCCACCGCCCCCATGGGGAGGCCTCCCCGTCGTCCGCGGATCCCGAGCCGGGCCCGACCGACTGAGCGGGCCCGCTCACGGGGCCGGCGTCGGCCCGTCCATCACCTGGCCCACGAAGCCGGTCCCGGTCCGGGCGAGCGAGAGGGCCTCCAGCTGTGCCAGCATCTTCTCGGCGCTGCGGCGGCCGAGGGCATCGTGGGCCTCGATCCGCGCAGCCCCCTCCGGCGTGTCACGGCTGAGGCGGAAGGAGCCGGGGCGCTCGGGCAGCGGGTCCACATGGCCGAGCATCCCGACGATGAGGTCCTGCGGCACCGGTTCCAGGCCGAGCTCGGCGGCGTGCTCCGCGCTGCGCCGGGCCCGCGCGGCAGGGCGGTCCCGCAGCCTGATCCGCAGTCCGGAGGCGATGAGGATCCGGGTCAGCTCCCCGTCACCGACGACGCGCACCCCCGCCGCTGCCAGTGCGTCCCGAGCGGCGGTGGGCCAGTCGTAGTGGTCGAGGTCGAAGGAGCGCGGCGGCAGACCGGCCCGCGCCGCGATCTCGTGCAGCTCGGCCAGCGAGGTATCGGAGATCAGGTGCCCCCACAGCATCCCGTGGCGGGGCCAGCGCGGAGTGTCGGCGAAGACGGTCATGGACGGGCTCCCTTCGAGATGGACCTCGGAGGGAGCACCCGATGCGCCTGCCCCGGACGGGAGGAGCCGGCGGTGGAGGAGCCGGCCAGGCGCCGCAGCAGCACCTCGAGCGGGCCGCGGCGCTCGCGGCGGTGCAGCGCGAGCGCGAGCGGGATCATCGCCGCCCAGCCCAGCACCGCGATCCCGGCGGTCCCGGCGCTGCCGAGGGTGGCGCCGAGGTCGAGGGTGTACGGCGGGAACAGCGCCAGGTACAGCACCGACTGGGCGATATAGGCGCTGAGCGAGACGGTGCCGAGCGCTTCGATGCCGCGCACCGCGGACCCGTTCGCCGCGGCCAGGAGGCTCCCCTGCTGCGCTCCGCCGCGACGGATCCGTTCCGCGAGCAGGGCTGCCGCGGCGGCGAGCCCGAGGGCCCCGGCCAGGCCGGAGTACTGGTGCAGCAGGCCCAGCAGACCCAGCACGAGGGCGCTGTCGACGTGGGTGTGTGCGGGGTCGAGCACCAGCACCGCGGTCAGCGGCACCGCGCCGAGCAGACCGCTCAGCAGCCCACAGCGCATCAGCGGGATGAGCAGGTCACGGTTGGCCTCGACCTGCTCGAGCAGATGGATACGGGCCGCGATCGCCCCCAGCGCCATCGGGGCGAGCAGCGCGATATCGGTGATCACGGCGAGGCCGACCTCGCGCAGGGCCTCGTCGGCGCGGATCTCCAGCGAGGCGAGGTAGGTGGGGGCGGAGGCCGCAGGGTATCCGCTCTGCCCGGTCAGGCCGATGGTGCCGTCCACCCACCCCCACACCCCGAGGGCGGGCAGGGCCAGCACCCCCGCCAGCGGCAGCGCGACCCGGTGCCGGGAGATCAGCAGCACCACGAACATGCCGATGATGGCGTAGGCGACCAGGATGTCCCCGGAGAACAGGAAGACGGCGTGGGCCAGGCCGATGGCCAGCAGCACCAGGTGGCGGCGCCCCATCCGCAGGATGAATCCTCGTACGCTCTCCCCGCGGTCCCGGGACCGGCGGTAGAGCACGCCGATGCCGTAGCCGAACAGCAGCGCGAACAGCGGGAAGCCGCGGTTGTCGGCCAGCAGCGCGATCAGCACGTCGACCGTGCGATCCAGGCCCGTGGCCTCGCGCTGCTTCAGCAGCACCGTCCATTCCTGACCGTGCAGCCAGCCCACCATGTTGGCCAGCGCGATGCCCAGCAGCGAGATCCCGCGAGCGAGGTCCGGCCCACCGGCGCGACGGGCGAGCGGGAGGGAGGTCGTCACCGCGCCCGGCACCACGGCGCGCGCGCTGCGCTGCCGACGGGGGTGCTCCTCATGCCCGCCATGGTCCCACAGGCGCGGCTCGGGCTCTCTGCTGTCGGATGATCCGGAGCCGACGCCAGGCAGGCGTTCGCCGTCCAATGCACCGAAAAAGGGGCGCCGACTATCGCGAGGACGGGAGCCATGCACATTCTAGGACAAACCCTTGACACGATCCACGAACGGTGAGTCGGTAATATTCTCGCGCCTCCCGGGGCAGCATGAAAGGCGACCTTTCCCTGCACATTCATCGCAGGACCGAGACGACGGTTCCTCCACAGTGGGCAGTCATCCACATTTTCCTCCACACTCTCGGGAATTATCCCCAAATTTCCCGTGGGGGTGACGCAGAATTTCGAATCTGCGTACGATCCAAGCATGGAGTCGATACCGAAGAGCAGCGGGGAACACCCCGGTGGGGAGACACCCCACCGGGACGTGGCCGCGCCCTCGGGGGACGTCCTCGAGGACGTGCTGAGCCGCCTCGCAGCGGTCGAGGCCAGCACCACCGCCCGCGCCGTGCTCGCCCAGGTCCTCACGGCGACCCTGCTCGCCTTCACCCGGACCAGCTCGGTGCGCGATCCACTGCCCGATACCGCCCCCGGCAGCGCGGAGGAGGCGCTGGCCGCCATGGCGGGCGTCGACCATCTGCGCGCCTCCCTCGCAGCGGTCGATGCGACCTGGCAGGTCGCGGCCGAGCAGCGGATCCGCCGAGATGACGCCGCCCAGGGGATGTCGGCCGAGGAGCAGGGCAGGGGCGCCGGGCAGGAGATCGCACTCGCCCGTCGGATCTCCCCGGCCGCATCCTCGTTCTCGCAGGCCAAAGCGCGCCGACTAGTCCAGCACATGCCGGGAACGGTGGACCGGCTCTGGTCCGGCGCCGTGACGGATCAGCAGGCCTCAGCCGTCGCCGGCGCTCTCGACGGGGCCGGGGACGAGACCTGCCGGCGGATCGATGACGAGATCCGGGAGCACCCCGAGATGCTGCACGGCAAGGGGCACCGGCGCCTCCAAGCAGAGATCCGTGCCATGGTCCAGAGGTTGGAGCCCGAGACGTCCCGGGAACGCGCGGAACGGGCCGCCAGATCACGGCACATCAGGATGACGCCGCTGGGCGACGGGATGGCCCGCGTGACCGCGACGCTGCGCGCTCTCGATGCCGTCGCCATGATGAACTCGCTGCACTCACGGGCTGAGTCCCAGCGTGCTGCGGGCGCCAAGACGTCTCTGTCCGCCCTGGAGGCCGATCTGCTCGTCGAGGACGTCCAGCACGGCGCCCAGGGCGGAGAGAACGCCGACCTCTCACCGCGCCCGCGTCTGCGGCCCGGGCTCGACATCGGCATCATCATCACGGACACCGCCCTGCTGGGGCGGGACGATGAGGCCGAGACCGCCCAGCTCGAGGGTTACGGCACGATCCCTGCGCACATCGTGCGGGACACCGTGGGCGGTCGCCCGCCGGGTCACCTGCGTCACGACGAGGGCGAGCATCCCGACGAGGAGGTCGCGGCCTTCTACCGCCGGCTCTTCACCGCCCCGCGCACCGGCGACCTCATCGCCATGGAGTCCCGCGCCCGGGCCTTCCCGGCCGGGCTCGCCCGGATGCTCCGCTGGCGCGACTCCACCTGCCGCACCCCGTGGTGCAATGCGCAGATCCGCCACAGCGACCATGCCCTCCCCTACCACCGCGGCGGCCCCACCAGCTTCGCGAACGGGCAAGGACTCTGCGCCCGCTGCAACCTGCTGAAGGAGCACGGACTCTGGGTCCTGACCCCGGTGAGCCGCACCGGGAGCGGCGACGACAGCGGCCCGGGCGACGATCCGCCCGCGGGGGCGGCACCGCCCGCCGCATGGATCTGGAACAGTCCCCACGGGGCTATGGGCATCTCTCCGACACCTCCGCTGATCACCCCGTGGCCGACGCCTCCGGTGGCGGTGGAGGAGGAACCAAGAGACGAGGAGCCCCAAGACTCCGCAGGCCCGGCGAGTTCACCGCCCCCGTAGGTCGCGGTGCGCGTCGTCGGCCCCGAAGGTTGCCGTGCCCTGATGATGGCGCAGCAGCCAGCGGTCGTTCTCCCTGACCCACAGGGAGCTGCGGTGCACGGCACCTCGCCGTTCATGCGTCGTATACTGCAGCAGCACCACGCCGGGGGCGATCTCGTCGGCGACGAACTCCTCCGCCTCGACGCCCTCCAGCGGGGCGAGGTGGGCGAGGATCTCGTCGCGGTCGTAGCGGCGCCCGCTGGTCCCGACCTCGGTGAAGGCGGGGTGCAGCAGTTCGGCGGCGCTCGGCGGGTCGGCGCGCAGACGGTCACCGAGCAGCGCCTGCTCCCTCACGGCGACCTGCTCGAAGTCGCTCGCACCCGGGCCGTCGGCCACCAGCACGGTCTCCTCGACGGCGGTCGAGCAGCTCGAGGCGGGCTCCCCCTCGGCCTGGTCGAAGAGGCTGAAGAGGTCGTCGGCCGGCGCAGCCGTGGACGATGCCCCTGGTGCTGTCTCGGATGCAACTCCCTCGCTGCCGCGATACCCGGGCCCCACCTGCGGGTCCTGCTGCTTGGAGAAGGCCGTGGCGGCGGCGTTGGCGCGCACGTCGGCCGCTTCGTTCATGGCGTGGCCGGAGTGTCCCTTGACCCATTCGAACTCGACGCTGCGCCCGGCGAGCGCGCGGTCGATGTCCTTCAGCAGCTCGACGTTCATCACCGGCTTGCCGTCCTTCTTGCGCCAGCCCTTGCGCTTCCAGCCCGGCATCCACTTCGTGACCGAGTTGATGACGTATTGGCTGTCGCACAGGATGTGCAGATGCTGGTCGGCGTCGACGGCGGTCGCCTCGAGCAGGTCGAGCACGGCCTTGAGCTCGCCCATGTTGTTGGTGCCGTGGGGCCAGCCGCCCGCACGCCAGGTGTCCTCGTCGATGTACCAGGCCCAGCCCGCCGGGCCGGGGTTGCCGAGGGCGGAGCCGTCGGCGGCTGCAGTGATGCTCATGGGCTCAATGCTTCCACAGCGGGCAGAGCGGGAGGACCATGCCGGGCCTCACACCCAGCGGGCCACGGTCATCCCGGCCGTGGTCGGCGGCCGGTCCATCGCGACCATCGCAGCGGGCAGCTCGGCGGCGTCGATGACGCGGCCGACCGTCCCGGACAGGTCCAGACGGCCCTGGGCGATATCGGCCAGCAGCGTGCCGTACTCCTCGACGGCGAGCCCGTGGCTGCCGAGGATCTGCAGCTCCTGGGCGATCACTCGCCCCATGGGCAGGGACGGGTCCGCGTCCTCCCCCAGCAGCAGCCCCACCTGCACGTGACGGCCGCGGGGCCGCAGCGACCCGATCGCGGCGCGCGCGGTCGCAGCGGAGCCGAGCGCGTCGAGGCTGACGTGGGCTCCGCCGCCTGTCGCCTCCCGGACGCTCTCGCCGATATCGGGCGAGCCGGCCAGGGCGGTCGCCCCGAGCGCCTCGGCGGCGGCGACCGCGGCCGGGGAGATGTCGACCGCGATCACCTCTGCGCCGGCGGCGAGCGCGATCATCACGCAGGCCAGACCCAGCCCGCCGCAGCCGAACACCACGACCTGCTCTCCCGGCCGGACGGCCGCCTGGGCGCGCACGGCGTGATGGGCCGTCCCCACGCGGCAGCCGAGCCCGGCGGCGAGGGTCATGTCGATCCCCTCCGGGAGGGTGACGAGGTTGTGCTCCGCCTCGACCACCATCACCTGCTCCGCCCAGGCTCCGGGCAGGTCGAAGCCGGGCTGGCGCTGGTGCGGGCACACCTGCGGGGCGCCGGCGCGGCACTGCTCGCAGCGGCCGCAGGCGAGGATGAAGGGGGCGGTGACCCGGTCGCCGACGGCGAAATCCGTGACCTCCTCACCGATCTCGGCGACCACGCCCGCGAACTCGTGCCCGGGGATGTGCGGCAGCTGCACCGAGTCGTCGTGCCCCTGCCAGGCGTGCCAGTCGCTGCGGCACACGCCGGTGGCGTGCACCGAGATCACCGCCCCGCGGGGCGGACAGACCGGGGCCGGCACCTCGACCAGCGCGGGCGTGGTCCGGAAGGCATCGAAGCGCACTGCTCTCATGGGGCCATCCTCCCGCAGCCCGGTCGGCGCGCGCCCTCGCGTCCGGCCCGGGTGGAGGGAGCATGCGGCCGATCACGAGGTCACGCAGCGCGCGCCCAGACCTCGCTCCGCCACCGCAGCACGAGCAGACCGCCACCGACCAGCACAGCCCCGGCGACCGCGAGGACGATCCAGGTCACCGACGCGGCGACATCCACCACCCCCACCCGCGCCAGGAGTGCCCGGGCGAGCATCTGGGCTCCGCCGCTCACGGCCATCACCACGACGTACATCCCGAGATAGGAGATCAGCGCTCGCGCCCACATCACCGTCGACGAGCTGCGCAGGGCATCGCGTCCCACCCAGATATGCGTCCACAGCACCGCGGAGGCCCACACGACCAGGTTCTGCCAGTACTCGAGGGTCGGGACCGACAGCGAGAGCCCACCGAGGCGCATCCGCTGCAGAACCGCTGGATCATCGCTCCCGAGGTGCGGCCCCACCAGGATCACGAGCGCCGCGATGAGCAGGAGCCCCAGCTGGGAGAGCAGCACGAAGCGCACGCGGGCACGGACGTGGTCCGCCCGGGAGATGGCGAGGGTCCCGCGGAGTCAGTCCTCCCTCGCCGGGTCGGGTGAGGCGGCGGCGACAGGCACCGCGACGGCGAGCAGGATCGGCACGAACCCCCAGCGGCCGAGCTGGCCCAGCGCGACCAGCAGCACCACCATCGCGACGACACCGCTCCCCCACAGCAGCGGTCGCTGCAGGGTGAGTTCGAGGCGGAAGGCGC
This sequence comes from Brachybacterium avium, assembly GCF_002216795.1. Classification (NCBI taxonomy): domain Bacteria; kingdom Bacillati; phylum Actinomycetota; class Actinomycetes; order Micrococcales; family Dermabacteraceae; genus Brachybacterium; species Brachybacterium avium. The sequence continues at coordinate 2,663,414 of NZ_CP022316.1, read as the reverse complement.
GGTCTCGAGGCGCCACCGGCTTCGGTCGCCCCACCGTGGTCATGAGCGGTCCTCCGGGTCGGTGCGCCCGCTGACGGACGCGAGGGTGACGCTGACCAGTTCGACCAGGCCCGGCTCCCGCAGTGCCGTTCCCGGTGGGAGCCCGACAGCGTCATCGACGCCGATCAGCGTCTCCGCCTCGCCGCGACAGGTCACCACGAGGTGGCCTTCGAGGAGCTCGTGGACATCGCCCTCGAGCACGGTCCGCCCCTCGTGCAGCACCACCAGGCGGTCGACGAAGCGATCCATCCCGTCGAGGTCGTGGGTCGAGAGGAGGACCGAGCGGGCGTCGTCCGCAGCGATCCGCTCGCGCAGGCGGTCGATCAGCTCGGTGCGCGCGAGAGGATCGAGCCGGGCGAGCGGCTCGTCGAGCACGAGCAGCTGCGGATCCGTCGCAAGCGCGTGGGCGAGCGAGAAGTGCGTCGACTGCCCCGTCGAGAGGGACCCGATCATCGTCCTGCGGCCGATCCCCCGCGCTCGGAGCATCGCCGTGAACCCACGGGGATCGAAGGGATCACCGAGGCGGCGATGCAGAGCGATCACCTCGCGCGCCGTCCACTCCTCGGGGAGGACCGGGGCATCAGGCACCACGGCGACCCCCGGCGGGCACGCGTCCTCGGGCGGTCCGACAGCGCTCCCCAGGACGTCGATCGAACCGGACGCGGGACGCAGCGCACCGGTGAGCGTGCGCAGCAGAGTCGTCTTGCCCGCTCCGTTGGTCCCCACCAGTGCCGTGACGTGCCCGCGGGGCGCGGTGAAGCTGACCTCATCGAGCACCGGGGTCGCTGCCCGATATCGACTGCGCGGGTGCGGGACGGCGACGCTCAGGTTCTCGACGCGGACGGCGTGCGGAGGTGAGCCGCCGATCGCAGGCTGCGCCGGCCCTGGACGCTTCATGCCGCCACCGCCCCCCCGCGCCGCAGCTCCCGAGTCCAGCAGCCCGATCCAGGTGCGCACCCGACGGCGCAGCACGAGCACGAGCACCCCGCTGACCACCAGGCCCGCCGCCCCGGTGAGCAGGTACGGGAGCAGCGGGTCGCCGGACAGGCCCGTCATGCCGATGGGGAGGGCGAGTCCGGCGCTGAGCAGCCCCGCGCCGAGGTAGACCAGGCAGGTCACGACGGCCGCCGCCGCCCCGGGACGGCGCGTCACGCACTCACCGCCGACCACGATCGCCGTCAGGAGCAGCACCAGCACGCTCTGCACGGCACCGACCAGCACGAGCACGACCTCGGAGAGCCCGGGGGCCCGGAGACCGTGAAGGTGGGGCCGGGTTGGATGCTCGCCCCCAGATCCAACGTGGCGGCGACCAGGAGCCAAAGCGAGGTGGTGAGGATCAGCAGGGCGGATTCCACGGCGATCAGCGCGACCCTGCCCCGCACCCTGTCGGCACGGGCGAGGCCGAGGCTCGCGCGGAGCTCCTCGCGCTCGATGGTGTCGCCCCGGCCGTAGCGGTACCAGGCCAGCGCGGCCCAGATCGGGAGGACGGCCATGAGGGCGTCGGACCCCAGCACCGCCACGACCAGGCTCAACAGGCACAGCAGCAGGGTGGTGGCGAAGCGCCCGCTGTTCAGGCGCAGATCCATGGCAAGAGCCTGTCGGGTCGACATCATGCGGCGCCCCTCCTCGAGGTCGTGGCGGCGGGCGGCGAGACGGCGCGCAGCCAGTGGGTGACCAGATCGTGCACGCCGGGCCGGCGCAGGTCCGCTGCGGGAGGCAGCCCGGCGGCCTCCTCGAGGTGCACCAGTGCACGCAGGGTCCCGCCCGTGGTCACGGCTCCGATCAGGTCCGGGGCGACGGCGTCCTCGTTCCCGGCCGCGCGCTCGAGCAGGAGGAACTCGTCCCGGAGCCGCTCCACCTCGCCCTCGAGCACCGTCCGCCCCTGAGCGATGACCACGAGGTGGTCCACGAAGCGGTCCATGCCCTCGAGGTCGTGGGTCGCCAGCAGGATCGAGCGCCCGTCCTGCGCCATCAGGGAGCGCAGCTCGTCGACCAGGTCGGTGCGGGCCAGCGGGTCCAGCCGGGCGAAGGGCTCGTCGAGGATCAGCAGGTGGGGGTCCTGTGCGAGCGCCGCGGCGATGGCCAGCTGAGTGAGCTGGCCGCGCGAGAGCTCGCGCACGGGGCGACGCTCGGGCACCCGGTGCGCGGTGAGGTGGGTGCTGAAGCGGGGGTGGTCGAACTGCGAGGCCGTCGCGGCGTGGGCGCGAGCGAGGTGGCGCGCGGTCCACCGCGCGGGGTACGCGGGCGCGTCCGGCACCAGGGCGACGCCGGCAGGGAGTGCAACGGTCGCGGGGCCCAGCGCGGTCCCCAGCACCTCGATGCTCCCGGCGGCGAAGGGCAGGGCGCTGCTGAGGGCGCGCAGGGCCGTGGTCTTCCCGGCACCGTTGGCGCCGACGATCGCCGTGACCTGCCCGGCCGGCACGGTGAAGGTGAGGTCGCGGACGGCCTGCAGCGGCGCTGCGTAGGGGCGTTCGCGAGAGGGCAGGTGGACGGCGAGGCCCTGCACCGTGGCCGAGGGCGTGCCGGGGCCCTCCGGAAGGGCATGCTCCTGCTCGCTGGGCATCGTGCTCATCGGTCGTCCTCCTCGAGAAGCCCGGCGAGGCGGTCGCACAGCTCCTCGTCGTCGATCCCGGCAGTGCGGGCGGTGCGGAGAGCCTCGGCGAGCGCGTCGTCGATGCGCCCCAGGGCGCGGGCGCGCAGCTGTTCGGGCTGTTGGGCGCGGATGAAGACGCCCTTGCCGCGCACGGCGTCGACCAGCCCGTCGGCCACCAGCTCGTTGTAGGCGCGGGTGGTGGTGATGACGCTGACCCGCAGGTCACGCGCGAGGGCACGGATCGAGGGCAGTGCTTCCCCCGCAGCGAGGTCTCCCTGCAGGATCTGCTCGGCCAGGCGGGCACGGATCTGCTCGTAGATCGGTTCCGGAGCGGAGGGGTCCAGCCGGAGGTGCATCCTCACCACTCCTCCCGTGCTCGGGTCGGGACGACCAACTGCTCTTACTGTACATATCCACTATGTACAGCAAGGGTGGTCGGGGTCAAGGGAGCGTTCCGGAGGACGAGCCGCCGCTGGTCAGCCGACGGGCTTCTCGAAGGTGGCGTACACGGCGTCCCGGGCGAAGCCGAGCGCGTCGTACAGGCGCGTCGCGCCGGTGAGGGACTCGGCATCGACCTCGAGCTCGGCGCTGGAATACCCCTTCTCCGCCGCGGCGGAGAGGGTGCGGGCGATGACCGCGCGTGCGAGTCCCCGACCGCGGGCCTCGGGGCGGGTGCCCACCAGGGCGATGTGCAGCACGCCCGGCTTGTCCTCCGAGGCGACGACATAGGCGAGCACGGTCCCGTCGGCGTCCAGCGCGATGCTGGCGAGCTCGCGCCGCGCGGTGTGCGAGAACCACCAGCGGTTCCAGCGCTCTGCGGAGACGGGCGCGGAGCCCCAGTGGTCGGCGAAGGCGGCGAGGTGGGCGAGGCGGGTCGCCTCGGAGTCCTCGTCCGCAGGGGCGATCACCCGCACCTGCTCGCTCTCGATCTCCGGCAGAGCGGCGCCGGGCAGCTCACGGAGCATGACCAGCCAGCTGCGAGCACGTCGGTAGCCGCGGCTCTCCAGCAGCGGGCGCGCATCGGCGCCCCCGGTCAGCGGGGCGTCCTCCGGCTCGTCCACGTCGGGGTCCCGTCCGCCGGCGGCACGGAAGACGGCGACGGCGCCGGCGGGATGGCGCTCGGCGGCGAGCTGCGCGGCGCGCTCCTCGGCCCAGGCGAAGAGCGAGGCGCCCAGTCCCTGGCGGCGATGGGCGGGATCCACGCCGCCCATCAGCTGGCAGCGCACCCGGTCGTCGCGGTCCAGGGAGGTGTGGACGTCGACGACGGTGAAGGCGACCAGCGCGTCCTCGTCGCGGACGGCGAGGGTGTCCCGCTCCAGGTCGAGCCCCGGCATGGTGAGCAGCTCACGGATGCTGACCTCCTCGGCGGGCTCGCCGAGCTCGTCGGCCGCATCGATGCGGTTCAGCAGCGCGGTGAGCGCGGGCGCATCCTCGAGGGTCAGCGGGGTGCGGGCCAGCGGGCGGTCGGCGAGGGAGATGTTGGTGGAGGTCACCGGACAAGTGTAGGGAAGCGGCGCATCAGGCCTCGCGCTCATACGCGGCGACCTGCTCCTGGACCGCACGGAGCCGGGCCAGGTCCAGCTTGCGACCGCGTGCGAAGTCGACGATGCCGTTCTTCTCCTGGAACACGTCGGTCATCTGCGTATAGCAGTAGCCGAACATCAGCGGGTCCTCGAGCAGCACCCGGGTGAGCCCCTCGAAGCGCTCGTAGAGCTCCTCCTCGCTCCGCACCCGCTCGCCATAGCCCCAGGACGCCGCGGCGTTGTTGCCGGCCCGCTCGGCCGCCTCGGCCTCGCGGGCCTCCTGCGCGTTCCACCAGATACCGCCGTACTCGGAGACGAAGTAGGGCTGGCCCGCGAAGGGCAGCGAGAAGGTGCCGTCGGCGAAGGGCATCTCGTCGGGTGCGAGCTCGCGGCGGTTCGCGTACGGGGTGCCGTCGGCGAGCCCGGACTGCTCGGCGCGGAAGCGCCGAGGATCCTGCTCGTAGGAGTGGGAGTCATAGAGGTCCGCGCCGCGCACCCGGTGGGAGTAGCCGGAGGCGTCGAGCACGGGGCGGGAGGGGTCGGCGAGCTTGGTCGCGTCGTACATCGCCTGGGTGACGTCGTCGAGCTGGGTGAGACGGTCGTGGCGCACCTGGTGGGTCTCGTTCAGCGGGCACCAGCCGATGATGCTGGGGTGGCTGAGATCCCGCTGGATGGCCTCGACCCACTGGCCGATGAAGGAGGCGGTGGGCTGCTGGTTGTCCCCCATCGGCCCGAACCCGGAGGCCCCCCAGTCGCCGAACTCGCCCCAGACGAGGTATCCGTGCAGGTCCGCCCAGAACAGCATCCGCTGCTCGAAGACCTTCTGGTGCAGGCGTGCCCCGTTGAAGCCGGCCTCCAGGGCGAGACGGATGTCGGTGGTCATCGCCGCATCACTCGGGGAGGTCATGAACGTCTCCGCCCAGTACCCCTGATCGAGCACGAGGCGCTGGAAGACCTTCTCGCCGTTGAGGCGGAACTCGTGATCGCGCAGGGTGGCGGCGCGCAGGCCCGCGTAGGAGCGGACCTCGTCCAGCACGGCGCCGTCGGCATCCAGCAGACGGGCGGTGAGGGCGTACAGCTCGGGCGCGCCGGGCCCCCAGATCCGCACCTGGTCCGCGGGGATCACCAGCTGGAGGTGCGGGGCGAGGTCGAGGTCGGCGCGCACCTCGGCGCGGGCGACATCCTCCCCGCCGGGGACGGCGGCGATCACCTCGAGGCGGGTGCCGCGGGTGGAGCGGGCCAGCGGCGCGGTGACCGAGAAGGCATGCTCGGCCAGCGACGGGATGAGGCGCAGGCTGCGAATCTCGTCGCGGGGCACGCCCTCGAGCCAGACGCTCTGCCAGATCCCGGTGGTGCGGTGGTAGCTGGCGTGGGTGGCGTGGAACCAGGTGGACTGCTTGCCGCGGGCCTGGGGGACGTCATGCGGGTCCCGGGCACGGACCACGATCTCGACCTCGCTGCCGGGGCCGAGGCCGGGCACGGCGGAGAGATCGGCGGCGAAGGGGGTGAAGCCGCCGCGGTGGCGGGCCACCTCCATTCCGTCCGCCCATACGGTCGCGTCGTGGTCGACCGCCTCGAAGCGCAGGATCGGGCGCAGGTCCGTCCAGTCGGCGGGAACAGTGAGGGTGCGCCGGTACCAGACGGCGCCCAGGAAATCGCGGTTCCCGATCCCGGAGGCCTCGGTCTCCGGGGCGAAGGGGACGGTGATCGTCTGCGCGAGCTCGCGCTCGAGCAGGCCGCGCTCCCGCCCGGAGTCCCCCTGATCGATCTCGAACTGCCAGGTGCCATTCAGGCTCAGCCAGGCGGGGCGCTGCAGCTGAGGGCGCGGGTGCTCGGGGCGGGGGACGTCGACGGCGGCCGACGGCGGGGCGTCCAGGACAGCGGCGAGCTCCTCGGCCCGGGCCACGAGGGCAGAGAGTGCAGCGGGCAGAGCGGGCTGGGCGGGGGTCTGAGCGGGCACGGGCTGCTCCTCGGCTCGGGATCGACGTCGATCGGATGCCCTCATTCCATCGCACGCAAGACATTCCTGCAACGTCGTAAATAAAGCTGTGAACTACGGCGTGCACGGTGGTATCTCACACCGGCACGGCGAAGCGTCGCTCCCCGGGGCACCTGCGGCTACTCTGAGCAGCAGTGCCGTCCTCCCGCCGCGGCACAGGTCCCGAGCGGACAGCCCCGATCCGGCCCGACGCCCCGCGTCGCGCTCGCTGGTCGGCCGGCTCCGCTGCGGTGACAGCGTCGGCCGAGGATCGTTGCCCTGTGCAGCGCTGCGCGACGACGCCCCGGGTGGGATTGCACCACAGAGAACGGATCACCCTTCGTGACCACCCCTGATTTCGCACGCCTCGGCGTGCCCCCCGTCCTGGTCGGCGCCCTCGCGCCCCGGGGCATCGTCGAGCCCACCCCGATCCAGGCCGCGACCCTGCCGGACTCCCTGACCGGTCGCGACGTGCTGGGCCGCGGCCGGACCGGCTCGGGCAAGACCTACGCCTTCCTGCTGCCGCTGGTGGCCCGCCTGATCGCGGAGCCCCGCCGTCGCGTCGCGCGTCGTCCCCGCTCCCTGATCCTCGCACCGACCCGTGAGCTCGCCTCGCAGCTCGCCGACTCGCTGCAGCCGCTCGAGGAGGCCGCGGGCCTGCGCAGCGCCGTCGTCTTCGGCGGTGTGGGCCAGAACCCGCAGGTGAAGGCGCTCGCCGGGGGCATCGACGTGCTCGTGGCCTGCCCCGGCCGTCTGCTCGATCTGATGAACCAGGGCCACGTGGACCTCGGCGCGATCGAGATCACCGTGATCGACGAGGCCGACCACATGGCCGACATGGGCTTCCTGCCGATGGTGCGCAAGATCCTCGCGAAGACCCCGCCGAAGGGCCAGCGGATGCTCTTCTCGGCGACCCTCGACTCCGGCGTGAACAAGCTGGTCAAGGAATTCCTGCACCAGCCCGTCACGCACTCCGCAGATCCGGCGACCAACTCCGTGGGCACCATGGAGCACCACGTGCTCGAGGTCTCCCCCGCCACCCGCTTCGACGTGCTGCGCGACCTCGCCGCCGCGCCCGGCCGCACCATCATGTTCACCCGCACCAAGTACGGCGCGAAGAACCTCGCCCGCAAGCTCTCCGCCCGCGGCGTGGATGCGGTGGACCTGCACGGCAACCTCTCCCAGAACGCCCGCACCCGGAACCTCGAGGCCTTCGGCTCCGGCACCGCGACGACGATGGTCTGCACCGACATCGCCGCCCGCGGCATCCACGTGGACGAGGTGGCCCTGGTGGTCCACGCCGATCCGCCCGTCGAGCACAAGGCGTACCTGCACCGCTCGGGCCGCACCGCCCGGGCCGGCGAGTCCGGCACCGTGATCACCGTGCAGATCCCGAGCAGAAGCGCGATGTCAGCGATCTGATGCGCAAGGCCGGGATCCGGCCCACGCACCACGCCTCGGTGACCTCCGCGAGCCCTGTGCTCGTCGAGCTCGCCCCCGGTGAGCGGGTCGAGACCCATGAGCCGCGCCAGCCCGAGCCGCCCGTGGACCAGGCGCGCCTGAACGGCGAGCGCAGCGGCGGTCGCGGTCGCGGCGGCCGGGGCGGGCGTCCGTCCGGTCAGGGTCGCGGCGAGGGCCAGGGCTCCCGCGGCGGCCGCCGCGGCGGCCAGTCGGGTCAGTCGGGCCAACGCGAGCAGGCCGGCGCGGGCAGCGGGTCCCGCTCCGGCGGTCGCGGACGCTCCGGCCAGGGTCGCTCCGGCGGCCGCCAGGGCGGCTCGACGACCACCTACTCCACCTCGAGCGGGGAGCGGGGCTCCGGCGGGCTCGCCGCCTTCTCCTCCGGTCGCGGTCGCTGAGCGGACCGACCCGATAGCCACAGGACCCCGGTATACCTCCCTCGCGGGAGACCTGCCGGGGTCCGCTCGTCAGCGCAGCTCGCGCTTGAGGATCTTGCCGGTGGAGGTCATCGGCAGCTCCTCGTCGATGACGATCTCCCGCGGGTACTTGAAGTCCGCCATCTGCCCCTTGGCCCAGTCCCGCAGCTGGTCGGGGGTGATCGTGGCGCCGTGCTCGAGGATCACGTGGGCCTTGATCTCCTCGCCGAGGCGCTCATGCGGCACCCCGATCACGGCGACGAGGGAGACCTGCTCATGGGTGAGCAGCACCTCCTCCACCTCCCGCGGGTACACGTTGTAGCCGCCGCGCACGATCATGTCCTTGGATCGGTCCACGATGAAGTAGAAGCCCTCCTCATCCCGGCGCCCCAGGTCGCCGGTGCGGAACCAGCCGTCCCGGATCACCGCGGCGGTCTCCTCGGGGCGGCGCAGGTAGCCCGTCATGATGTTGTGGCCGCGCACCACGATCTCGCCGATCGCTCCGGGCTCGCTGATGCGGGCCCAGTCCGGGTCGGCGGGATCGATGAGGTCCATTTCCACTCCCCACACGGGCAGCCCGATCGATCCCGGACGCGGACGGTCCGCGAGGGAGAAGCTGGCCACCGGCGAGGTCTCGGAGAGGCCGTAGCCCTCCATGATCGAGATGCCGAGCTTGTCCTGGACGCCGCGCAGGATCTCCACCGGCAGCGCCGAGCCCCCGGAGACGCCGAGCCGCAGATGGTCGGCGAGTTCTCCGACCTCGGCCTCGCCGTCGGTCAGCAGGCGCAGCAGGGCCCACCACATGGTGGGCACCCCCGCGAAGACGGTCACCCGGTGGGCGAGCAGCGCCTCCAGCGCCTGCCGGGGTTCGAAGCGGGGCAGCAGCACCAGCGTGGCCCCCATCGAGAAGCCGGCGTTGAGGTTCACCGTCGCCCCGAAGGTGTGGAACAGCGGCAGGGCGACCAGGTGCACGTCCTCTCCCGGCTGGGAACCGAACAGGCGGTTGCAGGTCAGGGCGTTCATCAGCTGGTTGGAGTGGCTGAGCTCGGCGCCCTTGGGATGCCCGGTGGTGCCGGAGGTGTAGAGCACCACGGCGGTGTCGGTCTCGCGGCGCTGCACCGTCTCGAAGCGATCGGGCAGATCCGCCACGGCCCGGGCGAGGGTGGGAACACCCTCGTAGGGGCTCTCGGTCCGCGGATCGGCGGTCAGGAGCACGACCTGCGGGGGTCGGGCGGCGGCGCGGGCTCCCTCGACGACGAAGCGGCCGATGGGGAGCTCCTCGCTGCCCTCGAAGGCCAGCACCACGGAGACCTCGGCGTCATCGAGGTAATAGGTCACCTCACGGGATTTGTTCAGCACGTTCAGCGGCACCACCACCGCCCCAACCTTGAGGATCCCGAAGTAGACGATCGGGAACTGCGGCAGGTTCGGGCAGCTCAGCGCGACCCGGTCCCCGGGCTCCACACCGAGGGAGACGAGCAGGTGCGCGACCCGGTTCGCGGCGGCGTCGGCCTGCGCGTATGTCAGGGATGTTCCGCCCAGCACGAGGGCGGGACGCTCAGGGACGGTGCGGGCGCTGTCCTCCAGCACCACGGCGAGGTTGTACATGCGAGTCCTTTCCGGACGACGGTGTCACGGAGCCACAGCATAGAGCCGTCCGCCCTCGAAGTACCTGGTACTCGCAGCGGAGGTGCCGCCTCGACACTTCGTCGATTGCGTGAGTGACGAAGTATGGGAGAGGATGGCCCCATGACCGCTCCTCCCGCTCCGCCGCCCACCGAACCGCAGCTCGCCGCCGCGGCGGACACCTTCTCGATGCTCGCCAGCCCTGCCCGGCTGCATCTGGTGTGGCTGCTGAGCTCGGGCCGTTTCGATGTGGGAGAGCTGGCCGCACGGGTCGGGCTCAGCTTGCCCACCACCAGCCAGCACCTGCGCAAGCTCCGGTTGACGGGCATCGTCTCCGCGACCCGCGAGGGGCGGCACAGCTACTACACCGTCGAGGACCCCCACGTGGTCGAGCTGGTGGAGCAGATCTTCGAGCACATCGCCCCCGATGGCTCGCTCGCCCCCGATCCCCCGTGAAAGGCCCCCGCACATGACCGCCCGAGCCGATCTGCGCCCGTACGCGTGGCTGTCGATCATCACCGCGATCCTCACCATCGTCCTGAAGACGAGCGCCTGGGCGATGACGGGCTCCGTCGGGCTGCTCTCGGACGCCGCCGAGTCGACCGTGAACCTGGTCGCCGCGGTGGTGGCCCTGATCGCCCTGACCGTCGCCGCCCGTCCGGCCACCGAACGCTTCCTCTACGGACGGGCGAAGGCCGAGTACTTCTCCGCCGCGGTCGAAGGGCTGATGATCTTCGTGGCCGCCGCGGTCATCATGGTCACCGCGGTCGAGCGATTCATCCACCCTCGGCCGCTCGAGAACCTCGGCCTCGGCCTGCTCATCGTCGTGATCGCCTCGCTGCTCAACGGCGGCGTCGCGCTGGTGCTGCTGCGCGTCGGCAGGGAGCACAACTCGATCACCCTGCGGGCCGACGGAAAGCACCTGATGACCGACGTGGTCACCAGCGCCGGGATCCTGATCGGGGTGGGGCTGGTGGCGCTGACCGGCTGGGAGCGGCTCGATGCGCTGGTCGCCTTCGCCGTGGGTGTGAACATCATCCTCACCGGGACCGGCCTGCTGCGGGAGTCCCTCTCGGGGCTGCTGGACGGGGCCCTGCCGGACGAGGACCACGAGATCATCACCGAGGTGCTGCGCCGTCGCACCGACGGCTCCATCACCTTCCACGGCCTGCAGACCCGCGAGGCCGGGCAGCAGAAGTACATGAACGTGCACGTGCTGGTGCCGGACGACTGGACGGTCAAGGCCGGCCACGACTACATCGAGGACCTCGAGGACGAGCTGCGCGAGTGCCTGCCGGACCTCACCGTGCTCACCCACCTCGAACCGATCTCCGACCCGGCTTCCTACGAGGACATCCCCGCGCAGCACGTGCCGATCCACGGCGACGACCACGATCCGACGAGGCCACCCGAGGAGGCCCCATGAGCCGCACCGAGCCCACCGCCCTCGAGGCTCTCGCCACCCGCCTGCGCGAGGTGCTCGGCCAGGACGCCGTCACCGCCTCACCCGTGAGACCGGCACCCCGGTGGTGCCGCGCGGCGCACCTGCCCGCCCCGATCCTCGGGGCGGCCGACGAGGTGGTGCGGGCGGCGCTCGACCTCGGAGGGACCATCAGCGGTGAGCACGGCATCGGCACCGCCAAGCAGCACTGGCTGGACCTCGAGCTCTCCCCCGCCTCCCGGGAGCTGCAGCGCCGAGTGAAGGCGGCCTTCGACCCGCGCGGCCTGCTCAATCCCGGCAAGGCGCTCTGACGCGAGCCGGGAGAGCAGGGCCGGTGGCCGTGCGCTGCTGCGCGAGCGGGGGCAGGATGACGTCATGGTGACCCAGCGCACAGATGAGCAGTCCGGGACGTCCACCCGTCCCCTGCTCCTGAACAACCTGGTGGCCGCGCTCGTCGCGAGCACTCTGATGATCTTCCTGCACGAGCTCGCCCACCTCGTCACCCATCTCGCTCTGGGACATTCCTCGACCCTGTATCCCTTCGGAGTGATCCAGCTCGACACCTCATCGGAGCGCGGCCAGGTGGTGATGCTCCTGGCCGGGCCGGTGTTCAGCCTGGTCACCGGTCTGCTGATGCAGCTGTGGACCCCCTTGCGGGCCCGCGCGGACCTCCTGCATCTGATGTGGTTGTGGTTCGCCTTCGTCTCGGTCCAGGAGGGCATCACCTACCTGTGCCTGACCCCGTTCGGCGCCGGGGACACCGGGCAGGCCGCCCAGCTGCTCGGGCTGCCCGTGCCGTTGCAGTTCGTCGCTTTCGCGATCGGCATCGGCGGCATGTTCCTCAACGCCCGGGCCTTCGCCCCGCACATGGCGCGCCATGCCGGGGACAACCCGCGTCTGCGCAATGCGATGACGCTGTTCCCCTGGCTGTACGGGATGGCCGTCTCGGTGCTGCTGAGCATCCTGTATCTCACGATCAGCCCGGCCGAACTCCCGGCGTCCGCCCAGATCGCGATCCTCGCAGCCGGGACCTCGCTCCTGGTCTTCGCACCGATGGCGCACATCTTCTCCCGCTCCGTCACCGAGGTGCCTCCTGAGCCGCTGCGGCTGCGCCCCGTCCCCATCGGCGGCCTGGTGGTCCTGGCGGTGCTGGTTGCAGGCAATATCATGCTGAGCTTCGGGCTGTCGCTGGGCTGAGCGGGCGCTCAGCCGTTCAGCAGGTGCATCAGCTCGCGGTCCGAGACGCTCTGCGCCTCTCGGTCGTAGGTCACGCCGGTGGCGAGCACCTCCTGCGCCCCGGTGCGCTCGAGCAGCTCGTCCAGCCGCCGGCGCACGGTCCCTGCCGTCCCTGCCACTGCGGCGTCCAGGCCGCGCTCCACCCGTCGGGCCTCCCGGTCGCTGCTCGGTGCGGCGCGGATCCGGGCCACCGGCTCGAGCGCCTCGAACACCCCGGTGCTCCGGGAGCGTGCCATCGCCCAGACCTCCGGCAGGGCCAGCTCTCGCGCCTGCTCGTCGGTGTCCGCGATCAGGGCGTCGACCGAGACGAGGACCTGCGGGATGCTGCCCCGATGCGGACGGAACCGGCGGCGGTAGGAGGCCAGCCGGTCCGGCAGCTCAGAGGAGTCCAGGAACGGGCCCCCGATCACCACCGGCAGGCCGAGCGCCGCGGCAGTGTCCACCCCGGCACCGGTCGCGAGGACGAACAGCGGCACCTCGGGGGAGCCCGTGGGTCGTGCCGTCAGGGCCGCCGAGCCCTCGAGGTGATCCCGCAGCTCGAGGATCTCCTGGGCGAAGGCGTCCGGGCTCGCCTCCAGCCGGCCAAGGGCGTGACGGACCGGCTCGGTGAACCCCAGCGATCTGCCCAGACCCAGGTCGATCCGGCCCGGGTGCAGCCCGGCCAGCATGCGGAACTGCTCGGCGACCACCAGCGGCCGATGGTTCGGGAGCATCACTCCGCCCGAGCCGAGCCGGATCTGTTCGGTGCGGGCCCCGATCGCCGCCAGCAGGACTGCCGGAGAGCCGCTGGCGATGCCCGGCACCGCGTGGTGCTCGGCCACCCAGAACCGGTGGTATCCCAGGTGCTCGACGTCGATCGCCCGCTGGACGGAGTGCGCCAGGGCCGTCGCCTCCGAGTACCCGTGGCGGGTGCGCGAGCGGTCGAGCAGGGAGAGCCTCATGCCGTGATCAACGCCGGCGGTCGCGATCTGCTTCCCGATCCCGCAGTCGACTACCTCTCACCTCCGGTCCGACCATGCCGAGCGGGCCCTGGATAGCCTGAGCAGTATGAATGCTCCTCATGTGCCGCTGTCGATCCTCGATCTCGTCTCCATCTCGGAAGGGATGAGCACCCGTGAGGCGATCGACGCCTCGATGCAGGGTGCACGCGCCGCGGACCGTCTCGGCTACGAGCGGTACTGGTTCGCCGAGCACCACAACACCAACACCCTCGCCTCCAGCGCCACCTCACTGCTGATCGACCGGGCGGCTTCGCTGACCGAGCGGATCCGCGTCGGCTCCGGCGGGATCATGCTGCCCAACCACTCCCCCCTCGCCGTGATCGAGCAGTTCGGCACCCTGGTCCAGTTCCACGGGGATCGCATCGACCTGGGCCTGGGCCGTGCGCCGGGCACCGATCAGCTCACCGCTCAGCTGCTGGCCCGCACCTCCGCACAGCCGGCCGCCTTCCTCTCCGCCGTCGAGCAGATGAGGGACTGGTCCCGGCAGGTCTCCAGCGGTTCCTCCCCCATCACCGCGGAGGTCGCTCGCGGCACCGAGGTGCCGATGTGGATCCTGGGCTCCACCGCCAACGGCGCCCGTCTGGCCGCACAGCTGGGCATGCCCTTCTCGGTCGCCTCCCACTTCGCACCCTTCCAGTACCTGCACGCGCTGGAGGTCTACCGCGACAATTTCGACCCCGACGCCGAGACCGCACAGATCTCGGCTCCCCGCACCATGGTCGGGGTGAACCTGGTGGTCTCCGAGACCGACGAGGAGGCGCAGCGGCAGTTCACCACGCTCCAGCAGATGTTCATGGGAGTCGTGACCGGGCAGCGGCAGAAGATCCAGCCGCCGCGCCCGATCGAAGAGGTCGCCCCGGCCCATCTCGTCTCCCAGATCGATCAGACCCTGTCGATCAAGGCGGTCGGCTCCCCCGCCACCGTGGTGCGCCAGCTGGAGGAGATCGTCGCCGCCACCGGTGCCGACGAGCTCATCCTCACCGCCTACTACTTCGACCCGGCCGATCGACTGCGTGCCCTCGAGCTGCTGGCCGAGGCCTGGGGGCTGGACGGCACCGCGGTGACCGCGGCGCCCTGAGGTCGGCTCGGCGAGCGTCCGGCCCTGGCATGCTGGGGCCATGGCGACGTCGCCCCCTGCCCCGGACCCCGCTCCCCTGCTGGCCGGACCCGCTACCCCGAGGAGGGGACTGCTGCCGGCCGCAGGGGTCTCGGCCTCCGCCTATCTGCTGTTCGGGCTGCAGCTCGCCGGGTGGGGCCACGGGCTCCTCGCCCTCAGCCTGCTCGGTGCGCTCCTGGTCTCCCGCGAGATCGCCAAAGACCTGCTCCTGATCGGACTCGGGATCACGATCATCTCGACCACCTCGGTGAAGGCAGATGTGGACTGGGACCGGTTCTTCGCGATCGGCACCGCGCTGCTGCTCGCCGTGGCCGTCCCGCTGCTGGTGGACCGACTGCTCCTGCGCCGACGCACGATCCGCTTCCCCTGGCTCTCAGGACGCCGATGGAACCGCTGGCAGTGGGGGTACATCATCGCCGTCCCGGTGCTGGGCTGGCTGCTGCTGCCGTTCTACTTCATCACCTCGGGCGCGTACCTGAACTGGCCCCACATCACCGATGCGGGTGCGCTGGGCCGCTTCCTGGTGGGCGTGAACTTCGTGGGCACCTGGGACGAGCTGTTCTTCATCTGCACCTGTTTCGTGCTCCTGCGGCGCCACTTCGGGCTCTGGCCGGCGAACCTCCTGCAGGCGATCATCTTCGTGTCGTTCCTGTGGGAGCTCGGCTACCAGGAATGGGGGCCGCTGCTCACCGCACCGTTCGCGCTGCTCCAGGGCTGGCTGTTCACCCGCACCGGCTCCCTGCTGTACGTGCTGATCGTGCATCTGCTCTTCGACGTGATCGTCTTCCTCGCCATCGTCCACGCGCACAATCCCGGGGCGATCCCGATCTTCTTGATCTGAACGGCCCGACGGACCGGCTCCTGGACCCAGCCTTCGATTTTCGGCGTTCTCCCCGGCCCGTGAATTCTGGTTTCCCGAACGCTCCTGCGGCCTCCTTATCAAGAGCGTGATGAACTCGTGGCGGCCCTGCTCCGTGCTAGATTGTGACGAATGGCGACGCGTCGAGGAATTCCCCCCAGAGGAACCCCCTTCGAGGTCGTCCGCACCCTCCTCGAGGAGGGCGGGATGCACCGCGCCGAGCTCGCCCGCCACCTGCAGACCTCCCGAGCGACCATCACCAACACCATCACCACCCTGCTCGAACAGGGCCTGGTCGAGCCCGAGACGCTCACCTCCGACACCGCGACGGGCGATGGCAAGGCTCCGCTCAAGGAGAAGCTGGTCCTGGCCCGCCGAGCAGGGATCATCGGCGCCGCGATCCACCAGGACGATTCCACGATCGTCGGGCTCGGCGAAGTGGACGGCCGCGTGATCTCCACCCGCGCCCTCCCCTGCTCCCCCGACGCCACCGGGCCCGAGCGGATCAGCACCGCGCTGACCGCCCTGCGGGAGCTCCTCGACGAGCTCCCGGCGCCCCATCCGCCACTGCATGGCCTGCATGTCGCGCCGAACACGCTGGTGAACCGCTATACCGGCGAAGTGCTCGGCGGCGCGACCTCCACCCGGTGGAGCAAGGTCAACATCCGTGACGAGTACGAGGAGGGGCTCGGCACCGCGGTCGTGCTCGAGAACCTCGCCCGCCACGCGGCCTACGCCCAGTACGGGGCCCTGGAGAGCCCCCTGCCCCGGAACCTCCTGCACGTGAGCCTGTCCTTCGGCGTCGCCCTCGGCCAGGTGCTCGACGGGAGGATCATCTCCGGAGCCCACGGCGGCGCCGGGGAGCTCGGGCACGTGAGCATCGACAGCAACGGCCCCATCTGCCGGTGCTCCCACCGCGGCTGCCTGTTCAACTACGCCGGCGCCGATAACGTGCTGGAGGAGAGCCGCATCGTCACCGGCACCGCCCTGAGCCTGGACGAGGCGATCGATCTCGCCCTGGCCGGGGATGATCGCGTGGTCTCGATCTTCTCGCGAGCCGGTGCCGCCGTCGGCATGGCCCTGAACCCGGTCTGCAACCTGCTGGACCCCGACCTGATCCTCATCGGCGGCCGGCTGGCCCGCGCCGGAGACGTGATCCTCGACCCGCTGCGAGATGCCCTGTTCCGCAGTGCTCTGCCGCTGTTCGGCCGTGACCTGCGGATCGAGCCGGCTGCGACGCTGACCGACCAGGCCCTCGTGCACGCCTCGCTGCGTGCTCTGCGCCTGGACGTCGATCTCGCCGCCGCGGTGCTGGCGGCGCACGACCCCGCCACGGTCGACGCCTCCTGAGAGGCGCTCGCCCGCGCACCCTCCACCGCTGGCGGCGCGGGAACCCTGGCAGAAGCCCACCGACCGCATTCCATGAATGCCGTCACCGATATCGAGATTGGCCGCAACAGGGCTTTAGAATTTCCCTCGAGCGGCATTTCCGGCGACGATAGGTGCGGTTTCACGAATTTCACGAGAGAATTCTCGTGAGCAATCGGGGGCTTTACGGAGGAGGGGCGGCGTGACGCAGTGCCGGGTGGCAGTGCAGGGTCGGCCGGGACGATGATCGCCTCCTGCATCTCATAGGTCATGGACCCATGGTGCCCTGCCCGTGCGGTGCCCGACAGCGACGGGCCCCGACCCTCGGGAGAGGATCGGGGCCCGTCGAGCGCTCGGGTGCGAGCGGCAGGATTCAGCCGTGGGGCTGGATCACATCATGCCGCCCATGCCACCCATGCCGCCCATTCCGCCCATGTCGTCGCCGCCGCCGACCGGAGCGGGCTCCGGCTTGTCGGCCACGACGGCCTCGGTGGTCAGGAACAGGCCGGCGATGGACGCCGCGTTCAGCAGCGCCGAGCGGGTGACCTTGACCGGGTCGATGATGCCGACGGCCACGAGGTCCTCGTAGACACCGGTCGCGGCGTTCAGGCCCTGACCGATGGGCAGGCCCTTGACCTTCTCCGCCACGACGCCACCCTCGAGACCGGCGTTGACCGCGATCTGCTTGAGCGGGGCCTCGACGGCGACCTTGACGATGTTCGCACCGGTGGCCTCGTCGCCCTCGAGGGAGAGCTTGCCGAAGGTGTCGGCACCGGCCTGCAGCAGCGCGACGCCGCCACCGGCGACAACGCCTTCATCCACGGCGGCCTTGGCGTTGCGCACGGCATCCTCGATGCGGTGCTTGCGCTCCTTGAGCTCCACCTCGGTGGCGGCGCCGGCCTTGATGACGGCCACGCCGCCGGCCAGCTTCGCGAGGCGCTCCTGGAGCTTCTCGCGGTCGTAGTCCGAGTCGGAGTTCTCGATCTCCGTGCGGATCTGGGACACGCGAGCAGCGATGCGCTCGGCGTCGCCGGAGCCCTCGACGAGCGTGGTCTCGTCCTTGGTGACGACGATCTTGCGCGCTTGGCCGAGCAGCTCGAGACCAGCGGTCTCCAGCTTGAGGCCGACCTCCTCGGAGATGACCTGGCCGCCGGTGAGGATCGCCATGTCCTCGAGCATCGCCTTGCGACGGTCGCCGAAGCCGGGGGCCTTGACGGCCACGGACTTGAAGGAGCCCTTGAGCTTGTTGACGACGAGGACCGCGAGGGCCTCGCCCTCGACGTCCTCGGCGATGATCGCCAGCGGCTTGCCGGCCTGGATGACCTTCTCCAGCAGCGGCAGCAGATCCTTGACGGAGGAGACCTTGGAGGACAGCAGGAGGATGTAGGGATCCTCGAGCACGGTCTCCTGGCGGTCGGCGTCGGTGACGAAGTAGGGCGAGATGTAGCCCTTGTCGAACCGCATGCCCTCAGTGAGCTCCAGCTCGAGGCCCATGGTGTTGGACTCCTCGACCGTGATCACGCCCTCCTTGCCGACCTTGTCGAGGGCCTCGGCGATGAGCTCGCCGATAGCCGGGTCGGCCGCGGAGATGGCGGCGGTGGCAGCGATCTGCTCCTTGGTCTCGATCGGGTGCGCCTGCGCGAGCAGGGTCTCCGAGACCGCGGCCACGGCCTGGTCGATGCCGCGCTTGAGCGCGATGGGGTTGGCGCCGGCGGCGACGTTGCGCAGGCCCTCCTTGACCAGGGCCTGGGCCAGGACGGTGGCGGTGGTGGTGCCGTCGCCCGCGATGTCGTCGGTCTTCTTGGCGACCTCCTTCACCAGCTCGGCGCCGATCGACTCATAGGGATCGTCGAGTTCGATCTCCTTGGCGATCGACACGCCGTCGTTGGTGATGGTGGGGGCGCCCCAGGACTTCTCGAGCACGACGTTGCGGCCCTTGGGGCCGAGGGTGACCTTGACGGCGTCGGCGAGCTGGTTCATTCCCCGCTCGAGGCCGCGCCGGGCCTCCTCGTCGTAAGAGATGAGCTTGGCCATGATGGAATCTCTCCCGTGTGGTGTGGTGTCCACCCGACCCTGTGCCCGCGACGGACGAGCGCCACCACCGTGTTCATGTCCCACGGCGACGACACCCTCACGGGGCCGGAATGTTCGTGGTCGGCGCGGCGGCGGACCGCCGACCGATCATGCCTCCGGGAGCGGGAGCTCGGCGCGCAGGGCGCTGTCACTCTCGATGCCCGAGTGCCAGATCATCATAAGCACTCGAGGGCGGAGAGTGCTAACTCTGCGCTCCTGGCGGACAGCGGCGCGGGCGCTCAGCCCTCGCTGTCGCCTCCGCCGCCCTCGCCGGGCATGTCGACAGCCACATAGGTCACCGCGGCGTTGTACTCGTCGCTTTGGCGGGCCTCACCGGCACCGACCTCCGCAGCGAGGGCCTGGGCTGTCTCGGCGTCCTCCTCGTCGCGGTAGAACACCACCGCCTCCTCCTGGTGGTTGTCCGCCGTGGCGACGCTCACGTCCTCCCAGCCGTCCCCCTCGAGAGTGTCCCTCCAGGTGCCGGCCAGGCCGCCCTGACCACCGGCGTTGACCACGAGCAACGGGGTGGACTTATCGGCCTCCGGGGCCGGCTCCTCGCTGGGCTCGGCCTCGGCCTCCCCCTCGGAGGCCTCCTCCGCCGCACTCTCGGAGGCGGCTGCGGTGGTGGGGTCGTCGGCGCGGTCATCGCTGCCGCCCCCCATGCTGCCGATGAAGAAGAGGAGCACCACCAGCAGCACCGCAGCGGCGCCGATGATGATGATGTACAGCAGGTTCTCCCGCCAGAACGGCAGCTCGGCGCGATGGGCGCCATGGAACGAGACGGCGTCCGCCTCGTCGTCGAAACGGTCCGGGGGGTACGGATACTGGGAATCAGCCACGGACCCATTAAACCTGCTCGGCAGGATCCGGGTGGGGAGCACACGCCCTGGGACCGCGTGATCAGGCGACCCGATGGCCCCCGTCGACGGCCGCGGCGCCCGGCTCAGAGGTCCGTCGGCCCCGCAGGCGGTGCACGAGGGACGGAGCGGCGCGCAGCGCCGCCGGCTCGTCGAGCAGGGCGTTCAGCCGTACGTAGTAGGCGACCTTGGAGATGCCGATCTCCTCGCGGATGGCTCTTTCCTTGGCCCCGACGTAACGGAAGGTGCGGCCCTCCAGGGCGAGGATCCGGCGGTCGTGCTCGCTGAGCTCCTCCGGCGCATCGCCGTCCGGACCGGCGGGCGCCCCGGCAGGAGCACCGGCACGCACCTCGCGGGGCTCGGAGGGGTCAGGGACAGCGGACATGCCTCGAGGGTACGGGGGTGCGGGGCGGCGGCGTCCACGGCGCGCCGCCCCTGCGCGCCCGTGGGATCCGGGTCACGGACGGGACCAGCGGTGGGAGACTGGAGACATGCCCCTCCCGCTGAACGAGACCCTCGCCGCCGACTGGGCCCGGGCCCTGGTGCCCGTCATGGACGACCTCGCCGGGGTCGAAGAGTTCCTGCGCACCGAGACGGCGGCCGGGCGGAGCTACCTGCCTGCCGAGGCCCAGGTGCTGCGCGCGTTCTCACGCCCGCTGTCCGAGGTGCGGGTGCTGATCATCGGTCAGGACCCCTATCCCACTCCGGGCCATCCGGTGGGGCTGTCCTTCGCGGTCGAGCGCTCGGTGCGGCCGCTGCCCCGCTCGCTCGGCAACATCTTCACCGAGCTCGAGAGCGACCTCGGCATCCCCCGGGCGGAGCACGGGGATCTCACCGCCTGGCAGGACCAGGGCGTGCTGCTGCTGAACCGTGTGCTCACAGTCACCCCCGGTGCACCGGCCTCGCACCGGCGGCGCGGCTGGGAAGAGATCACCGAGCACGCGGTGCGAGCCCTGGTGGCCCGCGGGGGTCCGCTGGTGGCGATCCTGTGGGGCCGCGATGCGCAGTCGCTGATTCCGCTGCTGGGCGAGGTCCCGCATCTCGCGAGCCCTCACCCCAGCCCGCTGTCGGCGTCCCGCGGATTCTTCGGATCCAGGCCGTTCTCCCGCGCCAATGCGCTGCTCGAACAGCAGGGCGCAGCCCCGATCGACTGGCGGATCACCGCCTGAGCCCGTCCCGTGATCTGTGTCGGAAGCGCCCGTTCCTCGTACGCGCCGAAGGCCAGATGTGTCATTCTCGGGGTCGGCACCCGCCTCCGGCTCGACGCTGAGGTGGGAGCACATCCCCACCGACGGGGGTGCCGGCAGCTCGTGACGAAGGGAGACCGCAGTGGCACAGGCCCGTTCAGCGGCTGAGGAGGCCGGTGATCCGAGCACCAGTGCGGAGCGCCTGCTCGAGCTCACCGAGAAGCATCCGCAGCTGCACCGGATGATCGTGCTGAACCCGTCATGCCCCGAGGTGGCGCGGCAGTGGATCCTGGCGACGAACCGCTGGGCGAAGCAGGCCTACGAGGCGAGCCTGCCGGCAGTTGCTGCTGACGAGGGGCCGGCGCTGCCGGAAGATCCCGAGGGGGCCTCCGTCTGGGGCGATCTCGGAACGATCCCTGCCGCCGACGCCGATGCCGACGCCGCCGGGCAGAGCCCGTCCGAGGCGCCCACGACCGCATCGGTGCGGATCGCCGAGCATGCCGGCGTGGTGCCGCTCGGCGCCTCGCCCGCCACCGCCACCTCGCCGGCCGATCCGCCCAGCCCGGACCCCGGCACCGGAGATGACGGCTCCCGCACCGGTCGACGGGCCTGGTACGCCTGCGGCGGCTGCCTGCTGCTCGTACTCGTGCTGGTGCTCGCCGTGGCGCTCGTGGGCCGCGCCTGGCTAGCCGGTGGCGAGGACGAGTACCAGCGCGACAGCTCGACCACCGCTGCCGAAGAATCGCCCTCGAACGCACCGACCGAAGAACCCACGCAGGAGGAGACCACGCCGGTGGATCCCGTCTCCCCCGCTCCGGAGGGCGCCCGCGAGATGACCGAGCTGCGCTCCCCCACCGGCAACATCTCCTGCCTGCTGGAGGAGGACTCGGTATCCTGCTCGGTCCTCGAGCGTGACTTCAGCGACACCGATCTCCAGGACTGCGGGTCCGGGCCCTTCTCGATCCAGGTCGCGGAGGGCGAGGCCGCTCGCGCCTGCGGCTCGTCCTTCCTCAGCGACTCCGCGGAGACGCTCGAGTACGACGACAGCGCGACCTACGGAGATATGGCCTGCACCAGCCGCTTCGACGGCATGACCTGCTGGAACACGATCACCGGCAAGGGATTCATGGTGAACCGGGCGACGTACGAGACGTTCTGACGCTCCTGTGGACGAGGAGACGCCTGTCGAGCTGGAGACGGTGTGTGATCTCAAGACATAGTTCGCCCCTGTCTCGCGTCATCGTTCGCACCTCGGCGTCGTCATGATCGGCCGTAGTAGAGGGCTGGTGTCTCGCGTCATCATTCGCACGATGGAGCATGTCGAAGAACACAGCGATAGTGCTCAGCGTCATCGAGGCGGGCATGAGCACCAGCGAAGCCGCACAGAAGTTCCACGTCTCCCCGCGCTGGGTACAGATCCTCGTGGCCCGCTACCGCAAAGGTGGCGTCGAGGCTCTCGACCCCGGCTCACGCCGAAGGCCTCCGTGGGAGGAACCCGCCAGAGGGACTACTCCGTGCGCACCGACAGAGTCGACACCCACGGCAAAGTCTCCCTGCGCTACGCCGGCACGATGCGCCACCTCGGCATCGGCCGCGCCCACGCCGGACTGAGAGTCCGCATCATCCGCGAGGGCCCCGACACGATGGTCATCGACCTCGCCACCGGAGAACTACTCGCCGAACACACCATCGACCCCGACCGCGGGTACCAACCACAACGAAAAAGACCCCGGTGAACACTCACCGGGGCCTTCTCCTCGCGAACGATGTCCCAAGACATCCGCGAACGATGTCCTGAGACACCACATCGAGCTGGAGACGGGAATCGAACCCGCAACCACCTGTTTACAAGACAGGTGCGCTACCGTTGCGCCACTCCAGCGGATGGGACCGGCCGACGGATCGACCGGTCCCGGAAAGTGTAGGTCAGTCCTGGCCGCCGTCGGACGGTGCCGCACCGCCGGCGGCCAGCACGGCCTCCCGCAGTGCACCGGGCTGGCCCCACACCTCGCCCTCGACAGCCGTGCCGTCGAGCTCGACGTACGGGGTGCCGCCGCCGGTCTCCTGACCGTACGGGTCTGCGACCTCGCGCACCCACGGCTGGTAGGTCTTCGCGCTCATGCACGACTGCACGGCCTCGGAGGCCCCGGCCTGCTCCGCGTATCCCCAGATCTCTTCGTCGGTGAGCCCGGCGGAGCCCTCGGCGGGCTGGTTCGCGAACATCAGCTGCTGGAAGGGGATGACGTTCTCGGGGTCGTCGTCGTAGACGCACACCATGGCGGCGGCCGCGCGGGTGGAGTAGTCGCCGGTGGTGGACTGGCCGTCCAGGAAGTTGCGCGGCACCAGGTGCAGCGTCGCCTCCTGATCATCGACCATCGTCTCGATGTCGTCGCCGTTGATCTCCTCGAGCTGCCCGCAGAAGGGGCACATGAAGTCCAGATGGATCTCCAGGACGGGCTTCCCGGAATCCTCGGTGGCGCCGAGGGAGAGATAGGGCTGGTCCTCGCTCATGCTCTCGGGCACCGCGACCGGTCCGGCCGGCCGTGTCGCCTGAAAGATGAAGTACCCGGCCGTGGCGGCGATCAGCAGCGCGACGACGGTGATGGCGGCGATCACGACGGTGCGCACCGTGCGCTGGCGCGAGAGCTCGGCCTGACGTTGCTTGCGCAGCGCCTCGCGCTGCGCTTCGCGGCGCTCCTGCGCTGACTTGGACGGACCGGAGGCGGCCATGGATTCTCCTCGCCCCGAGGGGCTGCGGTGGGTGACGGATCGGTGAGAGTTTAACGGCCGGCGGCTGAGTGCTCGCAGAGGGGATCGCGACTGCGCGGAGCCGCCGTGCTCACCCTCTCCAGACGGCGATGTCGTCGAGCCGGGGGCCGCGGGGGAACGGGAAGTAGTCGACCATCCCCTCGCGTGCCAGCACCGTGGTGATCACGGCTCCCAGCAGCAGGAGCAGCAGCACCAGCACCACGGCGCCCCAGAGCCGGTCCGGGGCGGCGGCATCGAGCATCCGGTGCGCCCCGTTGCGGGTGGTGGCGCTGCCCAGCCCCACCCAGGTGATCAGCAGGGTGATCGCCATCGCGAGGGCGAAGGCGGCGCCGTCCGGCGGGGCGATGCCGCGCAGCAGGGTCCAGCCCGCGTCGAAGGCGATGCCCACCAGTGCCCCGAGGATCAGGGGGAGCAATGCCTGCAGCGTGATCTCCAGCAGCGCGACCATCGCCCGGAACGGGCTGGCCAGCCCCGCCCGCCAGCTCGGGCCGGCCCCGGTGGAGCCGCGCATCCGCTGCGCGCTCACGCTCCGGTGCGTCCGCTCCCAGGTCCGCGCCATCGCGCCCAGCATCAGCAGCACGGCGAGGGACATATAGGGAGCGACTGCGGCGAGCGAGACGATGAGCAGGTGGCCGAGCCACACCAGCAGGGGGCGCCGCGGCGCCGGCTGCGGCCAGGGGCCGGGACGGTGCGGATCCCACTGCGGGGGCGCGACCATCGCCTGCTCGTGCTGGGGCCGGGGCGCGGCCTGCCGGCCGTCGTCATAGGAGTACTGGACCGGAGCCTGCACCGGCGGCGCGGCCGACGGTTCCGCGCCGTGGGGCGGCGGGACGACCGGCAGCGCCATGGTCGGGGCGCCGGTCACCGGCAGTGCCTCTGTGGCCGGTTCCGGCGGGGTGGCGATGCGCGGCAGCGCCTCGGTGGGCTGCTCCGAGGAGGCCGAGGTGTCGTTCACGGGCAGCGCTGCGGTGCGCTCCGCCTCGTCCTGGACGGGTTCAGCGGTGGTTCCCGGCTCCTGGCCCCCCGTGTTCTGCACGGCCGTCTGCTGCGAGCTGTCGGCGGCGCCGGCCTGCAGCAGCTCGGTGTCGCCGGGATCGGCGTACCGGGTGAGGTCGAGCCCGGCGAGCTGTTCCAGCTGCTGGGCGGGCTCGGGCCGTTGCGCGGGGTCGGACCGCAGCGCCGAGCGCAGCCACTGCGCGAGCTCGCTGGGGACGCCGTCGATGTCGAGCTCCCCGCGCTCGGCACGCAGGAACACCAGGTCGGCGCGGCCGCTGCCGTACGGCTCCCGGCCGGTGGCCGCGAAGGCCAGCAGCGCCGCCCAGGCCCACCAGTCCCCGGCCTCGCCGGAGTGGTCCGTGCGGATCACTTCCGGGTCGAGATAGGCGGCAGTGCCCATCACCAGCCCGGTCGAGGTCAGGCGCGATTCCTCGGCGGCGATCGCGATGCCGAAATCGATGATCACCGGATCCAGCCGGTCGCCGCCGGGGTCGAAGCCGGCGAGATCGGCCTCGGTGGCGCCACGCAGCATGACATTGCTGGGTTTGAGGTCGCGGTGGATCACCCCCGCATCGTGGATGGCCCGCAGGGTCTCCCCCATCGCCAGGCCGATCTCGCGCACCGCCTCGGGATGCAGGCCCCCGTGGGTGCGCACGGCGTCCTCGAGCGTGGGCCCGGGGATGAACTCGGTGACCACGAACGCCTCCGGGGAGTCCAGCTCCGCGTCCAGGATCCGCACGATGCTGTCGTTGCGCACCAGCTTCTGCGCCGTGACCTCGCGGGCCAGCCGTTCGCGAGCACGTGCGTCGTCGGAGATCTCGTGGCGCAGCAGCTTGATCGCCACATCGTTCCCGTCGGCGTCGTGCGCCCGGTAGACGATCCCCATGCCGCCCGTGCCGATCTGGCCGAGGATCTCGTAGCCGGATTCCTCGGCGAGCGCGGTCAGCCGGGGGTCACGGGCTGCGCGGCGGGGCGTGCGGGGCGGGGGCATGCCCGCCATGCTACGAGGCGCACGGCCGCACCCGCGCCTGCTTCACCGCTCCCCCACAGGGTCCGCACGTGATCAGCTCCGTCTCGGCCCCGCCGAGATCCTCGCCGGGCCCGCGCCCACCGTGAGACGATCGGCGCGCGGCGCGGTGCGCGCCGTGATGCCGCGGCTTCGCGGCGCAGCAGTCCCGAGCCACGGAAGGCACAGCCGCCATGCGATCGAATCTCTTCGATGCGTCCAACCAGGAGCGCCAGACCAACGACCGGTGGGCGCTGCAGTCCAACAAGCTGCTGCGCTGCGCCCTGCACCCGCAGTCCCCGAGATCATCTCCGCCTCCGGCGCGATGGTCGCCTATCAGGGGCAGATGGACTTCTCCTACCAGGGCTCCGGCGGCGGCATGAAGCTGCTGAAGAAGATGGCCACCGGCGAGGGCGGCAACATGATGCGCACGCGCGGACATGGCGAGATCTTCTACGCCCGCCGCGCCGACGAGATCTTCCTGATCCAGCTCGAGGGCGAGGCCCTCACCCTGAACACCAGGAACATGCTCGCCTTCGACAGCTCCATCCAGTGGGACATCCGGTCTCTCGGCGGTGCGGGCCTCATGGCGGGCGGCCTGTTCAACCTGTTCCTCCAGGGCCAGGGCATGGTCGCGGTGACCTCCGACGGACCGCCGATGCTGCTGGACTGCTCCCAGCAGCCCACCTTTGTGGATCCGCAGGCCGCGGTCTGCTGGTCGGCGAACCTCCAGCCGCAGATCAAGAACGACTTCAAGATGGGCTCGCTCATCGGGCGCGGCTCCGGCGAGTCCTTCCAGCTCGGCTTCCACGGCCCGGGCTTCGTGGTGGTCCAGCCCTCCGAGGGGGCCGTGGCCGCCACCACGTCCTGAACCTCCGTGACCGGCGGCGTGTCTACCATGATCCAGTGACCTCCACACCTCCGCAGGCCCTGGTCGACGAGCTCGCAGCTCTCGGCCCCCGGGGCCGACGTCGCGCCGCGACGTCGGCGGCGACGATGTTCGCCGCTGACGTCCCCACCGCGGCACCCGTCATCGACCCCGTCCCGGCGCTCCTGGATGCCGAGTCCTGGGCGGAGCTCTCGGCCGGCCTCGTCCAGCGCATGCGGCTGCTGGATGCGCTGGGCGCGGATCTCTACGGCCCGCGCACGGTGCTGGCCGCCGATGTCGCCCCCGTCGCGCAGCTGCTGCAGGACCCCGCCTATCTCCGCACGGCGATCGGCATCCCCTCCCGCGGCAGCCACTCCCTCTTCGCGCTGACCAGCACCGTGGCCCGGACGGCCGAGGGATCCTGGGTGGTGCTCGAGGACGCTGTGGACGTTCCCGACGGCGCCGGCACCACCCTCGAGCTGCGCCGGGTGCTCTCCCGCTGCGCGCCCACGCTGTACCGCTCCACGCCGCTGCGCCGGCTGCATCCGTTCTTCGACACCATCCGCACCTCGCTGCACCAGCGCACCCGGTCCGAGGGACGGGCGGGGCGCACCGTGGTCCTCACCGAGGACTCCGCGGATCCGATGCGCGCCTTCGACCACAGCTGGTTGGCGAACCTGCTGGGGGCGCCGATGGTCTCCGTCGGCGACCTGCGCACCGGCTCGGGCACCCTCACGCTGCGGCTTCCCGGCCTGGAGTCGGACCCCGGGGATGCGGTGGATGCGCTGCTGCGCCTGGTGCCCTCCGACCTGCTGGACCCCCTCGACCTGGGGCCGACGCCGCTGGGCGGGGTGACCGGTCTGGTCGAGGCCGCCCGCTGCGGCGACGTGGAGATCTTCAACCCGCTCGGGGCGGGGCTGTTGGAGAACCCGGACCTGCGCGCCGCGCTGCCCGACCTGTGCCGACAGCTGTTCCACGAGGATCTGCTGCTGCGACCCGCCGACCCCGGGTTCGCACCGGCCGGTTGGCTCAGCATGGATCCCGCCGGCGGCGACGAGCTCATCGAACGCCCGATGGTGCTCCGGCTGCTGGTGATGGGCACCGAGGACGGTTACGAGGTGCTGCCCGGCGGGGTCGGGATCACGGCCGATGACGGGCCGGAGGCGCTCAAGGACGTGTGGGTGACCGTCCCGGAGACCTCGGCCGTCCCCGCTGAGGGCGAGCCGGGCACGACGGCCACGGAGCGGGCCCCGTCCGTCGCCCGAGGCGTGCTGACCGCCTACCCCGCGATGACCCGCTCGATCGGCTCGGACCTGTTCTGGTTCGGCCGCTACCTCGAGCGGGTGGACTCCACCGCGAGGCTGCTGCGCGCCGTGCTGGACACCGTCAACGACCTCGACGCCGAGCGCGGCCCCGGCGCCCGCACCGCCCAGACGGTCCTGCTGGGCGCGGTCACGAACGTGACCACCACCTACCCGGGATTCACGGGGCTGGACCTGAACTCCCACGAGGCCGTGGGCGGGGAGGTCGAGTCCCTGCTGACCAGCCGCGGCCGCCCCGGCACGCTCGCGCAGTCCTATTCCGCACTCACCCACACCACCCGCACGCTGCGGGATCTGATCTCCGACGACATCTGGCCGGTGATCGCGAGGATGAATCAGCGCCTGCGCACCCTCGGAGGGCAGGACCCTCAGCCGGTCGAGCAGCGGCTGACGGATATCGTCGACGGCTGCCTCACCCTCTCCGGTGCGGTCGCCGATTCGATGCCCCGCAACCTGGGCTGGGATCTCACCGAGGCGGGGCGCAAGATCGAGCGGACCATGGGCCTGCTGGCCCTGCTCCGGGCGACCCTCGGCCACCGGCGCACCCGGACGGCCGAGGCCACGATCGCCGGGGCGCTCGCGCTGGTCACGGAGAGCGGCGCTTCGTACCGTCGCGCCTATCACGCCGCGATCCAACCGGAGCTGCTGCTGGAGCTGCTGCTGACCGACACCACCCTGCCGCGCTCGATCGCCTTCCAGCTGGAGCGGCTGGGACTGGCGCTGGACCGGTTGCCGGATGTGGCGCCCTCACCGGAGCTGCGCTCACCCCTGATCGCGCTGCGCTCCCGCATCGGCGGCTGGGAGGCACGAGAGCTGCTGCGCCCGCTGGGCGGGGAGGCGGCCGATGGCGCACCGACCGCACTGCTGGAGGAGGCCGACGCCGCGATGGACACCCTGCGAGAGCTCGCCACCGCGCTCGAGAACCGTTTCTTCCACCCTTCGGAATCCACCTCGAGATGGGGGATCGACGATGTCTGAGAACGAGCACGCCGTCGACACCGCCGCGGACGCGCGCCCGGCGGACTCGCCGCGCCGCCGCCCACTGCTGCCACTGCGGGAGGAGGAGGAGACCGCGGCCGAGCCGCTCCACTACCGCGTCCACCACCTCACCTCCTACCACTACGCCAAGCCGGTCTCGCGCAACTACGGCCGCGCGCACATCGAGCCGCGCGCCACTCCCCATCAGCGAGTGCTCTCGCACGAGGTGGTCGTCGACCCGGTCCCCGCCCGGCTCACCGCGCACACCGACTTCTACGGGAACTCCTCGACCTATCTGCTGGTCGACGCCCCCCACACGCAGCTGGACGTCCACTCCCATGCGCGGGTCACGGTCGCCGAACGCCGCTACCCGATCGAGCCCATGTCCCGGCCCTGGGAGCAGTGCCTGCCCGAGCACTGGGGGGCGCTGCTGCCGGAGGCGAGCCTGGACTTCATCCATCCCTCGCCGCGGATCCCGACCGGCACCGCGGCACGGGAGATCTCCACCGAGGTGTTCACGCCCGGTCGCGCGATCGGTGAGTGCCTGGCCGATCTCACCGCCCTGATCCACACCGACTTCACCTACGACTCCGCCGCGACCACCGCCTCCTCGACCCTCGAAGAGGTGCTCGCCGCCCGGCACGGGGTCTGCCAGGACTTCTCGCACGTGGGCGTGGCCGCGGTGCGCGCCGCCGGGCTCGCGGCCCGGTACGTCTCCGGTTACCTGCGCACCGCCCCGTCGGCCGAGGGCGCACTGGGCACCGCCCCGGTCGGGGAGATGATCGGCTCGGCCGCCTCCCATGCCTGGCTGAGCGTGCTGGTCCCGGGCACCGGCTGGGTGGACATCGACCCCACCAACCGCACCTTCGTGGACCAGCGCTTCGTGACCACCGCCTGGGGACGGGACTACGCGGACGTGCCCCCGCTGAAGGGGATCGTCGTCGGCCCGCCCGGGGCGACCAGCACCCTGGACGTCGCCGTCGGCGTGGTGCCCGAGCCGCCGGCCGGCAGCAGCCCGGAGTGAGCACCGCACCGGCCCCACCCGTCCGCACCGCTGCAGCACGTCGGCCAGCTCACAGTGGCCGGGGCTGCATCGAATTTCGCGTATAGAGTGGTGCGGAAATCTGTACGGCGCGAAGCGCGGCGCGTGGACCGCAGCCGCCCGCACCGCATCCGACCCGGCGCGACGCGATGCGCCACGAGACCGAGGTGAGATGTCCTTCTCCCAGCAGCCCTTCCGTCTGGCCGTGATCGGCTCCGGCCCCGCCGGCGTGTACGCCGCCGAGACGATGCTGAAGAACAAGCAGGTCAAGAACGGGGAGCTCGAGGTCTCCATCGACCTGTTCGACCGCCTCCCGGCACCCTTCGGCCTGATCCGCTACGGCGTCGCCCCCGACCATCCGCGGATCAAGGGGATCATCACCGCGCTGCATCGCATCCTGGGCCGCGGTGACATCCGCTTCCTGGGCGATGTCGAGTTCGGCACCGACCTCACGATCGAGGACCTGCGCCGCCACTACGATGCGGTCGTCTTCGCCACCGGCGCCCTCAAGGATGCCGGCCTCGACATCCCCGGCGTCGAGCTCGCCGGCTCCCACGGTGCCGCCGACTTCGTGGCCTGGTACGACGGCAATCCGGACTACCCCCGCACCTGGGAGCTGGACGCCGAGAAGGTCGCGGTGATCGGCAACGGAAACGTGGCGCTCGACGTGGCACGGGTGCTGTCCAAGAGTGCCGAGGAGCTGCTGCGCACCGAGATCCCCGCCAATGTGTATGCAGGCCTGCAGGCCGCCGCGACCACCGATGTGCACATCTTCGGCCGCCGCGGCCCGGCCCAGACCAAGTTCTCCCCGCTCGAGGCCCGCGAGCTCGCTCATCCCCAGGGTCTGCAGGTCGTGACGGACCCGCGCGATCTGGAGCAGATCACCGAGGCGGAGTGGGAGGCCATCAGGGCCGATAAGCGCACCGATCAGGTCGTGAAGATCTTCATGGGCTGGCTCGAGGAGCAGCAGCGCCGCGAGGCCGCCGGCGAGGAGCCGACGGACCGCGAGGGCAATCCCGTGCGCCGGCGCCTCCACCTGCATTTCTGGCACCGTCCCGTCGAGGTGCTCGGCGAGGACGGAGCCGTCACCGGGATGCGTTTCGAGCGCACCCGCCTGGATGCCGAGGGCAACGTCGAGGGCACCGGCGAGATGGTCGACTACGACCTCGGCGCCGTCTACCGTGCCGTCGGCTACCACGGCTCGGAGCTGCCGGGCATCCCCTACGACGCACGTCGCGGCGTGATCACCAATGAGGCCGGCCGCGTCACCGGGGCCGACGGCGCCGTGATCCCCGGCGTCTACGCCAACGGCTGGATCAAGCGCGGCCCCGTGGGCCTGATCGGCGCGACCAAGTCCGACGCCCTCGAGACCATCGCCAGCCTGGTCGAGGACATCGAGTCCGGGGCCCTCACCCCCGCTCCCGAGCGGGAGGACGAGGCGATCCTGCACCTGCTCGAGGACCGCGGCGTCCAGTACACGACCTGGGAGGGCTGGGCCGCGCTGGACGAGCACGAGAAGAGCCTCGGCGCCTCCGCGGTGGATGCCGACGGGGAGCCCCGTGCCCGCGTCAAGGTCGTCGAGCGCGAGGAGATGGTGCGCGTCTCCCGGGACGCGGTGAACCAGCCCTCCCACGCCTGATCCGCCGCGCCCGGCGCTGCCCGGGCCGGCCGCAGCTCGGGCCGCCCGCTCCGCCGACCGGGCCGCTCGCCCCGCCGACCGGGCCACCGACCGGGCCACGCCGCAGCTGTTCGCCCGCTCCCCCGATCTCGCTCACCAGTGAACGAGATCGGGGGATCGGCCGTGCGCGCCACCCTGTGTGCACCGCCCGGCACGCGCCGCTCGCGCACGCCGGGCGGCCGTCTTTCCGAGCGCCACCGAGCGCGTCGCGGTTCTCAGCTCGATCCCGCGTTTCCCAGAGCTTCGTCGAGCAGTGCGAAGAACGATGCCGGGTCCTCGAGATCCTCGGCGAGGATCCGGAGCACCGTCCATCCGCCGCGGTGCAGCGTCGCATCCTTGCCGTGATCCTTTCGGGCCTGCTCCGGCGTGAAGTGGTGCTTGCCGTCGTACTCGATCGCGATCCTGCGCTCCGGATAGGAGAGGTCCAGGTAGTACGCCTTGCGCTTCACTCCGTCCCAGACACGGTGATTCGTCATCGGCTCCGCGTACCCGGCGCGCCGCAGCATCAGACGGGTCCTGGTCTCCTGCGGGGAGTCCACCCAGTCACGAGCCTCTGCGGCCGCGGCCCGGAGGGCACGGACTCCCGGCCCCCGCAGGGACTGCGCTTCGATGCGGATCGTCTCGACCGGAAGCCGCAGCCGATCGCGCATTCGTGAGCCCAGAGCATCGACGCAGGCGACGAGCTCATCGTGCGACAGCAGAGCTGCCAGGTCGAGCAGCACATCGACCGGCCAGTCGAGCACGAGGCCGTCGTGCCGGATCTGAGGCCGACCCGTGCGGACATGGACGACCAGCCTCTTCGCTGAACGGCGTTTGGCCTTCGGCTCGACCCGCACGTGGACCGCGGCACCGCCGCTCCAGGAGTGTTGGTGGGGCAGCGGCAGGCCGAGCAGCTCCGCCGCGGTGACGTGGCAGAGCACCGAGTCGGGGACGACGCGGCGGTGAGCGGTCCGCGCGACGGCCCGGAGGTCAGCCGGAGCGTCCCGACGGGTATAGCAGCCCGGAAGGACCCGCAGGAACTCCCCCGACGAGATCCGTCGTTCGCTCACCCCCATCCGGCGCAATCCCTGGCGGGTGAAGACTCGCTTCGGTGGCACCGAGACGCGGCTCCTGCCGGCGCTGCCGGGAACCCTGTTCTCGTTCCATGCTCTGTCGCCCATACGGGGACGGTAGGCCCCACCAGCCACCCCGCACGGCTATCGGCCCTTTGATGTGGACAGCGCGCTGCTGGGGAGGACCGGACCCGGGGCGGCCGGCTGCTGCCACGGATCACCCGGGCGTCGCGCGCACGCAGGAACGCACGCAGCCGGGCCGGGGAGCGCAGGAGTGGCCGAGTCAGCGGCACGCCTGCCCATTCCCTCGATCTCCCCCGCTGGTGGGGGAAACAGGCGGAATGGAAGCACTCGAGCTGCGTGGCGATGCCGGCGCCGAGCGGCGCCGAGCAGAGCCGGTCGAACAGCGGCTCCGCCGGGCGCGGGAGGGCTGGGCACGTCTGCGCAGGCCGCTCTCCCGCGCACCGCTCAGCGGCGGATCGACGCGAGGTGGTCGGCGATGCGGTCCATGGCGTCGGTGAGCAGGTCGGTCGACGGCAGGGTGACCAGGCGCAGGTGGTCAGGGGCCGGATAGTTGAACCCCGTACCGTGGTTGACCAGCAGCTTCTTCGAGCGCAGCAGGTCATAGGCGAACTGCTCATCGTCCTCGATCCGATACATCTCGCGATCGATCTTCGGGAACATGTACAGCGCGCCGCTCGCCTTGACCACGCTGACCCCGTCGATCGCGCTGAGCCCTTCGAAGGCGACGTCACGCTGCTCACGCAGCCGCCCGCCGGGCAGCAGCAGCTCCTGCACGCTCTGGTGGCCGCCGAGCGCCGTGGCGATCACATGCTGGGCCGGGACGTTGGGGCACAGGCGCATGTTCGAGAGCACGTCCAACCCCTCGATGAAGTTCGTCGCATGATCCTGGGGTCCGTACAGCGCCATCCATCCGGCCCGGAAACCAGCCACCCGATAGGCCTTGGACAGGCCGTTGAAGGTGATGGTCAGCAGGTCAGGAGCGAGCTTGGCGATGTGGGTGTGGACCGCGTCGTCGTAGAGGATCTTGTCGTAGATCTCGTCGGCCAGGATCATCAGCCCGTGCTTCCGGGCGACCTCGACGATCTCCCGCAGCACGTGCTCGGGGTACACCGCCCCGGTGGGGTTGTTGGGGTTGATCACCACGATCGCCTTGGTCCGCTCGGTGACCTTGTCCGCGATGTCGGAGACGTCGGGCCACCACTGCTCCTCCTCGTCGCAGCGGTAGTGCACCGCGCGCCCGCCGGCGAGCGCCACCGAAGCGGTCCACAGCGGGTAGTCGGGTGCGGGGACGAGCACCTCGTCCCCGTCGTCCACGAGCGCCTGGCAGACCATCTGGATCAGCTCCGAGACGCCGTTGCCGAGGTAGATGTCGTCGAGCTCCATCCCCGGCATTCCCTTGGTCTGGTAGTACTGCGCGACCGCCCTGCGCGCGGAGACGATGCCCCTGGAGTCCGAGTAGCCCTGTGCCGTGGGCAGGGTACGGATCATGTCGACCAGGAGCTCGTCGGGCGCTTCGAAGCCGAACGGTGCCGGGTTGCCGATGTTGAGCTTGATGATCTTGTGGCCCTCGGCCTCCATCCGGGCGGCCTCCGCGGGCACCGGCCCTCGGATCTCGTAGCACACGTCGCGCAGCTTCGAGGACTGGGTGAAGATCATTCGGGGGCTCCTGGCCTGGTCGGGTAGAGGGTCAGGGTAGCGAGGGTGCCCGTCGGTCGGTGCAGGGTGAGCATCTGGCGAGACGGCACTTGACGGAGCACCATTTATTTTCATACTTTTAGTAACATGAGGGTTCTCACGATCCCGACCCTCGTGCCGCACAGTCCTGGAGGCCATTGATGTCCCCGTGTCGGGTCTCTGTCGGCGCCATTCCCACCGCACGAGGCGCGGTGCCGTGCGCAGAGCGGTTCCGTGCAACGCGCCCGTCCCTCACCGAAAGAAGGTAGCTATGTCCACCGCGACGACGTCGACGCGGTCGGCCCCCGTGAGGCGCCGCCGGAAGGACGACACGAAGCTCGCGCTGCTCTTCATCGCGCCCGCTTCCGTCGGCCTGCTGGTGTTCCTCGTCTGGCCGCTGCTGACGGGCATCTACTACTCCTTCACGGAGTACACGACGCTGACCCCGCCCCAGTGGGTGGGGTTGGCCAACTACCAGGAGCTGCTGTCCGACCCGATCTTCTGGACATCACTGCGCGTGACGATCCTGTACGTCGCCATCAACATCGGGGTGCAGACGGTGGTGGCGCTGGTGATCGCCGTGCTCATGCAGCGTCTGACCCAGTCCACCATGCTGCGTTCGCTGGTGCTGGCCCCGTACCTGGTCTCCAACGTGGTGGCGGCGATCGTGTTCCTGTGGATCCTGGACACCCAGCTCGGCGTCTTCAACATCTTCCTGCAGTGGATCGGCTTCGACCCCGTCTCCTTCTGGGCCGACGAGTCGTGGGTGATCCCCACGATCGCCCTGGTGAACGTGTGGCGGCACATGGGCTACACGGCGCTTCTGCTGTTCGCGGGCCTGCAATCCATCCCCGGACACCTCTACGAAGCGGCCCGCACCGAGGGAGCCGGCGAGATCACGCAGTTCCGCCACATCACGTTGCCACTGCTGCGTCCGATCCTGGCGCTGGTGCTGATCATGACGATCATCGGCTCGTTCCAGGTGTTCGACACCGTCTCGGTGACGACGCAGGGCGGTCCGGCCGACGCCTCGCGCGTGCTCCAGATGTACATCTACCAGAACGCCTTCGCCGAGTACGAGTTCGGCTACGCCTCAGCGCTGTCGGTCGCGCTGCTGCTGATCCTGATGATCGTCACGTTCACCCAGTACTGGCTCAGCCGAGCCGGCCACTCGGACCTGGACTGAGCGGAGAGGACGCCATGACCACCACCGCACACCCCGACACCGAGATCACGCAGCGTCCCGCCGCCTCCACCCCCCGCCGCCGCTTTTCCTGGGGGAAGATCGCGGCCTGGGGCGTGATGGTGATCTTCCTGCTGATCACCCTGTTCCCTTTCTACTGGATGCTGCGCACCGCGCTGTCGAGCAACAACGCCCTGGCCACGGATCCGAGCAGCCTGCTCCCGGTGGGACTGAACACCGGCGGCTTCGAGCGAGTCTTCGGCATGCAGGACGTGGAGACCGCGATCTCCCAGGGCGGCAGCGGCGCCTCCATCAATTTCTGGCGCTATCTGCTGAACTCCGTGATCGTCGCGACCTTCATCACCGTGGTGCAGACGTTCTCCTGCGCGATGGCAGCCTATGCCTTCTCCCGGCTGCGCTGGCGCGGCCGCGAGATCGTGTTCCTGATCTTCCTGGGCTCACTGATGATCCCGCAGATCTTCACCCTGCTGCCCAACTTCATCCTGATCAAGAACCTGGGCCTGGTGGACACCCTGCTGGGCGTCATGCTCCCGACGCTGTTCATCTCGAGCTTCGCGATCTTCTTCTTGCGGCAGTTCTTCAACAACATCTCCCGTGAGGTCGAGGAGGCCGCCCTCATCGACGGTGCCAGCAAGGTGCGGGTCTTCTTCACTCTCGTGCTGCCGCTGTCCACCGCGCCCCTGGCGACCCTCGCGCTGCTGACGTACATGACTGCGTGGAACGAGTACTTCTGGGCGCTGATGGTCTCCTACACCGATCAGTCCCGCGTGCTCACCGTCGCCCTCGGCGTCTTCCGCGCCCAGGCCCCCGGCACCGGTCCGGACTGGTCGGGCCTGATGGCCGCCACGCTGATCGCGGCCGCCCCCATGCTGATCCTCTTCGCGCTGTTCGCGAAGAAGATCGTCAACTCCATCGGCTTCAGCGGGATCAAGTGAGGTGCCCCAGATGAACTCTCCGCTCCACCGTGCACATGCCACTCGCACCGTTCCCTCCCCGCGCTCGGGGGCCGTCCTGTCCCGCCGTCGCCTCCTGCAGGGCTCCGCCGCCCTCGCTACCGGGACCGCCGGCCTCGCCTCGTGCGGCGGGACCTCAGCCCCCGCCGGGGCGACCCAGATCGATTACTGGCTGTGGGACGCCAATCAGCTGCCCGCCTACTCCGCCGCCATCGACCTGTTCATGCAGAAGAACCCCGACGTCTTCGTGCGGGTCACCCAGCTGGGCTGGGACGACTACTGGACGAAGCTGACGGCCAGCTTCGTGGCGGAGGCCGGGCCGGACGCCTTCACGGACCACCTCGCGCGCTACCCGGAGTTCCTCAAGCTCGGCGTGATCTCTCCGCTGGATGGCCTGGGTCCGCTCGACGAGATCCCGCCCGAGCAGTTCCAGGAAGGCCTGCAGGAGCTGTGGACCGGCCAGGACGGCACGCGCTACGGAATACCCAAGGACTACGACACCATCGCAGTGATGTACGACACGGCGATGCTCGAGGAGGAAGGCCTGTCCCCCGACGACCTCCAGGACCTGGACTGGAACCCCGAGGACGGCGGCAGCTTCGAGAAGATGCTCGCCCGTCTCAGTATCGACGCGAACGGCGTGCGCGGCGACGAGGACGGGTTCGACCCGAAGAACGTGGTCCGCTACGGCATGGCCGGCGGCGGCGAGATCGACTATGTCGGGCAGTCGTCCTGGTCGCCTTTCGCCCTCTCGACCGGGTGGACCTTCACCGATGCCGAAACCTGGGGCACGCACTTCAACTACGACGACGAGCGGTTCGTTGCGACCATGGACTGGTACTTCGGACTGGTCGACAAGGGCTTCTTCCCCCCTTTCGGCATGTTCGGGGACTCCAGTCCCGCCCAGACCCAGGTGCAGTCCGGCGTCGCAGCGCTCGCCCTGGCGGGCTCCTGGATGATCACCACGTTCAACAACATGGAAGGCATGGAGCTGGGAATCGCTCCGCTGCCGGCCGGTCCCGTCGGCCACCCGGTCTCGATGTTCAACGGCCTGGGCGACTCGATCTCCGCGCAGTCGGAGAAGAAGGAGGAGGCGGCCCGGCTGATCGGTTTCCTCGCCTCGGATGAGGCGCAGCAGCTGATCGGCGAGCGCGCCCCGTTCTTCCCCTCCACCGACGCGGGGACCGCGGCTGCCATCGAGTCGTACGCCGCGGAGGGCCTGGACGTCACACCGTTCACCGACCGGGTCGCCAACGGTGAGACCGGACTGTTCCCGCTCGTGGAGAACTCCGCCTCGATCATGACGATCATGCAGAGGGCATTCGACCGGTGCTGGATGCGGGAGATCGATGGAGCGGACTTCGCCGCGTACAACGACCGGGTCAACGCGCTGTTCGAGTGAGCTCTCCAGAGCGTCGGAGCCGTCGGGGCGGGCCGGGGAGGCTGCTGGGCTCCTAGATCTCGGCCCCGGCGAATTCCTGGATCGCGATCACGGCGACCCCGCGCGCCCACTCGTCGAAGTCGCCGCTGAGCGTGCGCACCACGGGTGCTCGCTGGGCCCTGGCCGATCCCTGACGGAGGGTGTCCTCGAAGGCCGGGGCCGCAGCCCGCACCAGGTCCACGTTCTCACCGCCGAGCACGATCGCCTCGGGGTCGATCACGGCGACCAGGCCGACGGCCGCCGCGGCGAGCACACGCGCCATCTCGGTCGCGACCACGAGCGCACCAGGGTCTCCGCCCCCGATCAGGCCGCGCAGCTGCTCGATGCCCTCGGCCGGCCCGAGCACCCCCTGATCGCGGGCGCGACGGACCACCGCCGCGGTGCTGGCCAGCTCGCGGATCGCCACCGGTGCACCCTCCGGGCCGGCGCCGACGGGGAAGCGGCCGGTGAGCCCGGCCATGTGGTGGTGACCGCGGATCACCCGCCCGTCGATCACGGTGGCGATCCCGACCCCGGCGCCGACGGTGAGCACTGCGAAGGAGTCGTAGGCGCGCCCGATCCCGAACCAGTGCAGGCCGTCCACCATCGCGACCAGGTCGTTCTCGACAACCACCGGGACCGACACCCGCTCCTCGAGCGCGGCGGCGAGCTCGACGGGCTGCCGCCAGCCCAGCAGGTGCGAGGACAGCACGGTGCGCCGCTCGGCGACCAGTCCGCCCAGTCCCACCCCGATGCCGACCACGTTCGGATGCGCGCCGATCATCGCCTCGACAGCGACCAGGATGGTCTCCTGCAGCCTGTCCGGTACGGTGCTCTCCAGCGGCAGCACCAGCTCTTCGAGGACGCTGGCACGCACCGTGGTCACCACCGCGTGGACCTCGTCGGCGGTGACCTTGACCCCGATGAATCGGGGTCCGCGGTTCTCCTCGACATCCAGCGGCTCATGGGGGCGGCCCTTGGCGCGCGGCACAGCGGTGAGCGGGTGCAGCAGCTCGCGCTCGAGCAGGTCCCGGGTGACGCGGGTGACCGTCGGGGCCGACATTCGCAGTCGCTGCGACAGCTCGCTGCGCGAGCGGGGTCCGAAACGCAGCAGGTCCCGGTAGACCGCGCGGGTGCTCTCCCCGCCGAGCTCACCGGTCGCGGGTCCGCCGGCCGCCGCGGCGTCGGAGCCCGTGTGATCGTCCCTGTGCATGCTGCGAGCTTATCCGCGCCTCCATGACAGGGCCGGTGGAGCGACCGGACGGTTTCTGACATGCTTCCGGTGTCACATCTTCCGGTCGCCGTGCCCGGCGGTCGGATCACATCTTCCAGGGGGATCCATGAGCGAGACCACGACCGCCGAGACCGATGAGCAGGTCACGATCTACACCGCGTACGAGATCGACTTCATGCTGGGCCTGCGCGACACGGAGAACGGGCGGATCACCCGTGACCAGGTGGGACTGCGCAGCGCCCCGGACTCCGCGAAGGAGTTCGTCACCGCGGCGGTCTCCTCCGGGCTCCGCGCCCGCGGGAAGGTGGAGCGCTCCGAGGACGGCCAGTGGCTGCTGGGCGAGGAGGGCCAGGTCATCGCGACCACGCTGACCGCCGCCGACCGCTGGCTGGGGATCGCCCTGGCCGAGGACGAGGCGATGCGCATGGCCTTCATCATCAAGGCCAACGAGGCGATCATCATGCTCACGCAGGACGAGCTGGACTCCTTCGTGGTCACCGCGCTGCCCGGTCCGGAGCAGGTGCCCGACGCGGTCGCCGACATCGTCCTGGCCTTCCTCGAGGGCGGCAACCAGCGCACCGTCTCGCTGCGCCGCACGGACGTCGCCGCCCCGGATGATCCGACCCCCCTGATGTTCCATGTGGAGGCGGACGGCAACTGGAAGTCCGGCCATCTCCCCCTGGACGAAGAGGGTGTCCTGAGCATCTCCGACGTCAGTGCCGAGGCGGTCGCCGAGACCTCTCGCGCACTGTGGGAGGACGGCATCAGCCGCGCCCCGGGAACCGCGACCGCCTGAGCCGCAGTTCCCTCTTCCCGCCCGGTTCCCGACGGGCTCGCTCAGAAGCGGCGACCGGCGGCCTGCTCCCTCCGGCGCAGTTCGATGCGCAGGGTGCGAATGTCCTGCCCCGATGCCTGGGAGTAGGTCCACACGTGCCGGTCGAAGGCGGGCATCACCACGCGGGAGCCATCCCGCAGCCGCAGTGCTGCGGTGAGCCAGTGCACGGGGTGGACCACCCGGGATTCGACCGCGACGATGTCGCGCCAGGGGACCCGGCGGGAGCCGATGCCTCCGATCACGTGCAGCCCCTCCTCGGAGATCTCGACGCGGGAGCGGGCCGTGCCCAGCGCGACGATCCCGAAGCGGAGACCGAGCAGCAGCAGGATCACCGCCAGCGCGCCCAGTGCGAGCAGCAGCATCAGCAGCCCGATCCCCGGGGAGCGCCCCTCCGGGAGAGAGACGAGCAGCAGCGCGATCACGACACCGGCGATCAGCACGCCGCCGAGCAGCACGGCGGAGATGATCGCCCGCAGCATCGTGTCCCGCACGGCCGCGGCGGGAAGAAGAGCGCGCACGGACCCCGCGGCCCCGCGCTTCCTCCCGGGGGCCTGGTGCAGCGCGGCGACCATGCGCTCGACGGTGGCGCTGCTGCGGCTGTAGTCGGGCAGGGCCGTGCGCGGGCCGGTCTCGGGTCCGATCTGCCGGGGGATGGTCATGGGTATCTCCTATGTCAAGCGGCTTGCGGTACGCAAGTCGTTGAGGTGGGGTTCAGTGGGATCGGGGTGGTGGCGAGGGCTTCGGCGTGGGCACGGGTGAGAGCGCGCCAGATGCGGCGGGCGATCGCGCTCTTCAAGCAGCGGAGGGCTTCCATCACGGTCTTGCCCTGTTCGCGGAGCCGGTCGTAGTACTCCTTACCGGGTCCTTCGAGACGGACTTGAGTGAGGGCGATGCGGTGGATCGCGCAATTCAACTGACGATTCCCGCCCCTGTTCAGACGGACTCTCCCCTCGGTCTTGCCTGACCAGACCGGGATCGGAGCGCAGCCGGCGAACATCGCGTACTTCCCCTCGTTCGCGAACCGTTCGATCCCGGCGGTCTCGGCGAGGATCTTCGCGGCCGACAGCTCCGCGCAGCCGGGGATCTCCAACAGCACCGGCTCCACCTCCCGGACCATGACACGCAGCCGCGCATCCAGCTCGCTGATCGAGGAGCAGAGCCGTTCGAGGTCGGCCAGGACCATGCCCGCGATCTCCGCGACGATCCCCTCGCTCGCCTCGACCAGCTCCCGCACTCGTTCCTGAGCCGGTCGATGGGTCAGCGCGCGTGGTGCCGGGTCGACTTCGGGGTCGAGCTCGTGCAGGTGCCAGCGCAGGCGGTTGATCACCCGGGTCCGCTCCGCGACCAGGTCCTCACGACGCGCCAGGACCAGCTTGACCTCTCGTGCCTGCTCATCGGTGAACGCGGTCGGCAGATCGTCCTCGCGGGCCATCGCCCGCGCGACGGCGAGAGCATCGATCGGGTCGGACTTCCCGCGAGTGCGCGCTGTGGCGCGTTGGCGTGCCATCAGCTTCGCCGGCACCCTGACCACGGGCTCTCCATGGGCAAGGAGATCGCGTTCGAGCAGACCGGTGAGGTGGCGACAGTCCTCCACCCCCCACTGGCGGTCCTGCTCGATGAAGGACTTCCTGGCCCATCGGTAGGCCTTCTCGTGACCGCTATGAGTCGCGCGGACAGTGATCTGCCCGATCTGCTTGCCCGCCGCGTCGACCGCGACGAAGGTGTGTGAGTTCTTGTGGACGTCAGCGCCGATCAGGACCACCATGGTCACTGCCTCCCTTGTATTCGAGTGGGGGTCGAACGGTCGGGCCGGTCGGCGGACAAACCTCAGTGGGGCAGCTGCACGCTCCTATCAAGTCACGCCGGCCGGTCCTTCCCACCCGGCGACGGCAATACCCATGAAGGCCAGTTCAACGAAGAACGGCAGCCAGCGTAAGAGCCAATCACCGGATGGAAAGGATCCAACCACCGCGACATCCGCGGCACCAGCAAGCCTCACACTGGGCCCAGCGTAATGCGGTGGCTCAGGATCAGCGCGTAGTGTGCGGAGCATGTCCTCGCACGGCTCCTCCGCTCCCCGATTCCGTCGGCCGGCCCCGCTGTACGCCTCGGTCGCCGAGGCGATCCCGGGCGAGCCCGACCCCGCGACCTCCTCCGACCTCGCGTACGACTCTGCCCGGGCCCTGCTCGACGGGGTCTTCCGCAGCGCGGATCCCGAGGTCGTCGAGCGGGTGGTGGCGCTGGCGGCAGAGGACGGGCTGACCGATCTCGCGGCCCTGTGGTCAGGTGCTCCTGCCACCTCCCTGCCCGGCGCGCTGTGGCGGCTGTACGTGCTGCACACCTGGTCGCAGGACAGCGGCGACGACGTCGTGCGCCGTTATCGGGCGGGGTCGCGCACCGTGCCCGGGCTGCGCTACCTCTCCGGCTTCGCAGAGCCGCCGGACGTCGGACAGGTCCGTCGCACCATGGACGAGATCCTGCGCGGGGCGTTCACCGGCGATCTCGGGATGGCGCTGCGGCGTGCCGGGGCGGTGGCCATGATCGTGGCGCACGGCACCGCGCAGCTGGCCGACGAGGACTCCGGTGACGCCCGCACCCGGCAGGCCGAGCGGCTGCTCAGCACCGGGGAGGAGCTGACCGCCGCCGGACGGCAGGCGGAGGCAGGGCTCCTGGACTGAGGCCCACGCCATCAGGGCACGGCGCCGGCTTGCATCACCCGTCCGGTCGTGCCCTACGATGGGAGCGCGCCGGGCCGCGGTTGCCCCGGGCTCCAACATTTGCCGCTTCGAGCGGCCTTCGCGCCGACAGGCGCATCCCGGTCCGGCGCCCCAGCTTCATGAACAAGTCCGTCCCGCTCCGGCGGCGCAGCGACATCAGGCGCCCGGTGGCGCGAGGAGGCGACCGAGATGGCGCAGTTCCTCGCCCGCTTCTTCCCCCAGCGCAGCGAGCGCCCCCTGTACGACCTCTTCGCGGAGCTCGCCGAGCTGCTGGTCCAGGCGGCCGACACCCACTCCACGCTCCTCGGTCATGGATACCGCGAACGCACCCGCCTGGTTCCTCGACTGCATGAGCAGTCGACTGTCGCCGAGGAGCTGTGCCGCCGCATCGCCCAGCGGCTCGCCCATTCCCTGATCACGCCCTACGAGGCGGAGCTGCTCTACGACTTCGCCCTGACCATCTCCGACACCCTGGACTCGATGGAGCACACCTCGGAGCTGCTGCTCATCTCCGAGGTGAGTGCTCTGCCCACCCCGCTGCTGGAGGCCGCCGAGGGCGTCGAGCGCGCCGCGGAGCTGACGGTGGCGGTCACCTGGAAGCTGTCACGAGTGCGGGATCTGGGGGATCACTACGAGCAGGTGCGCAAGCTCAAGCGGCAGGGGGACCGACTGGTGCGGCGTGCGCTCGGGGAGCTCTATGCGCGCGGCGGCTCGGCTCAGGAGCTGCTCCCGCTGCACGATGTCGCCGAGTCGATCCGCGAGACCATCATCCTGCAGGAGCGCAGCGCACGGATCGCGGACCTGCTGCGGGTCAAGGATTCCTGAGTGACCTCGACCCTGCTGGTGCTGGTCGTCCTCACGGCGCTGGTGATGGCGTACGTCAACGGGGTCCACGACGCGTCCAACGCCGTCTCCACCACGATCACCACGAGGACCCTGCGGGAGTCGACGGCGCTGGCGATGGCCGCGCTGCTGAACCTGCTCGGGGCTCTGCTGGGGATGGCTCTGCTCGTGGTCACGATGGAGTGGGCGGTGCATCTGCTCGGGATGGTCCCTCTCACCGAGGCGACGGCTGACGATCCTGACCGGCTCGGCCTCGCTCTGCTCGCGATCATGCTCGCGACCATCGGTTGGGATCTGGTGACCTGGCGGTTGGGGATGCCGGCCTCCACCTGGCACGCCTTCCTCGGGGCCACGCTCGGCGTCACCCTCGTCAGCGGTGCGACCGCGGCCTGGGGGCAGCTCGGCATCATCCTGCTGGTCTCCCTGGTGGGCCCGCTGCTGTCGGCGGGGCTGGCCTTCGCGCTGATGCACGGCCTGCTCCGGCTGGGACGGCACGAGCGGCTGCAGCGGGGTCATCTCCGCTTCGCCCAGACCCTCTCCGCCGGGGCGGTCGCCACCGGGCACGGGATCAATGACTCGCGCCTGCCGCTGGCTGTGGTCGCGGTCGCGGCCGCCGCGACCGGCGCCGCGCCGGCGGGGATGATGGGGATGATGGTCGCGATCGCGGTCGCCATGGGTGCCGGCACCCTGATCGGGGGCACCGGATCATCCGCACCCTGGGCCGCAGGCTCACCGATCTCACGGTCGCCCAGGGGCTCGCGGCGGAGATCTCCGCCGCGACGACGATGTCGCTGAGCCTGTTCGGGGTCAGCTCCCCCGTCTCCACCTCCCACGCCCTGGCCTCCAGCGTCGTGGGGGCGGGCGCTGCGAAGGGCCTGCGCAATGTGCGCTGGCGGGTCGCGCTGCACATCGTGCTGACCTGGCTGGCCACCCCGCTGGCCACGGCCGCCGTCGGCGCCGCGCTGCTCGAGATCGCACTGGAGCTCACCGCGTCCTGAGCGATCCGGTCCCGAGCCGGCGATCCCCGGATCCTCGGAGGAACGGCCACTACGCTGAGGGGATCCGAATCGCGAAGGAGTCCTGATGTCCGACGGTGAGTCCACGACGCCCGCCCCGCGCAGGCGTCCCAGCTACGGACTGCCGGGGCCGACCACCCCCGCCCCCGACGCCGCGCCGTCTTACGGCGCCCCGT
This sequence comes from Brachybacterium avium, assembly GCF_002216795.1. Classification (NCBI taxonomy): domain Bacteria; kingdom Bacillati; phylum Actinomycetota; class Actinomycetes; order Micrococcales; family Dermabacteraceae; genus Brachybacterium; species Brachybacterium avium. Next base: position 2,618,835 of record NZ_CP022316.1, on the reverse strand, counting down.
CGACCCCCGCTCCCGGTGGGTATCACGGATACGACGCACCCGACGGCTTCGGCGCGACGTCGTACGGGCCGCAAACGGGCCCGCTGCCGGCCTCCGGTGCGCCGGATCCCTCCCCCGTCGCCGGCGCGGGCTGCTGCCGTTGATCATCGGTCTGGTGCTGCTGCTGGTGATCGGTCCCGCCGCGACCATCGGCGGGATCGTGTGGTCCGTGGGCTCGCTCGCCGGGGACGCCGCCTCCGGGCCGACGGTGATCGGCGCGGACAGCAGCGAGATCGATGTCTCCGCGAACGAGATGCTCATCGTGTATGTGCCCCAGGAGGATGCCGCCGGCGCCGAATGCACCGCTGAGGGCTCCCAGCCCGGCGCGCTGAGCGTGGTGCCCAGCGCCTCCTCGGTCACCTTCGGGGACGGCTCCCGGTACGAGCAGAAGATCGGGGTCGCCGTCCTCGAGGACACCACGGTGACGATCTCCTGCACCGGCACGGACGCCCCGGCCTATCTCGGCCCGTACAGCCTGTTCGGGATGGCGGCGCCGCTGCTGATCGGCCCGATCATCGGGCTGATCTCAGGGCTGGTCGGCCTGGTGCTCACGATCGTCGGGATCGTGCTGCTGGTGCGCTCACGCCGCCGCTGAGGCGCGCCGTCACGCGCCGTCTCAGCAGGTAGGCGCACCTCGGCGGTGAGGTCCTGCCCTGCCCTAGAGTGTGGGGCAGGAACCCGACCCTCGAGGATGGAGTGGTGATGATGCACCCCCGTGCAGGCCTGAAGGCACTGGAGGAGGACCTCGTCGACGTCGACGCTCTCCTCGACGCGTACTACGACAACCATCCGGACCCCGCGGATCCCGACCAGGCCGTCGCCTTCGGCACCTCCGGGCACCGCGGCTCCTCGCTCGATGTGGCCTTCAACGAGGACCACATCGCCGCGACCACGCAGGCGATCGTCGAGTACCGGGCCGCCCAGGGCATCCGTGGGCCGCTGTTCATCGGCCGCGACACCCACGCGCTCTCCCGCCCCGCCTTCGACACCGCGCTCGAGGTGCTGTCCGCCAACGACGTCGCCGCCCAGGTGGACGCACTGGACGGCTTCACCCCCACCCCGGCGATCTCCCACGCGATCCTGGTCCACAACCGGGGCCGCTCGGCGAACGACCCCGGGCGGGCCGACGGCATCGTGGTCACCCCCAGTCACAACCCTCCCCGTGACGGCGGCTTCAAGTACAACCCGCCCCATGGCGGCCCGGCGGACACCGACGCGACCTCCTGGATCGCCGATCGTGCGAACGAGCTCCTCGCCGCAGGCCTGCGGGGCGTCCGCCGTCACAGCCGGCAGAAGGCGCTGCAGGATGCTGAGCGCTATGACTACCTCCATACCTATGTGCAGGATCTCCCGAACGTCATCGACCTCGAGGCCATCCGTCGGGCCGGGGTCCGCATCGGCGCGGATCCGCTGGGCGGCGCGGCGGTCGACTACTGGGCGGAGATCGGGGAGATGCACGATCTCGATCTCACCGTGGTCAATCCCGAGGTCGATCCCCGCTGGTCGTTCATGACCCTGGACCGGGACGGGAAGATCCGCATGGACTGCTCGAGCCCGTGGGCGATGGCGTCGCTGCTGGAGAAGCGCGACGAGTACGACATCGCCACCGGCAACGATGCGGATGCGGACCGCCATGGCATCGTCACCCCCGACGGCGGGCTGATGAGCCCCAACGACTACCTCGCCACCGCGATCCGCTACCTGTTCGCACACCGCCCCCACTGGCCCGCCACGGCCAAGGTGGGCAAGACGCTCGTCTCCTCCAGCCTGATCGACCGCGTCGTCAGCTCGCTGGGTCGGGAGCTGTACGAGGTACCGGTGGGTTTCAAATGGTTCGTGCCCGGGCTGATCGACTCCTCCGTCGGCTTCGGCGGCGAGGAGAGCGCCGGTGCTTCGTTCCTGCGGCACGACGGCTCGGTGTGGACCACCGACAAGGACGGCATCATCCTCGCGCTGCTGGCCTCGGAGATCCTCGCGGTCACCGGCCGCTCTCCCAGCACACTGCATGCCGAGCTGGTCGAGGAGTTCGGCACCAGCGCCTATGCGCGCGTGGACGCCCCCGCCAACCGTGAGCAGAAGGCGAAGCTGAAGGCGCTCAGCGCCGAGCAGGTCAGCGCGACCGAACTGGCCGGGGAGCCGATCGTCTCGGCGATCACCGAAGCCCCTGCCGGGGGCGCGATCGGTGGCCTGAAGGTGTCCACGGAGTCGGCCTGGTTCGCGGCCCGCCCCTCCGGCACCGAGGACATCTACAAGATCTACGCCGAGTCCTTCCGGGGCGAGGAGCATCTGGGACAGGTGCAGGACGCCGCGAAGGCTCTCGTGGACGAGGTCCTCGCCGACTGATCCGATCGCGCCTGGAACACCGGATCCTGCTCAGCGGGGTCCGGTGTTCGTGCACCCGGCGCCGGGGTCGCAGGAACAGTGTTCACGCAGGTCGCTAGTAAAATTCAGACCAAGAAGACGTCAACACGGCGTCTGCCGCGGGTGCGTGGCGCCCCGCACAGCGCCCTTGCGCGGTCGAATCCCCGGGTGAACCATGGGGTCGAAAGTAAAGTTTCCGTAGGGTATTGTGCTCCGTCGGACCCACCGGAGACATCACCGACCGCAGCTGTCGAGCTCGCGACTAGGAGAGGGGGGACCACGCCTATGCGCCTGCGCGCGCGCCTGTGCACGTATTCAGCAGCCATCGCCGTGACGGTCCCCTTCGCGGCCGCCCCTGCTCTCGCCGAGATGACCGACCGCGATCCCGCCCCGGCCACACAGTCCGTGGCCGACGAAGAGCCGTCCGCAGACTCCGATGACACGGGAGCCGCCGACGACATCGTCGCGAGCCCGTCGCCGAGCGATTCCGAGACCGCGGGCGAGCACGACCACTGCACGCCCGGACCCGCCCCCCACCTGCTGCGCGAGAGCCGCGAGAACTGCGGGGACGACGGGGACGAGAACGATGAGGACGACGTCGAAGGCGGGAACGAGAACGACGCCGAGGGCGAGAGCGACAGCAGCTCACCCACGGACGACTCGGGGCAGTCCTCCGACGACCCCACGACGGACCCGACGGACACTGCAGAGCCCACCGAGACTGCCGAGCCGACGAAGCCAGTTGAGCCCACCGAGACTGCCGAGCCGACCGACGAAGTTCCGTCGGCACCGACCGAGGTGCCCACCGAGACGGACGAGCCCTCGCTGCTACCGACCGAGGTGCCCGCCCAGTCCGTGACGCCCCCGGAGGTCCCTCCAGCCGGAGACTCCGACGCGACGCCGGGCGACGACGTCCCCACCGGAGACGCCTCCGAGGAGGGTGAGAACTCCTCAGATAAGCCCACAGAAACTCCGAACGAGACCGACCCCGACCCGGAGGAGACTCCGGACGAGTCCGAGTCGCCGGAGTCCACTACGGATGCTCCGACCACGGAAGCCCCCACCACGGAGCAGCCCGAAACTACGACTGAGCCGGAGTCCACGACCCCAGCGCCCGAACCCACGACTGAGCCGGAGCCCACGACGGCGGTGCCGGAGCCCGTCCAGCCTGAGCCAGTCCAGCCCGAGCCGAGCGACCCGCAGCCGACGCAGAGCGAGCACGCGCAGCCGCCCGCACAGCGGGAGACGACTCCCCCGGCCCCGGACAGCGCTCCCGCCGACCCCACCTCCGCCCCGGTGGAGACCCCACGGTCACTTCCGCCAGCACCGATGAGAGCAGCGAGGCCGCCGGCGGCGCCGGGGAGGAGTCGAGCCCTCCCCCGAGCGCGTCCGAGCCCGCCGTGAGCACCGCGGAGACGACGGAGGCCGGGCCGGTGGTCCGTCTGTTCGACGCGATCTCCGAGAACTCCGACTCCACGGTCGGTCAGATGCGCCAGGTCATCCTGATCGTGCTGGGGATCGGCTTCCTCACCACGGCCGGATTCGTCGGCGCCACCCTGCTCAGCCGTCGCGGCCCCCGCTGAGCGTGCGGGGCACGCCGGCTCACCGTTCGGCGAGCAGCTCCTGCGCCCGCCTGATGATGCCGGGAACGCTCTGACGCATGTGCCGGATCGTCCTGTCGAAGGCACGCTGACCCTCGTACCAGGGGTCCTCGACCGCGAGCTCCGTCGCGGGGGCGTCCGGCGCGACGCCCGGCTCGAAGCGCCGCCACATCCGGATCTCGGGAACAGGGGCTCCCGGCGGAGCCTGCTCCACCATCCGGCGCATCCGCTGGGCATGGTCGGCGGTCATCGGCAGCACCAGGTCCCAGGCCAGCAGCTCGGTGAGATGGATGGTCCGCGCCACGTGCTCGAAGGGCCGCGCATATCCGGCGCGCTCGAGGGCGAGCACGGTGCGGTCGTCCATCGGCATTCCCTCGGCCTCCCAGCTGGTGCCGGCGGAGCCCACCTCGATGCTCTCCGTCAGGCCGGCCTCCTCGAGGGCGGTGCGGAGCATCACGGCGGCGGCCGGGGAACGGCACACATTGCCAGTGCAGACGGTCAGCAGACGAAGGGGCTCCATACCCCCATTGTGTCAAGGTCCGAAGGTTGGGAGCGCCGAACTGCTCGGGAACGTACACTGGGGGCTGACTGCATGCGGTGCCTGCGGCAACGCGGAAGCATGATCGCCCGGGCTCGACGGCCCGTGACCACGCAACGACGGCTCAGGAGGACACCCATGGCCGAAATCATCCGCGCCCACGACGACGACTGGTCGCTCGTGCGCGAGATCCGTCTCCGGTCCCTCAGTACGGATCCTGCCGCCTTCGGGCAGAGCTGGGAGAAGGAATCCACGTACGAGGACTCCGTCTGGGAACAGCGAGTGCAGGACGCGGCCTGGTTCCTGGCCCTCGAGGACGATCAGCCGGTGGCTGTCGTCGCCGCGCGCCACGAGCAGGACTCCCCCGCCAACGAGCGCGAGCTCCAGGCCATGTGGGTCACGCCGAACTCCCGCCACTCGGGCATCGCCGGCAAGCTCGCCGAGGCGGTCTTCGCCTGGGCGGGCGAGGACGGCGCCGACACCGTCACCCTGTACGTCGGCCCCGATAACGAGGGCGCTCGCGCGCTGTACGAGGCCCTGGGCTTCTCCGACACGGGTGACCGCTGGGAGATCATCGAGGACGATCCGGACGGTGCCTGGTTGAAGATGGCCCGCGGCGTCTGAGACCCGGTGGGCCTCTCGTCCAGCCTCACGTCGGCGCGCGGTGCGCTCCGCGCCGTCGCCTCACGGTCCCACACCGACCGCCCGCACTGGGCCGCACGGATCGAGGACGTCAAGAACGCCGTCGTGGGCACCACGCTGCGCCGCCTCCACTGGGATCTGCGCCTGCAGCCGTTCCACGGCTTCGGCTCGGGCGCTCGGGTGCGGGTGCTGGCCAAGGTGCTCTACGCCTCCCCCGGCACCCCGGCTGACTTCCACGACCAGCCGGTCCACGACATGCGCACGATGGCGGTGCGCGGCTGGCGGAACTTCGCCTCCCAGGTCGCCCCGCACCGCACGGTCCAGGTGCTGCTCGGTGACCAGCAGTTCACGGTGCGCGCCGACCGTGCCGGCATCGTCGATGCCGAGCTCGAGGTGGCGCTGCCCCCGGGGCATCACGAAGCGGTGCTGTGGACCGCCCCCGGCAACGAGGTGACTGCGGACATCACCGTGGTCCCGGACGCGGCCGAGGTGGGGCTGGTCAGCGACATCGACGACACCGTGATGGTGACCTGGCTGCCGCGGCCCCTGCTCGCCTTCTGGAACGCCTTCGTCATCCACCAGTCCTCGCGCCAGGTGGTGCCCGGGATGCCGATGCTCTATCAGCGCCTGGCGCGGGAGCATCCGATGATGCCCGTCTTCTACCTCTCCACCGGGGCCTGGAACGTGTTCCCCGTCCTGAAGCGCTTCCTCTACCGCAACGGCTATCCCGACGGCCCGCTGCTGCTCACAGACTGGGGCCCCACCAACACCGGGTTCTTCCGCTCCGGCCCCGATCACAAGCACCGGGCCCTCGCACAGCTGGCGGCGGAGTTCCCGACGATGCGCTGGATCCTGGTCGGGGACGACGGCCAGCACGACCCCTCGATCTACGCGGAGTTCTCCGCCCACCACCCGGACCAGGTCGACTCCGTGCTGATCCGTCAGCTCACCGAACCCGAGCAGCTGCTCGCCCACGGCTCCCGACGGCCGCGCGAGCACTCCGCGCACCGCCCTGCGGCGCCGCTCAGCCTGGAGGCGCCGGACGGGCACGGGCTGCTCGCCGAGCTCGAGCGCACCGGAAGGATCTCCTCATGACCGCTCGGCAGGCACTCGGGGGCCAGCAGGCCACCGAGGTGACGCTGCGTGCTGCCGCCGCAGACGACATCCCCGAGCTCCTCGAGCTGATCCACGCGGCCTACCGGGGCGAGGGCGGCTGGACCACAGAGGCGCATCTCGTGGACGGCCGCCGCACCGATGCCGACGAGGTCCGTGCGATGCTCGCCGATCCGCAGGTCACGCTGCTGGTGGCCGAAAGCGGAGGAGAGCTCGCCGGCTGCTGCTACACGCGCTGCGAGCCGATGGGGGTCGACGGGGCCGGCCGGGCGGAGCTGGGTCTGTTCGCGGTCCATCCCGCGGTCCAATCCCGCGGGTACGGCGGCCGTCTGCTCGAGGCCCAGGTCGAGCTGCTGCGCGGCATCGGTGCGCAGGTGCTGCAGATCCAGGTGCTGCAGGGCCGGCCCGAGCTGCAGGACTGGTACCGACGCCACGGCTTCACCCCTGTCGGCCGGGCGGTGCCGTTCGCGGGCGATCCCGAGTGGCTCAAGGTCGCCGGCCTCGGTATGGACGTCATGGAGCGCCACCTGCGCTGAGCGCTCCGCTCCCCCGGCACGAGAACGAGCTCCGGCCCACCTTCCGTGACGGAAGATGGGCCGGAGCTCGTGCTCGTCGTGCGGCGGATCAGCCGGTGTTCTTCAACCCCGCGGCGACGCCGTTGATGGTGGTCAGCAGCGCGCGCTGCAGCTCGGGCGAGAGCTCCTCGCCCCGCTCCGTGGCGGCCCGGGCCCGCTGCAGCATCGCGACCTGCATGTAGGAGATCGGATCCAGGTAGCGGTCGCGCACGGCCAGGGTGCGCTTGAGGATCGGCTGGTTGTCCAGCAGACCCAGCACACCGGTGAGCCGCTCGATCTCCGCCACCGAGAGCTCGTACTCCGCCCGGATCCGGTCGAAGAGGTACCACAGCCGCTCGGGCACCAGTGAGTGCACGTAGTGGGCAGCGATCTGCATGTCCGTCTTCGCCAGCGTCATCTCGACGTTGCTGATCACGGTGCGGAAGAAGTGCCAGTTGCGGTACATCTCGTGCAGATCGGGCTCGAGCCCGGCCTCGCGCGCCGCCTTCAGACCGGAGCCGGCACCGAACCAGCCGGGCACGATCTGCCGCGACTGGGTCCAGCCGAACACCCACGGGATCGCCCGCAGGCCCTCCAGGCCCTTCTCCGAGGTGGTGCGCTTCGAGGGCCGCGAGCCGATGTTCAGATCGCCCAGCTGCTCCACCGGGGTGGCGGAGACGAAGTACTCCGGCAGGTTCTCGTCGTCGACCAGCGTGCGGTACCGGGAGAACGCCGCGTCGGAGACCGACTGCATGACCTCGCCGAAGTGGTCCATGGTCTGCGCCGGGGTGCGCGGAGAGGTGTGCAGGGCCGAGCCCTCGAGCACCGCGGCCAGCGACAGGTCCAGGTTCTCCCTGGCCAGCGAGGGCAGCATGTACTTGTCGGAGATGACCTCGCCCTGCTCGGTGAACTTGATCTCGCCCTCGAGCACGCCGTACGGCTGGGCCAGGATCGCGTCATAGGTGGGACCGCCGCCGCGGCCGACGGAACCGCCGCGACCGTGGAACAGCCGCAGGGTCACCCCGTGGCGGGCCGCCGCATCGCGCAGCGAGCGCTGGGCCTGGTGGATCTCCCACTGGCTGGTGATCACGCCGGCGTCCTTGTTGCCGTCGGAGTAGCCGAGCATGACCTCCTGGCGGTCGCCGCGCAGGTTCACGATCTCCCGGTAGGAGGGATCGCTGAGCAGCTGGTCGAGGATCTCGCCGGCGTGGCGCAGCTCCGAGACCTCCTCGAGCAGCGGGACGAAGCCGATATCGGCACGACGCTCCTCGCTGCCGGCGATGCTGATCAGCCCCGCCTCGCGGGCGAGCAGCGCGGCTGCGAGCACGTCGTCGCTGCCGTGGGTCATCGAGATGATGTAGGTCTCGATGACGGAGGTGCCGTAGAGGCGGTGAGCGTCCCGGATCTCCCGGAACACGTTGTAGGTGGTGCGGGTCGGATCGTCGAGGACCGACTCGTCCTCGGTGATCGCGGATCCCACCAGCGGCCGACGGCTGCCGAGCTCGCGCCCCAGCACCGCAGTGCGCTCCTGCCGGCTGAGCTCCATGTAGGGGCGATCCAGCTCGCCCACCCGGTCGAACAGACGCGCCAGCACGTCGTGGTGCTTCTCGGAGTGCTCGCGCACATCGAGGGTGGCCAGGTTGAGACCGGAGGCCGCGAGCACCTGCTGGGCGACGGCGAGGGCACCGTCGGCGACGCGCTCTCCGCCGTGCCGGCGCAGCGCCTCGCGCAGTACCCGGAAGTCATCCTGGAGCTCGGAGCTGTCGCTGTAGTCCCGGCCGTGGACGTGACCGTCCCCGGTGCTGATGCGCTCCTGGGTGGCGCGCAGCTTGGAGCGCATCGCGCCGAGCTTGAGGCGGTAGGGCTCCTGGCGGTAGAGCTCCTGCTGGACCGGGTCGATCTCGGAGCCCTGGGAGAGATCCTCCCGCAGGCTCTCCATCAGCTGCTCGTCCACGCCCGTCAGCTCGCTGGAGACCGAGAGCTCGAGGATCAGATCGGAGATGACCTCGACGGCGAAGTCGATCGCCGTCTCCGCCTGCAGCTCCAGCACCTCGCGGGTGACCTGGGCGGTGACGAAGGGGTTGCCGTCGCGGTCGCCGCCGATCCAGGAGCCGAAGCGCAGCGGCACCTGGTCGTCGCGCATCTGCGCACCGTGCTCGCGCAGCTCCTCGCGGAGGTCGTCGAGCATCTCCGGCATCGTCTGGCGGAAGATCTGGCGCAGGTAGTAGAGGGCGTTGCGCGCCTCGTCCTGCGGGGTGGGGCGCTGGCGGCGGAGCTCGTCGGTCTGCCAGAGCGTCTCGATGAGCTCGGCGAGATCACGGTCCTGGCGCCGCCGCTCGACGGAGCCCTCCTCGGTCTCCACGCCGAGGATGTCCGAGATGCGGCGCAGCTTGGTCAGCACAGCGCGGCGGGAGGCCTCGGTGGGATGCGCGGTGAAGACCAGGCGCACGTCGAGCGAGTCCATCGCCTTCTGCAGACCGTCGGCGCCGAGCTCCTCGTGGATGGCGCGCACGGTGCGCGGCATCCAGGAGTCGGCGGCAGGGCGCTCGTCGAGCGCCCGCACCCGGTAGACCTGCTCCGCGGCGTTGGCCAGCAGGAAGTACTGGCTGAACGCCCGGGTCAGGGTGGTGGCCTGCTCGATGGGCAGCTCGGCGAGGCGGTTCTGGACGTCGAGGGCGCTGCCCTCGGACTCGGAGGACTTCGCCTCCTTGGTGAGCTTGCGGACCTGCTCGACGAGGTCGAGCATCTCCTGGCCGTGCTGGTCGGCGAGGGCGCCGCCCAACAGGGTGGACAGGCGGCGAACGGTGGCTCGCAGCGGGGCGTCGATATGGGGGTCGTCGCCGACGACGGGGAACTCGCTCGTCAACGTGGGGACGGCGATAGCGTCGGGATCTGGCACAGGGCCTCCTGGGGTCGGCACACCGGCAGGCGGCCGCCGACAGCACTCAGGGCGACCGCGTCGGCGCGGAACGAACGGGGACAGACTACAGCGGGAGCCGCCGCCGCATCTCTCGGGGACAGTCGGCGGACAGCCTCACGCCGTCAGAGCACGGCGCGCAGGAAGTCCTGGGTGCGCTGGTTCTCCGGCTCGCTGAAGATCTTGTCCGGCAGGCCCTCCTCGATGACGGAGCCCTGGTCGAACATCATCACGCGGTCGGAGACGTCTCGGGCGAACTGCATCTCGTGAGTCACGATCAGCATGGAGATGTCGGTCTCGGCGGCGATGTCCTTGAGCACCGCGAGCACCTCGCCCACCAGCTCCGGGTCCAGCGCCGAGGTGACCTCGTCCAGCAGCAGGATCTCGGGATCCATGGCCAGGGCCCGCGCGATCGCGATGCGCTGCTGCTGACCGCCGGAGAGCTCATTGGGACGGGCATCCTTCTTCCACGCCATGCCCACCTTGTCGAGCAGGGCCTCGGCCTTGGCCTCCGCCTCGGCCTTCTTCAGCCCCATCACGTTGACCGGGGCCTCGATGATGTTCTCCATCACGGTCATGTTGGGGAACAGGTTGAAGTGCTGGAAGACCATGCCGATGTCGGTGGTCGTGCGGCGGCGGCGCTTGTCCGAGATCCGCACGCGCTTGCCGCCCTGCTCCTGGTACTGCAGCGGCGTCCCACCGATGTGGATGTACCCGCCGGTGAGTTCCTCTAGGGTCATCACCAGACGCAGGATGGTCGTCTTGCCCGAGCCGGAGGGCCCGATCAGCGTGACGCGCTCACCCTTGGTGACGGTGAAGTTCAGGTCGTCCAGCACGGTGTTGTCGCCGAACTTCTTGACCACGTCGCGGAACTCGATGTGGGGCACGTCCGCCGTGCCGGTCGGGGCTGTGTTCTCAGGCAAGTTTCTTCTCCAGTCGTCGGATCAGGAGCGAGGTGGGGTAGCTGGCGGCCAGGAAGATCAGGCCGGCCAGGGTGATCGCCTCGGTGTAGCGGAAGTTGTGCGAGCCGTAGTTCTGCGCGACCCGCACGAGCTCCGGGATGTAGATCACGACGAAGAACGGGGTCTCCTTGAACATGGAGATCGCGTAGTTGCCGAGCGCCGGCAGGGTGTTGCGGATCGCCTGCGGGATGACCACCGCGCGCCAGGTCCGCACGCGCGGCAGGGAGAGGGCCGTGGCCGCCTCCCACTGCCCGGTGGGCACCGAGTCGATGCCGGCGCGGTACACCTCGGCCATGTAGGTCGTGTAATGGACGCCGAGCACGCAGATCCCGATCGCGAGCGTCGAGTTGATGTACTGCGAGAGCACGAGGTTCGCGAACACCAGCTGGACCACCAGCGGCGTCATCCGGATGAACTCGACCACCCACGTGACCGGAGCGTTGATGAGCGGCGGCGCACTGCGCCGGATGATCGCGACGATGAGTCCCAGCACCAGGGCGATGAGGGTTCCCAGGACGGTGGCCAGGACGGTGATCTTGAAACCGTCGAGCAGCAGTGAGGGCAGGACTGCCGCAGCGTGGTCCCAATCCCACCAGGACGAGTTCGGGTTCATGCCGCCCCACCTCCTGCCGGGGTGCTGCCGGGCGCCCGGAAGAGCGAACGCCACGAGTCCTTCAGGGCCGGGCCGCGCCCGATCTGGTGCTTGGCCCGGATCTCCAGACCGTTCATGAGGATCACGATCAGCCAGGCGATCAGGTAGTAGGCCAGCAGTGCGAAGGAATAGGCGAACCAGGTGCCGGTCCGGTCACGCAGCTGCTCGACCTGGAAGAAGAGGTCGTACAGGGTCACCGTGCCGACGATGGCGCTGCCCTTGAGCAGCTGGATCCACAGGTTCGACAGCGACGGGAGCATCAGGGCCCAGGCCTGGGGGATCACGATGCGGAACATGCCGCGGGCCGGGCTCAGGCTGAGCGCGCTGATCGCCTCGTACTGCCCCGTGGGCACCGAGCCGATCGAGCCGCGCACGACCTCCGCCGCATAGGCCCCGTAGTTCAGGCCCAGGGCGAGCACGCCGACCAGCAGCGGATCGAGCTGGAAGCCCAGGGGGTAGGGCAGCTGTGGGAGCACGAACGCCAGCCAGAACAGCTGCACCACGAGCGAGGTGCCGCGGAAGAACTCCACGAACACCCTCGCCACGCCGCGCACGAGCACGTTCTTCGCGAGCAGCGCGAGTCCGAAGGCGAACGCGATGAACAGCGCGAGTGCGGCGCCCAGCACGCTGGCCAGCAACGTGATCGTGACGCCGTCGAGGATCATCGGCATCCGGTCCAGCACCAGCTGGAGGTTCGGGCCGAGATCCTGGATAAAGCCGATCACTCCATCCATCGGGGAATCACCTCTCGGGCGACGAACGGCCCGGCACGGCCCGCGAGGGCTCGTGCCGGGACGACGTCATCGATGGAGCACGGGATCACTGCAGGGACGAGAGGTCACCGGAACAGAGGATCTCGGTGGTCATGTCCTCGGGCGGCAGCTCCTCCTTGGTGAACCCGTAGTCGCCGACGATCGAGAGGTAGCGCTCGGGATCGGCGATGATCTCGGCGAGCTTCTCGTTGTAGGCATCCAGCAGGGAGGTGTCCTCCTTGCGGAACACGGTGCCGCCGGCGCCGACCTGCTTGACCCCGTCGATCTCGGCAACGAAGCTGTCGGTCACCTCGACGTCGTCGACGGTGTTGTCGGCCAGCCAGTTCAGCGAGATGGCGGTGAGGGCGAAGGCTGCGGCGTTGCCGGCCTTGAGCGCGTCCACGCCGTCCTGCGGGCCGCCGACCTCGATGCTGTCCAGGCCGAGATCCTCCGCGTAGCTGGACTCGATCGCACCGGACATGGTGGCGACGGTCAGACCGGAGTCCACGAAGGACTGCATGTCCTTCAGCCCGTCCGGGTTGCCCGTGGGGACCATGAGTGCGGTGGTGTACTGGAACTCGGGCTCGCTGAAGGCGGCCTGGGCACAGCGGTCCGGGAGGATCGACATGCCGGCGCTGACCGCGTCGAACTGGCCGGCGTTCAGGCCCGGGATGAGCGAGCCCCAGTCGGTGAGCTTGCCCTCGACGGTGTCGATGCCCAGCTCACCGAAGATCTCGCGGTGCATGGCGACGGTCGCGCCCTGGAGCTCGCCGCCGTCCTCGAAGCTGTACGGTGCCTCGCCGGCGAAGCCGACGGTGATCTTCCCGGCGTCCTGCAGCTTGCTCAGCAGGTCGCCGCCGCCACCACCGCCGTCGCTGCCGCCGGAGTCCCCGCCCCCGGTGCTGGTGCGGCTGCAGGCGGCGAGGCCGCCCAGTGCGGCGGCCGACAGGACGAGACCGCTCCCTCGGATGAAGCTGCGGCGGTTCTGCATGGAAATGCTCCCTTGGCGTATGTCGCGTGATCTGCGGAATCGACAGTGCCCTGAGACACTACACGTGTCGGACAATCCGGCGATCAGCAGATCGGATCACCGCCCACGCTAATCGCACCACGGCACGACGGGCTCGCACCGGCGAGTTTCGTAATGGGGTCGTGATCCACCTCTGCCCGCCTCGCGGCCCCACGTCCGCCCGTCCCCGGCAGGAGGAATGTGATGGCGATGACTCCCTGCGGGGCTGGCGTCGTCGCACCGAGGACAGATGATTAGATGACGCCCCGCGCGCTCTTCGCGCACGAGACCAGGAGGATTCCATGCGCCCTCGTCAGGAGACGGTCCAGCTGCCGATGATGCAGCCGATCCGTCGACCCTCGATCATCGACCAGGCCGAGCTCGAACTGCGCAATGCGATCTATTTCGGCGACCTCCGCCCCGGTGACACCATCCCCGAGGTCCAGGTCTCCAAGCAGATGGGCATCTCCCGCTCCTCGCTGCGCGAGGCCTGCCAGCGCCTGGTCCGCGACGGTCTGCTGACCCAGATCCCGGGACGCGGCCTGTTCGTGACCAGGATGGATGCCGAGACGATGTCGGATTTCATCGACTACCGACTGGGCATCGAGATGCAGGCCGCCTCGATCGTTGCCGACCGGATCACCGCGCTGCGCGCCGCCGACGACGCCCCCGCGGTGCAGGAGCTGCTGGCACCGCTGAGGGACACCCTGGAGCGGACCCGGCAGGCGCTCGCCGCCGAGGAGGTGATCGAGGCCGGCAATGCCGACCTCGATCTGCACCAGCAGCTCGCCGAGATCGCCCGGAACCGCTTCCTGGTCTCCGCCATGAGCACGATCGTGATCCTCACCCGGATGGGGAGCTTCTCCGATCCGCTCGGCTTCGGCGTCCGCGCCGACATCACCACGGCGCACGAGAAGCTCCTCGACGCCCTGTCCGCGGGCGACGGCTCCCGTGCGCGCGCCGTGCTGCGCGAGACGCTGCAGGAGCTGGCGGGACGACTGCGCAGCGGCGAGCACACGCAACGGGTGGTGCGCGATCCCGATCTGCTGGAGTCCGATGGCCCGGAGTGGACGACGCTGACCGACCAGTGACACCGGCCGCCATCGCCGAAGGCCCCTCCCCCGCGACATCATCGCAGGTGAGGGGCCTTTTCGTCGGCGGAGACGAGAGGATTTGAACCTCCGAGGCGATTTTGGTCGCCTACTCCCTTAGCAGGGGAGCGCATTCGGCCGCTCTGCCACGTCTCCTGGCACCGCACTCGTGCGCGGCACGCCGAGCCAGCATACGGGAGCGAGCGGAGTGCTCCAAAGCGAGAGCACGCAGATCACGTCACACTTGCGCCAGCGGCCTCACAGGCCGAGCTTCTCCTGCAGCAGCGCGATGTGCTTCGGGGTGCCGACGCGGTACTTCACGAAGGTCAGCACGCCCTCGGCGTCGAGCGCGAAGGTCGAGCGGATCGTGCCCTGGACCAGCTTGCCGTACATGTTCTTCTCCCCCCAGGCCCCGTAGGCCTCCATCACCTGGTGCGACTCGTCGGAGGCGAGGGTGTACGGGAGGTCCTGCTCGGCGACGAAGCGGTCCAGCTCCGCCACGGGATCCGGGGACACCCCGATCACGCGATAGCCGGCATCCAAGAACATCTGGTGATTGTCACGCAGGTCACAGGCCTGCTTCGTGCACAGCGAGGTGTTCGCCGCCGGATAGAACCACAGCAGGGCCGGGGCGCCGGCGAGCGCGGCGAGGTCCACGCGGCCGCCTCCGGCGGTGGGCAGATCCAGGGCGGGGGCGGCATCCCCGACGGCGAGCTTCACGGGTGCGGGCGACATGGATCTCCTGAGGACGAAGGGTGTGCCGCCAGCCTATCGTCGGCCCGGCCGTCGGCCCAGCCGGCGCCGTCCGAGGTAGGTCTCGCGGAAGCGGCGCTCGGCGTGCCGGTCACCGAGCAGCAGCAGCTGCACGGGGGCCGAGGGGATGGACTCGGTGTCGTAGCCCAGGGTGCCGTCCTCATCGAGGACGGCGACGATATGGCAGCCGGTGCGCCGGCGCACCTCGTCGTCGCGCACCGACCGGCGCGCCAGCGAAGCGGGCCGCGGTACCAGGAACAGCTCATTGCCCTCGGCGACCAGCACCCGGTGGCTGAGCCCGGCACGGTTCCACAGGTCGGTCGCGCCGATGGTGGCGTAGGAGAGCACGCTGTCCGCCCCGGCGCGATAGAGCGTGGCGACGTTGCGCTCGTAGGTGGCCCGCGAGACCATCTGCAGCTCGGGACGCAGCCGACGGCAGAACAGCGTGAGATAGACGTTCAGATCGTCGTCGCGCGGCGTGACCAGCACGGCCGAGGCGGTCTCGAGCCCCGCCCGGCGCAGCACCCGCTGATCGGCGGCATCGCCCGCGACCACCGCGTAGCTCGCGGTCCCCTCGAGCACCGAGTACGAGTTCTCGACCCGCCCGGGCTCGAGCTCGACGATCGTGTTGGGCACCCCCTCATCGCTCAGCGCACGGGACGCGGCGCGACCGACCCGGCCGCCGCCGAGGATCACGACCGGGTCCTCGGAGATCTCCCCGCTCTGGAACTGCTCGTCGTACCGGGCGAGGTCCTCCTCCTGGCCGGCGAGCACCAGCACGGTCGCATCGGTGATCCGCAGATCCGGGGTCATCGCCCGCAGCCGTCCCTTGCGCATGATCGCCAGGATCCGCACCCGGGAGCGCAGCAGGGGCAGGGCCTCCCCCAGGGTCAGCCCCACCAGGCTGGTGCCGCGGACTGCCGCCTCGGCGATGATCGTGGTGCCGAAGCTGCCGATGGCGTGGAACCGCCCGGTCGATCCCAGCACGCGGGAGGCCATCTCGCGCCCCAGCACCTGGCCGAGCTCGAGCACGTGGTCGGCGCCGGCGAGATCGAGCACGTCCACGGAGACCGGTTTCGACGCGGTCACCGCGACGGGCACCTTGGCGGCGGCCTGCCTCACGGTGAAGGCGACGTTCGTGTTCGCGGTGTCGGAGAGGGTGGAGATCACCAGCCGTGCTCGGGCGGCTCCGGCGCTGCGGTACGTCATCGCGGAGTCGAGGGGGCCGACGACCACCTGCCGCCCCTGATCATGCAGCTCCCCGGCGAGGGCGATGTCCTCGAGGACCAGGACGGCCGGGACCTGGCAGCGCTCGGCCCGGGCGGCGAAGGCCTGGGTGACGGCGTCGGACCCCACCAGCAGCACGTGGTCCCGCAGGGCCGGCGGGACCCGCCGCGGTGTCCGGGCGGCGCGGCGCCGGTCCAGCCACGGGGTGACGACGTACTGGATCACGTAGAAGGGCAGCAGCACCAGGATGTAGACGATCCCGCTGAGCAGCACGAACATGGAGAACAGCCGGCCCAGGTCCGAGGTGAAGGTGACATCGCCGTACCCCAGGGTGGACATGGTGGTGACGGTCCAGTACACAGCCGTGGCCCAGGAATGGTCCGTGACCTCGTGCGCCATCAGCAGCTTGAACACCACCGAGTACACGACCACCATCAGCGCGCCGACCCCGAGGATCACCACGCCCGCCTTCGAGCGGCGGCGGGCGAACAGAAGCCGTTCGGCGCGCGGGCGCTCAGCTGTCGACAGACCCATCGCCGTCCTCTCCCCGACTGACCGGGAGCTCCTGACCGCCCGCGGCTGCGGCGCGGCTCCCGAGAGCTCCCGGAGCACAGTAGGCCGCAACCGGTCCTCGATGCATCCGGCCCTGCCTCGGTGAGCGGAGCGTCACGGCCCGGCGCCGTCGGGTCCGTGCGTCCACGCATGCGCGATCAGCTCGCGCAGCACCTCGAGATCGATCCCCTCCAGCGAGCGCACCCAGAGGCAGCCGGCTCCGCGACGGTGCCTCCCGAGCCGCTCCAGCAGCTCCTCGGAGTGAGGGAAGCCCTGCAACCCGTAGAGCGCGAGCTCGGCCTTGCGCGGGCTGAAGCCGAGCTGGAAGGTGTCTCCCTCCCGCCCGGTGGCGTAGCGGTAGTGGACCTCGCCGTAGCCGATCATGCTGGGCCCCCACATGGTCGCGCTCGCGCCGGTGGCCGCCCCGAAGATCTCCAGCAGCGCCTCCCCGTCGCGGCGACGGCGGGGCTCGAGCCCGGCCACGTGCTCGGCCGGGTCGGCGGTGGTGGCGTGGGTCTTCAGGTCGCTCGCGCCGGTCCCGGTCGCCCCCGGGGTGATCACGGCCCGGCGCGCCTGCGGGGCGGGCGGGTCCTGCATCGTGGCGCCGTGCTCGGCGAGCGCCGCCTGCAGCCGGCGTCCGGCCGCGGGACCGACGCCGTGCAGCTGCGCCAGCTCCGGCCAATCGCGCCCCGCCAGATCGCCGACGGTGTGCAGTCCGTGGGCGGCCAGGGCACGGACGGCCGGGCGGCCGACGCCGGCAAGGTCCCCGAGCGGGGTGGTCAGAGCGCTCATGGAGGGAGCGTAGGCGAACTCACGCCTGCGCGTCCTCTGCGGTGGCGCGGGCGATGGATCCGCGGGGCACGAACTGGGTGGGCAGGCCGACCCTCGCCGGCCGGCCGGCCTCGTCGGCCCCGTGCAGCAGATCGATCGCGGTGGCCCCCATGTCGTAGCGCGGCACCCGCACGGTCGCCAGCCCCGGGGTCACCATGCTGGAGAAGGGGATGTCGTCCCAGCCCACCAGGCTGATCTGCTCGGGGACGCGGACGCCCCAGCCGTGCAGGCGCTCCATCAGCGCGAGCGCCATCAGATCGTTGTAGACGAGCACCGCGGTGGCGTCGGTCCGCAGCAGGGCCTCGGCACCGCGGCGACCGCCGTCGGCCGTGGGCGGGAAGGAGCCGATCTCGATCCAGTCCAGTCCCGCCGCTGCGCAGATCCGGGCGATGGCTTCGCGCCGCACCTGGTCGGAGCGGCTGCGGAGGGGTCCGCCGACGTAGCCGATCCGCCGGTGCCCCATGCGTCGCAGGTGCTGCACCGCGGCGGGGATGCCGGGCTCCGGATCCGCGAAGACCCCGGGCAGTCGGGGAGAGACCCGGTTGACCAGGCTGAGACGGGTGAGCGCGGCGGCTTCGTGCAGCGACTCCTCGTCCATCCGGCTCGAGCACAGCAGGATGCCGTCGACCTGCGGCGCGAGGGTGCGCACCAGGGGCAGCTCCCCCTCGGGCGACTCCCCCGCATCGGTGATCAGCAGCTGCGCACCGAGTTCGTGGGCACGGGCCTGGGCCCCCTTGAGCACTGCCGGGAAGAAGGGGTTCTCGAGGTCGGGGACGATCACGCCGTACACCCCCGCACGACCGGTGACCAGGGCGCGGGCGGTGCGGTTCGGGGTGTAGCCGAGCACCTCCGTGGCGTCCCGGACTCGCGCCAGGGCATCCCGGCCGACCATCTCGGGGCGCTGGAATGCCCGAGAGGCGGTCGCGACGGACACCCCGGCGTGCGCGGCGACGTCCTTGAGCGTCACTGCCATCTCCCACCCCTCCCGCTTCTGCTGCAACTTTTGCAGTTGCGAGCGTATCGCACCCGGCGTCAACCCCTTCCATCCTGTACACATCTATGCAATCGTTTACATTCCATGGTGTGGGTGGCCGGCGGGGCCGACGGTGTCCCCCACCCCGCCGGGACGGAGACCCCGATGACCCTGCGCACCGACGCCCTCGCCGCGAGCATCCGCTACGAGGGCTCCGCCCGCTCCCTGCGCCTGGACGCCGCGACGGCCGAGACCCTGGCGCCCTTCGAGGGCACGTCCGCCTCCTCCGGCGACGGCTACGTCCTCACCGGCCCGCTGACCACCGCGAACGCCACCGCACTGCAGGCCGCGCTGCCATGCCTGCGCCCCCAGCTGATCAGCCACCACCGCACCTCCGTGGGCACCGGCGACCGCACGGGCCTGGCCACCCCCGGCCAGGCCCGCGCCTTCGCGACCGCGGGCACGGGAGTGATGCCGGTCCTCGCCCAGCAGTCGATCCGCGAGATGGACCGCCTGGGGCGCAGTGCCCGCTCCGTCATGGACGATGCCGTCTTCGGCCTCGTCGAGGCCGGCTGGGACCGGGGCTTCGGCGCCGACTGCGACCACATCAAGACCACCGAGGGCATCGACCGCGGCCTCGAGGCCGGTTTCGTGATGTTCACCCTGGATCCGGGCGACCTGGTCGCCGATGTGACCGCCGGGGTCACCGCCGCGGATGCCGAGGCGCTCCCCTGGGACCAGCTCGAGGACTCCCTGGAGGATCTCCGCCGGCGCTATGCGGGGATGACGCTGGACGTCGGCCGTACGCAGATCGAGGTCACCGAACAGGACGTCCTCATCGCGGCGGTGAAGTACGGCCGGGCCGTGGTCGAGGCGATGCGGCTGTTCCGGCACGCCACCGGGGCCGCGCAGCAGGAGATCGAGATCGAGATCGCGGTCGATGAGACCGCCTGGGAGACCACCCTCTTCGAGCACTACTACCTGGCCTCCGAGCTGCGCCGCCTGGGCGCCTCGTGGTCCAGCTTCGCCCCGCGCTACGTCGACGGCTTCGAGAAGGGGGTGGAGTTCCGAGGCGATGTCGAGGAGCTGCGGAGCAACCTCGAGGCGCACCATGCGATCGCCGAGCAGTTCGGCGGCTACAAGATCTCGCTGCACACCGGCTCCGACAAGTTCTCGATCTACCCGCTGTGCGTCGAGGCCACCGAAGGGCTGGTGCACCTGAAGACCTCCGGCACCAGTTACCTGTGCGGCCTCGAGGTCGTCGCCGCGCACGACGAGGAGCTGTTCTCGAGGATCTGGGGCGTCTCCCGCGCCTCCTATGCACAGGCCCGGGCGAGCTACCAGGTCTCGGCCCATGAGGACCGCACCCCCGCCTCGCTGGAGGGGGTGGATCTGCTGGAGCTGATCCGCTCGGAGGATGCCCGGCAGATCCTGCACGTGGGCTACGGGGACTCGCTGAATGCGACCGATCCCTCCGGCATCCCGCTCCACGAACGCTTCCTCTCCGTGGTCGCCGCGCACCAGGAGCGCCACAGCGAGGTGCTGGCCGCGCACCTGGGCCGACACCTGACAGCCTTCGCCGGGGCCCCCGCGATGCGCTGAGGATCCGCGCTCCCGCACCCCGCCCGACGCCTCCGGAGTGTCCGACGTGTGAGGATGGGACGTCGCCCGCCGAGAGGAGCTGTGGATGCTGGGATCGCTGATCGGGACCGCTTTCTGGTGGGCGGTGTACCTGCTGGTCTTCCGTCGGGACCGCCGACGGGTGCGCAACGGGGTGCTGCTGCTGATCGCGCTGTACTCGAGCACGTCCACGCTGACCCTGCTGGTGGAGACCACCGTGCCCCTGGGTGAAGTGCTGGTGCTCACCGGGACGGCGCTGGCGCTGCTGGGGGTGATCGCGCTCGGGGTGTTCATGGTGTGGAACGGGCTGACCATGGTGCGCAAGGAGGGCAGGTCCCTGGGGAACCTGCTCTCGGGGCTGGTGGGCCTGGCGCTGCTGGGAGCGCCGGTGGCCGCCGGGGTGCTGATGTTCTCCCTCACCCCGCTCGGCCTCGGTGCCGGGGCGCTGCTGGCCCTGCTCTCGCTGCACCTGGGGATCGCGTTCCTGGTGTTCCTGTGCGCCTCGATCCCCTACCAGCTGTTCCCGAAGCGACTGCCCGCCGAGGGCGTGATCATCCATGGATCCGGCCTGATCCACGGCAGCGTGAGCCGGCTGCTGCGCAACCGGCTGGATCGTGCGGTCGCCGAGCGGGAGCGGCTGCTGGGCCTCGGCCTGGATCCGCTGCTGGTGCCCTCCGGCGGCCGTGGTGAGGACGAGCCCCGGGCCGAGGGCGCGGCGATGGCCGAGTACCTCGTCGAGGAGGCCGGGGTGCCGCAGGACCGGGTCGTGGCCGAGACCGAGTCCCGCACCACGCAGGAGAACCTCACCCTCTCCCACCGGATCTTCGAGGAGGCCGGCATCGACGGGCCGTACATCGTCGCCACCAGCAGGTATCACGCGTTCCGTGCCGCACTGCTGGCTCGTTCCCTGGGATTCGAGGACGAGGCCGTGGGCGGGCCGACGGCGTTCTACTACGTCCCCAGCGCCACCCTGCGGGAGTTCCTCGCGGTCCTCTCCTACCGCAAGATGTGGCTCGCGGTGACGTTCCTGCCGTCGCTGGGCCTCGTCGCGCTGCTGGTCCGGGTGGCGACGCTGTACCTCTGAGGGCTCAGGGGATCACAGCCGCGCCAGCTGCCCCAGCTCGGTGCGCACCCACCAGTCACCGGTCTCCCGCCGTTCCTGCCGGGTCGTGTACCGGTACTCGAACAGGCGCACCCGGATCCCCGTCGGCGCCTCGCCCGCGAAGGGGTCGATGCGCAGCAGACGCCGCACCCCGGGGTCACCGTCCCGCAGCCTCTCCAGCAGCGCCACGAACCACCGCTCGGCACCGGGGCGCAGAGCGAGGAACCACATCTGCCAGTCCAGCCGCAGGTGGTAGGGGGCGAACTGCCGCGAGCGCCGCCGCACGTCACCCGGCTTGCCGCGGAACTCGAAGGGCACCCACTCCTCCTCCTCGGCGACGTCGGGGTCCTCGGCGCGGGTCCCCTCGATGACCACCTCGTACCGGCGCTCGGTCATGGAGCCGAACGCGCCGTAGGCGTTGACCAGGTGGAAGCGGTTGAAGCTCGCGTTCATCAGCTGGCGGGAGGAGAACAGGTTCCGCAGCGGCGCCCAGGAGAGGACCACGAGCAGGGCGAACACGGCCAGGATCAGCAGCTGCCACCACAGCGGCGAGGCCGCACCGGGCGTCGGCGCCCCGAACCCCGGCCAGGGCCCGCCCACCATCCAGCGCAGGAAGGGATCGCTGATCGCGGAGAACGCCACCACGATGGTGAGCCAGTTCAGCCACGCGTAGTTGCCGGTGAGCACCAGGAACAGCTGGGTGAGGATCACCGCCGCCGCGGCGATCGACGCGACCGGTTGGGGCAGCAGCACCAGCCAGACCACCCCCAGCTGCACGGCATGGCTGCCCAGCACCTCGAGTCGGTGCCACCAGCGCGGCATGAGATGCGCGAGGCGGCTGAGCGGACCGGGCATCGGCTGGGTCTGATGGTGATGGTCCATCGCGGTGAGATCGCGCCAGGAGGCATCTCCCCGCAGTTTGATCATGCCGGCGCCGAACTCCAGGCGCAGCAGCATCCAGCGCAGGAAGAACAGGATCAGCAGCGGCGGCGCGACCGCGTGGGAGCCGAGGAAGCCGACGAGGAACCCGCACTCCAGCAGCATCGACTCCCAGCCGAAGCCGTAGAACACCTGGCCCACGGAATGGATCGAGAGGTACATCCCCCACATCGCCCCGAACACCACGATCATGGTCCAGGCCGGTCCCTGCTGCGGCACTCCCAGCACGGTCAGGGCGCCGAGCAGCATTCCCGCCAGGCACATCGCCCGCAGCAGGCGGTCGCTGTACGGGGTGCGGCGCCACCGGAAGAGCGTGGGCCCCGCGCGATCGCCGGCGCGTGCGAGGAAGTCGGGCACCGGCAGCAGCCCCCGCTCGCCCAGCAGCACCGGGAACTGATGGAAGGTGGAGCCGAAGGCGAGGACGAACACCGCAGCGACCCCGCGCTGGATCACCTCCCGGGCGATCGTGTACTCGTGCCCGTCCAGCAGCCCGAGCCAGCTGCTCCATTCCACGACGCTCACCTCCGACAGTGCGGCCTCTGCCCCGATCATCCGTCGGGAGCGCCCGCCTGTCACGCCCGGGGGCGCAGCCTCAGATCAGGTCCAGGAGGTGCGGGGCGAGCGCCGTCCACGCCCACCAGGTGCAGGCCGCGAGCACCACGGCGAAGCACAGCGTCCACCCCCATCCCGGCACCGGTGTCAGGGCGGCGAGCTGGGCGGGATCGTCGCCGCGGCCGCCGCGGCGGATCACGGCGCCGAGGTGCCGCCAGGCGCCCAGCAGCAGGAACACGCCGCCGGCGAGGGTGAGCACGGCGGTGAGCACCGGGCTCCCCCACCACCACAGCGCCCCCACTGCTGCGGCGGTGCCGAGCACGGCCGCCAGGGTGTGCAGGGTGCGGGTGAAGACCACCGAGAGCACGAGCACCACCAGTGCGGCGAACAGGGCGGTGGGCGCCCAGCCGTGCAGGGCGATCTGGACCAGCACCGCACCCACCAGCGCGGGCGCCGGGTACCCGGCCCAGGTGGAGGCCACGCGGCCGAATCCGCGACGGGGGCCGACGGTGACGGCGTGGCCGGACATGTCCGCGCTGACCACGAAGCCGGTGAATCGGCGTCCCAGCAGGATCCCGACACTCGCGTGGCCGAGCTCGTGGACGATGGTCACCGCGAGCCGGGCGAGGCGCCAGGCGGGCGGCAGCGCCACCACCACGAGCGCCACCAGCAGCGCGGCCGGCACCCACCAGCCGGTGGCGGGGGCGGCGTCGGGCAGCAGCCGTTCCGCGATCTCATGTCCGAGGGTGCGCAGGTCCATCCGCACATGGTGACAGCACCGGCCCGGAGCGCGCTGGGAGCGGACGCGAGGACGCCCGCCTCCTCCGGCTGATGCCGGAGGCGACGGGCGCCTGGATCACGCAGCCGCTCCGTGGAGCGGCCGGAACGCTCAGATTCCGCGGATGTTCACTGCCTGCATGCCCTTGGGGCCCTGCTCGGTCTCGAACTCCACGCGCTGGTTCTCCTCGAGGTCGCGACGGCCGGTGCCGGCGATGGCGCTGAAGTGCGCGAACACATCGGCGGAGCCGTCCTCGGGGGCGATGAAGCCGTAGCCCTTGTCGGAGTTGAACCAGGTGACGATGCCAGTAGCCATGGCGATATTCCTTCGTAGTCGTGAACCACATTCGTGGCCCGGGTATCCGTGACGACGGCGCCGCCGCGGATGGGGTGCAGCCGCTGGGGCTGCCTGAGCCGCGGCCGACGACAGGACGTCGCCGGTGCGGCTGATCTGGGGCCCGCAGGCCGTGGGGGACCCTCCGGCGAGCACAGCGATGTCACCATCGGCTCGGAGCCAGGAAGGGGTGGAGCGCTCAGCGGGGACGGCGAGCGCCGCGTCATACGGGGGCAGTGCGGAGGAGGTGATGAATTCCCAATTTCTTCGGAGGTGCGCGACCGTCGTCGGTCGCCTCCGGGGAGGCATCCTGCGCCGTGCCCGACCAGACTACGGCATGGCGCCGGGTGCTCCGACCACGATGTGACCCACCGGACGATTCTCGGCCGCGCGCCGGGCCAAGCGCTCTCGTCCCTCATGCCTCCCACTGCACCTCCGCGGCCTCCTTGTCGGGCCGCCAGCCCCGCCAGACGGGGTGGCGCAGCCGGTCGGCCCCGGTGCGCTCGGTGTGCCGGACCTCGGCCACCAGATCCGCCCGCACCCATTCGGCGTCGCGCCGGTCCGCGGCGGGCACGTCCCCCGCCGGCGGCGTCCTGCGGGCACGGGAGCGCAGGCGGTCCATGATCTGCTCGAGGTCCCGCTCGGTGAAGCCGGTGCCGACCCGGCCCGCGTAGCGCAGCTCCCCTCGGCGTCGGGCACCGCGACCAGGAGCGAGCCGATGCCGCCGGCGCGCTCACCCCTGCCGTGGCGCCAGCCGATCACCACCACCTCCTGATGGTGGGCGTTCTTGAGCTTGATCCAGGTGCGCGAGCGCTTGCCGGGCCGGTACACGCCGGACTCCCGCTTCGCCATCACCCCCTCGAGCTGGAGGGTCTGCGACAGCTCGATCGCCTGTGCCACGTCCCCGTGGTCCGCTGGAGGGCACTGCACGTGCTCGGTGGCGCGGACCGTCTCGAACAGCGCCTCGCGGCGTTCACGATAGGGGCGGCCCAGCAGCGACTCCCCGCCGCGCACGAGCAGGTCGAAGAGCATCACGTGGACCTCCACCTCGTGCCGCACCCGCTCGACGTCCCGCTCCCGGGTGAGTCCCAGCCGCTGCTGCAGACGGGAGAAGGAGGGCCGGTCGCGGCGGTCCAGGGCGACGATCTCCCCGTCGAGCACGGTCGCGCCCGCCGTGCGCAGATCGGCCCCCACGGCCTCGTGGAGCTCGGCGAGCTCGGGGAAGCTCGCGGCCATGTCCTCGCCGCCGCGGCTGGTGAGCCGCACCGCACCCTCGGCGACCGTCGCGATGACGCGGACGCCGTCCCACTTCATCTCGAAGGTCCAGTCGTCCTCCTCCCGGATGTCGCTGCGCCGACCGAGCGTGGCGAGCATCGGCGCGATCGGCTGGTCCGGATCGCTCCCGGTGTCGGCCTCGGGCGCGGCCTCCGGCTGGTCCTTCATCAGGTGCAGCAGCCAGTTGTCCTTCGCCGTCGCCGTCGCCGCGGTGGAACGGGACCCGCGGTCGAGACCGCCGGTGCGGAGGAAGGCGAAGCGTCGCGGGACGCCACCCAGGCCGCCGTCGGCCGCACCGTGGCAGACGACGATCACCTCCTCCCCTCGCGCCACTGCTCGATCTCGATGGTGCCGGTGTCCCAGATGGTGACGTCGCCGCCGCCGTACTCGTGCTGCGGGATGGCGCCCTCGAAGGTGCCGTACTCCAGCGGATGGTCCTCGGTCTGCACGGCGAGGCGGTTCACGGCGGTCTCCAGCGGAGGCCCCTTGGGCACCGCCCAGGAGACCAGCACCCCGTGATGCTGGAGCCGGAAGTCCCAGTGCAGGCGGGAGGCGTGGTGCTCCTGGATCACGAACATCGGTGCCTCCGCCTCCAGCGCGTCCCGCGCGGCGTCGGTGCCGGGGACCGGCTCCGGGGTCCGGTCCGGGTCCCGCTTGGAGCGGTACACCTCCAGCCGGTCCGGACCCGGTGCCGGGGAGGCCCCCGGGGCGATGCCCAGCGGGGCGAGCGGGTCCGCGCCCGCCTCGACCCGCTCGAGCACCTCGGCCAGCTCCAGGTGGTCCAGCTCCGGATCCTCGATCTCCTCCCAGGTGCGCGGCGCGGCGACGGTGGGTCGCAGCCGTCCGCGCAGGGAGTAGGGGCACACGGTGGTCTTGCTGCCGTTGTTCTGCGACCAGTCCACGAGCACCCTGCCGGTGCGCTGAGACTTCTTCTGCGCGCTGACGACGTCGTCCGGGTGGTCCTGTTCGAGGGCTCGCGCGAGCTCGTGGGCGACCTGGGAGACCTCCTCGGCGCTCGAGGTGCCCTCGAGCGGCGCATACAGGTGGATGCCCGTGGAGCCGGAGGTCACCGGATATGCCTCCAGCCCCATCCCGGTGAGGATCTCGCGGCACCAGTGGGCGACGCGCGCGCAGTCGGCCAGTCCGGCGCCCTCACCGGGGTCGAGGTCGAGGACCAACCGGTCGGGCGGTGCGGGATCGAGCTGCGCGTCGAAGCGCCACTGCGGGGTATGGATCTCGAGGGCGGCGAGCTGGGCGAGCCAGACCAGCACCGCGGTCTCGTCCAGCAGCGGATAGCTCGAGGTCCCGTCGCTGTGCTGGATGTCCGCGCGCGGCACCCAGTCGGGAGCGTGGTCCTCGAGGTCCTTGCGGAAGAACGCCTTCCCCGGCTCCTCGGCGGTGCCGACCCCGTCCACCCAGCGCTTCCGGGTCGCCGGGCGCCTGGTGGCCTGCGGGAGCATCACCGGCGCGATCCGGTGGTAGTAGTCGATCACCTCGCCCTTGGTGGTGCCCGTCTCGGGGTACAGGATCTTGTCGAGGTGGGAGATCCGCAGCGTGCGCCCCTCGACCTCGACCATCTGCTCTCTGCTGGCCATGGCTCCACTGTGCCCCCGATCACGCGATCCGTCACGGGGCGGGCGACCGCGTGCTCCTGGCCGGAGGCCCGGGCCGCATGGTGTGATGGGGCATGCGTGCGATATGGAGCGGTGAGATCACCTTCGGCCTCGTGAACGTGCCGGTGAAGCTCTACGGGGCGACGCGCTCGCACGACCTCTCCTTCCACCAGGTCCACGACGAGGACCACGGCCGGATCCGGTACCAGCGCACCTGCGAGGTGTGCGGGCGGGAGATCGACTACGAGCACATCGACAAGGCCTATGACGACGGCGACAAGACGGTCGTGCTCACCGATGAGGAGCTCGCCGACCTGCCCGCGGAGGACAACGACGAGATCGATGTGGTGCAGTTCGTGCCCTCGGACCAGGTGGATCCGATCCTGCTGGGCACCTCGTACTTCCTCGAGCCGGTGGGCCGCTCGGGGAAGGCGTACGTGCTGCTGCGGCGCACCCTGGAGAAGACCGAGCGCACGGCGATCGTCACCTTCACGCTGCGCACCAAGACCCGCCTGGGCGTGCTGCGGGTCCATGACGACATGCTCGCGCTGCAGACCCTGCGCTGGCCCGCGGACCTCAAGGAGGTCGACCTCGCTCCCAGGACGTCGAAGGTCTCCGAGAAGGAGATGACGATGGCCGCTGCGCTGGTCGAGCAGTTCAGCGGGGATTTCGAGCCCGAGCAGTTCACCGACGAGTACCAGGCGCAGCTGAGCGAGCTGGTCGAGGCGAAGCTCGAGGAGGGCGACTCCGTCGACACCGACGCGACCTTCGGCGAGGAGGATGCGGAGCAGGATCCCCCGGAGGGCGGTCGGGTCCTCAGCCTGATGGACGCGCTCGAGCGCAGCGTCCGCTCCCGCCGCGGCGACGAGAAGGCCGACGAGCCCGCGAAGCCGTCGGGCGGCTCCAAGAAGAAGTCCGGGGCCAAGAAGAAGTCCGGGACCAAGAAGTCCGCCTGAGGTCCACCCGGTGCCGATCTGGAACACTCGGCGGTGCGACCGCCCGATCCGAGGAGCCAGACCGATGGACCGCAGAACTCTCGTCATCACCGGAGCCTCCGACGGCATCGGTGCCGCGGCGGCCCGGCAGCTGGCCGGTCCCGGTCACCGGCTGCTCCTCGTCGGCCGCTCTCCCGAGAAGACCGCTGCCCTGGCACAGGAGCTCGGCGCCGAGCACTTCGTGGCCGATTTCGCTCGGCTGGACGAGGTGCGGCGCCTGGCCGAGGAGCTCTCGGCGGCGACCGGGGAGGACGGCATCGACGCGCTGGCGAACAATGCCGGGGGGATCTTCGGCGAGCGCACGCCCACCGTGGACGGCCATGAGAAGACCTTCCAGATCAACCACCTCGCACCCTTCCTGCTGACGAACCTGCTGCTGCCGCGCCTGCTCCCCGGCGGCGCCTCGGTCATCGCCACCTCGAGCATCGGGCACCGATTCTTCGGTCACCTCGATCTCGAGGACCTCGACAACACCCGTCATTTCAGCGCCCGGAAGGCTTACGGCGACGCGAAGCTCGCGAACGTGCTGTTCACCCGCAGCCTGCACACGAGGTTCCACGCCGAGGGACTCTCCGCGGCGGCATTCCATCCCGGGATCGTGCGCACGAGCTTCGGCACCGGGTCGAGGAGCGTGATGCGCTGGCTCTACCAGTCCCCGCTCTCCCGGTTCGTGCCGATGATCGGTCCCGAGCAGGGCGGTGCGACCCTCGCCTGGTTCCTCACGGGGACCCCCGGATCGACCTGGACCTCCGGGCGCTACTACGACCAGGACCGGCCCACCGCGAAGGTCAATCCCCAGGCCGACGACGCCGAGCTCGCCGCCGCGCTCTGGCAGCGCAGCGCCGAACTCGTGGGGCTGGACTGAGCGGAGGACTGCCGCTGAGCGGGCCTCCCGCTGGGACGCGATGGCCGCGCACGCGCAGGACGGGCAGGATGGGGTTGACCGAGACCGCACCGCCCGAGGAGTCCTCATGACCGTCGTCGTCACCGCCGTGTTCCATCCCCGGCCCGGCAAGAAGCAGGAGCTGGCCGCGGCCATGCACCGCGGCATCACCGCCGTCCACACCGAGCAGGGCTGCGAGCTCTACGCGATCCATGACGCCGAGGACGGCACGATCACCATGATCGAGAAGTGGTCCTCGGCCGAGGCGTTGGACACCCACGGCGACAGCGACGAGGTGGCGGTGCTGCGCGAGGACATCGCCGCGCTCATCGAGAAGCCGGCCACCGTCACCCGGATGACCCCGATCCCCGCGGGCACGGAGGCCCAGGGCCGGCTCTGAACCGCGGAGGTCAGCGGTCTGCTGGTCGGGATCCCGTCGCCCGCCCCGTAGGATCGCGGGATGTCCGAGCCCGCCGACACCACCGCCGAGCGCCCCTCCCCGACCGCGGGGGTGTGCCCTGGGCGTCGATCCTGCGCAATGCGGCGTTCGTGCTCGTCGTGCTCGCGATGATCTGGCTCGCCCTGAACGTGCGCCTGCCCTCCCTGGATCAGATGCAGGCCGAGATCGCGGAGCTGGGGCTGTGGGGGCCGTTCTTCTTCATCGGCCTGTACGCGGTCGTCGCCGTGACGCCGATCCCGGTGACGATCATGGCGGTCGCCGCAGGGATGATCTTCGGGCTGCCGCTGGGGACCCTGCTGTCGATGATCGGCGTCGTGCTCGGCTGCTGCGGCGGCTACGGGATCGCCCGGCTGCTGGGACGGGACACCGTGATGCGGATGCTCGGCTCCCATGCCGAGGTGGTCGAGGAGCGGCTCCAGGACGGCGGCTTCTATGCGGTGTGCACCCTGCGCCTGATGCCCGGGATCCCGTACTGGCCGGTGAACTACGGCAGCGGCGCTCTGGGCATCAGCGGGCGCGAGTTCCTCATCGCGACCGCCGTCTCCGCCCTGCCGGGCCAGGTCTCGCTGATCGCGGTCGGGGCCTTCATCGCGGATGCCACGCTCGTCAACGGCATCGCCGTGGCGGTCTCCTGGATCGCTGTCCTCGTGCTCACGCTGCTGTCCTATCGGCGCTGGCGGGCCACCCAGTAGCACCGTCCGTGCTGTTCACCGGCCGGTTCCCGGCACTACACTGCGATCAGGCCACCCGGGCACCTCCTCTCGGTCCTTCACCGGCCCCTCTGGATCTCGCGACTGGCCACAGCGCGTCGTCCGACGCGCGCCGTCCCCGTCGGGGCACGCAGCGCCCCGGCCGTCCCTGAGGATGTGGCATGAGCACTACGACCGAGGCACCCAGCGGGTTCAGCCCGCGCGTGGCCCTGCAGAAGGTCGGCACCTCCCTGTCGAACATGGTGATGCCGAACATCCCCGCGCTGATCGCGTGGGGCCTGTTGACCGCATTCTTCATCCCCGACGGCTGGACTCCGAACGCCCCGCTGGCGAGCGTCGTCGACCCGATGATCCACTACCTGCTGCCGCTGCTGATCGCGAACACCGGCGGCCGCATGATCTACGAGGCGCGCGGCGCCGTGGTCGGCGTGATCGCCACCATGGGTGTCATCGGCGGCTCCGACTGGCTGATCGCCCAGGAGAACGCGCAGCTGCTGGAGAAGTGGCTGGCCGACGGCAATGCGGAGGCGGACTTCGCCGCGCTGGGCGAGGTCCACATGTTCATCGGCGCGATGATCATGGCGCCGCTGGCGGCCTGGGTGATGAAGAAGCTCGACCGGCTGTGGCAGGACCACATCCCGGCCGGTTTCGAGATGCTCGTGAACATGTTCTCGGCCGGCATCTTCGGGCTGATCGCCCTGGCGGCCGGGTTCTTCGGCCTCGCCCCGCTGGTGAACGGGCTGATGACCCTGCTGGCCAACGGCGTCAACGGCCTGGTGAACGCCGGGCTGCTCCCGCTGGTGTCCCTGCTCATCGAGCCGGCGAAGGTCTTCTTCCTCAACAACGCGATCAACCACGGCGTGCTCACCCCGCTGGGCATCTCCGAGGCTGCCGTGGACGGCAAGTCCATCCTGTTCCTGCTCGAGGCCAATCCCGGCCCCGGCGTCGGCATCCTGCTCGCCTTCACCTTCTTCGGCCGCGGCGCCGCCCGCGCCACGGCCCCCGGCGCCGCGATCATCCAGTTCTTCGGCGGCATCCACGAGATCTACTTCCCCTACGTGCTGATGCGGCCGATCCTCATCATCGCCGCGATCGGCGGCGGCATGACCGGCGTCTTCGTCAACGCCGTGTTCCACACCGGCCTGATCGCACCCGCCTCCCCCGGCTCGATCTTCGCGATCTTCGGGGTGGCCGCCCGAGATTCCTACCTGGGCATCGGGCTCTCCGTCCTCGCCGCGGCCGCGGTGAGCTTCGTGCTCTCGGCCGTGTTCCTGAAGATCGGTAAGCAGGACGACGGCGACATCGCCGCCGCCACCGCCAAGATGGAGCAGATGAAGGGCAAGAAGTCCTCCGTCGCCGGCGCTCTGACCGGCGCGGGCGCCGGTGCCGCCGCAGCGGCCGACGCCTCCGGCCATACCGGCCCGATCCACAGGATCGTCTTCGCCTGCGACGCCGGCATGGGCTCCTCCGCGATGGGAGCGACGGTGCTGCGCAAGAAGGTCCGCGCCGCCGGCTTCGACGATGTGGAGGTCACCAACAAGGCGATCTCGAGCCTGGACGACGAATGGGACGTGGTGGTGACCCAGAAGGAGCTCACCGACCGGGCCCAGCAGCGCACCGGCTCCGCCGTCCATGTCAGCGTGGACCAGTTCATGAACTCCCCCCGCTACGACGAGGTCGTCCAGCTGGTGCAGCAGCGGAATGCGGACGACACGGGGCCCGGGCCGGCCGCCGGACCTCCGCAGGAGGAGGCGACCGCCGCCTCTCCTGGTACCGCGACCATCCTCGCCGCCGACTCGATCATCCTCTCCGGCACCGCGAGCGACTCCGCCTCCGGCATCGACGAGGCCGGCGCGCTGCTGGTCGCCGCCGGGGCCGTGGACGAGGGCTACGTCGCCGCCATGCACGACCGCGAGGCGACGGTCTCGACGTTCATGGGCAACGGCCTGGCGATCCCCCACGGCACGGGCGAGGCCAAGTCCAGCATCCAGCGCTCGGCGATGTCCTTCGTGCGCTATCCCGAGGGGATCGACTGGAACGGCAACCCGACCACCTTCGTGATCGGGATCGCCGGGGTCGGCAACGAGCACCTCGAGCTGCTGCAGAAGGTCGCCATGACCTTCTCGGACCCCGCACAGGTCCAGCGCCTCGAGGACGCGACCACCACCGAGGAGATCCTCGAGATCCTCGGCGATACGAAGGAGTGAGCCAGCGATGAAGGCAGTACATTTCGGTGCCGGGAACATCGGCCGCGGGTTCGTCGGCCTGCTGCTGCACGAGGCGGGCTGCGAGGTGGTGTTCTCCGACGTCGCCGAGGCCCTCGTCCAGCAGCTCCAGGAGGCCGACTCCTACACGGTCACCACCGTCGGTCAGCACCCCACCACCACGGTGGTGGACGGGTTCCGGGCACTGAACTCCGCCCGGGACCCGGAGACGCTCACCGAGGAGATCGCCTCCGCGGACATCGTCACCACGGCCGTCGGCGCGCGCATCCTGCGCTTCGTCGCGCCGAACATCGCCGCCGGGATCGCCGCCCGCCCCGCCGGGGCGCCCCGCTGGCCGTGATGGCCTGCGAGAACGCGATCAATGCGACGGATCTGCTGGAGCAGGAGGTCCGCGCGAACTTCCAGGGCGAGGACCTCGAGGAGAAGGCGCTGTTCGCCAACACCGCGGTGGACCGGATCGTGCCGGTCCAGGCCGACGGGGCGGGTCTGGACGTCACCGTGGAGGACTTCTTCGAGTGGGCGGTCGAGCGAGGGCCCTTCGGCGGGAACGAACCGGACGTCCCGGGGATCACCTGGGTCGACGACCTCGGCCCGTACATCGAGCGGAAGCTGTTCACCGTCAACACCGGCCATGCGACGACCGCCTGGCACGGCTGGGCGGCGGGCCACGCCACCATCGCCGAGGCGATCCGTGATCCCGCGGTCGCGATCGAGGTGGAGACCGTGCTCGCGGAGACCTCCTCGCTGCTGATCGCTCAGCACGGCTTCTCCGAGGACGATATGGCCGCCTATCGCAGCAAGGTGCTGGGCCGCTTCGCGAACACCGCCCTGCCGGATCCGGTGGAGCGGGTGGGGCGCGGGCCGCTGCGCAAGCTCTCGCGCGAGGACCGCATCATCGGCCCGGCCGCCGCACTCGCCGAGCGCGGGATGGAGCACGAGGGACTGCTGTCCGCCTTCGCCGCGGCGCTGGCCTTCACCCCCGTGGGCGACGAGGAGGTGGACCGCCTGCAGGAGCTGCTGCGCACCACGGACGCCGACGCCGCGACGCTCGAGATCACCTCCCTCGCCCCGGACCATCCGCTGCATCCCGAGGTGCGGGCGCTCATCGCCGCACGCATCGCGGGAGTCTGAGCCCACCACCGCCCACCACCTGAGACGATATATTCCCCTCACAGCACGTGAGCCCACGAAAGGTACTTACCATGGCAGAGCGCACCGTCAAGATCGCCAGCTCCTCCGGGCTCCATGCCCGCCCCGCCGGCATCTTCGCCCAGGCCGCGGCGGAGCAGCCCGCGACCGTCACCATCGAGAAGGCGGGCGGCAGCGCCGTGCAGGCCTCGAGCATGCTGATGCTGATGACCCTCGGCGCCGGCAAGGGCGATGAGGTCACCCTGCGCGCCGAGGGCGAGGGCGCCGACGAGTCGGTGAAGGCCCTGGCCGATCTCCTGGAGAAGGACCTCGACGCCGAGGAGTGAGCCGGTCAGCGGCCCCCGCCGACACCCCGGCCGACACCCCCGCTTGATGCACCGAGACCCCCGATATCGCTCACCAGCGAACGATATCGGGGGTCTCGGCATGCGTGTCGCGGGATGGGCAGGGCGCCGGGCGCGCGCGGACCGGGCCCGGGTCAGCGCCTCAGAGGCCGAGCTCGCCGAGGATCGGCAGCCCGGCGCGGACCGCGCTGATCGCGTCGTCCGCGGTACGGGCGGCGAGGGCCTTCGCCGCGCGCTCCTTGGCCTGCTCGAGGGTCACGGTGGAGAGCACCTTCGCCACCGCGGGCAGGGACCGCGGGGTCATCGACAGGCTGTTCACACCCAGACCCACCAGCACCACCGCGAGGCCCGGCTCCCCGGCGGCCTCGCCGCACACGCCCACGGGCTTGTTCGCGCTCTCCCCGAAGGATTCCGGGTCGCCGCCCGCAGCGCGGGCCCCGGCGCAGGTAGCCCCCACCAGCGCGAGCACAGACGGCTGCCAGGGAGTGTTCAGATGGGCGAGGGAACCGAGCTGTCGGTCCGCGGCCATCGTGTACTGGGTGAGGTCATTGGTGCCGATGGAGGCGAAATCGCAGGCGGTGAGGTGGCGATCCGCGGTGAGCGCCGCCGCGGGGGTCTCGACCATGATCCCGGCCGGGGCGAGGTCGCGCTCGCGGCACAGGGCGATGAAGTCCTCGGTCTCCTCGACGGTCGCGATCATCGGCGCCATCACCCAGGCCGTCGCCTCGGACTGCTCCGCGGCGGCGGCGATCGCGTCGAGCTGGTTGGTCAGCACCGAGCGCTTCTCCCAGGAGGTGCGGTAGGCGCGCACGCCGAGCGCCGGGTTCGGCTCGTCGGCGTCGGTGAGGAAGGGCAGCGGCTTGTCGGCGCCGGCGTCGATCGTGCGCACCACGACCTTCTTGCCGGGCAGGTGCGCGAAGGCCTCGGCATAGGCCGCGGTCTGCTCCTGGACGCTCGGCTCGTCCTCACGGTCCAGGAACAGGAACTCGGTGCGGAACAGGCCCACCCCGTCGGCGTTCGCGGCCGCCGCCGTCGCGGCGTCCTTGGCGCTGCCGATGTTGGCCAGCAGCTGCACGCGGGTGCCATCGGCGAGGACCCCTCCCCCTCCTTCATACGTCAGCGGGTTCTTCTGCAGCTCGGCCCAGGCGGCGGAGAGGCGCTGGTGCTCCTCGGTGACCTCGTCGGTGACGGTGCCGAAGCCGGCGTCGACGAACACCTCGGTGCCGTCGGCGAACTCGTGGATGTCCTTGGCGGCGACGATCGCGGGCAGGCCCAGCTGCCGGGCGAGGATCGCGGTGTGCGACTGCGGGCCGCCGTCGGAGGTGACCAGGGCCAGCACCCGGCTCGGGTCGAGGGTCGCGGTGTCGGCGGGGGCCAGATCGATCGCGGTGAGCACGAAGGGGTCCTCGACCTCGGGGATCCCGGGCGCCTGCTCGCCGCGCAGCTCGGCGACGATGCGGGCGCGCACGTCGCGCACGTCGGTGGCGCGCTCGGCCATGTACCCGCCGAGGCCCTCGAGCATGGCGGCGACCTGGTCACCGGCCTCCCAGACGGCGCGCGCCGGGGACTTCCCACCGGAGGTCACGAAGCCCTGCGCCGTCTGGGTGAGGGACGGATCCGCGGCCATCTGTGCGGTGGCCTCGAGGATCTTCTTCCCGTCCCCGGAGGCGCGCTCGGCGAGCCGGAGCAGCGAGGCCTGCACGGCGGCGGCCGCGACGGGGATGCGCTCGGACTCGGTCGCGGCGTCGGCCCCCTCGGCCAGCTTCTCCCCGGCAGGAGGTTCGGCGACCGGCGGGGCCATCGACCGGATCGTGCCGATCACTCGGCCGGGGCTCACTGCCACACCTGTGTACTGGGCCATCGCTGCCATCTCCTCCGGGAAGCCGAACGGTCGGATCGTGCCCGTCATGGTACGCGGGCGGGTGTCGCCGCCGGTCCGCGTCCGCACCTCTACGATGGCGCGATGAACGCCATGGGCTGGGAGCATCTGCACGCGCCGGATCTGCGGGGGCTCACCGTCGTGATGACGGGGGCGAGCGACGGCCTCGGGCGCGAGGCGGCGCTCCAGCTCGCGCACTGGGGCGCGGAGCTGATCCTGGCGGTGCGCGATCGCGCCAAGGCAGAGGTGGTCCGCTCCCGGATCGTGCGCGAGACCGGCCGGCCGGAGGCGGTCCGCCTGGTCCACCTGGATCTGGCGGACCTCGACTCGGTCCGGTCCGCGGCGCACGGGATCACGGAGCTCGCCGGCGAGCACGGGATCGACCTGCTGATCCATGTCGCGGGCCTGGTGACCCGGCGCCGTCAGGTCTCGGCCGACGGCTTCGAGCTGATGATGGGGGTGAACGCCCTGGCCCCCCTGCTGCTGACGGATCTGCTGCTGCCGCTGGTGCGTGAGCGGGTCGTGGTGACGGCGTCCGATGCCCACACCGCCGGCGCGATCGACCTGGCCGATCCTCACTTCTCCCGCGGCGGCTGGTCGCTGCCCGCCGCCTA
The DNA here is from genome assembly GCF_002216795.1 of Brachybacterium avium. Taxonomy (NCBI): domain Bacteria; kingdom Bacillati; phylum Actinomycetota; class Actinomycetes; order Micrococcales; family Dermabacteraceae; genus Brachybacterium; species Brachybacterium avium. The sequence continues at coordinate 2,582,797 of NZ_CP022316.1, read as the reverse complement.
TGGACGATCCAAGCTCGTGACCATGCTGTGGGGGCTCGAGCTGGCGGAGCGGCTGCGGGAGCAGGCAGGGCCGGTGGATCTGCAGCTGGTCCATCCCGGCTGGGTGCTGACGAACCTGCAGAACGCGACCGGCTCCGCCCGGCTCGACCGGATGATCACCGAGGTGACCCGCCCGCTCGCCATGCCCGCGACGCAGGGGGCCGCACCGGTGCTCTTCGCCGCCACCCAGCCGTTGCCGCCCGGCTCCTACATCGGCCCCGACGGCATCCGGGCCCTGCGGGGGCGGCCGACGCTCCTGCGCCGCTCGGAGGCGGCGCTGGACCGCGATCTGGCCGAAGAGGTCACGGCCTGGGCGCGGGCCGAGAGCGGAGGGTGCGGTGTGTGATCTCAAGACATAGTTCGCCCCTGTCTCGCGTCATCGTTCGCACCTCGGCGTCGTCATGATCGGCCGTAGTAGAGGGCTGGTGTCTCGCGTCATCATTCGCACGATGGAGCATGTCGAAGAACACAGCGATAGTGCTCAGCGTCATCGAGGCGGGCATGAGCACCAACGAAGCCGCACAGAAGTTCCACGTCTCCCCGCGCTGGGTACAGATCCTCGTGGCCCGCTACCGCAAAGGTGGCGTCGAGGCCCTCGACCCCGGCTCACGCCGAAGGCCTCCGTGGGAGGAACCCGCCAGAGGGACTACTCCGTGCGCACCGACAGAGTCGACACCCACGGCAAAGTCTCCCTGCGCTACGCCGGCACGATGCGCCACCTCGGCATCGGCCGCGCCCACGCCGGACTGAGAGTCCGCATCATCCGCGAGGGCCCCGACACGATGGTCATCGACCTCGCCACCGGAGAACTACTCGCCGAACACACCATCGACCCCGACCGCGGGTACCAACCACAACGAAAAAGACCCCGGTGAACACTCACCGGAGCCTTCTCCTCGCGAACGATGTCCCAAGACATCCGCGAACGATGTCCTGAGACACCACAGAGCGGAGGGTGCGGGATTCGAACCCGCGGTACAGGGTCACTGCACAATGGTTTTCAAGACCATCTCATTCGGCCGCTCTGACAACCCTCCCGATGCCCGGAGGCACCCCCGGTACTGTACCGGGCTCAGCCCACCTGGGTGCGCCGCACCAGCATCAGCCACACTCCGGCCGAGAGCACGCCGATGAGGGCGATCACCCCCATCCACGGCCCCCATCCCATCGTGAGGACGTCCAGCAGCGCGCGGCCGAAACCGTCGACGAGGACCAGTCCGGCGATGATTGCCAGGGCGATCAGCGCGAGGACCGCGCCCGCGCACCAGAAGAAGACCTGGCCGAAGCGCAGGAAGGCCGCAGTGATCGCCGCCCCGAGGAACAGCACCGTCAGGATCAGCAGGAAGGTCTGCACCAGGGTCTGCCAGGAGGCGCCGGTGCCCGTGTAGAACACGTCGAAGAATCTCACCCGCAGGCCGAACCCGTCGGTGGCCTTCTCGATCGTCTTGCCGATCGTGATCAGCACCGAGTAGGTGACGGCGTTGCCCAGGAACACCGCGCTCAGGCCCGCGGCGAACTCCCGACGGGTCAGGCCCAGACCGAGGGCCAGCGGGAAGTACTGGCCCATCGAGGTGAAGCCGTAGCCGATCAGCGGACCCAGCAGGGCGAAGATCGCCCCGCTCCACCGCATCCCCTCGTACATCCCGGCCTGTGCCCCGGGCCCCTGGGAGCCGACGATGAGGCCCACAGAGAGGACGATCGTAAAGGCGACGACGAGGACGAACAGGGGCCAGCCGAAGGCCTGCATCCGATTGACCAGGTGCATGTCGATGACGTTCCGTGCGCGCATGACGGCTCTCCTCTCACGCCACCGGCGCGGTGGCCGCGGCGGTGGTCCGGTGGACGATGTAGTTCTGCAGGGATACCGGGGCGACCTGCAGGCCGGCCGCTCGGGCCCGCTCCGCGCTGCCGGGTTCGGCATGGATGGCCGCAGTGGCCAGCGAGCCGATCTCCTGGTGGTGGAGCACGTCGGCCCCGGCGATGAAGGCCGTGACCTCGTCGAGCCGGCCAGAGACCTCGATCGCCGCGTTCCGCAGCTCCTCGGTCTCGGCGGAGATCGCGACCCGGCCCTCGTCCAGCAGCACCACGTGCTCGAGCAGGTCGGAGACCTCGTCGATGTGGTGGGTGGAGAGGATCACGGTGCGGGGGTGGGCGGAGAAGTCGGCCAGCAGGTGGTCGAAGAACTGGCGCCGCGCCACGGCGTCCAGCCCCAGGTAGGGCTCGTCGAAGAACGTCAGCGGGGCCCGCGAGGCGAGGCCGACGATGATGCCGACGGCGGAGAGCTGACCGCGCGAGAGCTTCTTGATGACCCGCTTCTCCGGCAGCCGGAACTCGGCGACCAGCTCCCGGGCGAGCTCGTCGTCCCAGGCGGGATAGAGCCTCCCGGCGATGCGCAGCACGTCCCGCGGCCGGAAGCCGTCGGGGTACTTCTGGCTCTCCTGGATGAAGCAGGTCCGCGAGAGCACCCGCGCGTTCTCGACCGGGTCCTCCCCCAGCATCCGCATCTGGCCGGAGGTGGCGAAGATCTGCCCGGTGAGCAGCTTCATCAGGGTGGTCTTGCCGGCGCCGTTGCGTCCCAGCAGGCCGTGCACCCGCCCCGCATCGAGGTCGAGGGAGACGTCCTCGAGAGCGGCGACGTCCCGGAAGTGCTTGCTGAGGTTGCGGGTCTCGATGGCCTTCATTGCAGGGCCTCCATCATCTCGGTGAGTTCTCGGGGCTCGATGCCCAGGTGAGCGGCTTCGCGCAGCAGCGGGACGAGGTAGTCGCGAGCGAAGTCGTCGCGTCGGCGCTGTCGCAGCCGAGTGATGGCACCGGGAGCCACGAACATGCCCACCCCGCGCCGCTTGACCAGCACGCCGGCGTCGGCGAGGAGGTTCAGTCCCTTGCCGGCGGTGGCGGGATTGATCCGCAGGAAGGCGGCCAGCTCATTGGTCGAGGGCACCGGGGCGTCCTCCTGATGAGTGCCGTCGAGGATCCCGTCCTCGATCTGCTCCGCGACCGCGAGGTAGAGGGGCTTCGTCTCGTCCAGCACACGCGCCTCCCCGGTCGTCGGCCGCCCCGGCGGCTCGTTGGTTCATTACTCCACTAATGAACCATGGAACCGAGGGCTCGTCAAGAGGATTCCTCCGCCCGTTGCGGCGCCTCCCGTCCCAGCTCACCGCTCAAGGGGCTGGGATCACCGTGCCGAGGCCGCGAGCCAGCGTCGGTGTGCGGCGATGGCGGCCCGGGTGGGCGGGCGCAGCTCCGACGCCGGTCTGCCCCAACTGAAGATGTTCTCACCGCGGTACACCGCCATGCGGTCCGTGGTCGCCAGCGCCGTGATCCGGTGCCCGGAGGGATTCTTGAGCACCACCACCACGGCCCCTGAGGTCCAGTAGGCGGTGCTCTGCTCGATCACGGCGACCTCCGCCCACGGGAACCGGTGGGAGCGGAAGTAGTGGAGCACGCTGAGGCCCTCGTCATCGACGGTGAACTGGAGCCGGGTGCCGATCAGCACCATGGCAACGATGAGCAGCACGACCATCAGGCACATCACCGCTCCCAGCACCCCGGCGGCGGAATCCAGGGTGAGCAGCCAAGCGCCGGCTCCGAGCATGATGAGACAGGCGAAACCCACAACGCATCCCAAGCCGGTGCGGATCCACCCGATCCTGAGCGCCCGATACCAGACCTCGGCCATCGGTCCGTCCTTCCCGACGATGCGATCTGGATCGTCCGCGGATGACGGTACCGGCCCATGGGGACCGCTCCCCATGATGCATATACCGCCAGCCGCTCGGGTTCACCCACGAGGATCGCGGGTGCACGGGAACGTGCTGGATGCCGGCGGAGGAGAGCGGCGCATAGGCTGGGGTCATCCGCCCGAGCGAGAGGAGCGCCCCATGCGCGCCGTACTGATCGAGTCCGAGGGCGCGGCCCCGCGCCTGGTCGAGGATGCCGACGAGTCGCTGCTGAGCGGTGACATCGGCCTCGACGTCCTGGCCTCCGGCCTGAACTATAAGGACGGCATGGCCCTGGCCGGCACGGGCATCGCCCGCACCCATCCCCTGATCCCCGGCATCGACCTGGTGGGCCGGGTGACCGACGCCGCCGAAACCGCCGACGGGCGCTTCTCCGCCGGAGACCTGGTGATCCTCAACGGCGACGGGATCGGCGAATCGGTCCACGGCGGCTTCGCGACCCGCGCCCGGGTGCGCCCCGACGCCCTGGTGCGCCTGCCCGCGACGCTCTCCCCCGACCGCGCCGCCGCGATCGGCACCGCGGGCTTCACCGCGATGCTCGCGGTGCTGGCCCTGGAGGACGGGGGCGTCACGCCGGAATCCGGGGACGTCCTGGTCACTGGGGCCTCCGGCGGCGCCGGCTCGATCGCCGTCGCCCTGCTGGCGGGCCGCGGCTTCCGGGTGCTCGCCTCCACCGGCCGGACCGAGGAGAACGGGGAGTACCTGCGCGAGCTCGGGGCCGCCGAGGTGCTGGATCGGCGAGAGCTGTCCGAGCAGCCGGGCCGCCCCCTGCAGTCCCAGCGCTTCGCCGCGGCGATCGACGGGGTGGGCAGCACCACGCTCGCCAACGTCCTCGCCCAGACCACCTGGGGTGGCACCGTCGCGGCCTACGGGATGGCGCAGGGCCCGGACCTGCCCGCGACCGTGCTGCCCTTCATCCTGCGCGGGGTGACGCTGGCCGGGATCAACTCGGTCCAGTGCCCGCTGCCGCTGCGCGAGCGCGCCTGGGACGCCCTGGCCGGCGAGCTCGATCCGGAGCTGCTGGACGGCATGACCACCGCCATCGGGCTCTCCGAGGTGATCGACCACGCCCCGCGGATCCTCGCCGGTGAGGTCCGCGGCCGCACCGTCGTGGAGGTGGATCAGTGACCATGCGCGCCATGACCATCACCGAGGACCACCGCCTCGAGCTCGCCGAGCTGCCCGAGCCGGTCCCCGCCCCCGGCGAGGTGCTCATCGACGTGGTCGGTGCGGGAGTGAATCGCGCCGATCTCGCGCAGGTCGCCGGGAAGTACCCGCCGCCGCCCGGCGCCTCCGAGCTGCCGGGGCTGGAGATCTCGGGCCACCGCCGCGACACCGGCGAGCCGGTCGTGGCGCTGCTGGCCGGCGGCGGCTACGCCGAGGTGGTCGCCGTCCCGGAGCCGCAGCTGCTCCCCGCGCCCGCGGGGAGGGACCTGGTCGAGGCCGCGGGCGTGATCGAGGCCTGCGCGACCGTGATCTCGAACCTCGTGCTCGAAGCCGGCCTCGCCGAGGGCGAGACGGTGCTGATCCACGGCGGCACCGGCGGCATCGGCACGGTCGCGATCCAGCTGGCCCGGCACCTGGGAGCCCGCGTGCTCACCACCGTCGGCTCCGACGGGGCGATCCCGACGGCACGCTCCCTGGGCGCGGACATGGCCTGGAACCGGCACTCCACCGATCTGCTGGCGGCGGTCCGGGAGACCGGCGGGGCGGACGTGATCCTCGACGTGGTGGGCGGGTCGATGCTCGCAGACAACGTGGGGATGCTGCGCGAGCACGGCCGCCTGGTCATCATCGGCACCCTCGGCGGGGCCAGCGGGGAGCTGCCGATCGGGACGCTGATGGGCAAGCGCGGCCGGGTCATCGGCACCACCCTGCGCTCGCGCCCCACCGAGGCCAAGCACCAGATCCTCGAGGCCACCGAGGCGCTGGCCTGGCCGCTGCTGGCCTCGGGCGAGCTGCAGGTCCCGCTCCACGCCCGCCTCCCGCTCGAGCAGGCGGCGGGGGCGCATGCGATCCTGCGCGAAGGCGGCCACCTGGGCAAGGTCGTCCTGGAGGTGGCACCGCCCGCACGCCGGCGCTGATCAGCCCCGCAGCTGCTCCAGCACGAGCACGGTGCCGTCCTCATAGATCGAGTCGGTGACGGTATCTGCGACGTCCTTCACGCCCTGCGGGGCCTGGCCCATGGCCACACCCACGCCGGCCCAGGTGAGCATCTCGACGTCATTGAAGCCGTCACCGACGGCGACCGTGTGAGCCTGGTCGATCCCGAGCCGCCCGCGCAGCACCTCGAGGGCGCTGGCCTTGGAGATGCCGGGGGCGGCCATGTCGAGCCAGGCGGTCCAGCCGATCGAGTACTCGACGCCGTGCACCCCGGATTCGGCGATGACCTTCGAGAACTCCTGCGGGGAGAGGTCCGGCACGTGCACCACCACGCGCACCGCCTCGAGCTCCATCAGCTCGTCCAGATCGCTCTCGATCGCCTGGACCCCGAAGCTCGCGTCCTGGAATCCGGGGGTCGAGCGGAAGGTCCCGTCGGACATCTCCACCGCGTAGTGCGCATCCGGTGCCACCTCCCGCAGGGTGCGCAGCGCGTGGCCGGGCTGGAAGGCGCGGGTGTCGATGATGCGGTGCCCGCCCGGGAGCTCCGGATCCATCTCGAGGGTGACCGCGCCGTTGGAGCAGACCGCGTAGCCGCGGGTGATCCCGGCGGTCTCGACGATCGGCAGCGTCGCCCCGAGGGAGCGACCGGTCGCGATCACGACCGTGTGCTCCTCGGCGGCCCGCTGCAGGACCCGGTGCATCTGGGGGGTCATCGCACCGTCGTGGTCGACGAGGGTGCCGTCGACGTCGAGCCCGATCAGCAGCTGCTGCCCTGCGAGCCCGGCCAGGTGCTCCCGGAGGCGGTCACGGGTGGCCTCACGATCGGTGATCGAGGTGGAGGTGGAGGTGCCTGTCATGTCACGCAGTGTGGCATCGCCGCCCGACGAACGGGTGAACCATCGGTGACGAAGAACTTCCCGCATGCGGCGGAAGGGGGACGACGACGCCATCTCAGGCTGCGCCCCCCACGACCTCGAAGACCTCGCGCCCACCGAGGTAGGGACGCAGCCCCTCGGGGACCACGACCGAGCCGTCGGCCTGCTGATGGTTCTCGAGGATCGCCGCGAGGAAGCGGGTGGTGCCGAGCGTCCCGTTGAGGGTGGCGACCGGGCGCAGCCCGTCCTCCGTGCGCTCGCGGATGTTCAGCCGGCGCGCCTGGAACTGCGTGGTGTTCGAGGTGGAGGTCAGCTCGCGGTAGGTCTCCTGGCTGGGCATCCACGCCTCGCAGTCGAACTTGCGCGCTGCGGAAGTGCCGAGATCCCCGGCGGCGGTGTCGATGATGCGGTAGGGCACGTCGATGCGCGCCATCATCTCCCGCTCCCAGTCCAGCAGCCGCTCGTGCTCCTCGTAGGAGTCCTCGATCCGGCAGTAAGAGAACATCTCCACCTTGTGGAACTGGTGGACGCGGATGATGCCGCGGGTGTCCTTGCCGTAGCTGCCGGCCTCGCGGCGATAGCAGGCGCTCCAGCCGGCGTAGCGCAGCGGGCCGTCGGAGAGGTCGATGATCTCGTCCTTGTGGTAGCCGGCCAGCGCCACCTCGCTGGTGCCGACGAGGTAGAGATCGTCGCCCTTGTCCAGGTGGTAGACCTCATCGGCGTGCTCGCCGAGGAAGCCGGTGCCCTCCATCGATTCGGGCAGCACCAGGGTGGGGGTGATCATCGGCGTGAACCCCGCGTTCGTGGCCTGGTCGATGGCGGAGTTCAGGATCGCCAGCTCCAGCTGGGCGCCGATGCCGCGCAGGAAGTAGAAGCGGGCGCCGGAGACCTTCGCGCCGCGAGCCATGTCGATCGCCCTGAGACCTTCAGCGATCTCGAGGTGGTCCTTGATCGGGTGGTCGAAGCGGGGGACCTCGCCGACGTGCTCCCGCACGGTGAAGTCGTCCTCGAGACCCTCGGGGGCGCCCTCGGAGAGGTTCGGGATCTCCCGCAGCGCCGCATCGCGGGCGGTCAGGGCCTCGCCGGCCTCGGCCTCGAGCCGCTTCACGTCGGCCGCGAGCTGCTTGACCTCGGCCAGCAGCGCCTGCTTCTGCTCGCCCTTCGCCTGGGCGACCTGCTTGCCGAAGGCCTTCTGCTCGGCGCGCGCGGATTCGAAGGCCGCGGTGGTCTCGCGCCAGCGGACGTCGGCCTCCAGCACCGCGTCCACGGCGGCGGGGTCTCGTCGACGCGCCCGCTGGGCGTCACGGACAGCTTCAGGGTTCTCGCGCAGGTGCCGCAGATCGATCATCCCTCCAGGGTACCCGCGTACGCCGCTGCCGTTACTCTGACGACATGGACCTCACTCTGCTGCTGCTGAGCATCACCACGGTGGTCATCGCCGCGATCACGATCGTGCTGCTCGTGATCGTGCTGCGCCATCTGGGCCGCCACCGTCGTGAGCTCGCCGCGCTGAAGGAAGCCACCCAGCGGCACACCGCCGCCGATGCCGACAGCCAGGAGGACGGGGCGACGGATCCCCCGTCGGCCGATGACGGCTCCCTGCGCAAGGTCGCCGTGGTGCTGAACCCCTCGAAGTTCAAGGAGACCGAGTCCTTCCGCCGGAAGATCACCGAGGCGGTGGAGCGCATCGAGGGTGCCGAGGTCGCCTTCTACGAGACCACGATCGATGATCCCGGCACGGGGCAGACGCAGCAGGCCGTCGCGGACGGCGCCGATCTGGTGATGGCCGCCGGCGGCGATGGGACGGTGCGTCTGGTCGCCTCCGTGCTGGCGGGCACCGACACCCGGATGGGCGTCATCCCCTCCGGCACCGGGAACCTGCTGGCCCGCAACGTCGATATCCCCTTGGAGGACCCGACCGGGGCGATGGTCGCCGCACTGACCGGCTCGGACCGCCAGGTCGATGTCGGCTGGCTGCGCGTCGGCGACTCGTTGGCCGCCGCGCGCGCCGCGGAGCGGCAGATCTTCCTCGTGATCGCCGGGTTCGGGGCCGATGCGGAGATGATCGGCTACACCGACCCGGAGATGAAGAAGCGCATCGGCTGGATCGCCTACATCTTCGGCGGGATCCGCACGATCCTGGGCCGCTCGGTGGACGTCGTCGTGCAGCTGCCCGACGAGAGCCGCCATGCGCACAAGGCGCGCACCGTGCTGCTGGGAAACGTCGGCAAGCTGCCCGGCGGCTTCGTGCTGATGCCGGATGCGACGATCGACAACGGGAGGCTCGAGGTGGTCGTGGCCGGCTGGCGCGGCGCCGCCGGGTTCAGCCAGGTCGCGGCCCAAGTCATGAACCCGAAGCTCACCCCGCGGTTCGGTCCGAAGCTCGCGACCATGGACCGGTACCTGACCACCGGCATCCAGGTGACCACGATGAAGCCGCAGCCGGTGCAGCTGGACGGGGACAGCGATGCCGAGGCCACTCACATGATCGCGACCGTCGATCCCGGGGTGCTGCGCCTGCGGGTCCCCGGGCACGGGGACTCCGCACGGCGCTGATCACCCCACCCGCTCATCCTCCAGCGGCGGGACCACCATGACCGGTCGCTGAGCCCGGTGCAGCGTCGCTCGCGAGACCGAGCCGAGCAGCGCGCTGGCGACGGCGCCGCGACCATGGGATCCGACCACGATCAGCTGCGCCTCGGGCACGGCGTCGTGGAGGACCTCACCGGGCGTCCCGATGCGGACCTCGCCCGAGATCTCCACACCGGGCACGCGCTCGGAGAGCCACGCGGCCTCCTTCTCCAGCTCCTCCTGGAGCTCGGCCCGACGCCCCTCGACGAGATCGTCGTCTCTGCGCGGCTGCACCCGGTACCAGTAGTCGCCGGTATCGGACGTCTGCATCGCAGTCACCAGCACCAGGGAGGTGCCGCGCTCGCGGGCCTCCTGCGCCGCGTGCAGGGCGGCGCGGCGACCGTGGACCGAGCCGTCGACGCCGACGACCACCGGCCCATCGCCGAGCTCGGCCTTGACCGGGACCATCACGGTGGGGCACTGCGCGTGCGACGGCAGCGCCATCGACACCGATCCCAGCACTCGACCGAGGAAGCCTCCCCGGCCGCGGGCGCCGACGATCATCAGATGCGCCTTCGCAGAGGCATCGACGAGTGCACCGACGGAGTCCCCCTCCATCGTCAGGTACGTGACCTCACCGCGGTAGTCGGCCAGGCGCTTCGCGGCGGCCTGCAGCACGTCCTCGGCACCCCGCTCGCTGGCTTCCGCCTCGTGCGAGGGCGGGAGCGAGGCGTAGTTGACGTAGAGCGGGAAGGGGGTCTTGTACGCCGTGATCACGGTGAGCGGCGCACCACGGCGAACGGCGACGCCGGCGCCGTAGTCCAGCGCCAGCTCGGAGTTCGGCGAACCGTCGAACGCGACCACGATGCCGAGATCTCGTGCGGCGAGGTCGAAGGGGATCGTGAGCTGCTCCGGGCGACCGTCGGTGTTCATGGCAGTTCCTCCACGGGGCTACCGGGTGAAGACGATGATGATGCCCCGCTCTCGAGTCTCGAGTCCATCCTCGTCGCCTCCCAGCGTACGGCCGACGGGAGGTCATGCCCAGGACGGAGGTCCTCCGGCGGTCATTCCGCGCGCTCCTCCGCCAGCGGCGGCACCACCATGACCGGTCGTCGGGCGCCGTGCAGCATCGCTCGGGAGACCGAGCCGAGCAGGGCGCTGGCCACGCGGCCACGACCGTGGGAGCCGACGACGACCAGCTGCGCCCCGCGGCCGGCGTCGTGCAGCACGGCAGCGGCCACGCCCCTGCGGACCTCCCCGGTGACCTCGACGCCGGGCACCTGCTCCGAGATCCGGGCGGCCTCCCGCTGCAGGTCGTCCTGGAGCTCGATCCGGTGCTCCTCGACGAGCTCCACGGCATCGCCCGGGGGCAGCGGGAACCAGTACTCACCGCTGTCGGGCGTCTGCATCGCGGTCACCAGCACCAGCGAGGTGCCGCGTTCGAGGGCCTCCTGCGCCGCACGCACCGCGGCACGACGCCCGTGCTGCGAGCCATCGACACCGACGACCACCGGACCGTCGCCGGGCTCCGGCTCAGCAGGGACCACCACGGTGGGGCACTGCGCGTGCGCGGGCAGCGCCGTGGACACCGACCCCAGCACCCGGCCGAGGAAGCCGCCGCGCCCGCGGGCGCCGACGACCACCAGGTGCGCCTTCGCGGAGAGGTCGGCGAGGGTTCCGACCGAGTCCCCCTCGATGGCCAGATAGGAGACCGTGCCGGAGTGCTCCGTCAGCCGCTCTGCGGCCCCGTCCAGCACCGTCTCGGCCTGCCGCTTCCGCGCCACGTCCTCGGGGTCCGGAGGCAGCTCGTCGTCGGTGGGGTATCCCGGGATCGCGGGCCGGTAGCTGGTGACGACGGTGAGCGGGCGGCCACGGCGCGCGGCGACAGCGGCCCCGTAGTCCAGCGCCAGCGCAGAGTTCGGTGACCCGTCGAATCCGACCACGACACCCAGGTCGCGTGCGGTGGGGTCGTCGGGGAGCGAGTGGTGGTTCGGCTGAGCTGCGGTGTGCATGGCTGATACTCCGCGGGGCTGCCGGCACGGACGACGATGGCGCCCCGCTGTCGAGGCCATCGCGTCGCCTCGTACCCTAGATCACCCTCCGGCGCTGAATCCGGCTTAGGTCCCCGCGCTCAGTCCTTCAGCCTGCCGCTGCGGGCCAGCTCCGGATCGGTGCAGGAGGCGAGGTCGAAGCAGCAGGGGCGGCGCTTCCCGTTGTGGAGCTTGTCGATCGAGACCTCGACCCGGCGGGCGCGGGTGTCGGGGTTCCGGGTCGCGCCGATCCAGCGCACCCATTCCCAGCGCGCCATGGGGGTGAGTGATGCCCAGGTGGGTCCGAGGTCGTCGGCGTCCTCGAGGGCGGCGCCCAGATCGCTGGGGATCTCGGGCTCGGGCCAGGTCTTGGTGGGCGTGAGCGTGAACTCGACCGCGGTGCCGTCCTCGAGCCCCAGCTCCGTCCGCAGCGCGTCGTCGACCCGCAGCCAGTGGCCCTTGCGCCCGTCGGGCTCGACGACGGTGGCGAACTCCCGGCCGTTCAGCACCGCATCAACCGCGACCTGACCGCGGGAGGGCAGCGCGGAGCTGGCCTCCCCGGGCAGGGGAATGATGAGCCGCTGGTCGATCGCGCGGGCCGCGGTGCTGCCTCGGACAGGGGCGACGGACTTCGCTGCCATCGGTGCTCTCCCTCAGATCTCGGTGCTCGGGTCGGTCGGGGTGATCATCGCCGTCAATCGCTGCATCCATCGGCGGGCGTCGTCATAGGCAGGGTCGGCGAAGTCCTCACGGACCTCCGCGCGCCGCCCGTCGACCCGAGGGTAGGAGCCGAGGTAGTGCACCACCGGGCACAGCCGGTGCAGCGCCCGCAGGGCGGCGGCGACGCGGCGGTCCTCGAGGTGGCCCTCGATGTCGAGGGAGAAGGAGTAGCGGCCCAGGAAGTCGCCGACGGGCCGGGACTCGATCCGCGACATGTTCACTCCGTTGGAGCTGAGGATCTCGAGCGCCTCGAGCAGCGCGCCCGAGCGGTTGTGCGGCAGCTGGAGGACGAGCGTGGTCTTGTCGGCCCCGGTGCGGGCGGGGATCCTCCCCTCGCGGGTGACCAGGACGAAGCGGGTGATCGCGCCCTCGTAGTCCTCGATGCCCTCGGCGAGGACCGCGAGGCCGAAGTGCTCGGCCGCGAGCGGTGAGCAGACGGCGGCGCAGCCGCGGGCCTCGTCCTCCCCCGCGGCGGCGAGGTCCCGGGCGGCGGCGGCGGTCGAGGAGGCGGCGGCGACGTGCGCCCCGGGCACCTCCTCCCGCAGCCAGCCCTGGACCTGCGCCTGGGCGTGCGGGTGGGAGGAGACCGTGGTCAGCTCGTCGAGGGGCATGGCCTCGCGGGCGGCGAGCACGAAGGTGATCTGCACGGTCTGCTCGGCGACGATCGTGATGGAGTCGGTCGCGGCGAGGACGTCGAGCGTGCCGGAGACCCCGCCCTCGACGGAGTTCTCGATCGGGGCCATGAGGGCGTCGATGTCGCCGGCCAACAGGTCGGCAGCGGCGGTGGCCACGGAGGAGAAGGGCACCATCTCCGGCGCGCTGGTGTCGAAGCCCTCGGGCATCTCTGCGAGGGCCTGCAGGAGCGCCTGGTGGGTGAAGGTCGTCTCAGGACCGAGGAATCCGTACCGCATGGGGAAAGGGTAGCGCTCGCGCCCGGACGGCTCAGAACGGTGGGTCGCCGGCCCAGGGCGCGCGCCGGGCGGATTCCTCGTCGTCGTGCTGCCCATCCACGGCGGGGTCGATCGGGCCCCATTCCCGGAAGATCCGCTCCACCTCGCCGTTGCGCTCCATCTCCTCCGTCATGCAGAGCCACCGATAGTGCTCCCACGACTCCATCATGGCGGTGGCGAAACGGGGCGTGGCGAGGTCAGGGCGCGGTGACACCCTCGTGGTGATCAGGGGTGGGGAGCCGACGGTCCAGGTGGTGGAGCCGTCGGGTTCTCGGACGGGGTCCACGCGTCCGGCGGTCTTGAGGTCGTGATGACCCCAGTGCAATCGGTGGAGGTTGTCGATGCTGGTGGGCCCTCCGCGTGCGGGGTGTGCGTGGTCGAACTCCTCGATGTGGTCGTTCTCCGCGTCATCGGTGGTGCCCTTGGTGCAGCCGGGGGCGGCGCAGCGAGGGGTGGTCAGTCGCAGGTGCTCGACCATCTCGGGGGTGGGGCGGTAGCGCTGGGCCGGCAGCGGCAGGAACGCTCCGGTGACGGGGTGGGTGAAGACCCGGTGCCAGACGGGCTCGGACTCGGCGAGGTCCCGCGCCATCGCGGCGGGCAGCGGAGTCATGCCGTCGTAGGTGGCGGGGGTGTCATCGACGCCCATCAGGGTGAGGACCGGGACGACGATGTTGATGCGGTGGCGGGGCGCCGGCACCTCGACGCCGGCGGTGTCGAGCAGGGTGCGGTGGATGATCGCGTAGCGCAGGGCGGCACGCGTCATGGCGCTGCCGTCGCGGGCGACATCCCCGTCGAGGTCGAAGGGGATCGGGGCACCCTGGGCGAGCGCATGACGCTGTGCGGACTGGACCGCCGTCGTCGAGGCATCGATCCGGCGGGCGAGGGCGAGGATCTCGGGGATCGGGCCGGTGACGCGCAGGCAGGCGACGCCGTCATCGCGCCCGCTGGTCTCGACGGTGACGTCGCGGGAATGCTCCGGGCAGTGCCGCGGCTGCTCCCGCTCGAACCAGGAGACCAGCTGACGCAGCTCATCGTGGAATCGGTCAGCCGGAATCGAGGCGAGATCCCACGCGGCGATATATTCATCCGCTTGCGAACGCTGGAATCCGGTGAGATCCCGAACCGCCTTCAGCATCTTCTCATGCCACCGCCTCGGCATGTCACCGGCGGCGAGGCGCTCGAAGGTTCGCGGCATCTCCCGGAGCGCGATATGAGCCTCCCGGATCCGGAAGGACGCCAGTGCCGTGGTGGTGCGCAGCGCGATGGCGATCGCGAGGCTCCGCTCCTCGCGGTCCTCCGCGAGATCCGGGTCCTCATGGTCGATCCAGAACGGTGCGAGGTCGCGCAGGTGCCGGGCGTAGCGCCGCGACTCCTCCCGCTCGAGATCCATCATCCGGGAGACGGCGGCGGCGTCGGCGCTGCCCGGGTCGACCCTGCCGCGCCTGAGCAACGATTCAGGCGTCAACGGTGAGCGCGCACGGACCATGGTGGCCGGAGCTGCTGGGGCGGTGCCGTCAGATCCACCACCGCCGGGGCGCCGAATGGTCACGGTCATCGTCTCCACCTCCTCGCAGGGCCACGCAGGAACGATCCAACTCAGGAAAAATCTAACGCAGGAACGATCCAGAAAAACACTCCCAGGGCAATTCCACCTGGGATCTCCCATCCTATTTCCCGACCCCCTCAGAAACAAGAGCCAGCCCTACATGGGGATGAATCTGTGGATAACTCTCGGTGGGGAGGGACTATCATCCGTATCCACGCTCCCGCGCATTCCGATATCCACATCTCGGCGCACACTTCATCCACATTCTGCGGAATGGGGTGACAACATCGACAGGGTGTGCTCGGCGGGGCCGGGCGGGTGCGCCAGCCCCCTGGATCTCAGTTCCTGTCCAGCTCCAGGACCCAGCGGTCCACGACGCGTGCCGCATCGGCCGGATGGCGCTCCACCTCACCGGTCGGCACGGCGCCGATGCTCCGGGCGAGGGTTCGTGAGGCTCCGTTCATCGGCGCGATGCGCAGCACGAGGCGGGAGATCCGCGGGTCGGCCTGCGCTCGGCCGACCAGTGCCGCCGCCAGCTCGCGCCCATGGCCGCGGCCACGATGGGCGGCGAGGACCCAATACGTCAGCGCGGCCTCTGCGCGCGTCAGCCCGGGGTCCAGGAGATTGAGCCCGCCACCGCCGATCAGGGCACCGGTCTCGGCCTCCGTCTCGTACCGGGCCGCGAATTCGCGGATCGGCCCGTCGGCCCGCCATCGTGCCGCCCGCGCGAGGAAGGAATCGAGGCTCCCGCGATTCCACCGCTCCCCCACGATCTCCCCGGCGAGCTCGGCGTCCTGGCCCTCCAGGATCGCTGCGGCGTGCTCCGGGCCCAGGCGCTCGAGCCGGATCACGCCGGCTCGCGCGCCGCCGTCACGAGGGATCCGCACCGCTGGCCTGCGAGAGCGCCGCGCGCACCGAGGCGAGGATCTCGACGTCGCGGGCGCCGCGTGCCCGCGCCGCGGCGATCGGACCGGCGAACAGCGCCAGCAGCCCCGCATCCACCGGGCCGCCCGCCTCGCGCTGAGCCGTCGAGGCGAGCTTGCGCGCCTCCATCACGGCCCCGGGCGCGACAGTCGTCCCGGCTCCCCGTCGGGTGCTCACGATCTGGGACTCCTCGAGCAGCTTGTAGGCGCGGGCGACGGTGCCGGCGGCAAGGCCCAGGTCACCCGCCAGGACACGGATCGCGGGCAGCTTGTCCCCCGGCGTCAGCTCACCCGTGCGGATCTGCTCGATGATCTCCCGGCGGACCTGTTCATACGGTGGGGTCGGAGTGTTCATGGCGACCACGATATGGCTCATCGGGGCGCTCACCGCATCC
Organism: Brachybacterium avium; assembly: GCF_002216795.1. Classification (NCBI taxonomy): domain Bacteria; kingdom Bacillati; phylum Actinomycetota; class Actinomycetes; order Micrococcales; family Dermabacteraceae; genus Brachybacterium; species Brachybacterium avium. The sequence continues at coordinate 2,566,905 of NZ_CP022316.1, read as the reverse complement.
GGACCGCCTCTGCACGCCCCGGGGAGCGGCTCACGTGATTCTGGTGAGGGTGAGGTGGAGGACCCGCGCAGGCCGCAGAACCCGCCGCCGCCTCCCCGTAGCATCGGGGCGTGCTCCAGGATCTGTCCGCCCCCGTGCGTCGAACATCGCTCGCCGTGCTGCTCGCGCTGCTGCTCGGCGCCCTGCTCCTCGCCAGTGCGCCTGCCGCCTCCGCCGACGAGCCCGACGACCCCGTGCGCCTCGTGATCGCGACGGCGGGACTCGGCTGGGAGGACATCGACCCCGAAACCACCCCGCACCTGCAGTGCCTCGCCGACCGCTCCGGCGCGGGTGCCATGAACACCACCTCCACCACGGTCGTCTCCACGAAGCGGCAGGGTCTGGAGACGCTGCACTCCGGATACCGCGGGCTGGCGGAGGAGGCACCGCGCACCAGCGGCATTCCCACCCCGGCCGCGGATCAGTGGGAGCAGCTGGGGGTGGAGGTGAATGCCCTCGAGCTGGACGAGCCCCGAGACCCGGATGCCGCGACCGATACGGCGTACACCGAGATCGCCGACGCCCTCGACGCGGGAGACCTCGTCCAGGTCACCGCCCCGTCGCTCCCCGGCGCCGATGGTCCTGCCCGCAAACAGGCGCTGACCTCCCTGGATACTGTGGTCGGCGCGGTGCTGGACGAGCTCGGCGGCTGCGATGCCTCGGACCTTCCCCGCACCCTGCTGGTCTCCGTCGCGGCGACGGATCCCGAACATCCGGAGGCGGTCGAGCAGCCCGGAGCGGTCGCCTCCCGCACGGTCGGGCTGCAGGTCGCACTCGACACGGCCTTCCCCGGGCAGGCCCTCACCAGCGGCGCCACCAAGCAGACCGGGGTGGTGGTGCTCACCGACGTGCTGCCCACGATCCTCGCCTCCCACGGCGCGAGCGCCGACGGCCTGATCCCCGGCCAGCCGTTCCGCGGCACCGATCACGCGGATCCGCAGCAGCTGGCGCTGGACCGCTCGCAGGCCGCGGCCCAGGTCGATGCCGCGACCGTCCCCGCGCTCGGCTCGTGGTTCGTGCTCGGCGTCATCGGGATCGTGGTCCTGCTGGTCCCGGCCCTGGTGCGACGGCCGCGGCTCGCCGCCGTCGGCCGGGCCCTGGCCGCGATCGCGCCGCTGCCGCTCGCGGTGGGGCTGTTCGCCTCACTGGTGCCGTGGTGGCGGGCGGAGAGCCCGACGCTGGCGCTGACCGGGGTGATCTGGGCCGGCTGCGCGGTGCTGTCCGTGCTGGTGCTGGCCGGTCCCTGGCGGCATCACCGGCTGGGTCCGGTGGGCGTCTCGGCCGCGCTGGTCGCGCTGCTGATCCTCGGTGAATCCGCGACCGGCTCCCGGTTCCAGCTGTCCTCGCCGCTGGGGGCGCAGCCGATCTCCGGCGGGCGCTTCTACGGACTCTCGAACCACTTGTTCGGGATGGTGCTGGCCGCGTCGCTGGTGGCCCTGCTGTGCCTGTTCGCGGTGGTCCGCACCCCGCGCACTCGGACCGTGTGGACGGTGGTCGTCGGCTCCCTGGTCGCGATCGTGTGCGTCGCCCCGTCGATGGGTGCGGACTTCGGTTCGATGCTGGCCACGATCCCCACTTTCGGGCTGCTGGCGCTGCTGGTCTCCGGGATCCGTCCGCGGCCGTGGCATGTGCTCGCGCTCGGGGCGGGCGGCGCGGTGGCCGTGCTCGGGGTGTCCTTCCTGGACTGGCTGCGGCCGGCCGAGGACCGCACACATCTGGGGCGCTTCATCGATGAGCTGCTCAGCGGCGAGCTGGTCTCGGTGGTGGTCCGCAAACTCTCCCAGAACATCGGGATGATCACGGGATATCCGGCGCTCGCGGTGCTCATGGGGGTCGCGGTGCTCGCGTCGGTCGCGATCCTGATGCCGGGCCGGCTGCGCTGGCGACGGCTCGCGGCGCTGGATGCCGAGCACCCGGCCTCCTACCCGGTGCGGGTCGCACTGGTGGCCGGGGGGTGGGTCGGCTACGCGGTCAACGACACCGGGCCGGTGCTGATCGCGGCGATGCTCGGGATCTGGCTGTGCCACCTGCCGGCGCTGCTGCCCACTCCGCAGGAGGCCGACGAGATCGAGGAGAGCGAGCGGCGCGACCGCACCTCCGCCTGATCAGTCGTTCTCCGCCTCCACCGCGGCATGGACCACCAGCGAGGTGTACTCCTCGGGGGTGAGCGGCGTGGGCAGGGATTCCGGGATCGTCGGCTCCTCCGCTGCGAGATGGGAGGCGATGATCACCGCATGCTCCGGGGCGAAGCGGGCTGCGACCGGGGCGTCGTGGAGCCGGACGGCGAGCGTCTCGAGATCCATGTCGGCGAGGTAGACGACATCGTCCGGGGCGAAGTCACCCTCCACCGGCAGGTCGCGCAGCAGCGCATCGAGGCGGTCCACGTCCACGTCGCCCAGCGCCCGCGTCTGGTCATCGGAGAACTCGCCGGAGACAGGGAGGTCGGCGAGAGTGGCCCGACGACCCTCGGCGCGGCCGGCGGCAGCCGCGGCGTCCTTCTCGGGGACGACGGTCCAGGTCTTCTCCTCGTCGTGATCCGTGGGGCCGGCAGGCAGCGGGGCCTCCCCCGGATCCTCGAGGGTGGAGCGCTCGTCCTCGCCGATATCCGGCTCCGTGAGATCCGCGGCCAGATGGCGCTTGCGAGCCAGGGCGCGCACCACGTCGCGCAGCTGGGCGGCCCGATGCAGCTGGCCGCGCAGGTCCTTGCCGGTGGCGCGGTGGTGGAGCTGTGCCGGGATCTCCTTGACCCAGAACCCGGCGGTCAGCGCATCGATCGTCAGCGAGGTCTCCACACCCCAGCCGGGGGCGAGCGGGAGGCAGGCCTCCCAGGTCTCGCGGGTGATGCAGCGGGTGCCGGAGAGCGGCTGGGTCGGCTCCCAGCCGGTGGCGCGCTGGATGCCGCGACGAGCGGTGCGCACCACGATGCCCATCCCGCTCGCACCGTCCTGCGGGGGCAGCAGGGCGATCGCCATGTCCACGCCCTCGCCGAGCACCGCGTCCACCAGCGGCTGCGCAGCGACGGCGGAGTCGGTCATGTCGGCGTCGAGGAAGAGCAGGGCGCGGGGCACGGCGTCCGTCGGATCGATCACCGGCAGCGGACCGGTGTGCCCCTGCGCCCTCGGCTCGGCGTGCAGCTCCTCGGAGAAGTCCTCGCCGCCGTCGGCCCTCTCGGCGCCCTCACGGATCGCGACCAGCTGCGCGCCGGTGGCCATCGCCGCCGCCTTGCCGCGGTTGGACTTGTGCCGCACCACCAGGGCGTCGGCCCCCATCGCGACGGCAGAGGTGGCGTCGGTGGAGCCGTCGTCGACGACCACCACCAGGTCCACCCCCGTGATCCGGCGCGCGGACTCGATGGTCGCCTCGATCCGCTCCGCCTCGTTCTTGGCGGGGATCACGACGGCCACACTCGCTGGACGGTGCGTCGTCAGCGGCCCCGCGGTGCTCATCGCAGCGTCACCTGTCGCGCCACGATGCCGCCCCGGGCCCGGCGTTCCAGGGTGGTCAGCGGTTCGGTCACGGCCAGCGCCTGCTCGAAGCGGGTCCGGAAGGCCTCGGCCTCGGCCTCGACCCCCTCGGCGCCGCAGCCCTTGGGCAGGTCCCACACCGGGATGGTGAGGCCCTCGGCACGGAAGGAGCCGACGTACTTGGTGCCCTCTCCGATGGCGGACTCACGACGGGCGTGGAGGCGGGTGACCGCATCGATCACCTTCTCCTCGTCGGCGTCCAGCACCCAGCGCAGGTGCTCCTTCGCACCGGCGTCGACCCAGTAGGCGTGGGGCAGGCCCTGCACCGCACGGGTGGGCATGATCGAGTCGTTGGCCTGGGAGATCGCGGCCTCGATCTCGCCGGTGCGCTCGGCGCTGGGGTCGAGCCAGAACTCGAAGGTGTCCTGCACCTGGATCTCGAAGGGACCGTCCAGATCGAGGATGTCTTGCAGGCGCGGGGCGTCCTCGTCGAGGGTCACCGTGGTGATGGGGCTGCCGGGCTCGAGGGCGGCGGCGAGCTTGATCGCCTGGCCGATCCCGCGGGAGAGGTCGCCGCCCGGGTAGCCGGCCTGGATGCCGACGGTGACGGAGCCGTCGGTGCGGCGCACGGCGGGCCAGGCCATCGGCAGGATGGTCGCGATCTCGACATCGAGGGCGCCGTACTCGGCGGTGGTCTTCGCGGCCATGGTCGCCGCCGGGATCAGCTGGCGCATCGCCACCAGGTCCTGCTCATGGGGCAGGCCCTCGAAGGGGCGGCGGACCAGGTCGTTGCTCGAGGGGGAACTCATGGTGGGAAGTCTACCGACACCGAGGCGGCGCCCGCCGGACCCGCGCCGCCCCCGGCATTGACCTTCCCCCGGCGCTGGCACATGCTGAAGGACCCGGACAGAGGAGTTCGCCATGGTTGCTCTGACCAACGTCATCACCCTTGCCATCGACCGTGCCCGAGAGGCTGCGGACGGCCACTACACGCATCACCTGGTGCGCACCGGTCCGCTGCAGCAGACCGTGATCGCGCTGCGCGAGGGGGTGCGCTTCCAGGAGCATGACTCCCAGGTGCCGGGAACGCTCTACATCCTGCGCGGGGCGATCCGCGTCGATGCCGCCGAGCCGTTCGTGCTCCAGAGCGGCACGCTCCACGAGATGCCGCCCCATCGCCGGTCCTTCGAGGCGATCCAGGACACCGTCATGCTCCTGACCGCCGTGCCCGGGCCGGCCTCTGTCGAGGGCGAGGACATCGTGTACGTGCTGCCGCCGGCGTGAGCAGTGCGCCGCGGCGCCTCACGGGTGCGTGCCGACCTCCATCAGCTCCTGCGCGCACTCCTCAAGATCCCGGGGCTCCACCCCGTCGAGCATGTGCAGGGCGAAGTCGGTGCTGAGCCGTTCGAAGAAGAGGGTGCCGCGCACGGAGTTGCCGTGCAGGTCCAGCTGCGGGGCGTAGCTGGCCACCCCGAAGCGGGAGGGCAGGGCGGCGATGATCCCGCCGCCCACCCCGGACTTCGCGGGCAGGCCCACGTCGCTGACCCAGTCACCGGCGTTGTCGTACATCCCGCAGGTGAGCATCACCGAGAGCACCTGGCGAGCGGCGACCCGAGAGAAGACCTTCTCCCCGGTGAGCGGATTGGTGCCGCCGGAGGCCAGGGTCGCGGCCATCACGGCGAGGTCGGTGACGGAGGTGAGCACCGCGCAGCCCTCGATGTAACCGCCGACTACGTCGGTGGCGTCCTCGGTCATGGAGCCGGCGGCGCGGAGGATGTAGGCCAGCGCCAGGTTGCGGTCCGCACTCTTGAGCTCCTCCTGCCAGGTCTCGCGATGGGGCTCCAGCGGTCTGCCGGCGGCGGCGTCGAGCACCGCGCGCAGGCGCTGCGTGCGCTCGTCCTTGGTGGTGCCCAGCATCGCGTGAGTGCGGATCGCGCCGATGTTGACCAGCGGGTTCTTCGGCTTCTTGGTGACCGGGTCGAGGCTGAGGGCGTTGAACTCCTCCCCCGAGGGCTCCTCGTCCACGATGGTGTCGACGTAGTCCATGCCGTGCAGGTCGATCGCCGCCCCGTAGGCGAAGGCCTTCGAGATCGACTGCATCGGGAACTCGTGGTCGGTGCCGGCGCCGGTGATCTCCCCGTCGATGTCGCAGACCGCGACCCCGAGATGGTTCTCCTCGGCCCCGGAGAGGAAGGAGAGGTCGGGGATGTCGCCCTGGGTCTCCACATCGCCGGTGATGCCCCGATCCGGGGACACCGCGTCGGGCAGCTCGGGTGTCGTCGCGGTGGACAGTGCGGTGGTGAGTCGGTCGAGGTACGTGGTCAGTGCGCTCGTCACGCCCCCGACGGTACAGCCCGCAGACCCCTCTCCCTGCCGGGATACCGTGGGGCATGACCGTTCCGCCGCTGCTGGACACCGATGTCGTCGCCCGGCACACCCTCGCTCACGACGCCTCCCACTACCTGCTGCTGCCGGAGGCGGTGACCGCGCCCGCCGACGAGGCCGAGGTGGTGGCGCTGCTGCGGCAGGCGACGCTGGACCGTCGGCCGCTGACCTTCCGCTCCGGCGGGACGAGCCTGTCCGGGCAGGCGCAGTCGGACTCGGTGCTGGCCGATGTGCGCCGCCACTTCCGCCGGATCGAGGTGCTCGATGCGGGCGAGCGCGTGCGGGTGGGTCCCGGGGCGACGCTGCGGCAGGTCAATGCGCATCTGCTGCGGCACGGGCGGCGCCTCGGCCCGGATCCGGCCTCCGAGATCGCGTGCACGATCGGCGGGGTGATCGCGAACAACTCCTCGGGCATGGCGGCGGGGATCGCCGAGAACTCGTATCGCACCCTGGAGTCGCTGCGGTTCGTGCTGCCCTCCGGGACCGTCGTGGACACCTCTGCACCGGATGCGGATGCCCGCCTGCGGCGCGAGGAGCCCGCGCTCCACGAGGGGCTGCTGCGGCTGATGCGGCGGGTGCGGGACGATGCGGCGGCGACCCGCATCATCCGGGAGCGCTTCGCGCTGAAGAACACCATGGGCTACGGGATCAACGCGCTGCTGGACTTCGAGACCCCGGCCGAGGTGCTCGCCCACCTGGTGGTCGGCTCCGAGGGGACGCTCGCCTTCGTCTCCTCCGCCACCTTCCGCACCGTCGCGATCCAGAAGCACATCGCCACCGGACTGCTGGTGCTGCCCTCCCTCACCGCTGCGACCGCCGCCCTGCCCGAGGTGGTGGGGGCAGGGTTCGCGACCGCGGAGCTGATGGACGCCCGCTCGCTGATCGTCGCGCAGTCCCTCACCGGCGCCCCGCAGGAGATTCTCGGGCTCGCGGTCCAGGGCCACGCGGCGCTGCTGGTCGAGCATCGGGCCGACGAGGGCGAGGTGCTCGCCCAGAAGTCGGCCGACGCCTCCTCCCTCGCCGCCTCGCTCGACCTCGCCGCCCCCTTCGACATGACCACCGAGGCGTCCCGTCGCACCGCGATGTGGACCACCCGCAAGGGGCTGTATGCGGCGATCGCCGGGGCGCGACCGGCAGGATCCACCGCGCTGCTCGAGGACGTGGCGGTGCCGGTGCCGGAGCTCGAGGCGACCTGCCAGGGGCTGCAGGGCCTGTTCGACCGGCACGGCTACGACGAGTCGGTGATCTTCGGGCACGCGAAGGACGGCAACATCCACTTCCTGCTGAACGAGCATCTCGGGGGCGGCGGGGACCGGCTCGAGGCGTTCACCGAGGACATGGTCTCCCTGGTGCTGGGCCACGGCGGGAACCTCAAGGCCGAGCACGGCACGGGGCGGATGATGGCACCGTTCGTCCAGCGGCAGTACGGGTCGGAGCTGTACGGGGTGATGCGGGAGATCAAGGCGCTGGTGGATCCGGCCGGGATCCTGAATCCGGGGGTGGTGCTCACCGATGATCCCTCCGCGCATATGCGCGATCTGAAGCCGGTGATCGCCATCGAGGAGGAGGCGGATCGCTGCGTGGAGTGCGGCTACTGCGAACCGGTATGCCCCAGCAAGGACCTCACCCTGACCCCGCGGCAGCGGATCGTGCTGCGCCGGGATGCGAACCTCGCCGAGCAGCGCGGCGACCTCGCCACGGCGCGCGCCATCCGGGAGGCGTACGAGTACGAGGGGCTGCAGACCTGCGCGGTCGACGGGATGTGCGTGACCGCCTGCCCCGTCGACATCGACACCGGTGACCTGGTGCGACGGCTGCGGGCCGAGGAGGCGACCGCCGCCCCGAATGCGGCGTGGTCGGCGGCGGCCGGGAGCTGGGATCTGCTGACCCGGGGGCATCGGCCGCGATGGGTGCGGCGGGGGCGGTGCCGGCGGTGCTGCCGCGCGCCGCGACCGACGTGGGCCGGGCCCTGCTGGGCGCCGAGGCGGTGCCGCAGTACCGGCCCGAGCTGCCGCGCCGGGGAGGACCGGTGCGGCTCGCCGGCGGACGGGGACGGGCCTCAGCCGACGTCGCCGCCGTGTACCTGCCGGCCTGCGTGCACACCATGTTCGGCGCCGCGGAGGAGCCGCGCCGGGCAGGCAGCGGCGACTGCGGTGGGAACTGCGGATGCGGGACCGCGGACGAGGGCGCCGCCGCCGGGGTCCCCGCCGCGCTGAACCTGCTCGCCCAGCGCGCCGGGATGCGGCTCGCGGTGCCCGACGACGCCGCCTCGCTCTGCTGCGGCACCCCGTTCTCCTCCAAGGGCATGACCGCGGCGAAGGAGCGGATGCACGAGAAGGTGCGCACCACGCTCCTGGCGGCGAGCGACGACGGGCGGCTGCCCGTGGTCGTCGATGCCGCCAGCTGCACCGAGGGGATCCTCGAGGCGATGGCGGGCACCGACGTCGCAGTGGTCGATGCGATCACCTTCGTGCGACGCCACCTGCTGGACCGGCTCGAGATCGGCGAGCGCGCCGGATCCGTCACCGTGCATCCCACCTGCTCGACCACCCATCTCGGAGCGACGGACGACCTGGTCGCGATCGCAGAGGCCTGCGCCGCGGAGGTCGTGGTGCCGGTGGACTGGGGATGCTGCGGCTACGCCGGCGACCGCGGCATGCTGCATCCGGAGCTGACCGCCTCGGCCACCGCCGCCGAGGCGGCCGAGGTCGCCCGGCGGGAGACGGACTGGTACGTCTCCGCGAACCGCACCTGCGAGCTGGGGATGCAGGCCGCGACCGGGAAGAGCTACCGCCACGTGCTCGAGCTGCTGGCGGCGGTGACCGCGTGAGCGGGCGGTCGGCAGTCATGACCCGCCGGTAGTCTTCCCTGCGGCCCTCCTCCCCCGGCGACGTCCCGCGTCCCACCGGCGGCTTCGTCCGCTCCCTTCCCTGGTGAGGCTGCACAGACCGGCTCCCGAGGAGGACGATGCCCATGATGGGCGGACATCACGCGATCAGCGGCACCGCCGCCTGGATGGCCCTGGCCGGCACCGCCACCGTGCGCGGGCACGAGGCAGGTCTCGGGCTGTGGGACCTCAGCTCCGGGCAGGTGCTCGCCGGGGCCGTGGTCGCCACCGGTGCCGCCCTGCTGCCGGACATCGACCACCCCAGCGCCACCATCTCCCGCTCCGGGGGCCTGCTCACCAGGATGCTCACCCGCACCGTCAGCCGGGCGGCCAGGCATCGCGGGGCGACCCACACCTTGCTTGCCGTCGTCGTCTTCACCGCCCTGGCTGCGGTCGTCAACAGCCTCGACTGGCAGGTGCGGGTGCCCGTGCTCGGCGAGATCGAAGCCGGCGCTGCGCTGCTGGTCACGATCCTGTGCGCGCTCGGAGCCAGGGCGCTGAAGACGGTCGCGGGACGGCTGCTGCCCTGGGTGGTGGGCCTCATCGCCGGGCTGGTCGTCGCGGCCACCGCCCCGGACACCTCGATCTGGCTGCCGGCAGCGGTGGCCGTCGGCACGCTGACCCACCTGGTCGGCGATCTGCTCACCACCGACGGGATCCCCTTCCCCACCTGGCCGCTGACGTTCACGCCCCCGAAGCGGTTCGCCTCCCCGCTCTGGCAGCGCAGCGGGGACCTCGCGGTGCCGGTGCTGGGTGACGCCGGCAGCGCGCGCGAATGGCTGCTGTGCACGGTGCTGACGGGGTACGCCGTGCTCACCACGGCGGCGACCCTCGCCACAGCGCCTGAAGTCCTGGTGCTCTGACCGCCGGGAGCTCTGACTTCGCTCCGGACGCCCACTGCGATAGGTGCCGACAAGACTGAAAGTTCTTGCAGGTTTCGTCGACCCCCTTGAGCATGTGACCTGCTTTGCCTACGGTGGAAGTGGTGTTCGCCGCACAGCCGTGGCGGGCTCGATGAAAGTTCTTGCAGAATGGCCGACCCTCGTCGGCCCCTGCGCGCCCTGCGCGGTCGGCTCCCACCGACGCCTGTGCCCGGACGAAGGAGTCCCCGCATGCCGGTCCCCCAGCCTGCTCAGCTCACCCGTTCCCCCGCCCCCTCCCGTCTGCTGGCGGTGCTCACCGCGCTGCTCATGGCGACGGCGACGATCCTCGGCACCGCCCCGCTGGTCCATGCCGTCGGCCCGAGCCAGCCGGTGCTCACCGGTTCCCTGCAGGACGAGCTGGGCTGCGAGACGGACTGGGATCCCGCCTGCGAGGCGACCGCCCTCGCACCCACCGACGTGGCCGGGCAGTGGGAGTCCACCTTCGAGATCCCCACCGGGCAGTTCGAGCTCAAGACCGCGATCGGCGGCACCTGGGACCAGGCGTACGGCCTGGACGGCGGCGAGGAGAACATCCCGCTGGCCGTCGCCGCCCCCGCCCGCGTGACCTTCCGCTTCGACGAGGAGACCTCCCGGCTCTCGGTCGCACTGGCCGAGCAGGGCGGTGAGTACTCCGAGGAGGACGCCGAGCTGGCCGACGCCCCCTACCGCCACCCGGGAGGCGGCGAGATCTTCTACTTCGTGCTCACCGACCGGTTCGCCAACGGCGACCCCTCCAACGACACCGGCGGCATCGAGGGCGACCGTCTCGAGAACGGCTTCGACCCCACCGACAAGGGCTTCTACCAGGGCGGCGACATCGCCGGGCTGCACGAGAAGCTCGACTACATCGAGGGCCTGGGGATGACCTCGATCTGGCTCACCCCCTCCTTCACCAACAACCCCGTCCAGGGCGAGGGCGAGGGCGCAAGCGCCGGCTACCACGGGTACTGGGTCACCGACTTCACCACCATCGATCCGCATCTGGGCACCAATGAGGAGCTCAAGGCGCTGATCGAGGACGCCCACTCGCGCGGCATCAAGGTCTACTTCGACATCATCACCAACCACACCGCCGATCTCATCGACTACGAGGAGGGGCAGTACGACTACGTCGACCAGACGACCTCCCCCTACCTCGACGCGGACGGGAGCCCGGTGGACGTCACCGCGCTGGCGCAGTCCGCAGACTTCCCGGCGATGGATCCGGCGAGCTCGTTCCCCTACACGCCGGTGCGCCCCGCAGAGCAGCCGCGGATGGTGCCCGAGGCGCTGAACGACGTGACGATGTACCACAACCGCGGCAACTCGACGTGGGAGGGCGAGTCCGTCACCTTCGGCGACTTCGACGGCCTGGACGACCTCATGACCGAGGACCCTCGAGTGCTCGCGACGATGGAGGACATCTACACCACCTGGATGGACTTCGGGATCGACGGATTCCGCATCGACACCGCCAAGCACGTGGACTTCCCGTTCTGGCAGTCCTTCACCGACACCCTGGTCGAGCACCAGGGCGCGACCCCGGCGGGCGAGCAGTTCTTCACCTTCGGCGAGGTGTACGACGCCGACGCGCAGAAGCTCTCCCCCTACGTGCGCGAGACCGAGATGGACTCGGTGCTCGACTTCGCCTTCCAGTCCTCCGCCGCGAACTGGGCCAAGGGCTACACCGCGCAGGGCATGTCGGGCCTGTTCGCGGCCGACGACTACTACACGACGGCGGACTCCTCCGCCGCGGACCTGCCCACCTTCGTGGGCAACCACGACATGGGCCGTATCGGGAACCTGCTGTCCGGTTCCGACCGGCTCGCCGAGCGCACCGCCTTCGCGCACCAGACGATGCTGCTCACCCGCGGCCAGCCGGTGATCTACTACGGCGACGAGCAGGGCTTCGTCGGCGATGGCAACGACAAGGACGCCCGCCAGTCGATGTTCGCCAGCCAGGTGCCGTCCTATCTCGACGACACCCTCATCGACGGCAGCCCCTACGGCGACGGAGCGCACTTCGCCACCGGCACCCAGCTGTATCCGCTGATCAGCGAGCTGGCGAACCTGCGCTCCAGCACGCCTGCGCTCGCCACCGGCGCACAGATCGAGCTGTACGCCGAGGACGGCGCCGGTGTCTACGCCGTCGCCCGGGTGGACCGTGACGAGAAGATCGAGCACCTGGTGGCACTGAACAACGCTCCCGAGGCGCGCACCGTCACGCTCACCACCCTCACCCCGGGCGCGAGCTTTTCCTCGCTGTATGGCGACCATTCCGCGGTGACCGCCGCGGCCGACGGGACCGTCGAGCTCACTGTGCCCTCCCTCGGCGCCGTGGTGCTGGTCGCCGATGCGCCCGTGGCCGCCGCCGGTGACGCGCAGGCACTCGCCCTGACCCCGGTCGACGGTGGGAAGGTCGAGGGCCTCGCCCCGATCAGCGCGCAGGTCACGGCGGATCGCTGGGCGGAGACCGCCTTCAGCTACCGCCTCGCCGGGGAGGTCGCCTGGACGGCGCTCGGCACCGCGGAGGACGCTACCCCGCGCGTCTTCCACGACGTCGGCGCCCTGCCGGCCGGCACCCTGATCGAGTACCGCGCGGTCTCCACCGACGCGGCCGGGAACCGGGTCGCCGACTCCACCACCGCCGTCGTCGGCGCGGACCTCTCCGCTGCTGGCCCCGGCGAGGGCGCGGACGGGATCGATGCGGACTCCGTGACCGTGCCCGGCTCGCACAATGCCGCGATGGGCTGCTCCGGGGACTGGACGCCCGACTGTGAAGCCGCCCAGCTCACCCTCGATGCGGTCTCCGGGAAGTACACCGGGACCTTCGACATCCCGGCTGGCGATCACGCATACAAGGTCGCGGTCGGCGGCAGCTGGGACGAGAACTACGGCGCCGGCGGCGTGCCCGGCGGCGACGACCTCACCTACCATCACGAGGGTGGACCGCTCACCTTCTGGTACGACCCGGCCACCCATGTCGTGCAGAACAGCAGCCAGGGACCGCTGGTCACCCTGCCCGGGTCGTTCAACGCGGCGCTGGGCTGCCCCGAGGACTGGATGCCCGACTGCCTAGCCACGTGGATGCAGGATCCGGACGGCGACGGCATCTATACCTTCACCACCGACGCGATCCCCGGCGGGTCCTACGAGCTCAAGGCCGCCCACGGAGGATCCTGGGATGAGAACTACGGAGTGGACGGTGCCCGTGACGGCGCGAACCACTCCTTCTCCACCGAGGACGGTGAACTGGTGACCTTCACCTACGACCAGGCGACCCATCTGCTCACGATCGAGGCCTCCGCCTCACAGATCGAGGGCACCGGCAAGCAGCTCGGCCACTTCGTGGACGCCGGCACCATCGCCTGGCCCACGAATCTCGTCACCGAGGGTGCGGACACCCGCTGGGAGCTGTTCACCGCGCCCGAGGGCGGGATCGCGGTCGAGGGCGGCGCCGTCACCGGCGGCATCAGTCTGGGCGACCTGACCCTGCGTGACGGGCCCTTGGACGCCGCCGAGCTGGAGGGCCGCGCGCACTTGAAGGACTTCCTCGCGCTCGACCTGCCGGAGCTGGACCGCTCCGTGCTGGTGGAGGCGCTGCGCGGTGAGCTGACCGTGGTCCAGCACGGCCCGGACGGCATCGAGGTGCTCACCGGGCTGCAGGTCGCCGGCGTGCTCGACGCGCTCTACGCCGAGGGCGCCTCCGCCCAGGACCTCGGCGTGAGCTGGGACGGCGCTGTTCCCACCCTGTCACTGTGGGCGCCGACGGCGAAGAGCGTGACGCTGCAGCTGCACGGCCCGGCCGCGGACGCGGCAAGGAGAACCGCCGCCCCGACCGAGGTCGCGATGGAGCGCGGCGAGGACGGCGTCTGGAGCGCCGTCGGCAGCGAGGACTGGCTCGACCAGGCCTACACCTTCACTGTCGAGGTGTTCGTGCCCGAGCTCGGCGAGGTCACGACCAGCACCGTCACCGACCCCTACTCGGTGGGACTGACTCTGAACTCGCAGCACTCGGTGGTGCTGGACCTGAGCGATCCGCGCTGGGCGCCGGAGGTCTGGACCGACACCCCCGCCCCTGTGGTCGAGCAGTTCGCCGACCAGACGATCTACGAGCTGCACCTGCGGGACTTCTCCGCCGGGGACGAGGCCCTGCCCGGGTCCGTGCGCGGCAGCTACGCGGCCTTCGGCCATCCGGACTCGACCGGCTCGGCGCGTCTGACCGAGCTCGCCGAGGCGGGCATGACCACGGTGCACCTGCTGCCCACCTTCGACATCGCCACCATCGAGGAGGACCGGAACGCGCAGGTCGAGCCCGAGATCCCGGCCGACGCCGGGCCGGCCTCGACCGAGCAGCAGGCGGCCGTCATCGCCGTCGCCGACCAGGACGCGTACAACTGGGGCTACGACCCCTTCCACTTCATGAGCCCCGAGGGCTCCTATGCGACCGAGGGCCACCAGATCGGTGGCGAGCGCACCAGGGAGTTCCGCTCCATGGTGGGCGAGCTGCACGACATGGGTCTGCAGGTGGTGCTGGATCAGGTGTACAACCACACTGCCGCGCACGGCCAGGCCGCGACGTCCGTGCTGGACCGGATCGTGCCCGGCTACTACCACCGGCTCAGCCTCGAGGGCACGGTCGAGAACTCGACCTGCTGCTCGAACATCGCGACCGAGAACGCGATGAGCCAGAAGCTCATGGTCGACTCGACCGTGATGTGGGCCCGCCAGTACCACGTGGACGGATTCCGCTTCGACCTCATGGGCCACCACTCGGTGGAGAACATGCTCGCTGTGCGCGAGGCGCTGGATGGCCTCACCCTCGAGGCCGACGGGGTGGACGGGACGAGCATCTACCTCTACGGCGAGGGCTGGAACTTCGGCGAGGTCGCGGACGACGCTCGCTTCACCCAGGCCACGCAGGGCCAGCTGGGCGGCACCTCGATCGGCACCTTCAACGACCGGCTGCGGGACGCTGTCCACGGAGGCAGTCCCTTCGACACCGACAAGCGCACCATGCAGGGCTTCGGCAATGGGCTCGCGACGATGCCGAACGGGTTCTCGGAGGCCGGCCCCCAGGAGCAGCGCAGCGATCTGCGCCACCGCACCGACCTGATCCGCCTGGGGATGGCCGGGAACCTCGCCGACTTCGAGCTGCCGAGCTCCTCGGGCGAGGTGGTGCGCGGCGACCAGCTCGACTACAACGGAGCCCCGGCCGGGTACGCCACCCAGCCCGAGGAGACCGTGAACTACGTCGACGCGCATGACAACGAGGCGCTGTGGGACATGAACGTCTGGAAGCTCCCGCAGGACGCCCCGATGGATGTGCGGGTACGGATGAACACGCTGTCGCTGGCCACCGTCACGCTGGGTCAGTCCCCCTCGTTCTGGGCGGGCGGCACGGATCTGCTGCGCTCGAAGTCGCTGGACCGCGACAGCTATGACTCCGGCGACCACTTCAACACGATCGACTGGACGCAGCAGACGGGCGGCTTCGGCGAGGGACTCCCGCCGGAGGAGAAGAACGGCGAGGCCTGGGATCTGATGACCCCGATGCTCGAGGACCCGACGAAGAATCCCGCCCCGGAGGACATCGGGTTCTCCAGCGAGGTCACCCTGGATCTGCTGCGTCTGCGCTCCTCCTCGCCGTTGTTCACCCTCGGTGACGCGGACCTGATCCACCAGAAGGTGAGCTTCCCGAATGCGGGGCCGGAGGCGACGGCGGGATTACTGGTGATGCGGATCGACGACACCGTCGGGGCCGACGTGGACCCGTCGCTGGACGGTGTGGTGACAGTGTTCAACGCCTCCGGCGAGCCGATCAGCGAGGCGATCGACGGCATGGCCGGGCTCGATTACCAGCTGCACGAGGTGCAGGCAGGCGGCGCCGACGAGGTCGTCAAGGGTGCGAGCTGGGATGCCGGGACCGGGACGGTCACCGTGCCCGCACAGACCGTCGCGGTGTTCGTGGCCCCGCAAGCCGGTTCGCCCGAGGAGCCGGGCGGGTCCGGGGAGGATTCCGGCGACCCGTCGGGCCCCTCCACTCCTTCCGACCCGTCCGACTCGGCGGCTCCCCAGGAGCCCAGCGGCGATGACGACGCAGGGGGCGACGGCTCCACCGGCTCCGCGTCGACGGACGGACAGGCCGGGGCGAATGGCTCGGGCGACGGATCCTCCGATGACGCCGAGGCAGCACGATCGGGCGGCCCGCTCGCGCGCACCGGTGCCGAGCTGCTGCCGCTGGCGGCGATCCTCGTCCTGACCCTCGGCCTCGGGACAGCTATGGTCGCCCGAGCCCGGCGCGGCTGACTGGAGCCCGCCCGCTCACGCCGCACCGCCCCTTGTCGACACGCCCGTCCACACCACCGATCCCCTCCACGAACGGGGGATATCGGCGGTCTGGGCGGGCGTGTCGCGTCGGGTCCGACCTCGGTGGTGGATCTCGCCGAAGGCCGCGTAGCGTTCGCACATGATCACGTCAGTCGCCTCCGCCATCCTCTACGTCAGCAATCAGGACACAGCCCTGGAGTTCTACCGAGACACCCTGGGCTTCGAGGTCATCATGGACGCCGAAATGAACGAGGGGTCGCGGTGGCTCGAGGTGAAGCCCTCAGGCGCACAGACCTCCATCGTGCTGGCTGCCGCGGAAGCCTTCGACAAGCGACCCGGTGAGGGCGCGTTCTTGACGTTCGCCGCTGACGATGTGGCCGTGACCGTCGAGCAGCTCAGAGCGCGAGGTGCCACGACGTCGGACGTGACCTACGAGCCGTGGGGGACCTACGCGACCGTGGAAGCACCTGACGGGCACAAGCTCCAGTTCAACGAGCGCCCTCAGAACTGACCTGTCGGGGTCCACGCGTCAGGAGCACGTCGCCGGATCCCACCTCCGGGAGCGTGCGCGGCCCTCAGCGCAGCACGGAGCTCAGCAGCAGGCTGGTCTCGCTGTTGACGACGCCGTCGATCGAGCGGAGCCGGCGCAGCACGTCATCGAAGGCCGGCAGGTCGGTGCAGGCGATCTCGGCCACCAGGTCCCAGCCGCCGTTGGTGGTGTGCAGGGACTGGATCTCGGGGAAGCCGCGCAGGTGGGCGATGACGCGGTCGGTGCTGCGGCCCTCGACCTCGATGAACGAGGTGGCGCGCACGGTCGAGGCCTCGGCGTAGTCCCGCACCCGCACGGTGAAGCCGACGATCACCCCGGCGGCGGTGAGCTTGTCGATCCGACTGGTGATCGTCGCCCGGGACACCCCCAGCCGGGTGGCGAGGGTCGCGATCGGGGCCCGGCCGTCGTTGCGCAGGGCGGCGAGCAGGCGTTCGTCGAGGTCTGTCAGGCGCTCCATGCACATCATGCTAATACCGGCTGCACAGAACGCGCCCACACTTGGCAGAACTTCTGCATTTTCGCCATTCCGCCTGCCATCTGCGAACTCTAGGCTGGAAGCACCAGTGCCGGCGCTCCCGTCCGGCCCCGCACCCAGGAGGCGAGACGATGACCCAGCTGCTCGATGTCGCGAACATGGCCCGATGGATCCGGCGCGACGGCGCGGAGAAGATCCTGGTGCGCATGACCGAGTACCTGGAGCAGGACTTCCGCCGCTGGGAGAAGTTCGACAAGACCCCCCGGATCGCCAGCCACACCCCACTCGGCGTGATCGAGCTGATGCCCACCTCGGACGGCGAGCTGTACTCCTTCAAGTACGTGAACGGTCATCCCTCGAACCCGGCCCGCGGCTTCCAGACCGTCACCGCCTTCGGCGTCCTCGCCGACGTCGACAACGGCTACCCGACGTTCCTCGCGGAGATGACCCTGCTGACCGCGCTGCGCACCGCTGCGGCCTCCGCGATGGCCGCGAAGGTGCTGGCCCGCCCCGACTCCCGCACCCTTGCCCTGATCGGGGCCGGGTCGCAGTCCGAGTTCCAGGCGATGGCCTTCCGCGGGGTGCTCGGCATCGAGGATCTGCGGGTCTTCGACATCGATCCCGACGCGATCGAGAAGGTGCGCCGGAACCTGGAGCCGCTCGGTTTCCGGGTTCACGCCGCGACCTCGGTCGACGATGCGGTGACGGGCGCCGACATCATCACCACTTGCACCGCGGACAAGGCCGAGAACACCATCCTGGACGTCTCGCAGGTGCGTCCCGGCGTGCATCTGAACGCGATCGGCGGCGACTGCCCCGGCAAGACCGAGCTGGACGCCCGGATCCTCGAGCAGGCCGGGGTGTTCGTCGAGTTCACGCCGCAGACCCGCATCGAGGGCGAGATCCAGCAGATGGCTGCCGACTTCCCGGTCACCGAGCTGTGGGAGGTGCTCACCGGAGCCGCCGCGGGGCGCACCAGCCCCGAGCAGATCACCCTGTTCGACTCCGTCGGCTTCGCGATCTCCGACTTCGCCGCCCTGCGCTGCGCCCGGGATGCCACTGCCGGCAGCGCCTTGCAGGACGAGGTGGACCTGGTCGCCCAGCCCGATGACCCCAAGGACCTGTTCTCCCTGGTCGACGTCCTGGCACCGGTGAGCTGAGATGACCGGGCAGGCGCCTTCGCACGTCGTCCTCGTCCGCCCCCACCACTTCCACCCGAACCCGCAGACGGCGGCCGACAACGCCTTCCAGCATCTCCTGGACGCCCCTGCCGCGGAGATCGCGAGCCGGGCGGCGGCGGAGGTGACGGGCCTGGCCGAGGTGCTGGACACCGCCGGGGTGGGGGTCACCGTCATCGACGACGAGGGCACCACGACTCCCGACAGCGTGTTCCCCAACAACTGGCTGTCCACGCACGGTGACGGCACCCTCGCGCTCTACCCGATGTACGCCGTGAACCGCCGGACGGAGCGACGCGATGACGTCGTCGAGCACCTCCGCGAGCACTTCGCCGTGCACCGGGTGATCGACTACTCGGGCGCCGAGCAGGAGAACCGGTTCCTCGAGGGCACCGGAGCGATGGTGCTGGATCATGTCGCGCGCATCGCCTATGCCTGCCGCTCCCGTCGCGCGGACCCGGACCTGTTCAGGGCGGCATGTGCCGACCTCGGGTACCAGCCGGTGCTGTTCGATGCGTCCGACGCGGCCGGGGTGCCCGTTTACCACACGAACGTGCTGATGAGCGTGGGGACCGAGGTCGCGCTGATCGGTGCGGAGATGATCCGGGATTCCGCCCGACGGGACCAGGTGCTGGACTCACTGCGGGTCGGCGGCCGGGAGGTCGTGGAGCTCTCCGAGGCCCAGGTGCACGGCTTCCTCGGCAACTGCCTCGAGGTGCTCGGACGCCAGGGCCGGTTCCTGGTGATGTCGACGCAGGCCGCTACGCAGCTCACGCCCACGCAGCGCCGCCGGATCGAGCGCTCCAGCCCGATCCTCACCGTGCCCGTGCCCACGATCGAGGCGGCCGGCGGCTCAGTGCGCTGCATGCTCGCCGGGATCCACCTGTCTCCGCGGCAGGCGGAGGTCTCGCCCCAGCTGCCCAGCTCGAGCCCGAATACCCGCACCTCGGCAGCCCCGGCCGCGGTATAGCGGGACGGTTCGGCGCCGTTGCCTCGCCCGCGCGCGCGGGGTACGGTCAGCTCAGCTGTGACGCGAGCGACGACGAGGTGGATCGTGATCAACGCATGCCCTTCCGCACCGGCCCCCGTGAGCACGTCCGGATGACCGCCACCCGCTGGTCACCGACGGACTCCGCCTATCAGGCGCGACTGCTGCGCGCCCATGAGGACCTGCGGGCGGACGCCGAGCTGCGCGGCGACGGGAGCCTGATCCGCCCGCCGGTGCTCGCCTCGTGGCGCCGTTCGCTCGCCGCCCTGCCCGCCGGCACCGCCCGCACCGGGGTCGCGCTCGAGGGCGGCAGCCTCACCGAAGCGCGCCGCAGCCACCTGTTCTCCGTCGTGCTGCCGCTGCTGCGCTCCCGGCTGATCGATCCGGCCGTCGAGGCCGGGCTGATGGTCGCCCTCGGCGATGCGGACGGACGACTGCTGTGGGTCGAGGGCCGGCCCCAGCTGATCTCCCGCGCGGATGACATGGGCTTCGCCGCCGGCGCCGACTGGTCCGAATCCGTCATGGGCACCTCCGCCCCTGCTCTCGCGCTGACCACTGCCTCGTCGATGCAGGTGGTCGGCGCCGAGCATTTCCACGAGGCCGTCCACCCCTGGAGCTGCAGTGCGGTCCCGGTGCTGCACCCGCACACGCAGGAGACCCTCGGGGTCCTGGACGTCACCGGCAGCGCCGAAGCGGTCTCCCCGCTGGTGCTGCCGCTGCTCGAGGCCACTGCCCGGGCGGTGCAGGAGGAGCTGCGCTCACGGCTGCCCATCAGTGCCGCAGAGCTCGCAGGGAGCGCCACCTCCCGGCCACGGATCCTCCCCCGCTCCCCCACCGCCCCGGCGGAGCTGCTGCTCACCGGGAGCCGCACCCCGCTGCTGCGCCAGGGAGCGAGCAGCATCGAGCTCAGCGGCCGGCACGCCGAGCTGCTCACCCTGCTGCATCTGAACCCGGACGGCATCAGCGGCGGAGAGCTGGCGGAGCAGCTGCACGGGAGCACGACCGCCGAGGGCACGGTGCGCGCGGAGGTCGTGCGGCTGCGCAAGGTGCTCTCCGCCGTCCCCGGCCTGGAGATCGCGTCGCGTCCGTACCGTCTGCTGGGGCCGGTCGACAGCGATCTGCAGCGCGCCCGAGCAGCCCTCGAACGCGGTGACGTGGCCGCCGCCCTCACGCACTGCTCCGGTGACCTGCTGACGGGTTCAGAGGCTCCGGCGATCCGCCGGTGGGGCCGACGAATGGGGGCCCACCTGCGCGAACTGCTGCTGGAGAGAGGCACCACCGCCCAGCTGTGGCGCTACGCGCAGCGGCCCGAGGTGGAGGACGACCTCGAAGTGCTGATGGCGATCCTCGAGTTCGCCCCGGCCGACGCCCCGGAACGGTCGGCCGCGGTCGCGAGGGCCCGTGCGCTTCGCGGGGAGAGCGACTGACCCCGTCGGCCCCGCGCAACGTCCGTGCAACGTGACCTGGGTTACGGTGCGATGGAGCCGACGACGTCGTCGGCCCCGCACCGCAGCGAAAGGAACGCCATGACTGTCTACGCACGCCCCGGCACCGAGGGCGCGAAGGTCAGCTTCAAGCCCCGCTACGAGAACTTCATCGGCGGCCAGTGGGTCCCGCCCGTCAAGGGCGAGTACTTCGAGAACCCGTCCCCCGTGACCGGCGAGATCTTCACCGAGGTCGCCCGCTCCACCGCCGAGGACATCGAGGTGGCGCTGGACGCCGCCCACGCCGCGGCACCCGCCTGGGGGAAGACCTCGGTCGCCGAGCGTGCGGTGATGCTCAACAAGATCGCTGACCGCATCGAGGAGAACCTCGAACTCCTCGCCGTCGCCGAGACCTGGGACAACGGCAAGCCGATCCGGGAGTGCCTGAACGCGGACCTGCCGCTGGCGGCGGATCACTTCCGCTACTTCGCCGGTGCGATCCGGGCGCAGGAGGGCGCGCTCTCCCAGATCGACGACGACACGGTCGCCTACCATTTCCACGAACCGCTCGGCGTGGTCGGGCAGATCATCCCCTGGAACTTCCCGATCCTCATGGCCACCTGGAAGCTGGCCCCCGCGCTCGCGGCCGGCAACTGCGTGGTGCTCAAGCCCGCCGAACAGACCCCGGCCTCGATCCTGGTGCTCGCCGAGCTGATCGGTGACCTGCTGCCGGACGGCGTGCTCAACATCGTCAACGGCTTCGGGGCCGAGGCCGGCAAACCGCTGGCCTCGAACCAGCGGATCGCGAAGATCGCCTTCACCGGCGAGACCACCACCGGCCGCCTGATCATGCAGTACGCCTCGCAGAACCTGATCCCGGTGACCCTGGAGCTGGGTGGCAAGAGCCCGAACATCTTCTTCGAGGACGTCGCTGCGCAGAAGGACAATTTCTACGACAAGGCTCTCGAGGGCTTCGCGATGTTCTCCCTGAACCAGGGCGAGGTGTGCACCTGCCCCTCGCGCGCGCTGGTGCAGGAGTCGATCTACGACGGCTTCGTCGCCGACGGCATCGCCCGGGTCGAGGCCACGAAGCAGGGTGACCCGCTGAATACCGACACCATGATCGGTGCACAGGCCAGCAACGATCAGCTCGAGAAGATCCTCTCCTACCTCGACATCGGGAAGCAGGAGGGCGCGAAGCTGCTCACCGGTGGTGAGCGCGCCGACCTCGGCGGCCACCTCTCCGGCGGCTACTACGTGACGCCCACCGTGTTCGAGGGCGAGAACTCGATGCGCATCTTCCAGGAGGAGATCTTCGGCCCGGTGCTGGCCCTGACCCGCTTCAGCGACTACGACCAGGCGATCTCGATCGCCAACGACACCTTGTACGGGCTCGGCTCGGGCGTGTGGAGCCGGCAGCAGAACACCATCTACCGTGCCGGTCGGGCGATCCAGGCGGGCCGGGTCTGGGTGAACAACTACCACTCCTACCCGGCGCACTCCGCGTTCGGCGGGTACAAGTCCTCCGGCATCGGCCGCGAGAACCACCTGATGATGCTCGACCACTACCAGCAGACCAAGAACATGCTGGTCAGCTACTCGGAGAACAAGCTCGGCTTCTTCTGAGCCACGACAGCACCACCCCGACGGGCGGGTCGACCGGCATTTCTCCGGTCGACCCGCCCGGTTCGCGTTCCGGGCCTATCCTGGAGCCGGGAGAGACCCCCGACACACCGACTCCTCGACCCTCTGCGCGATGACGCGCCCACCGACGGGAGATGACGACGATGCCCCATCTGCTCGATGTGCCCGGTATGAGCCGCTGGATCCAGCGCGACGGCACGGAGAACGTCCTGACCAGCATGGTCCGGGTCCTCGAGGAGGATCTGAGCCGCTGGGACTCCTTCGAGAAGATCCCCCGCGTGGCCAGCCACACGCCGTACGGCGTGGTCGAGCTGATGCCGATCACCGACGGGGAGCTGTACGCCTTCAAGTACGTCAACGGCCACCCGCTGAACCCGGCGCGCGGGCTGCAGACGGTCACCGCCTTCGGGGTGCTCGCCGATATGGACAACGGGTACCCGATCTTCTTCGCCGAGATGACCCTGCTGACCGCGCTGCGCACCGCGGCGCTGTCGGCGCTGGCGGCCCGCGAGCTCGTCCGCACCGGGGCCCGGGTGCACGCGATGCTGGGGGCCGGGTCGCAGGCGGAGTTCCAGGCGCTCGCCTTCCGGGCCGTGCTCGGGATCGATCAGCTGCGGGTGTTCGACGTGGACCAGTCGGCGATGGAGAAGGTGCGGCGCAACCTCGAGCCGCTCGGCATCACGGTGCACCTGGCCGAGTCGGTGGACGAGGCGATCGCCGGGGCCGACGTGATCACGACCTGCACCGCCGACAAGGCCCGTGCCGCGGTGCTGCGCCGCGACCAGGTGCGGCCCGGGGTGCACGTGAACGCGATCGGCGGTGACTGCCCGGGCAAGACCGAGCTGGATCCGGGGATCCTCGAGGCGGCCCGGGTGGTGGTGGAGTACGCCCCGCAGACCCGCATCGAGGGAGAGATCCAGCAGCTGCCCGAGGACTTCGAGGTCACCGAGCTGTGGGAGGTGCTCGCCGGGGAGGCTGCGGGCCGGGCCGACGATGCGGAGATCACCGTCTTCGACTCCGTCGGCTTCGCGCTCGCGGACTTCTCGGCGCTGCGCTGCGCCCAGGAGGCGACGCAGGGCACCGACCTGCTGAGCTGGATCGACGTGATCGCCGATCCCGACGATCCCAAGGACCTCTTCTCGCTGCTGACCGCAGCCGCTGCGGACGGCTGAGCAGGGCGGCGCCGGGTCTCAGCCCGCGCTGTCGAGGGCGACCGCCTCGGCGGGCTCGGTGACCCTCTCGGTGCCGGTCAGACGGCCGAGCTGGCGCATCCCGTGATAGATGGCGAGGGCGGCCACGGTGCCCAGGGCGATACCGGTGAAGGCGAACCCGCCGATCTCCCAGTGCAGATCCGCGATCGCGATCACCAGAGCGACGCCCGCGGTCAGCTGGTTCCTGGGCCGGGAGAAGTCGACCCTGCCGTCGATCCACATGCGGAAGCCGACGATCGCGATCAGCCCGTACAGCACGAAGGTGACTCCGCCGAGCACTCCCGGCGGGATCGTGTTGATGACGGCACCGATCTTGGGCGACATGGCCAGCCCGATCGCCACCAGGCCCGCGACCCAGTACGCGGCGGTGGAGTAGACGCGGGTCGCGCTCATCACGCCGATGTTCTCGCCGTAGGTCGTGGTCGGTGAGCCGCCGAAGCCGGCGGAGAGCGCTGTGGCCAGGCCGTCGGCCGTGAGCGTGCGGCCCACCATGTGGTCGAGGTTCTTGCCGGTCATGGTCCCGACGCTGGTCACATGCCCGACGTTCTCGGCCAGCAGCACCACGATCACGGGCAGGAAGATCGGCAGCAGGCCGAGGTTGAACTCCGGGTGATGGAACTCGGGCAGCCCGAACCAGGCGGCCTCCTGCACGGGCGTGAAGTCGACCTCCCCGCGCAGCACGGCGATCGCGTACCCCGCCACGACGCCGACCAGCACGCTGATACGGCCCAGCAGGCCGCGGAACAGGGCGGTGCACAGGATGATCGCGAGCAGGGTCAAGGTGGCCGTGAGCGGGGACTGCGAGAAGTTGTTCTCATACGTCGTGGGCACGAGATTCAGCCCGATCAGGGCGACGATCGACCCCATCACCACCGGGGGCATGAGCACCGAGATCCACCCGGTGCCGACCTTCTGGACCAGGAGCCCCAGCAGTGCCAGCAGCACGCCGGTGACCATGATGCCGCCGAGCGCGGCGCCCATCGAGTCGGCCTGGGTGGAGGCGGTGATCGGGGCGATGAAGGCGAAGGAGGAGCCCAGGTAGCTGGGCACCTTGTTGCGGGTGATGGTCAGGAACAGCAGGGTGCCGATACCGGAGAACAGCAGCGTGGTCGAGGGTGGGAAGCCGGTGATCAGCGGCACCAGGAAGGTGGCACCGAACATGGCGATCACGTGCTGGGCGCCGATCCCGATGGTCAGCGGCCAGGCCAGCCGCTCCTCGGGCCGGACGATCGCGTCGGGGGCGATGGTGCGGCCGTCGCCGTGCAGGGTCCAGCGGAACATGGTTCTCCAGGGGGTGGGGAGGGTCGTGCGGCGCGGCGCCGGTCAGCGGCCGGGGAAGACCTTGCGTCGGGCGGTCTCCGCACTGACATCGGGGACCCGCTCGAGCAGGGAGCCGGAGCCACCGTCCCGGGCTCGGAAGTCGGCGAACATCCGGGTGACGTCCGGGGAGCCGAACTCGTCGCGCACCGGGGCGGGCACCGTGAGCATCAGCGCCACGGCGAGCCCGAGCGCCAGGGCGGTCCCGCCGGTGACCAGACCGGCCCCGGCGGCCATCGCCAAGGAGTTCACGATGACATCGAGGAACCCGACGACCACCAGGATCAGCCCGGCGACCACGCCGCTGGCGCGGGCGCTCACGGCCGGACGGGACAGCAGCGAGGTGCGGCCGAACAGGGAGACGACCACGAAGCAGATGCACACCACGGCATCGATGAGATGGAGGACGGGGCTGCCGGGCGCCCGCCCGCCGAGGGCGGCGATCGCGGCCAGCAGGTGCCACAGCACCGCGGCGGCGTGCATGACGGCGCTGAACTCGAAGGCCCGCACGCAGTAGACCAGCCAGTCGGTGCGGCGGAAGGACACCGGCATGCTGCGCACGAAGGAGCGGGAGATCATCAGACCGAAGGCCGCGACCAGGAACGGCAGGTAGACGAAGCCGGAGGCGAAGCTCAGGGGCGCCGCGAACTGGAGCTCGAGGGTGCTGTCGGCCAGGGCGGCGACCACCAGGGCCGCCACCACCGCGGTGGACAGCACGTACCAGGAGCGCTCCCGGCGCAGCGCGGAGACCAGCACGATCCCCAGCAGGAGGGCGGAGATCACGGTGTTCCCGAAGGTGATCAGGGAGTACGGCCACCCGGTCGTGAAGATCCGGCCCACGATCATCACCAGGGCGATCAGCAGGGCCACGGCGGCGGCGATCCCCACGCCGACCAGGAGCGAGCGGGCCGCCCGGCGCGCCTGGGCCTGCGGGACATAGCCCTCGTGCGCCCGCGGCTCGATGCCGAGGATCGCTCCGAGCAGGAGCAGGGAGACACCGATGCCGATGCCGATGGGCGGCCCCTCCGGCAGCGACGCGAACAGCTCGGGCAGCGAGAGCACGAGGTCGGCGACGACCACGGTGACGGCGGTGGCCAGCGCCGGCAGCATGCCGACGATCCGCAGCACCCGCACCGCGCGGCGCGGAGGCTTCTCCGGCACCCAGCGCAGCAGGTGCACGAGCACCAGGGCCAGCAGCGCCGACCCGATCGCGATCTTCCCCAGCAGCTCCAGCAGCGGGCTATGAGCGAGAGTGAAGGTCGTGGTCAGGGCTGCGGCCAGGCAGATCAGGGCGGCCACATCCCGCAGCGCGTCGAAGACGCCGAGCTCCTTGAAGCGATCCGGGAGCACGAACCCGTTCCACGGGACCTCGTCCTCCTCCGCGTTCGGGGTGGTGCCCGAACGTGCGTAGGAGACCGCTCGCGGTCGGGCGAGCGGCGCGATCAGCACGTCCTCGTCGTCCGGGCCGTACTCGACCTCGGACTCCTCGGTGACGGGGTCGCCATCGGGGCCGAGCATCGGGATCGCGCCGGTCGCGGCAGCGGGCTCAGCACCGGGATCAGCAGCGGGATCAGCACCGGGGGCCTGGAGATCCAGCGCGCTGAGATCGACGGTCTCGTTCCCGCCGGGCGGCATCCGCGGACCGGCGCCGCGGCGGGCCAGCAGCGGGGTGGCGTAACGATCGAACTCGGCCCGATCCGGCAGACGGTCGGTGGGCAGACTATGGGGATCGCCGGCGGCGAAGATCCAATCGGCGCCCTCGGGCTCGTCCTCGTGCCGCTCCCTGTCCATCGACCTTCTCTCCTGCTGGTGGGCGCCCACGGGCTGTTCGGCTCCGCATCGCGTGTGCGGAGGTGCGTCTTGCATCTTAAGGAGGTGCGCTCCGCTGAGACCGTCGGCGCGCCGATGGCGAGCGGGCGGACTACAGATGCAGGCGTGTGGCGAGCTCGTGCCGCACCGCGCCGCCGCGCAGCGTCAGCAGCAGCACCACGACGGCGATGCTGAGGGCGCCGCAGATCACCGAGGGCAGCGCCACTCCCACCCACCCCAGTGACAGGAACACGATCGGGGTCAGCCCCAGCAGCACCGTCAGCCCGCTGTAGACGACATAGTCGGCCAGCTCCATCCGGATCAGCCGCACCGTGATCAGCAGGCCGATGATCGAAGCGGAGCAGAGGATCGGGAGCACGTAGGTCAGCGACCAGCCGGACCATTGCGTGAGGAAGTCCCAGTACACGTTCACCCCGCCGGCGGCGACCACCAGGTAGACGATGAACTTGGCGAGGTTGCGCCGTTTGCTCACCGCCATCAGCACCACCAACCAGGTCGTCGCGATCCCCAGCCACACGGAGCGCAGCACGCCCAGGCTCTCCGCCTCGTGGCCGAACAGCAGCTGGGCGAGGAAGGACAGCACGATCACGCCCAGGGAGCTGAGCATCAGCACGCGCAGCACCCGGCGGCGGGAGAAGCGCAGCGGCACCGCCGGGTACGGGCTCGGCTCCGCCCGGCCGTGCAGGGCGCCACCGCACAGGGGACAGTGCTCCCACTCGCCCTCGATCCGGAGGGAGCAGCCGGCGCAGGTCCTCATGGTTCCACCCCCGCGAGCTCCTCCTCGGTGGTCCGAGCAGCGGCGAGCGAGACCTCGATCCCGGCGGCGGTGAGCAGTCTCGCGTACTCCCGCACATGGGCGGTCTCCACATACGGGGAGGTGAAGCCGATGGTCAGATGCCCGTCATGGGAGATCACGCAGAACTGCGGGCGCACCGCGGAGACGTGGAACTGCATCCGCCCCACATGCGACTGGGCCGGCGCGGGCAGCGTGACCCGGCCGAGGTTGGAGATCGCGACCGTGAGCGAGCGGTTGTTCACGTGGTTGATCACGCTGAGCATCGCATCCTTGATCGGCCGCGGCACGATCCGGGCCAGCGGCCAGCGCTCCACCCGGATCAGCCGGTGGAGCCTGCGCTCGAGCGCCTCCGGGGTCGCCTCGGCGCTGAACGCCTCCTGGAGGCCCCGGGCGACCGCCCCGGGCGAATCATCGCCCTCGCCGAAGGTGTGCTCGACCCGGATGGTCGCGAAGAAGTTCCGGGCGGAGGTGGAAGGGAAGAACTGCCGCAGGTTCACCGGCACCGAGGCCGCCATGGTGGAGCCGGCGAGTGCGCCCTCGTCGGTGCGGCGGATCGCCTCGAAGAACAGCGCGGTGAGGTACATGGTCAGGGCCACTCCCTCGGCCTTCGCCAGGCCCAGCACGGGAGCGGCCGGCATGGACAGCTCGAGGGCGCGGGTGCGGTTGTCCGGGGTGCGGGTGCCCCGCACCCGGTGGGTCCTGCGACGAGGCGGGCGCGGCGCGGGCGGGACCTCGTCCTCACCTCCGGCGGCCTGCAGGGCCTCCGGGTCCTCGGCCTCCTCGACGGTGAGCACCGCCGGCGCGGCCTCCCGGGTGAAATCCTCCTCGTGGGAGGAGGGGGCGCGACGTCGGCGTCGGCCCCGGAAGTAGTGGGCGAAGGAGTCCGTGGTCAGCTCGTGCACCTCCTCCGCGGCCTGCGCCCCGGGATGCGTGCCGATCTGCGCCGGGGGCGGGTCGGGGCGTTCGCTCGCGCCCGGGCGCACCTGCTCGGCCAGCTCGTCGGCGGCCGGGGACTCGCCGGGGAAGCGCCGCCGGGTGTACGCGGTGAGCAGGTCGGTGAGGAACCACAGCGCCCCGGTGCCGTCGGAGAGGGCATGGAACACCTCGAGCGAGATGCGCCGACGGTGGTGGACCACCCGGAACAGCAGCGTGCGCCGGTCCGCCTGGTAGAGCGGGGCGCAGACCTGCTCGGTCTCGGCCGTCACCTCGGGCTGCAGCTCGCTGTCCTGGAGGTAGTGCCAGAACACGCCGCGGCGCAGCACCGCGTGGTAGAGCGGGAAGCGCTCGAAGGTCTCCTCGAGGGCCAGTTGCAGCAGCGCCGGGTCGACCTCGTGGTCGACCTCGGCCCCGAGCCGGAACACCTTGGGGTCCACGTCGCTGCGGGCGGCGGGGAAGATGTTGGAGACGTTGTCCAGACGGACCCAGTGGCGGCGCTTCACGGTGTCTCTCTCCGGGGCGGGGCGCCGTCGAGGAACTCGTCGATCACCTCATAGGCGTCCTTCAGCGGGCGGGCGAAGCGCGGCAGCGCGATGAAGCCGTGCAGTGCGTTCTCCACGCGGTGCAGCTGCACCCGGTTGCCGGCCCCGGCGAGCGCCTGCGCGTAGGCCTCTCCCTCATCGCACAGCAGATCGAGCTCGGCGGTGATCATCAGGGTCTCGGGCTGTCCGGTGAGATCGGGGGCCATCAGCGGGGCGACCAGCCGGCTGCGGCGCTGCGCCGGATCGGGCACGTACAGGTCGAGATAGTCGCGCATCTCGGTGCTGGTCAGCCGATAGTCCTCGCCGTGGCGGCGCACCGACTCGAAGGGCGAGGTCTCGGGGTCGTGGTCCCAGTGGGTGACGGGGTAGAGCAGGATCTGCCGATCTGGCGGGCGGTGGCCCTGCTCCCGCAGCAGCAGGGAGACGACCGCGGCCAGGTTGCCGCCGGCCGAGTCGCCCACCAGCACGATCTTGCCCGCATCCGTCAGACCGGCACGACGCGGATCCTCCAGCAGCCGGCGCGCGGTGCCGTAGCAGTCCTCGAGCCCGGCCGGGAAGGGGTGCTCGGGGGCGAGGCGGTAGTCGACGGAGGCGACGCGGCAGCCGGTGAGATCGGCCATCGTGGCGCAGGCCGGGGTGTAGCTCTCGATGTCACCGGTGACCCAGCCGCCCCCGTGGAAGAACAGCAGCAGCTCCTCCCGCCGCTGCTCGCGCGGGGTGAACACCCGCACCGGGACGCGCCTGCCGTCCCCGCTGTCGGAGAAGGTGTCCCAGGTGGGCGTCCGGTAGCGGACCGGTGGCAGCGCGGCCAGCTGGCGCTGCATCCGCCGCACCCGGGCGTAGTCCTCCCGCATGTCGACGCGCACGGCGGAGAGCAGGCGCAGCGCCAGCCGCAGCAGCGGGTTCACGGCTGCCGGTCCACGACGGTGCGGAGCAGATCCATGGTGCCGAGGATAGTCGCCGCTCCTGGGCCCCCGGTCAGCGCAGGGTCCGCTTCTCCCCGGCGAAGCGCAGCGCGGGCTCCGCCCCGATCCGTCCCTCCCCGATCTCCACCACCGGGCCGATGAGCAGCCGGTGGGTGGCGGCGTCCACGGCCTGCTCGATCCGGATCGCGAAGTGGGCGAGGCCGTCGGGAAGGATCGCGTCGCCGTCCCGGGTGCGGGACACCTCCAGGCCGTTGAGCATGCCCTGCAGCGGGGCGCCCGGGGTGCCGAAGCGATCGGCGAGGGCCTGCTGCTCGGCAGCGAGCAGGGTGAGACAGAAGTGCCCGGCCTCCTCCACCGCCTCCGCCGCACGGGACATCCCGTACAGCGCGATCAGCATGGTGGGCGGGTCGTAGGAGAGGTCGAGATAGGAATCGACGGTGACGACCAGGTCGTGACCGCCCTGCCGGGTGCTCGCGACGGCCACGCCGACGGCGAGCAGGTCGCTGAGGCGGCGGTACTCGTCCTGGTCGACGGGATCGAGCGGGGCGGACGGATCGAGCGGCGCCACCGGTCAGCGGACCGTCGGGAGCATCCGGGCCCGGGCGGAGCCCGAATCCATGACCTCCTTGCCGAAGGGGAAGCAGGTCACCGGGATGAGCTTGAGGTTCGCCCACGCCAGCGGGATGCCGATGATGGTGACGGCCTGGGCGAGGGCGGTGCCGACATGACCCAGCGCCAGCCACCAGCCGGCGATGACGAACCAGATCACGTTGCCCAGCGCGCTGCCCGCACCGCCGCGGCCGGTGTCCACGACCTCGCGCCCGAAGGGCCAGATCACGAAGCCGGCGATGCGGAAGGAGGCGATGCCGAACGGGAGGGTGACGATGAGGATGCAGGCGAGGATGCCCGCGAGCAGGTAGGCCAGGAAGAGGGCCCAGCCCGCGGTGAGCAGCCAGATGATGTTCAGGACCAGTGAGAGCAGGGAGCGCATGGCTCCAGCCTAGGCATCGCGGCGACGGCTGGGGAGGGGGATGCCCCCGAGGACGACCCCGGCGCCCCCGCTCGGGGTGCGCTCGGTCGCACTCGTTCCCCCGCAGCGGGCCCGGACGGGATCCCGGGCGCGCTCGCCGATTACCCTGGGGCCATGCCTGCTCCCGAGATCGCGCTGACCCAGCGCTTCCAGACCGCTTTCGCCGCCGCCTTCGGACCCGAGTACGCCGAGGCGGACCCGATCATCCGCCCCTCGCAGTTCGCGGACTTCCAGTGCAATGCCGCGATGGGCCTGGCCAAGCGGCTGGGGCGCAAGCCCCGTGACATCGCCGCGGAGATCGTCGCCGCCGTCGACCTCGAGGACATCGCGGAAGAGCCGGAGATCGCCGGTCCCGGCTTCCTGAACCTCCGCCTGCGCACCGATTGGGTGGCGGCGCAGGTCGCGGAGCTGGTGGAGCCGTCGGCCGCCCTGGGCGTGCCCTCCCCCGAGCGGTCCGAGACCGTGGTGGTCGACTACTCGGCGCCGAACGTCGCCAAGGAGATGCATGTCGGCCACCTGCGCACCACCGTGGTGGGCGACTCCATCGTGCGCACTCTGGAGAAGCTGGGCCACACCGTGATCCGCCAGAACCACATCGGCGATTGGGGCACCCCCTTCGGCATGCTCATCGAGCACCTGCTGGAGGTGGGCGAGGACAGCGCCGAGGCGGACCTGGTGCGCACGGACCCGAACGCCTTCTACCAGTCCGCACGGGCGAAGTTCGACGCTGCGGAGAAGGCGGGGGCGCCCGGTTCCGATCTCGAGGGCGGGGACTTCGCCTCCCGTGCCCGGCGCCGGGTGGCGACGGTGCAGTCCGGCGACGCCGAGTCGCTGCGGATCTGGACGAATCTGGTGGAGCTGTCCAAGCAGTACTTCCACCGCATCTACGACATGCTCGATGTGACCCTCACCGATGAGCACCTGGCCGGGGAGTCCACCTACAACGACCTGCTCGAGGCGGTCTGCGACGATCTCGAAGCCGCCGGCATCGCGCGGATCTCCGACGGGGCGCTGTGCGTGTTCCCCGAGGGCTTCATCGGCCGGGACGAGCAGCCGCTGCCGCTGATCATCCGCAAGTCCGACGGCGGCTACGGCTATGCCACCACGGACCTCGCCGCGATCCGGCACCGGGTGGGCACCCTGGGCGCGGATCGGATCGGCTACGTGGTCGGCTCCGCGCAGGGACTGCACTTCCAGATGGTGTTCACCGCGGCCCGGGAGGCCGGCTGGCTGCCCGCGGAGGTCCGGGCGGAGCATGTGAAGATCGGATCGGTGCTCGGTGACGACGGCAAGATCCTGCGCACCCGCTCCGGCTCCTCGCTGCGGCTGATGGCGCTGCTGGAGGAGGCCGTGGGCACGGCCCGCACGGTCATCGACGAGCTGCGTCCCGACCTGCCGGAGGCCGAGCGGGAACAGATCGCACATGACATCGGCATCGGCGGCGTGAAGTACGCCGACCTCTCCACCGCCCACGACTCGGACTACACCTTCGACCTCGACCGGATGCTGGCGCTGACCGGCAACACCGCCCCGTACCTGCAGTACGCGGTGGCGCGGATCCGCTCGATCAGCCGCAAGGCCTCGGCCCAGGGCATCACCGCCGCGCCGGCGCCGCGGGTGGACGACGATGCGGAGCGGGCGCTCGCGCTGGCACTGCTGGAATTCGGGCCGACGCTGGTCAGCGCGGGCGCCGAGTTCGAGCCGCACCGGCTGTGCGCCTACCTGTTCTCGCTCGCGCAGACCTTCACCTCCTTCTACGAGGCCTCCCCCATCCTCAAGGAGGCCGACACGGAGGTGCAGGCCGGACGGCTCACCCTCGCCGAGCTCACCGAGCGGGTCCTCGTCGAGGGCCTCGACGCCCTCGGCGTGAACGCGCCGCAGCAGATGTGAGGCGGCGGGCGGGTGATCCCTGAGGGGCCCTCGCCCAGCGGTTCTGCACCAATGTCCGCGGCCGTGACCGAAACGTGCCCTGGCGTTACCCAAACGTGCCCGTCATCGACGGTCCTCCACCTGGTCCGGGTCGAAGGCGCTTCCTACTCTTGAGCAGTGCCACCGATTCGTTCACTCCATCTCGCGCTCTGGGCGGCGTATGCGCTCGCGGCGGCGGTGAACATCGGTGCCGTGCTCACGGACGCCGACATGCTCCGGCGCCTGTCGCAGCCGCTGTTCGCACCCCTGCTGCTGGCGGTGCTGCTGACCGCCGCCCCGCACCGCTCCCGCACCACCACGCTGCTGATCGGGGGGCTGCTGTGCGCCTGGGCCGGGGACACCCTCGGCCAGCTCCTGCCGCAGTCCGCCCAGCTGGTCACCGCGGCCGGTTTCCTGGGGGCGCTGATCTTCTACGCGGCCGCGCTGGCACCGCTGTGGCTGCGCACCCGCGATGGCATGCGCATCGCTCTGGCGATCCCCTACGGCGCCGTCGTGGTGGGGCTGTTCGTGGCCTGCGCGGACGGCGCCGGCTCCCTGTTGCCCGTGGTCGCCGCCTATGCGGTGGCGCTGGCGGTGATGGCCTTCCTCTCCGCCGGCGGGAACGGGCTGACCTGGTCCGGCGGGACGCTGTTCCTGCTGTCCAGCTCGCTGCTGGCGATGGACTGGTTCCTGCCGGGTGCCTCGATCGCCTTCAGCACCGAGCTGGTGATGATCACCTACACGGTCGGGCACGCCCTGCTCGTCGCCGGGATGATCCGCCTGATGCCGCGACGTCGCTGGAGCGCCTGCGCCCCGGGCGCCGCCCTGGTGATCGTCGAGCCCTGAACCGCGCTGCGGCTGATGCTCAGCTGTCCGTCTCGAGCGCGCGGGCCAGCAGCTCCGCCTGCTCCCGGTGGAGCCGCTCGATGTCCTCGCCCTTGCGGGAGATCAGCTGCAGGCCGAGCCGGCCGCTGATCTCGCGGTAGTGCAGGTCCGCACCGTTCTCCTCGAGCTGCAGCTTCGCCACCCGCACCTCTGAGAGGAACAGGTCCCGCATCCCCACGCTGAGATGGACGGGCGGCAGCCCTTCCAGGCTCGCGTTGATCGGGGAGAGATCAGGGTCGTCCAGCGGGGTGCGGCCGGCGTAGCGACGGGCCGCATCGCGCAGCAGGCGCCGCTCGTGGACCGGATCGACCTGATCGGTCTCCGTGATCCCGGCGTTGGAGAGCTCGAGGTCGAGCCAGGGCGACATGGCGATCAGCGCCGACGGGGCGGGGATGTCCCCCTGCTCGCGCAGCCTCCGAGCGATGACGAAGGCCAGGCCGCCGCCGGAATGCTGGCCGGCCAGCACCCAGGGCCGGCCGTCGAGCCGGCCGTCGGCCGCGAGCGCTGCGAGTGCCGCCTCGACGTCGTCCCGGCCCACCGGGTGCTGGTGGTCGGGGGCGTTGCGGTAGTCGAGCATCAGCCCGGCGCAGCCCAGCGCGTCGACCTGGCGGGACAGCCATGCCCAGTCGCTGGAGAACGGGCCGGAGACGTAGGCGCCGCCGTGGAGATAGATGATGAGGCCGTTGCTCGCCTGGTGCCCGTCGAGCCAGACGGCGCGGGTGCGGCCGATCATCTCGTGCTCGATGGCGTGGGCCTTCAGCACGTGCCCCGGGGGCAGCGGGCTGCGGGCCTCCCGCAGTGCCTGATGGGTCAGGGTCGAAGGGATCGGGATGCGCCGCACGGCGCGCGCCCCCGTCACCACGGCGTCTCGGATCCGACCCATCACTGCCTCCTGTCCACGACCCCTGCGGGCCATCTCGCTGACGGATGCGACCAGCCTAACGAACCCCGCTGTGCGCGACGCCCAGGGCTCGGCCCGTGATCCCGGTAACCTTCGATCATGCCTGCCTCGACCGCTTCCACCGCCGCGACGTCCTCTGCCCCAGCCGCCGGCCTCGACGGCCCCCTGCTGGTCCTCGTCGCGATGCCCGAAGAGGCGGCCCCCCTGCACGCACGGCTCGAGGGCGCCCGCGATCTGACGACGCCCTTCGCCACGGGCGTCACCGCGCGCCGCGGCCGGCTCGCGGGAGCCGACACGGTGGTGGTCACCACCGGGATCGGCATCGCCGCCGCCTCCGCGGCAGCGACCTGGGGGATCCTCGCCACGGCTCCCGGGCTGGTCGTCGCCGCCGGCTCCTGCGGCGGTCTCGCGGCGGATGTCGAGGTGGGGACGCTGATCGTCGGCGAGACCTTCACCTACTCGATCGCCGACGCGACCGCCTTCGGCTATGCCCCCGGCCAGGTGCCCGGCGGGCCCGTGCGCTTCGCGGCGGTGCCGGCCCGGGTGGACATCGCCGAGCAGGCGGCGCTGCGGGCCGACGGGCAGGGTGAGGGCCGGGGCGTGCGCCGCGGGCTGATGCTCTCCGGCGATGCCTTCGTCACCGCGGAGATCGCGGATCCGATGCGGGAACGGTTCCCCGCGGCGCTGAGCGCCGACATGGAGACCACCGCCAGCGCCCGCTCCGCCGAGGTCCTCGGGGTCCCCTTCGTCGCCCTGCGCGCGGTCTCGGATCTGTGCGGCCCGGCGGCCGGGCAGCAGTTCCACCTCGAGCTGGACGTGGTCTCCGAGATCTCCGCCCGCGCCGTCCAGCAGCTCGCCGAGGACCGCACCCGCTGAGGGCGCGGCGCCGGCCCGAGCGGCGAGATCCGTACGAGATCACATCCGGGCCGTCACCGCTGTGGGGTGTCGCACCCGGGAGGGCTCCCACCGCGCACCCAGGCGCTCCCCACTGCCGTGATAGTGCCGAGCACGTTACGGTGAAGGGCCCCTAGCCCCGATCCCCTGCCGAAAGTGAATCCGTGACCTCATCGAAGGCCTCGCCGCCACCCTCCTCCTCGACCGACCTCGGGACGACGCCGGACGGCAGCCCCACGCCTCCGGCGACCCCCGGATACTCCCTCTCGAAGCCGGTCTTCTTCATCTCCGCCGGGATCATCCTGCTCGCAGTGCTGTTCGCCCTGCTCCTGCCGGACGCGTTCAATTCCGCGATCTCGACCCTGAACTCCACCGTCGTGAACTCGATCGGCTGGTACTACGTCCTGATCGTCACCGCGTTCGTGTTCTTCGCGATCGTGATCGCGGCCAGCCGCATGGGCCAGATCAAGCTCGGCAAGGATGACGACAAGCCCGAGTTCAGCATGTTCTCCTGGTTCGCGATGCTCTTCGCCGCCGGCATGGGCATCGGTCTGGTCTTCTGGGGCGCGGCAGAGCCGCTGACCTTCTACAGCGAGGCCGGGGCTCCGCCGAACGCCGCGGGCCTCGCGGACCCGGACCGCGCCGAGCGCGCGCTGGGCCAGACCTTCCTGCACTGGGGCCTGCACGCCTGGGGCATCTACGTGATCGTCGGCCTCGCCGTCGCCTACGCCGTGCACCGCAAGGGCCGCCCGGTCTCGATCCGCTGGGCGCTCGAGCCGATCCTGGGCAAGCGCACCGACACCTGGATCGGTGACGTCATCGACATCATCGCCCTGGTGGGCACCCTGTTCGGCATCGCCACCTCGCTCGGCTTCGGCGTCAACCAGATCGCCGCGGGACTGGACCACCTCGGGGTGCTGCCCAACTCGACCACGGTGCAGATCATCATCATCCTCGTGGTGACCGGCCTGGCCACCCTGTCGGCCGCGAGCGGCGTCGACAAGGGCATCAAGATCCTGTCGAACCTGAACATGGGCCTGGCCGCACTGCTGCTGATCACCGTGCTGATCCTCGGCCCGACCCTGTTCCTGCTGCGTGACGTGGTCTCGAACATCGGCTTCTACCTGCAGAACTTCCTGCAGCTCGCCTTCCAGACCCTGCCGTTCCGCGGCGAGGAGGGTGCCACCTGGATCAGCGGCTGGACCACCTTCTACTGGGGCTGGTGGATCTCCTGGTCGCCCTTCGTCGGCGTCTTCATCGCCCGCATCTCCAAGGGCCGCACCGTCCGCGAGTTCATCACCGGCGTGCTGCTGGTCCCGACCGCGCTGACCTTCCTGTGGTTCACCGTCATGGGCGGCACCGCGCTGTACAAGTCCGTCATCGAGGGCATCGACTTCACCGATGCGGACGGCGCGATCGATGCGAACACCGCGCTGTTCGACACCTTCGCGCAGCTGCCCGCCGGGGCGGTGCTGTCCGGCGTCGCCGTCATCCTGGTGTCGATCTTCTTCATCACCAGCGCCGACTCGGGCGCCTTCGTGATGGACATGATCGCCCACAAGGGCGACCCGAACCCGCCCCGGATCACCCGTATCTTCTGGGCTGCGACCTCCGGCGTCATCGCTGCGGTCCTGATCTGGGTCAGCTCGCTGTCGGGCGACGGGGCCTCTGGCATGGAGGGGCTGCAGGCACTGGCCCTGCTCTCCGCACTGCCGTTCTCCGTGGTGATGATCGGTATGGCCATCTCGCTGTGGCGCTCGCTGGGCGAGGAGGTCACGGTCATCGAGCGGCTCGAGCTGCGCCTGCGCCAGCGGGAGTTCATGGAGCGCTACTCCGATGAGCTCACCGACGAGGTCAGCGACCGGGTCGAGGGCCGGGTCGCCGAGCAGGTCGAGGCGCAGGTCTCGGAGCACCTGTCGACCTTCACGGGCGAGGTCCCGACCGTCCCCGCCGACGGCGAGGGATCCGCTCCCGGGGGCCGCAGCGGCCGTCGCCGCGGTCCGCGGAACCCGTTCACCCGGGACTCCTGATCGCCGCGGCATCCTCGATGCCGCAGGATCCGTCCTGAGCCGAGGAGGCCCGGTGGCAGCTGCCACCGGGCCTCCTCCTCTTCCGGGTGCTCCCCGTGCCGGGTCAGCGCGTCGCCACGTGCAGGATCTCCCGGCCATCGACGAGCGCGCGGAGGTTCGCGGTGATCCGCTCATCCGCGCCGACGGGGCGTCCGCCCGCCGCATGCGGCGTGATCAGCAGCCGAGGCGCGTCCCACAGCGGGTCGTCCTCGGGCAGCGGCTCCGGGTCGGTGACGTCGACGGCGGCGCCGCCGAGGGTGCCCGCCTCGAGGGCCTCCCGCAGCGCCACCTGGTCCACGGTCGCCCCGCGGCCCACGTTCAGCAGGATCGCGTGATCGGGCAGCGCGGCGAGCACCTCGCGGCCCACGATCCCGGTGGTCGCCTCGGTGGCGGGCAGGATGTTGATCAGCACATCGACCTCAGGCAGCGCCGCTGGCACCTCGCTGTCGGCGATGACCTCGAAGCCGGAGCGGGTGCCGGCGCTGCGGGCCGCTCCGCGCACCTCGGCGCCGAGCGCCTGCAGGGTCGGGGCGAGGGTCTGCCCGATCTGGCCGAAGCCCCAGATCAGCACCCGGGCCCCGATCAGGGTGGTGAGTCGGCCCGCGGGGTTCAGCGGCTGCAGCCCGCCGAGCTCCGAGGACCACTCGTGACGCTGCTGGGCCTCGCGGCATTCGGGCAACCGGCGCAGCAGGCTCAGCAGCAGGGCCAGGGAATGCTCGCTCACGGTCAGCGAGTGCAGCCCGGCGCCGGCAGCGATGACGACGTCCTGGTCGAACCCTGCGGCGAGGATGCCATCCACCCCGGCCGACAGCGACTGCACCAGCCGCAGCCCGTCCAGGTGCTCGGCCGCGGAGGCGAGGTGGCGGCGGGAGGCTCCCCACACCACCAGCACTGCGGCGTCGTGGTGCTCGGCAGGGATCTCGGCGCGGGCATCGATCGTCACCGCCTCCCATCCCTCCGGCAGCACGGGGTTCAGCGGAACGGTGTCGGGCAGCAGGATCTTCATGCCCCCAGGGTACGAACAAGCGGCGCGTCCAGGCGGCGGTGCCGCCCCCTGGACGACCTCGATCTCCACTGTCGAGCGGCGGGGCGGGTCCGATACCCTGCCCGCATGCTCTCCGGCTCCGCCTCCTCCCCCTCCGGCCCGACCAGCTGGCTCCGGGGCGCCGCCGCTGCGGTGCGCGCCGCGAGCCGCGGCAGCGGTCGGCGTGCCCGGCGCTCCGCGATCATCGCGCCCCTGGACACCGCCGGCTTCCTCGGCGCCTCGGCGACCGCCTGGATCTCGACCTCCCCGAGCCTGCTGCCCCGCACCTGGTGGATGTGGGCAGTGAACATCGGACTGTCCGAGGTGTACGGCTACGCCAGCGGGGTGCTGGCCGGCCGCGTGGTGCGGCGCCTGGGCCGGGAGATCGGCCTGCAGGTCCGGATCGCTCCGGATCACCGCCGCCGCGCGCGCTGGGCCGGGGCAGGGGCGCTGGTGGGCATCTCGACCTACTCCTGGGTGCGCGGGGTGCTGCGCCAGCGGGAGATCAGCCATCTGGTGCACGAGGAGCCCAAGAACCTCGCCACCCACGTGGTGGGCTCGGCGGCCGGGCTCGGCGCCTCCTTCCTCGCGCTTGGCCTGGCCCGCTCCACGATCGAG
This sequence comes from Brachybacterium avium, assembly GCF_002216795.1. Taxonomy (NCBI): domain Bacteria; kingdom Bacillati; phylum Actinomycetota; class Actinomycetes; order Micrococcales; family Dermabacteraceae; genus Brachybacterium; species Brachybacterium avium. The sequence goes on along the minus strand of NZ_CP022316.1, from coordinate 2,527,752 downwards.
ACCACCCGCCTGTACCGGGCGCTGCTGCGCCCCTACCTCCCCCGACGCCTGGTGAAGGTGCTCTCCCTGCTCCTGACCGTCGCGACCGTCGCCGTGATCGCCGACCGGCTGATCCGCGGCCGGGTGCTGGAGACCGTGATCGAGCGGGCGGATGCCGCGAACCGGCTGATCTCCCCGGACGTCGCCCGACCCCTGTCCTCTCTGCGCTCCGGAGGCCCGCAGTCGCTGGAGACCTGGCAGTCCCTCGGCGCCCCCGGGCGCAAGATCGTCTCCGGCGGCGCGGACCGGGAGCTGATCTCCCGCACGGTCGGTCGCGAGGCGCTCGAGCCGATCCGCGTCTACGCCGCGAAGTCGGGGACCCGAACGCTCGAGGACACCGTCGATGCGGTGGTGGCGGAGCTGGACCGCACCGGGGCCTGGGACCGCGAGGTGCTGGTGCTGTTCACCGGGACCGGGACCGGCTGGCTGCAGGAGTGGTCGCTGTCCGCGATCGAGTTCCTCACCGCGGGGAACTGCGCGACTGCGTCGATCCAGTACTCGTACTACCCCAGCCCCGTGACCTACCTCATCGACCGCCGCTCCCCGAGCGCGCCGGCCGGCTGCTGCTCGAGGCGGTGCGGCGGCGACTGGCCCGGCTGCCCGCGGACCGACGGCCCGCACTCTATGCGGCCGGGGAGTCGCTGGGGTCCTTCGGCGGGCAGGCCGCCTTCCGCGATGTGCCCGAGATGCTCTCCACCGTCGACGGTGCGGTGTGGACGGGCACCCCCAGCTTCACGCCGCTGTGGCAGCAGCTGACCGCCCGCTCCCGCGCCGGCTCGCCGGCAGTGGCCCCGGTCATCGACGGCGGCCGCCATATCCGGGTGGTCACCCGACCGCGGGATCTGCATCGCGACTACTGGGGCGGGCTGTACGAGCAGTGGCAGCATCCGCGGGTCGTCTATGCCCAGCATGCCTCGGATCCGGTGGTCTGGCTGGACCTCCCCCTGCTCTGGCGGGAGCCGGCCTGGCTGCAGGAGCGGGTGGGCCACGATGTCACGCCGGCGATGCGCTGGTTCCCCTGGATCACGTTCTGGCAGATCGCGGCCGATATGCCGCTGTCCATCGCGGCAGCCGGCGGGCACGGCCACTCCTATCATGAGGAGATGGTCCCGATCTGGGCCGCGGTGCTGGGGCAGGCCGTGCGCGAGGGCGAGAGCGCGGTGGAGCAGCGTGCCCGGGCGGCGCAGCACCGCGCCATCGTCCGCGCGATCCGGGAGATCCATCCGCAGGGGTGAGCTGCGGTGGGGGGCTCAGGGGTTCGGGCCGAGGGCGACCGGACGGGTGGCGTCCGCGCTCCACTGGGACCACGAGCCCGGGAACAGCCGCAGCCGGGTGAAGCCGGCGCTCTCCAGCGCCAGCAGGTCGTGGGTCGCGGTGACCCCGGAGCCGCAGTACACGATCGTCTCGCGGTCCTCGCTCACGCCGGCGGCCTCGAACCGGCGACGCAGTTCCCGGGGGTCCATGAAGCGGCCCTTCTCGTCGAGGTTCCCGGCGAAGGGCAGGTTCACGGCGCCCGGGACATGCCCGGCCCGGGGGTCGATCGGTTCGCTGTCGCCGCGGTAGCGCTCCGGGGCGCGGGCATCGACGACCAGGCCCTGGGCGCCGGCGACCTCGTCAGCGGTCGCGATGCGGTGGCCGGGCCAGGCACGTGCGGTGACGTCCCCGGGTTCGGGTCGCACGTCCGCGGTCTCCAGCTCGCCGTCCCAGGCGGACAGCCCGCCGCTCAGGAGTGCGGCGTCGTGGCCGAGCGCCCGCAGCATCCACACCAGGCGCCCGGCCGGGGCGCCGTTGCTGTCGTCGTAGGCGATGATGACCGAGCCCTCCGTGACCCCGGCCCGGCGCAGCGAGGCGGCGAGGTCCTCGGGCTCCGGCAGGGGGTGGCGGCCCGCCTCGGGGCTGGCGGGAGCGGCGAGCTCGGTGTCCAGATCGATGTAGACGGCTCCGGGCAGGTGCCCGGCGAGGTAGGTGCCGTGCCCCTTGGACCCGTCGAGCGCCCAGCGGACGTCGAGCAGATGGAGTGCGTGGCTGCCGCGTGCCGCGTCCTCGAGGAGGGCATGCAGCGCGGCGGTGTCCAGCAGCGGGGGCAGTGCAGTGGTCATGGTCTGAGCCTATGCCCGCTGCGGCCTCAGCCCTTCACCTGCAGGTCCACCCGCACCAGGCGATGGTCCGAGGCGGGGAACGGGTAGGAGCCGGTCAGCTCGCTGCCGGGCTCGCCCGTCGATGGCCAGTAGACGGCCGAGAAGACCACCTGGAGCGGCCGGGAGGGCAGCACGTAGTCCACGCGCAGGTTCCCCGGAGCGGGGTCGTCGTTGAAGTCAGCGGTGTCGAGACGAGGATCGCCGGTGTGCTGGAGGTTCGCGCCGCCCTGCGTCTCGGAGCCCTCGGCGGCGCCGTCGCTGCCGGGCTCGGTGTCCTGCACCCGGGGATGCGAGAGCAGCTGCTCGATCGCTCCGGGCCAGGAGTCGCCGTCGAGGGGGTCGGAGTTCAGGTCGCCGAGGATCACGAACTGCTCGCTGGGGCCGAGCCCTCCTCGGGTGCCGGCATCATCCTTGATCCAGCGTGAGCGCTGTCCCGGGCTGAGATAGTCGGCCCACAGCCGGATCTCGTCGTGGTTGCGTCGCTGGTTCCGCTTCTCGGGGCCGTCGAAGCTGGGCGGGGTGGGGTGGGAGGCGAGCACGTGGAGGGTGCTCGAGCCGACCCGCACCGGCACGTCCCAGTGGGATTTCGAGCTCAGCCGCAGCTCGCCGGCGATCTCCGGGCCGTAGTACTCGGTGGGCAGCAGATTGCTGGGCATATCGGCCCAGCGGAGATTCTGGAAGGTGCGCACCTGCTCGGTGAGGATCGGATAGCGCGAGAGGATCACCATGCCGTACTGGCCGGGGAATGCGCCGAAGCCCCACGCGTCATCCGGCCCGTCCGCCCGCCCGTCATGGTTCAGATCGAGCCCGCTGGGCACACCGGTGTTCACGGGGGCGGTGAAGGCATAGGGGTAACGGACCGGGCTCTTGCCGTTCTGGCCGACCTCGAGGTACTTCTCGCGGAAGAGGTCGACGCCCTCGCCGGACTCGTCGAAGTCGAACTCGTTCAGCAGCAGGACGTCGGGATTGTTGATCTGGATGATCTCGGCCACCGCCCGGATCTGCTCATCCGTGCCGTCCCTCAGGTCCTCGAGCAGCTGCCCCTCCTCCGCCCGGTTCAGCGAGGCGTTGAACGTGGCGATGCGCAGGTGCTCGAAACGCCCTCGGGGCCGGGACGGCTGCGAGGCGGCCTGAGCGGTGGCGGCGGTGGGCAGACCGATGCCGGCCGCGGCCGCCGCGGCGAGCGCGCGGCGTCGGGTCACTCGAGGTGTCATGGTCTCCATTGTGCGTGATCGGCGCAGTCACGACAACCTCGACGGGCTGCGCTGTGGATGGTCGGCAGGGGGCGCTGCGCACCGGCGACACACCGACGGCCCGCCCCGGGCGCGAGCATCGGTCCCCGGGGCGGGCCGTACGGGGCGGCTCAGACGTCGACGATGATGTATCGGGCCACCAGCAGCGCCGCGACGATGTAGAGGATGGGGCTGATCTCCTTGCCGCGGCCGGTGAAGACCTTGATCGCGCAGTAGCTGATGATGCCCGCGCTCACACCGTTGGCGATCGAGAAGGTCAGGGGCATCACCAGGATCGCGAGGAAGGAGGGGACCCCCTCGCAGATCTCGTTCCAGTCGATGCCGCGGATGCCGTCCATCATCATGGCGCCCACCAGGATCAGCACCGGTGCGGTGGCGGCACCGGGGATCACCGAGGCCAGCGGCCAGAAGAACAGGGCGCCGAGGAAGAGCACCCCGGTGACGGTGACGGTCGCACCGGTGCGGCCGCCGTCCTGGATGCCGGAGGCGCTCTCCACATAGGCGCCGGTGGTGGAGGTGCCCATGAGGGCGCCGAACATCGTGGCGATGCCGTCCATGGAGAAGGTGCGCCTGCCGCGCGGCATGTCCTGGCCCTCATCGAGGTAGCCCGCCTTCTGGGCGAGGCCGGTCATGGTGCCGGTCGCGTCGAAGAAGTCGACGAAGAAGAAGGTGAACACGACGGAGAACAGGCCGATGCCGAAGGCGCCGGCGATGTCCAGCTCTCCCACCAGGTCACCGGGCCAGACCGGCAGTGCGACCAGACCGTCGGCGAAGCCGGGGAACGACTGCAGGGCACCGTCGGCCCCGCCGTCATAGACCTTCGCCCGGGTGAGGACGGCGAACAGGGAGGTCGCGCCGAGGCCCCAGAGGAGCGCTCCCTTGACCTTCAGCTGCAGCAGCACCGCGGTGGCCAGCAGGCCGAACATCGCCACCCAGGCCACGGGCGAGGTGAGGTCGCCCAGCGTCACCAGGGTCGCCTCGTCGGTGACCACGAGCCCCCCGCTGCGGAACCCGAGCAGGGCCAGGAAGCAGCCGATGCCGGCCATGATGGCGAGCTTCAGGCCGTGCGGGATCGACATGACGATCGCCTTGCGCAGCCCGATCACGCTGAGGAGCACGAACAGGATGCCCGAGATGAACACGGCACCCAGGGCGGTGCGCCACTCCACCCCCATCCCCAGCACCACGGTGTAGGAGAAGAAGGCGTTCAGCCCCATGCTGGGCGCCAGGGCGAAGGGGTAGCGGGCGATCAGGCCCATCAGCAGACAGCCCACGCAGGAGGCGATCGCCGTGACCATCAGCAGCTGCACGCCCACGTTGGGCACGTCCGTGATCGCCGCACCCAGCACGATCGGGTTGACGAACAGGATGTAGCTCATGGTCAGGAAGGTGACCAGACCTGCGCGACCCTCGCGTACGAAATTCGATCCGGCGGCGGAGATCCCGAAGTAGCGGTCGATCCTCCCCTTGAGGCCGCCGGCGCGGGCCGGGGGCGGGGATGCTGCGGCAGTGCTCGGGTCCTGGCCGGCGTCGGTGCCGGCCCTGCTGTCAGTGCTCATGCTGCTGTCTCCTCATCGGCGGGGACCGTCGTCATCGACGGCCCGTTCTTGATCTCCTGCCCGGCCACCCACACCTCATGGATGTCGGCGGGGGTGCCCTGGGCGAAGAGGGTGGCGAGCGCGTCGCTCGCGGTCTCGGTGTGGTGCAGGGCGACACCGAGGGTGCTCCCCTGCGGCGGCAGGATGCGCACGGCGTCGAACTGCTTGCCGACGGACAGGTCGCCGACCTGGTCGGCGAGTCCGAGCGCGAGGGCACCGGAGCGGGTGGCCAGGTGCAGCAGGTCCGCTGCGCTCAGGGTGATGCCCTCCCGGCCGCTGAGCTGCTGGACCAGGTAGGCCTGCAGGCCCTCCTTGAGCAGGCTGAACCCGGTGCCGGCGCCGACATCGGTGCCCAGCGCGATCCGCACCCCGGCCTCGAGATGCGCCCGCAGGGGGAACAGGCCGCTGCCCAGGGCGCCGTTCGAGCTGGGGCAGTGGGCCACCGCGGCGCCGGCCGCGGCGAGCGCGGCGAGCTCCGCGGGCTCGGGGTGGACGTTGTGCGCGAAGACGGAGCGTTCGGTGACCAGGCCGTGGCGGGTATAGGTGTCGAGGTACCCGCTCGCGGCGGGGAAGAGCTCGCGCACCTGGGCGATCTCCTCGTCGTTCTCGTTGAGGTGGCTGGTGAACCACAGATCCCGCGGGGTGCCCAGCTCGTCCCCGGTCAGCAGGGACCCGGCCGCGGCCAGCATCTCGTCGGTGGTGGACAGGGAGAAGCGCGGGGTGATCGCGTAGCGCAGCCGGCCCCGGCCGTGCCAGCGCCGGGCCAGCTCGCGGCTGGCCTCGAGGGCGGCCGCGGGGGTCTGCAGCAGGTCCTCGCGCAGCAGGCGATCGCTGAGCACCAGTCCGGTGGTGATCCGATGGCCGCTCCGCTCGGCCTGCTCGAACAGCGCGTCGACGGCGCGGGGGAAGTGGGAGCCGAACACCATCGCGGTGGTGGTGCCGGCCTGGGTGAGGCCGGAGAGGAAGTCGGCGGCGACGCCGCGGGCGTACTCGACGTCCGCCAGTCGGGCCTCTTCGGGCAGTGCGCGTTCGGCCAGCCAGTCCAGCAGGGGGCGGCCCAGGCCTCCGATCACGCGGACCTGGGGGAAGTGGACGTGGGTGTCGACGAAGCCCGGCAGCAGGATGCCGTCGCGCAGGTCCACGAGGGTCTCGGCGGGGTGGTCCCGGCGGGCGGAGTCGAGGTCGGTGCGGGCCACGATGACGCCGTCGCGGACGACCAGGGCGAGATCGGTGTCGGCCCGCAGGCCGTCCTCCTCCCCGAGATCGCCGGGGGTGTCCAGCACGGTGGCGAGGTAGATGGGCACGGGCTCTCCTGTCCGTTCCGGCGGGCGGTCCGCCGAGTGGGTGCGGCTGATCGGCGCGGGACCGCACGGGGCGGTCCGACGCTGGGTTCTGGGTGGGTGCGGGTCAGCCCGCGGGGTCCGCCTCCTGGGCGTGCTGGAGGGTCGTCACCAGCGCGGCGGCGGTGCTGAGTGCGATCACGGCGGGTTCCTTCCCGCCGACGCCGGGCAGGCCGAGCGGGCAGCTGATGCGGTCGATCGCCGTGTCCTGGTGCCCCGCCGCGCGCAGCTGGGTGCGGAAGCGGGACCATTTGGCGTCGGAGCCGATGACGCCGATGGAGCCGAGCTCTCCGCCCCGCTGCAGCGCGGCGTCGCACAGCACCAGGTCCTCGGCGTGGTCGTGGGTCATGATCAGCACGTGCGCGCCGTCGGGCAGCTCGCGCAGCACGGTCTCCGGGGCGGGGGCGTGATGGCCGTGCACCCGCGCCGGCCCCTCGGGGAGGCTTCCCAGTCGGTCGGGGGCGACCTGCTCGGCGCGGCTGTCCACCAGCTGCAGCACGAGCCGATGCCGCCGCAGCACATGGGCGAGCTCGAAACCGACATGGCCGATGCCGAAGATCGCGACCGTCGGCGGGACCTGCTGCGGCTCCAGCAGCACCTCGGCCTCTCCGCCGCAGCATTGGCGGCCGTGGCGGGTGGGGGCGTGGGGGTTGAGCTTCATCTCCATCAGCTCCGGTCGGCGGTCACCGTCGCGGAGCATCTCGCGAGCCCGCTCGATGACGGTCTCCTCCAGGTTGCCGCCGCCGATGGTGTCGACGGTGTCCTGGTCGGTGACCAGCATCTTCGCCCCCGGGTCGCGGGGGTGTGGCCACGGGTGCGGGTGACGGTGACCAGCACGGCGGGGCTGCCCTGGGCGCGCTGCGCGACGAGGGCGCTCAGCCAGTCCATGTCAGCGGGGGTTGGCGGGGGTCAGGGGCGGGGAGGGCTCGGCCGCCCGCTCGACGGTGCCGATGTCGGGTTCTGCGGCGGCCTCGCACCTCTCTCGCGCCGCTCGTGCCTCCTCGATCGCCCAGAACACGGCCTCGGGGGTGGCGGGGCTGGCCAGCTCCAGCGCACGGCCGGCGGGGCCGAACGCTGCTGCTGCTCCGCGCAGCGCCTCGCGCACCGAGAAGGCCAGCATGAACGGCGGCTCGCCCACGGCCTTGGAGCCGTAGACGACCCCGGTCTCCGTGGCGCGCTCGAGCAGGTGCACGTTCAGCTCGGGCGGCATCTCGGAGAAGCTGGGCAGCTTGTAGGTGCTCGCGCCCTGGGTGGCGAGGCGGCCGCGCCGCGGCCCGTCGCTCTCGTCCCAGCGCAGCTCCTCGAGGGTGAGCCATCCGGTGCCCTGCACGAAGCCGCCCTCGATCTGGCCGAGGTCGATCAGCGGGCTGAGGGTGTCGCCGACGTCGTGGACGATGTCGGTGCGCAGCAGGCGGTAGGCGCCGGTGAAGCCGTCCACCTCGACCTCGCTGGCGGCGGCGCCATAGGCGAAGTACTTGAAGGGGTCGCCCTGCATGCGGGCCGCGTCCCAGTGGATCCCGGCGGTGCGGTAGTAGCCGGCGGCGAAGAGCTGGACCCGCTGGAGGTAGGCCTCCTTGACGACCTCCTCGAAGCGCAGCAGGCGCTCCTCCGCGCCGGGCAGGCTCCAGGGCCCGCGGACCATGCCGTCGGCGATGCGCACGTCCTCGGGATGGACCCCGAGCAGGCGTGAGGCGACCTGTTCGAGCCGTTCGCGGATCTGCTCGCAGGCGTTCTTGACCGCGCCGCCGTTGAGGTCCGTGCCGGAGCTGGCCGCGGTGGCGGAGGTGTTGGGGACCTTGTCGGTGCGGGTGGGGGCCAGTCGCACCCTCGCCAGCGGGACGCCGAGGGCGCTGGAGGCGACCTGGCGCATCTTGGTGTGCAGGCCCTGCCCCATCTCGGTGCCGCCGTGGTTGATCAGCACCGAGCCGTCCTTGTACACGTGCACCAGCGCCCCGGCCTGGTTGAAGGCGGTGAGGTTGAAGGAGATGCCGAACTTCACCGGGGTCATCGCCAGTGCCCGCTTGGTGTCGCGATGGCTCGCGTTGAAGCGGGCGATCCCCTCCTGGCGGGCGGTCACGTCGGCGCGGCCCTCCAGCTCCTGCCAGATCTGCCCGATGCGCTCCGCGTGGCGGACCTCCTGCCCGTAGGGGGTGGTGTCCCCGGGGCGGTAGAAGTTCCGTCGGCGCAGTTCGGCGGGGTCCAGCCCCAGCTCGGGGGCGCAGCGGCCCAGGATGTCCTCGATCACCAGCATGCCCTGCGGGCCGCCGAAGCCGCGGAAGGCGGTCTGGGAGGTCTTGTGGGTCTGGGCGATGCGGCCCTGCACCTCGATGTGCGGGATCAGGTAGGAGTTGTCCACGTGGCACAGCGCCCGCGAGAGCACCGCCTCGGACATGTCCAGCGACCACCCGCCATCGGCCGTGATGGTGGCCAGCAGGGCCAGCAGGCGGCCCTCGGCGTCGAAGCCCACCTCCCACTCGGCGTGGAAGGGGTGGCGCTTGCCGGTCATGGTGAGGTCCTGGGTGCGGCTGAGCCGCACCCGGACGGGTCGGCCGGTGGCCACGGTGCCCAATGCGGCGATCGCGGCCAGTCCGTGGGACTGCATCTCCTTGCCGCCGAAGGCGCCACCCATGCGCAGGGACTGCACGGTGATCTCGTGGGCGGAGATCCCCAGCACCTGGGAGATGATCTCCTGGGTCTCGCTGGGATGCTGGGTGGAGGACTGGATGAACAGCTGCCCGGCCTCGTCGACGTGGGCGAGGGAGGCCTGGGTCTCGAGGTAGAAGTGCTCCTGACCGCCGAAGCTGAACTCGCCGCGGAAGCGGTGGGCGGCCCCCTCGAGCGCGGCGCGCGGATCTCCCGAGGAGACCACCGGCTGCCGGCCCTGGAAACTGCCGGCGGCGATCGCCTCGGGCAGCGTGATCAGCGAGTCGAGCTCCTCGTACTCGACCTCGACCTGCTCGCCGCCGCGGCGGGCCGCCTCGAGCGTCTCGCCGAGCACCCAGCACACGGCATGGCCGTGGAACATGACTTCGGTGGGGAACAGCGGCTCGTCGCCCTTGATGCCCGAGTCGTTCAGGCCCGGGACGTCCTCGGCGGTGAGCACCCGGACCACGCCGGGCACCTCGAGCGCCGCGGCGGTGCGCAGCGAGACCACCCGGGCGTGGGCGTGCGGCGCCTGGACGGGCCAGGCGTGCAGGACGTCCGCGGTGCGGTCGATGAGGTCATCGGTGTACATCGCGGCGCCGGTGACGTGCTCGGCGGCGCTCTCGTGGGGGATGCTCCGGCCGACGGAGCCGTCGCTCGGCTCCGGGCGCTGGGAGAGGGGGGAATGGCTGCTCATCGCGGAACCTCCGTCTGTGCGGTCGGTCGGCTGCGGGCATAGAAGCGCAGCAGGGACTGTTCGAGCATCGCCCGGCGGTAGCGGGAGCTGGCTCGGTGGTCATCCATCGGGGTGCCGGTGGCGGCGAGCACCGCGGCCGCCTCACGGACGGTGGGTGCGGTCCACGGGGCTCCGGTCAGGACCTCCTCGGCCGCCTCGCCGCGCAGCGGGGTGGCGGCCACGCCGCCGAGCCCGATCCGGGCCCGGTGGACCCGGCCGTCCTCGACCTGCAGCGCGATCGCGACGGCGACGGAGGAGATGTCATCGAAGCGCCGCTTGGCGATCTTCAGGAAGGTGGTGGCCGGCAGCACCGGCAGGGGGATGCGCAGCGCCCGGATGATCTCGTGCGGGGCGCGGACGGTCTGCCGATAGCCGGTGAAGTACTCGCTGATCGGCACCTCCCGTTCACCGTCGACGGAGGCGAGGACGATCCGGGCGTCCAGGGCCAGCAGCGCCGGGGCGGAGTCCCCGATCGGGGAGCCGGTGCCGATGTTGCCGCCCAGGGTGGCGCTGTTGCGGATCAGCCGCGAGGCGAACTGGGGGAAGAGCTGGGCCAGCAGCGGGACGCGGCCGTCGAGGTCGCGCTCGATCTCGGAGAGGGTCAGCGCGGCGCCGATCTCGAGGTGCTCCGGGGTCTGGATCAGGGTGCGCAGCTCGCTCAGGTGGTCGATCGCCAGCTGCAGCGGGGGCCGCCGGTGCAGGATGTTGGTCTCCACCCCGACGTCGGTCGCGCCCGCGACGAGCGTCGCCTCTGGCGCGGAGGCGACGCGCCGCAGCAGCTCGGGGAGGTCCGCCGGGCGGTGGAACTCGGCCCCGCCGCTGGTGACGCTCACCGCCGGAGCCCCGGGGGCGGAATGCTCGCGGCGCCGGGCCAGGGGATCATCCTGCGCGGGGTCGCCGAGGGCGTAGGCGGCGTCGCGGATCGGCCGGTAGCCCGTGCAGCGGCAGAGGTTGCCGCTGAGGGCGTGGAGGTCGAAGCCGTTGGCGCCGCACTCGTGGTCGTGATCCCCGGGCTCGTCGGCCGGCTCGCCGGTCGCCTCCTCCGCGTCGGCGAGGCGCTCGGGACGGTAGTACTCCGCGGCCATCGAGCACACGAAGCCGGGGGTGCAGAAGCCGCACTGGGAGCCGCCGCGCTCGGCCATCTCGCGCTGGACGGGGTGCAGCTCGGCGTCCTCGCCGATCCCGGGGGCGCCGCCGAGGCCCTCGGCGGTGACGATCTCCTGGTCGGCGAAGGCGAGCGCCGGCGGCAGGCAGGAGTTCAGCGACGTCCAGCGGGAGCCGCCCTCGCCGTCGGGGCGGGCGACGAGCACGGCGCAGGCACCGCACTCCCCTTCCGCGCAGCCCTCCTTGGCTCCGGTCAGCCCCTGGTCACGCAGCCAGGTCAGCAGGTTGGTGTGCGGCTCGGCCCCCGCAGTGGTCAGGGGTCGTCCGTTGACGGTGATCTGTGTGGGCTCCATCGCCGCACGCTCCTCGACCTGCGCGGCGAGCGCCGACGCTGGTCCTTCACGAGGGCACGGTTGCGGTCAGGATCTGCGCGAACCAGCCCGATGGTTATCCATGCCAGAACAACGGCGCCGGTGTCGTGGGAGAAAACTAGCCCACCGGTGAGACGAAAGCAACACCAATTCGAAATTTCGTTTTCACGATGTGGATATGATGCAGATCACTGCAGGTCAGTCCGGATCTCAGCGCAGATCTACGAGAATCCCCTGCGCGGCCTGTCGGCCGGAGAACAGGCAGCCACCCAGGAAGGTGCCCTCCAGAGCGTTGTGTCCGTGCACCCCGCCGCCGCCGAAGCCGCTGGCCTCACCGGCCGCATAGAGTCCCGGCAGCGCCCCGGGCCCGGCCTCGGCGGCACCGGCGGTGCGCTGCACCCTGCCGCCCAGGTCCGTCTCCAGCCCGCCGAGGGTCTTGCGCAGCAGCACATGCAGGCGCACCGCGATCAGCGGCCCGGCCTGCGGATCCAGCAGGGCATGCGGGGCGGCGGTACGGATCAGCCGATCCCCCACGTACTTCCGTGCTCCGCGCAGCGCCGTGAGCTGGGCGTCCTTCGAGTACGGGTGGCGCAGCTCCGCATCGCGGGCGCGGATGAGCTGCTCGAGCTCGCCGGCGTCGACCAGCTCCTCGCCCGTCAGCGCATTCATCTTCCCCACCAGCTCGGGAACGCTCCGCGCCTGCAGGAAGTCCTCGCCGTGGTCGAGGAAGGCCTGCACCGGGCCGGGGGCGCCGGGCTTCACCCGGCCCAGCACCTGCCGCCAGTCCTTGCCGGTGAGATCCGGATTCTGCTCGCTGCCGGAGAGGGCGAACTCCTTCTCGATGATCTTCCGGGTGAGCACGAACCAGGAGTGGTTGTGCCCGGTGGTGCGCAGATGGCGCAGGGTCGAGGTGGTGTCGAAGCCGGGATAGGCCGGGGCGGGCAGGCGCCGCCCGCGGGCGTCGATCCAGAGCGAGGAGGGGCCGGGCAGGATGCGGATGCCGTGACCGCGCCACACCGGGTCCCAGTTGCGGATCCCCTCGGTGTAGTGCCACATCCGGTCGCGGTGGATCCAGCGCGCGCCGGCCCGCTCCGCGGCCAGCATCCCGGTGCCGTCGACGCTCGCCGGAACCCCGTGCACGAACTGCTCGGGCATGGTCCCCAGCTCAGCGGGCCACAGGCTCCGCACCAGCTCCTCGTTGCCGCCGATGCCGCCGGTGGCGATCAGCACGGCCGCAGCCCGGTGGGTGAACTCGCCGGTGACCTCCCGGCTCGACCCGATGCCGCGCGGGGTGGCATCCGCGGCCAGCACCTCCCCGCGCACCCCGGTCACGCGCTCACCCTCGACCAGCAGCTCGCGGACGGCGCGGCGGGTGCGCAGCACGATGCGGCCGCTCGCCCGGTGCGCGGCGAGCTTGGCGGTGAAGGGCTCGACGATCCCGGGCCCCGTGCCCCAGGTGATGTGGAAGCGCGGCACCGAGTTGCCGTGCCCCTCGGCGCGGCCGTCGCCGCGCTCGGCCCAGCCGACCACGGGGAAGCTGCGATGGCCGAGACCGCGCAGCCATTCCCGCTTCTCCCCCGCCGCGAACTGCAGGTACGCCTCCGCCCAGCGGCGCGGCCACTGATCCTCCGGGCTGTCGAAGGCGGCGGAGCCCAGCCAGTCCTGCCGGGCGAGGTCGAGGCTGTCGCGGATCCCCAGCCGGCGCTGCTCCGGGGAGTCGATGAGGAAGAGCCCGCCGAAGCTCCACCAGGCCTGCCCGCCCAGGTCCTGCTCCCCTCGCGCTCCAGCAGCAGCACGCGCCTGCCGGCGTCGGCGATCTCGGTGGCGGCCACGAGCCCGGCCAGGCCCGCTCCGACGACGATCACCTCTGCATCGTCGGCCGCAGTGCCTGCGGCCGCGGGCCCGGTGCTCACGTCAGTCCACCGCGATGCGGCGCACGCGGCGGAGGTGGTCGGTGCTGTTGTCGTCGCGCATCCGGCGGTTCTGCTGGCGATTGTTCTCGCCGACCTTGCGGTCGCCGGAGCGGAGGTTGCCCACCGCGACCTCCGTGTCCCGCTCGAAGTGGTGCCGCTTGTCGGTGTTGCGGTAGTAGCGGTAGATGCCGCCGTACACCGCCGCGAACACCGCCGGTCCCGCCAGGAAGGGGATGGCGATGCCGCCGGCCCCGGAGTCGGAATCAGCCAGCAGCATCATGGTCGCCGGGTCGGCGGAGAGCTCAGCGAGCAGCGGCAGCATGGCGTCCTCCTCGGGGGTGCGGATGAGCGGTGGTCATGGTCCGTCTCCTCAGAACAGGAACTGGCTGAAGCCGATGATCGCGCCGATCACCGCGGCGACGGTGCCGGCGGCGCAGGACACGGCGAAGATCTTCGGATGCGAGACCGGCACCGACCCCATCGTGTTGCCGTTGCGCCCGTTGACCGCGATGTAGTGGACCAGCGAGTCCTTCCCCATGGCGGAGTCGGCGTAGCTGTACAGCCAGACCGGCACGTACACCGAGACCCAGCGGGTGCCGCGCACGGCCACGCCCTCCCGCTCCCACCGCACCCCGCGGTCGTACCGGTTGATGGTGGGAACGGCCTTGGCCCGGGCGATCGCCAGGAAATGGTTCTCCACATCGTCATCGACGTCGCGCACGTTGAGGTCACGCCGTTCGGAGGTGAAGTTCTTGAGGTAGTTCGAGTTATAGATGACGGCGTTCTCGGTGTCGTACGGCTGCACGGCATTGAGGATGTTGTTCGTGGCCTGCTCGTTGTCCTGGGCGTTGAACCGCTCGGCGGACTCGATCGTGAGGTCGTCCACCAGCAGGTCGAAGGCCCGTTGGACGCCGAAGACGTCGGCGTCGTAATAGGTCTCGGTGCGCTTGTTGTCGCCGCTGCCGTGGGTCACGGTGTACTGGCGGGTGGTGAGCTCGCCGGTGCCCTGCAGCACCGCGTGCATGTTGCCGTCCACGACCAGGTAGGGGATGTACACGCCCATCACGTTGTCCGGGACGTACTCCTCCTTGAAGCGGTGGTGGGCGAAGGTCCGCCGCTTCGCGGTGAAGGCATCGATGCGCTCGATCGCCTCCTCGCGGGTCAGCTGGAAGGGGAGCACCGCGTCGGGGACCGCACCGTTGGGGATCTGGGAGTTGATCGACAGGGTCTGGCGGCACCAGTGGCAACGGGCCTGCAGGTCCTGGTCGACGTTGATGACCACCTCGGCGCCGCAGCCCTGGCACTTCAGGGTGACCATGGTGAGATCCTCGCGGACATCCGCGGTGCCGGAGGCCATGACGTGGCCGCGCAGGTCCGCGATCGAGGAGTCCAGTCCGAAGGCCTGCTCGGCGTTCTCCTCGTTCCAGGTGTGCCGGCAGTAGGAGCAGACCAGCGCCTTCGCGGTGAGCGAGTACCGGATCTCCGAACTGCCGCAGCTGGGGCACTTGTTCAGCCCGTCGTCCTGGCCGGAGCTGGTGTCGATGATCCGGTTCGCGGCGTGCCGCCGGGCGGCCTCCGCGGCCTCCGCGACCGCCTCGTCGCCGAGCATCGGCGGCTGCCCGGCTGGGGGCTGCTGACCGCTCTGCGCGGGCGGGACCGGCCCGCCGGGCTGGTCAGGCCCGGCGGGTCGGTCCGGCTGCGGCCCGTGCGGGTCCTGGGGAGGGACGCTCATCGCGATGTTCCGTGCCGGGTCAGAGACCGAGCGCGGCCTTCTTCGCCGCCTCGTAGTCCGCTTCGGTGATCAGGCCCTGGTCGAGCATCTGCTTGTACTGGGCGAGCTGGGCCACCGGATCGGCGGGGGCGGGCTCCGCCTGCTGCTGGGGCGCCTGCTGCTGCGGGGCCTGCTGCTGCGGGGCCTGCTGGCCCGGCGGGGCCCAGGGCTGGACCGGGTTGACCATGCCGCCGGCCGCTCCCATGCCCGCACCGAACATGGCCAGGCCCGCACCGCCACCGGTCTCGCCGGCGGCCTGCACGCCGCGCGCGGCGGCCTGGTTCATGAAGGACTGCGAGCGGGCGCCGGAGAGGGCGTCGGCCTTCTGCACGTCCTTCAGCAGCTCACGGGTGTTCTTGTCGTACTCGATGGAGACGATCGCGGTCTTCACGATCGCGAGGCCGCGATCGCTGGACCAGCGGTAGCCCTCCTCGACGGCCGCGGACAGCGACTGGGCGAAGCCCACCGAGTCCCCCTGGATGCGGGAGATGCGGTTGCCCTTGTCAGGATCGTTCGTGTAGCGGGAGAAGGCCTGCGCGAGGGAGCCGACGACCTCGCGGAACAGCTGCCCGCCGGCGGCGTTGTCGACGTCGCTGAAGTCGAACACCGGGGCGTTCGCGGAGATGAAGGTGGCGGGCACGAAGTTGTGCACGAACAGCAGCGGGTCGATGATCCGCAGGGTGTAGGAGCCGCGGCAGACCGCACCCACCTGGGTGTTGAGGTAGGCGTCGTCCCAGTAGATCTCCGACTGGGTGCCGAAGCGGTTGTTCGGGATCTCCTTGAGGCTCACGTAGAAGGCGAGCTGCTGCGAGGAGGGGCGACCGCCGAACTTGAAGCGCTCCCAGGAGGTGCCGACGGTCGAGGCCAGCAGCTCGTCGCCGGCGAAGACGGAGCGCGCATCCGGGGACTGGTCGTTGAACTCATAACCGCCGGCCTCGGTGATCAGGCCCGTCGCCCGCCCGTCGACCACGGTGATCAGGCCGTATCCCTGCGGCACCAGGATCTTGGAGCCGTTGGAGATGACGTTCTCGCTGCCGCGGGTGTTCGAGCCGCGGCCCGCGTTCGTGCCCTGCGGCACCGCCGGGAACAGTGCCGCCGTCTGCGGCAGCCCGTTCGGGACGGTGAGGAAGTCCTTCCACTGGTCGGCGAGCATCCCGCCGACAGCGCCCTTGAATGCCTGGATGAATCCCATGTGAGCTCCTTCGTCGCCCCCGAAGTGTGTGATCGGGCCCATGCTATCCCGAGCCTGCCGAACGCCGCCTGGATCCGCGCACACCTGGAGCGAGGACGCCACCGATGAGGATCGGTGGCGTCCTCGCTCCAGGTGCCTCTCAGCCGCGCCAGTAGTCGTTGGCGGCGGCGATGGTCTGGAACTCGGTGGCCACGACCTGACCGGCCGCAGTCAGGGAGTCGGCGTCGTTCGCGTAGGCGGGGCGCAGCACCTCGCGCACGCTCGCGTCGGGCTGCATGAAGCCGATGGTCTTGCGAGCGAGGGTCACCGCGAGCCGGCGACCCTCCTCGGGGGTGGCGGTGAGCAGACTGTTTCCGGGGACGAGTTCCATGGTTCCTCCTGTGGACGCGACGCGCGGGACGCCGGCCCGAGTGGCCTCTGCCTGTCCCGACGCTCTCGAGGCTAGCCCCCGGCGGACCTCCTGCGAAGGGTTGTGGTCCTGCGGCGCGAGGAGGAGGACGCCCGACGCCCTGCCGGGGCTCAGCCCGACTATTGTCCGATGCATGGATATCCGGCGCCTCGGTGATGCCCTGGACCGCCATCAGGTCCCGCTCTACCTCGCGGCGATCGCCGTCGGCCTCGCGCTTGGGGCGCTGCTGCCCGCCGCGCCGGGACCGCTCGAGCTCGCCGTCGAGCCCACGATCGCGGCGCTGCTACTGGTGACCTTCCACGGGATCCCGCTGCGCGGGATCGGCGCGGCGCTGCAAGACGGCCGGTTCCTGCTGACCCTGCTGGCCGTGAACTTCCTGGTCGTCCCCCTGATCGTCTGGGCGCTCACCCGACCGTTGGCGAGCTCTCCCGAGCTGCTGGTCGGCGCCCTGCTGGTGCTGCTGGCGCCGTGCATCGACTACGTCATCGTGTTCAGCGCGCTCGCGGGCGGGGCGCACGAGCGGTTGCTCGCCGCGACCCCGCTGCTGATGCTCGCCCAGCTCGTCGCCCTGCCGGTGCTGGTGCCGCTGCTGAGCGGCGGCACGGCGCGGGGGATGATCGAGGCCGGCCCGTTCCTGCGGGCCCTGGTGCTGCTGGTGCTGCTTCCGCTGCTGGCCGCTGCGCTGCTCCAGCGCCTGGCCCCGCGTCTCGATCTCTCCCCCGCGATGGTGCCGCTGATGATGCTGGTCCTGTTCACGGTGGTCGCCTCCCAGACCCCGCGGGTGCTCGGCGCGGGCACTGCCCTGCTGGTCCTGGTGCCGGTGTACGCCGGCTTCCTGGTGCTGGCGACGGCGGCCGGGATCCTCGCCGCACGTCTCGCGCGCCTCGAGACCCCGTCGGCCCGTGCCCTGACCTTCTCCGCGGCGACCCGCAACTCCCTCGTCGTGCTCCCGCTGGCCCTGGCGATGCCGTCCCCGCTAGTCCCCGCCGCCGTCGTCACTCAGACCCTCGTCGAGCTGCTGGGCATGGTGGCGCTGGTGCGGGTGCTGCCCCGACTGCTCAGCCGGTGATGTCGAACTTCGCGAGCTTGCGGCTGTCCCCGGAGCTCTGCAGCGCGAGCAGCTGGGCGTAGATCCCGCCGGAGGTCGCGAGCTCGGCGGGAGAGCCGATCTCGTCGATGTTGCCGTCGCGCAGGGTGATGATGCGATCCACCTCGGCGATGGTGGAGAGGCGGTGGGCGATGATCAGCGAGGTGCGGCCGGTCATCAGCTCGTCCAGTCCCTTCTGCACCTGGATCTCGGCCTTGGTGTCCAATGCCGAGGTCGCCTCGTCCAGCACCAGCACCGGAGCGTCCTTGAGGATCGCGCGGGCCACCGCGATCCGCTGTCGCTGCCCGCCGGAGAGCTTCAGCCCGCGCTCCCCGATCACCTGCTCGTAGCCGTCGGGGAAGCGGAGGATGAACGCCTCGGCGTTGGCGCGGCGCGCAGCGGCGACCACCTCCTCCTCGCTCGCCTCGGGGCGGCCGTAGGCGATGTTCTCGCGGATCGTGCCGGAGAACAGGGAGGCGTCCTGGAAGACCACGCCGATGCGGGCACGCAGCTGGTCCAGCGGCAGCTCCGCGCTGGGATGGCCCACCACCTCCACGCTGCCACGACGCGGCTCGTAGAGCCCCAGCAGCAGGTTCACGATGGTGGACTTGCCGCCGCCGGACTCACCCACCAGCGCGATCTTCTCGCCACGGTCGATCTGGAAATCGATGCCGTGCAGCACGTCGTCGTCGTCCTCGTAGGCGAAGGACACCTCCCTAAAGGCGACGACGGGGGCGCCCGGCACCGGCGAGACGGCGAGCGCAGCGGCGGGCGCGCTCTCGCCCGCGGGCGTCGGCAGCTCCCCCGCCGTGCCGTCCGCATGACCCGCATCCCGTGCATCGACGGGCCGTGCGGCCATCACCGCGGCGGTACGCGGATCGACCGCGGTCTCCATCACCCGGAAGTAGTCCTTGGAGCCGGCGATCGCGCGCTGCGCGGAGTCGATCACCCAGCTCATCGACTCCACCGGCGCCTTGGCCATGGCCATCAGCTGCACCAGCAGCACCATCTCGCCGAGGGAGAAGGCACCCTGCACGGTGCGCACGAAGATGATCGCGTAGATCCCGAAGAAGATGAGGTTCAGGAACGCCCGCCGGATCACGTCCATCCGGTGCCAGTGGGTGGACTGCTCGCGGGTGGTCGCATCGGTGGAGCGGAAGCGGCGGGAGAAGTCCTCGAGCTCCCCGCGCTCGCGCACGAAGGACTTCACCACCCGGATCTGGCCGACCACCTCGGCGAAGCGGCCCGAGGCGATATCGATCTGCTCGTTCTTGCGCCCCTCGAGGCGCTGCCACTTCACGGAGGTCAACGAGGTCAGCCACACGTAGACGGGGAACACGATGAGCAGCAGCACGGTGAGCGGCCAGGCGTACCAGGCGCTGATGGCGAGCACCGCGACGGTGGTGATCAGCATCGAGGCGAAGGAGTTCGACATCATCTTGGTGAAGTTCGTGATCTCGGTGATCGAACGGTTCAACCGGGCCACGATGGTGCCGGTGATCTCGCCGTCGAACCAGCGCTGCGGCAGGTGCAGCAGCTTGTCGTAGTAGCGCACCGAGAGGATGGTGCGCATCCGGTTGCTCATCACGTCGCCGAACCATCCGCCAACGTTGGAGATCACGGTCACGGCCAGCTCCGCCAGCAGCACCGCCCCGGCGATCAGGAGCACGGTCCGCACTGCGGTGCCGGTCGCGGTCTGGCCGTTCACAGCGCCGGCCACGGTGTCTGTGGCATGACCGATCAGGAAGGGGACCGCCAGGCCCGCGACCGCGGTGAGCACCGAGCAGACGATGATCGCGGTGTACAGCGGGGCGAGGGCACGGGTGAAGCGGATGATGCGCAGCAGGGAGGACACCGCTCAAGCCTAGGTGTCCGCACAGCGCCTGCCCACGTGGGACTCCTCTCCCCATGCTCCGCGGCACCCGGACTCCTCGGCACCCGGCAACCTGCTCGTCGGCGCAAGACTGGCTCGTCGGCGCAAGTCTGGTACTCCTCAGTAACCTGCCTCAGCTGTCGCCGCCGTAACGCGATAGCGACAGCTCAGACTGGGTACCGAGGGGTAACGCAGCGCGGCGCGAGGCGGAGCAGCGCAGCGCAGGGACGCAGCGCGGCGCGCGGGGGTGCAGTGCGCAGCGCGGCGCGGTGCTCAGTCGCTCTTCGGGCCGACGACGCCCAGCAGCACCCCGAGGGAGATCTTCTCCCCCGCCCGGTGGCGGCGCAGCACCCCGCTGAGCAGGGCGTAGGGCACCAGCATCACGAAGCCGACGGCGCTGAGCAGCAGGATCGCGACCACGATCGAGCCGTCGCCGTCCGCTCCGCCGGTCCCGGTGCGGGCCACCAGCAGGGCGGCGGCGATGTTGCGCTGGCTGGTGAGGATCGCGGGGCCGTCGGGCACGGTGAGGGTCTCCCCTGCCAGGTCACCGGCGAAGCGCCCGGCGACGAACGCCAGCGCCACCAGGCCTGCGGCCACCAGCAGCACTGGAGAGAACACCAGGCTCAGCACCAGACCGCTGTTCGCCCCGAAGCCGGAGAGGAACATCAGCACCGCGGAGACCGCGGCGACACCGCCCGCGATGCGCGCGAACCGATCGGCGCGCCCCGGCCAGACGGCGGCGATGACGATGCCCGCGATCATCGGCGAGAGCATGGTGCCCAGCAGCAGCCGTGCCACCGACCAGCCGTGGACGGACACGTCCTGCAGCAGGAACGGCACCACCAGCGGCATGAAGAGGATCGAGCCGAGCAGCAGCACCGCCATCGGTCCGGCGGTCTCGCCGTAGGGGATGCGCGCCATCGCCCCGAGCTGCAGCACGAAGGGGGCGCCGGCGGCGCACAGGGCGATGACGAAGCCCTCGCCGGTCTGGTGCGGGAGCAGCCCCTCCATAAGCCAGATCAGCAGGGTGCCCACGGCCGGGACCACCACGAAGTTCGCACCGAGCACGGCGAAGACGGTGCGACGGTCGCGCAGCTGCCGGCGGAAGGCGCGCAGCGGGGTGCGCAGCCCCATCGAGAGCATGGACGCGATCGCGAAGGCCGGGACGCTGATGTTGATCAGCATGCCGAGCAGGGATTCGATCGTGGTCACCCCGGCAGGGTACGCGGCCGGACTGCGGAGGGCTCAGATCCAGCCGTTCTCGGAGGCGGCCCTCACGGCCTCGGCACGGCCCGTCACCCCGAGCTTCCCGATCGCGGCGGAGATGTGGTTGCGCACGGTGCCCTCGGAGAGGAAGAGGGACTGGGCGATGCGGGCGGTGGTGCCGCCGGCGGCGGCGGCCTGCAGCACCTCGGTCTCCTTGAGCGTCAGCGGGCTGGAGCCGACGGCGAGGGACTGGGCGGCCAGCTCCGGATCCACCACCCGCAATCCCTGGTGGACGCGGCGGATCGCGTCCACCAGCTGCTCGACGGGGGTGTCCTTGACCATGAACCCGCCGGCCCCGGCCTCCATGGTGCGGCGCAGGTAGCCGGCCCTGCCGAAGGTGGTCAGCACGATGATCCGCGGCGCCTGCGCGGCTCCTCGCAGGGTCTCGGCGACGGCGATGCCGTCCTTCGGTCCGGGCTTCCCGTCGGCCGTGGTGCCGGCCGGCATCTGCACGTCCAGCAGCAGCACATCGGGGTGATGCTCGGCGACGGCGGCGAGGGTGCCCGCCCCGTCGGCCGCCTCCCCCACCACCTCCACATCGGATTCCAGGCCCAGCAGCGCGACCAGGCCGGAGCGCAGGATCGCCTGGTCGTCCGCGACCACCAGGCGGATCATGAGGTCGCTCCCATCACTGCGGTGACGCGGGTGCCGGTCTCGCTGGAGGCCACCTCGAGGCGACCGCCGGCGAGCGCCACCCGCGCCTCGAGGCCGCGCAGCCCGGAGCGCTCCGCGCCCTGGGCGATGCCGACGCCGTCGTCCTCGACGCTCACGGAGTTCTCGTCGACGCGGATCTCGGCGCGGGTGGCGCGGGAGTGGCGCACGATGTTGGTGACCCCTTCGCGGATGACGAAGCCGAACAGCTCGGCGAGGTCGTCGTGCAACGGGGGCAGCGCGGTGGGGACCTCGGCCTGGATGCCGACGGTGCCCAGCACCGTGCGGGCGGAGGCGATCTCGGTCGCGGCGCGCACGTGCTGCATGCCGCTGGCGGTCGCGCGGACGTCCGCGAGCGCCTGGCGCACGGTGACCTCGATGTGCTCGAGCTGGATGCGGGCCGCCTCGGGGTCCGAGTCCAGCAGGCGGCGGGCGAGCTGCGCGGAGATGGTCAGCGAGGTGAGGGAGTGGCCGACGAGGTCGTGGAGGTCGCGGCCGATCCGCTCGCGCTCCGCGGCGACGGCGAGCACGGCGTTGCGCTGCTGGGCGGCCTCGAGCTGCTCCTGGAGCATCTGCTGGCGCACCCCGTACCCGATGCCCCAGGACATCACTGTGCCCATCACCGCCAGGCCGGCCGCGATCGGCACGTCCAGGACGAAGGCGAGCACCACGACGGTCAGGCTCATCAGCAGCATCGAGGGCAGCGCCCAGCGCCAGGGCAGCAGCAGCACGTGCGTCATGGCCTGGAACATCACCATGAACAGCAGGTTCGGTCCGAGCAGCGGGATCATGGCCAGCAGCAGCAGGGTGCAGGCCGCGAACCAGAGCACCCGTATCCGCAGCGGGTAGAGGCCGATGCCGCTGGTGGCGACGAACAGGAGCGCATAGAGCGCGAGCATCACCGTCACCAGCAGCGCCGCGCGGGCGGGCGCCTGGGTCCACGCGAACACGACGGGGATCATGATGAACAGCACCGGGGGGATCGAGAAGGCGAGCCCGCCGGACTCCTTCGCTGCCCGCAGGATCCCGCGCGGGGTGACGGGGCGTGCCGCGGCCTCTGCCTCGGTGCCGCGCACCCAGGTCTCCCGCTCGATCGCCTCACGTGTCCGCATGGAGGTCATTGTGTCAGCGGCGCTTCAGGCCCACCGCGCCGCGCAGGCTGAGGGCGCACAGCACGCCGAGCCCGAGGGTCCAGGCACCGATCACCAGCAGCCCGGTCACCGGCAGGTCTCCGCCGTACATCGACCACTGCCCCAGCTGGGAGATCCAGTAGGTGGGGATCGCGTGACCGATCTGCTGCATCCAGGTCGGGAACATCTCCAGCGGCATCCAGAGCCCGCCGAAGATCGCCATCGCCATCATGGTGACGACGCCGCCGGCCATCGCGGTGCCGCCCTTGAGCACCATGCCGAGCACGATGCCGATGAGGATCGTGGGCAGCAGCCCCAGCCAGAGCACCACGATGGTGAGGAGGAATGCGGCCGGGCCGACCTCGACGCCGGTCGCGAGCCCCACCACGCTCACCGCGATCAGCGCCGGGATGATGACGGCGCTGGCGGCCATCACGGAACCGGCCAGGAAGGAGCGCGGCGACAGCCCGGCGACGATCAGCTGGCGCAGGAAGCCGGTGCGCTGGTCCTCCTGGATCTGGGTGCCGGCGGTGACGGCGGCGCCGAGCCCGCCGTAGGCGGCCATGTTCACCATGATCATCCCGCGGGCCTCTCCCCCGCCCTGGTCGCCGAACATCATCCCGAACAGCAGGTACATCCCCACCGGCATCGCGATGGTGAAGACCATGAACATGACGTCGGTGACGGTCATCGCCGTGGTGTGCAGCGCATAGCGCAGAGTGCGGGAGGCGTCCGAGGGGGCGGCCGCGGCGCGGGCGGCAGGCGCTGTGGACGTGAGCGTGATGTTCTCGGGCGGTGACGTCATGGCGGAGCTCCGAAGGTCGGTGGTGGTTCCTGCAGCGGTGGCGGCGGGGTGGCTCATCGGCGGTCTCCTTCGTGGTCGGCGTCGTGGTCGGTGATGCGCAAGAACGCCTCCTCGAGGCCGGGTGCGGAGACCAGGACCTCGTGGACCTCGGCGGCGAGGGGTCCGGTGAACAGTGCGGCCAGTGCCGCATCGGAGTCCGTGCAGAGGGCGCGCACCCGGCGCGGGTCGGTCTCGTCGGCCGCGGCGCTCTCGACCCCGGGAAGGTTCGCGATCTGGGCGGGCGCGACGCCGCCCAGGGTGATCACGCGCCCGGCGACGGCGGCGCTGATCTCGGCGCCGGTGCCGTCGGCGACCACGCGGCCGCGATCCATGACCACGACGCGGGCGGCCTCGCGCTCGGCCTCCTCGAGCTGATGGGTGGCGAAGACGACGGTGCGGCCGGTCGCGGCGACGGCGCGCATCTGGCCCCAGAAGGCGCGGCGGGCGCCGATGTCCATGCCGACGGTGGGCTCGTCCAGCAGCAGCACCTGCGGGTCGCCGAGCAGGGCGATCGCGAAGCGGACCCGCTGGGCCTGCCCGCCGGAGAGCGCCCCCATCTTCCGCCGCAGCAGCTCACCGACATCGGCCTGGGAGACGACCTCGTCCATCGGCATGGGGTGGGCCTGCAGGGAGTGGAGCATCCGCAGCATCGAGCGGACGCTCTGGTCGGGCAGCAGCGCGCCGGCCTGGAGCATGGTGCCGATCAGTCCGGTGCGGGTGGCGGTGGCTGGGTCGGTGCCGAGGATGTGCACCTGCCCGGCCTCCGGTGTCGCGATCCCCACCATCATCTCCATCGCGGTGGATTTGCCGGCACCGTTGGGGCCCAGCAGCGCGACGATCTCGCCGGGGCGGATCTCGAGGTCGAGGCTGTCCAGGGCGCGAACGCCGCCGTAGGTCCTGGTGACGCCGCAGAGGCTGATCGCAGCGGTGATGGTCGAGGTGTCGGGAACGGGCGCGGTCGTCGTGGTCATGGCTCCAGCCTCCCGGCCGCGGGCGCCGCGCCCCAGTCCCCGCGATCACCCCCTGCCCATGACAGTCGTCATGGTCTGCCCGGCGGGGGCTACTCTGGATCGGTGCTGATCAGACAGGTGCGGCCGTTCGACGCCGCCACGGGCGAAGCTCCTGACGCGCCGGTGGACCTGCGGATCCATGACGGCGTGATCACCGAGATCGCCCCGGACCTCTCCCCCGTGCCCGGCGAGGAGGCCCTGGACGGCGAGGGAGCGCTCGCGATCCCCGGGCTGTGGGACCGGCATGTCCACACCGGGCAGCTCGCGCAGGCCCATGCCCGCCTGGACACCGGCGGCGCGGGCAGCGTGGGGGTGATCCTCGAGCTGGTGCGGGCCGAGCTGGCCGCGCGCCGCGAGGCGGGCATGAGGGATCAGGCGCTGGTCGGGTTCGGGCATCGCCTGGTGGACTTCGCCGTGCAGCCGACGGTGCCGGCGCTCGACGAGGCGACGGGCTCGGTCCCGACGGTGCTGATCGGCGGGGATGCCCACCATGCCTGGCTGAACTCGGCGGCGCTGCATCGGCTGGCGCTGCCCCCGCGGGACGGGATCGTGGCCGAGGAGGAGTGGTTCTCGGTGGTCCCCCTGCTGCCGGTGCTGCCCGGGGTCGCCGATGCCGTTGCGACCGGGGCGGCGATGATGCAGCGGCAGGCGCTGCAGCGCGGGGTGGTGGGGCTGGTGGACATGGAGTGGGGGCGTCCCTGGGAGACCTGGCCGTTGCGTGCGCCGCGGATGCGGATCCGCACCTCCGTCTATCCCGAGGAGCTCGCGGCGGCCCCCGGCCCGACGGGGACGGTGCTGGATGCGCGGGGCCTGGTGACGATGGGCCCGCTGAAGGTGATCGTCGACGGGGCGCTCGGCTCCCATTCGGCATACACCCGCGATGCGTACACCGACGGCCATGGCTATGCCGGGCGCGGGGTCCTCAGCGTGGGCCCGCAGGCGCTGCGGGACGCCCTTGCCCAGGCGAAGGCCCAGGGGCTCGACGCGGCGGTGCATGCGATCGGCGATGCCGCCGCGCAGGTCGCGCTCGAGGCGATCCGGGCCGTCGGCATCACCGCGAGCATCGAGCATGCGCAGATGCTCACCGAAGACGACATCGACGCGATGGCGGCCCTCGGCGTCACCGCCTCCGTGCAGCCCGCGCACCTGCTGGACGATCGTGATGCCACCGAGTCCCTCTGGCCCGGCCACGGCACCCAGGCCTTCCGGCTGCGGGATCTGCTGCGCGCCGGGGTGCCGCTCGCGCTGGGTTCCGATGCCCCGGTCGCGCCGCTGGACCCGTGGCTGGCGATGGCCGCCGCCGTGCACCGCAGCGCCGATGAGCGCTCGGGCTGGCATCCCGAGCAGCAGCTGCAGCCCCGCGAGGCCCTCGCCGCCTCGACCGACGGCGTCACCTCCCTCCAGGTGGGCGGGGTGGGTGATGTGGTGCTGCTGGAGGAGGACCCCTTCGCCGACGTGCCGCTGGGGGCCGACGGCCTGATGGACGACTCCGCGGCCCGGGAGACGGCGGAGCGGCTGCGGGAGACCTGGGTGCTGGCGACCGTGGTCGCTGGACGGCTCGAGGCCCGGCTCTGAGCGGTCGGCTCGCCGCGGCCGACGACCTCCTCACGACGACTATCCGCGATAGTAATGAATGAGGCATAGTGAAGGCCATGCCACAGATCTCGCGCTGGCCCCGCCTCCTCGGGGAGACCCTCCGCCTGTCCGCCTCCGCACTGCGGGGATGGGGCATCCGGCAGGTGCTCACCGCCGTCGTCGCCGCGACCGGGATCGCGATCGCCATGGGACTGGCGACCGTGCTGATCCCCAACTCGCTCTTCTCCCGGGACATCCCCACCGTGCCGTGGAACTACCCGGTCTGGCTGCTCACCTCCGCCCTGATGGGTCTCCTGATCGCCACCTACGTGGCGCCTCCGGGAGACCGCGCGGCACGGTCCGGGAGCGCCGCCGACGCCGGCGAGCGCCGTGATGCCCGCACCGGGACCGCGGCCGGCATGCTGGCCTGGTTCGCCGTGGGCTGCCCCGTGTGCAACAAGCTCGCGCTGCTCGCGCTCGGGTACAGCGGGGCGCTGACCTGGTTCGCGCCCGCCCAGCCCTTCCTGGCCGCCCTCGCCCTCGTGCTCTCGGTGATCGCGGTGCTCTCGCGCCTGCGGGGCCAGGTCGCCTGCCCCCTCCCCACTGCGGAGCCGGCCCGTTCGGCCCGTTCGGCGGCGATCCTATGAGCGGGACCGAGGACTCCCGACCCTTCCAGCAGGTGCGTCTGGGGACCCTGGAGCAGCAGGTGATGGAGCAGCTGTGGGAGCACGAGGAGCTGACGATCCGCGAGCTGATCTCCGGCCTGGGCGACCACCACGCATACACCACGATCGCCACGGTGCTCTCGAATCTCGGGCGCAAGGACCTGGTCTCCGGCTGCCGGGTGGGGCGCTCGGTGCGGTATCGACCGCGCCACCCGCGCTCGGAGCACGCCGCCCGACTGATGGAGCAGGCGCTGTCCAGCAGCAATGACCGCAGCGCCTCGATCCTGCGCTTCGTCAAGGGCATGGACGATCGGGAGGCCGCGCTGCTGCGCGAGTACCTCAACGGCCACGACGGCACCGGCGCCCCGGATCCCGGATCGGCGCCGGCGTGACGCTTCCCCTGTTCGCGCTGCTCACCCTCGCGCTCGTCCTGCTCGCATTGACCGGTCCGCGCCTGGTGCGCTGGAGCTCCCCGCTGCTGATGCGCGCCCCGCGCCTGGCCTCCGGGCTGCTGCTCGGGGCCCTGGCGGTGTGGTCGACGGCGGCGGCGGTGCTCAGCGTGGCCCTGGCCGGGCTGCCCAGCGGTCCCCGGCTGCTCGCGGGCTCCGCCGGCGAGGTCTGCCAGCGCTGCCTCGCCGCGGCCAGCCCCTTCGCCGCCGCCCCGGTCGAGCTGCCGGTGCCGATGGCGGCCCTGCTCCTGCTGCCACTGGCCGGGACCGTGCTGATGGGGACGGCCGCCGTGCGGGGGTTGCTCCGCCGGGCCCGATCCACGCGGTCCGTCCTCGCCGAGGTGCGGGCGTCGGCGGTGCGCACCGTCCTCGCCGGACATCGGGTGCTGCTGGTCCCGGATCCGACGCCGCTGGCGTTCGCGCTGCCGCGCCGCCGCGGAGGCATCGTCGTCTCCCGCGGCCTGCTGGACTCCCTGGGCGCGGACGAGCTCTCCGCCGTCCTCGAGCATGAGGCGGCCCATCTCGCCCAGCACCATCACACGCTGCTGGCGGTGCTGGAGGCGATGGTCGGCCCGCTGCGCCTCATCCCGCTGTTCGATGCGGTCGCGGTCGCGGTGCCGCACCTGCTGGAGATCGCCGCGGACGACGCCTCCCGGCACCGCAGCGGCACCCCGGCCCTGGCCAGCGCACTGCTCACCCTCGGCGAGTGCGGGGCCCCCGGGCCGTCAGCCGCGCCCGGCGCCCTGCTGCACGCGAGGGGACCGGCGGGCATCGGACCCGACCGGATCGGGCACCTGGTCTCCCCGGCGGCCGCGCGCTCGGCGCTGGTGCCGGTCGTCACGCTGTCCGCCCTGCTGGCGGCGCTGCTCGGCCTCGCGGCGGTCGCCGTCGCCCCCTATGCCGTGCTGCTGCTGAACGGCTGCCCGCTGCTGCTGTGAGCGCTCATTCCCGCAGGCCGAAGTCCTCGTCGAACTCGGTGGTGACCAGGAAGAACTGCTCCTCGATGCGCACGGCGGCGGCGGTGTCCGCGGAGAACACCTGGGGGACGGCGAGCGGTCCGGTCAGGTCGACGTCGTAGGGCTGGACCATCAGGCCGTGGTTCGTGTCCAGCACCACGAGCGTGCCCTCCTCGGGGCGGACGGCGTAGGCCAGGCGCTCCCCGGCGCAGAGCAGCTGGAGCGGCTCGGGATCCTCATGGGTCCACTTCTCGGTGCCGTCGTCCTCGAGCCCGCGCACGGTCGTGCCCGAGACGACCACGGTGATCTCGAGGACGTGATCCCGGGCCACGGCATCCGCGCCTTCGGCGATCACCCGGCCGTCGGCGAGGTCGATCACCGCACCGGGCGAGTCCTGGTCGCCGATCACGGCGAAGGAGGTGGTCGGATCGACGGTGCCGCGCAACCGTGCCCGGGCCGGTTCGACCCCGGCGGGCAACGGGCTGCGCCAGAGCTCCTCGCCGGCGGCGCCGCTGGCCAGCAGCTCGGAGCCCTCGGTGCGCACCAGCGCGCCCAGATGCTCGCCGAGGATGCGGCCGTCGGCGAGATCCACCTCGGCCAGCAGGACTTCCCCGGTGACGCCGGACAGCGCCGTGCGCGGGCCGCCCTCCCCCATCGCCTGATCGGTCGGTGCCGCATAGACCAGGCCGGGGGCGGCCTGGGGGCCGGGCGCCTCGACCGGGCCCCAGAGGGGCTCGGCGGTCCGCAGGTCATAGGCCGTCAGGGTCATCGCCCAGGCCCCCTCCTGCTCGGCGGCGGCCAGATCGGCGAGCACCGCGATCGGCGTCTTCTTCGGCCCGCGGGTCAGCACGTACCCGGTGCAGCTCAGGGGGCGGTCCGCCCGCCACAGCACGGTGCCGTCCTGGTCGACGGCGAGGAACCGCAGCTGCTCCTCCTCCTCGCGATAGCCGAGGAAGATGCCGTCGAGCTGGAGGGGGACGGCGGTCCAGCCGGGGTCGACGACGACCATCGGGGTCATCTCCAGCGGCAGCCGCACCTCGGTGTACTCCACCACCTCGGCGAGCTCGCCGACCTGCACGGGCTCGGGGTGCTCGACCGGGGCCGCCGGCGCCGGACCGGCGGGCTCGCCGCCGCCGTCCGGACCGCAGGCGCTGAGGCCGAGCAGACCCAGCGGCAGGGCGGCCAGGACGCTGCGGCGCCTCATGGCCGCCTCCCCGGGGTCAGGGTGATGGTGGTCGGGGCGTCCTGCTCCCGCCGCCGACGCCGGTCCCACCGCCACCACAGCAGCAGGGCCAGGGCCCCGAGCGCGAGGATCACGGCGATCTGCACGACGGGGTCGTTGAGACCGGCGCTGCCCGCCTGCCAGCGGGCGAGGGTGCTGGTGGGGACGAGAGAGGGCATGGTGACCAGGCCGTTGGTCACCCAGAACACGATGCCGAGGGCGATGATCACCACTCCGGTGATGAAGGTGGTGGTGTGCAGGCGTCGCCCCAGCAGCGTGAACTCGCGGCCGCGCAGCAGGTTCCTGCCCCGGCTGCCCAGGCGGTTCCAGACCGCCGCCAGGATGGTCAGCGGCACCACCATCCCGGCGCCGTAAACGGCGAGCAGGATCCCGGCCAGGAGCATGTTCCCCTGACCCATGGCCAGGGTGAGCACGGCGCCGAGGATCGGCCCCGCGCAGAATCCGGCGATCCCGCCGACGGCGCCGAGCACGAAGCTGCGGGCGAGCCCGGAGCCCTGGGTCGAGCGCTGCTGGAGACGGTCGAAGCCCGGGAGGGCCCGGCTGAGATCGAAGCCGAGGCCCAGGGCGTGCAGGGCGCCGAGCAGCACCAGCACCAGCGAGGTGATGCCGATCAGCAGGGTGCGGTGCCCGATCACCAGGGCTCCGAGCGCCCCGGCGCCGACGCCGAGCGGGACCAGGGTCACCACCAGACCGAGATAGAACACCACGGCGTGCGGGAGCAGGGCGGCGCGGGAGGTCACGGTGGAGGCGAAGAAGCCCGGCAGCAGGAGCGCTCCGCACGGACTGAGGAGCGCGAGCGCCCCGCCGAAGAAGGCGGTGAGGAGTCCGACCTCCATCTCAGCCCTCGCTCTCGGCCAGCGCCTTGTCCACCAGCTCGGTGAACACCTCGGTGGGCTGCGCGCCGGCGGTCGGGGTGCCGCCAATGATGAAGGCCGGGGTCGACATCGCCCCGAGGTCGATGCCCTGCTGCGCGTTCTCCGCGATCGTCTCGGCGACCTGCTCCGAGTTCATATCGGCCGCGAACTGCTCCGTGTCCAGGCCGATCTGCCCGGCCAGCTCGACCAGCGACTCCTCGCTGAGCCCCTGGCCGGAGCGGATCTCGCCGTCCTCGAACAGCAGTGCGTGGTACTGCGCATGCTCACCCTGCATCGCGGCAGCGAGGCTCGCCCGGGCGGCGCGCTCGGAGTCCTCGCCGTAGATGTTCACATCGCGGTACTCGATGCGCAGCTCACCGCGCTCGACGTACTCGCGCATCTCCGGCAGGGTCTCGTCGGACCACTTCGCACAGAACGAGCACTGGAAGTCCGAGAACATGACCAGCACGACCGGCGCATCGACGGGCCCCTCGGCGAGCTGGTCATCGGGATCCCGCCCCTCCTGGGAGCTGAGATCGGGGGCGGCCACCGATTCCGGATGCTCGATCGCCGCCGGCTGCTCGGAGCTCGTCGAGCTCCCGCCGCTGCCCTGCGTGGGCGTGGTCGCCGGTTCCTGCTGAACCCAGAACACCCCGGCGATCAGCGCGGCGACGGCGACCCCGATCCCCACCGGGATCCCCCAGCGACGCAGGACGCCGTCCCGCGACGCATGCGTGGGGTCGGATCGATGGGCGCGAGACATGGGTCCTCCGGTCGGGTCGGGTGCGGCATCCGGCGCTACCCTCCCACATAGTTACTATGGTCGATAGTAATGATGTGGGGCATTCGTCAGCTCTCGCCCGTCTCAGCGGCGCCGCACCAGCTGGTCGAGGGTCACCACGGCGACCGGCATCAGGAGGCAGAGGGCGAGGCCGGAGAAGCCGACCCCGGCCAGGATCAGCCCGGCCAGCGCCCCACCGCCCGCACCGGCGAGGTTCATCAGCAGGTCCGAGGTGCCCTGGGTGGCGGGCCGCTGCTCGACGGGGACGGCGCCGCTGAGCATCGTGGACCCGGCGACGTTGGAGGCCGACCACCCCAACCCCAGCAGCACCAGAGCGATCGCGACCAGCTGGTTGCTCTGGGATCCCAGCGCCGCGACCAGCAGCGCCGCCGTCAGCAGCACCTGGCCGAGCAGGATCACCGCCCGGCCCCCGACCCGGTCGGTGAGCAGACCGAACACTGGGGAGATCCCGAACATCCCGGCGATGTGGAGGCTGATGGTGATCCCGACGATCGTGAGGTCCGCGCCGTGGCCCATCAGGTGGATGGGTGTCATCCCCATCAGCGCCACCATCACCGCATGGCTGAGGCTGGTGGCCAGCACCGCGCGGCGGGCGGTGAGGTTGCTGCGCAGGATCGCGAGGCCTCGCGCGGCCCGTCGCTGCGGCCCGGCGGGCACTGCGCGATGCGGACCCAGGGCGAGCAGCAGCGGGTCCGGGCGCAGCGCGACCGCGTAGAGCAGGGCGCCCAGCAGCTGAGCGGCCGCGGCGATCACGAAACCGCCGGTGAGCTCCGGCAGGCCCAGGGAGCGGCCGAGGACGTCGCTGGGCTCGGCGAGGTTCGGGCCGACGACGGCGCCGATCGTCGTGGACCACACCACCAGGGAGAGGTCCCGGCCGCGGGTGGAGTCGGTCGCCAGGTCGGTGGCGGCGAACCGTGAATGGAAGTTCAGGGCGGAGCCGATGCCCAGCACCGCCATGCTCAGCAGCAGCAGGAACGGGTTGTCGAGGACCGCGGAGACGACCACTGCGAAGGCGCCGAGCGCTGCCGTCACGGCTCCGGTGGTCAGGGAGATCCGTCGGCCCCGGCGACGGGCGAGCAGCGCCAGGGGGATGGCGAACAGCGCGGCACCGAGGGTGTTCATCGTCGCGGCCATCCCGGACCACGCCTCGCTGCCGGTCACTGCGGCGACCAGCAGCGCGCCCATGCTCACCGCCGCACCGATCCCGAGGCCGGAGATGATCTGGCCCGCGATCAGCACCGCGATGGTGCGTCGCTGGACCCGACGCCGCTCGAGGCCGTCGACGGGGAGGGTCAGGGGCGCGGTCATCGCGCCACGCGCCGAGCCTGCGCGATGAGCACGCCCTGCAGCGGCAGGCGTGCCAGCGCGATCACCCGCTTCCGCGGTCGGGCATGGCGCCAGTCGTACGCCATCTGCACATTCGCGGGGAACACGGCGACCAGCAGTGCGGTCGCAGCGTGCCCGCCGAGGCGGCGGGTGCGCGGATGCGCGAGCAGGCCCGCGACGACGAGCTCCGCCGCGCCCGAGGCGCAGGTGTAGGTGCGCGCCGGCCCGGGCAGTACGGGCGGGACGATGCTGTCGAAGGGTGCGGGCCGGGTGAGGTGCAGGACCCCGGCCGCCCCCAGCAGCACGGACAGGAAGGCGGCGGTCCGCCGCCCGTCGCTCACGGCGCGACCGCCGGCGCGGGCAGCACGCAGAACTCGTTCCCGGAGGGGTCCTGATGCACCCGCCAGGGCAGCTCTCCCCAGTCGGGGTGCATCTCGCGGCCGCCGCGCCGCTCGATCTCGGCGGCGATCTCCTCGGGGTCCTCGCCCGGCTCGAGGCGCACGTCGAGGTGGATCGGATTCTTCGCATCGGGCCGCTTGGGCGCCCGCTCCGGGACGAGCTCGAGCAGCGGTCCATGCAGGGACGGGTGGCGCAGGGTGTGCGCCCCGCGGTCCGGCGCCGGCGCCCAGCCGCTCAGCCAGGCCCAGAACTCCGCGTCCCGCTCCGGATCGGCGGACTCCAGCAGCACCGCCGCGAGCGGTCCCGTATCGACGCACTCCTCCTGCTCGCCCCTCACGCGGAAGGCTCTCCCCTCGACGTCGGCGAGCTCGCCCCGGGGCTGCCCACCATGCCCGCTGTCGAGCTCCTCGGCGCCGAGTCCTCGCAGGCGCTCGACCACGTCGGCCTGCTCCGTCCCGCCGCGCAGCGCGAGCTGCAGGCGCAGCGGCGCCTGGTTCGGTGCGGGCACCCGCACGAAGCACAGGTCCAGATACGCGGTCCCGTCGAGGTCCAGCCGCGTCTCGAGGAGGTCGGGCTCCACCGTGAGCGAGGTCGTGCCCAGCGCCGCTTCCCAGAAGCGGCCGAGGCGGAGAGGGTCCAGGGCGTCGACGCCGAGGTTCTCGAGAAACATGGGAACAGTGTCCCGCAGCGGACGGCTTCCGGGCCACTCCTCCCCCGGCGCTCCCCAGGCTCCGAGAATTCCCTCGCGCCCCGCCGCCTCCCCGTCGTACGGTGATACCGGTTCCGGATGGAGCCCTGAGGGAAGGAGGAGCTGATGGTCCCCGCCGTGCTGACCCGTGCAGTCCTCCCTTCCGCTCCGACCTGCTGAGCATTCGCAGGTCCTCCCTCAGGAGATCCCATGACCACGTCCTTCGACCGGGACGCCTTCTTCGCGAAGTCGATGCACTTCCTCTCCGTCGCCGAGCTCGACGACGACCAGCGCTGGTCCACATGGCCGGAGACCGCCCACATCATCGATCGCGGCCCGCAGCCCTTCCCCGACTGGGTGGTCCAGCATGACGGCGCGATCGATACCGAGCTCGGGATCCTCAAGACCGGTAAGGAGGCGGATGCCTTCCTCATCGAGCGCGCCCTGCCCACCGAGCACCTCACCGGCGCCGCGGGCGAGGCTGCTCTGCTGGTCGCCAAGCGCTACCGCTCACCCGAGCACTCGACCTTCCATCGTTCCCACGCCTACACCGAGGGCCGCCGTCTCAAGGACTCGAGGGAGGCCAGAGCGGTCGCCAAGAGCTCAGCGTTCGGCAAGCAGGTGGCGGCCTCGCAGTGGGCCCGCACCGAGTTCGACGTGCTGGGCCGGCTCTGGCAGGCCGGTCTGCCGGTCCCGTACCCGGTGCAGATCCTCGGCACCGAGCTGTTGATGGAGTTCATCGGTACCGACGACGAGCGCGGTGCCGTCGCGGCCCCGCGCCTGCACGAGACGACGCCAGACGCTGCCACGATCACGCGCTGGGCGGAGCTGCTGCGGGGCGTGGTCATCGACCTCGCCCAGCTGGGCCTGGTCCACGGCGACCTCTCCCCGTACAACCTCCTCGCCGACACCCGGCAGTCCGAGCCCGATCCCGTGATCATCGACGTCCCGCAGGTACTGGACCTGATCGCGAATCCGCACGGCGCGGAGTTCCTGCGCCGCGACTGCGTGAACGTGTGCACCTGGCTGCGGGCGAACGGTGCGCCGCCTGCTGTGGCCGACCCCGAGGAGTGGCGCGCCGCCTGCGGGCGCGGTGGGCAGGCCCGCTGATCAGGTCCGCCTGCCGAAGGGCCACCACCGCCGGCGCGGTGACCGAGCGGCCGGTGCGTGCGGGGGCTGCGGCTCCGTCGGCACCGGCGCGGGCTCCGGCGCCGCCGCCCGCAGCTCCCGCCAGCGCCGCGCCGCGTCCTCCGGATCCCAGGCCGGGGCGAGCATCGTCTGGAAGGGGTTCGCGCGGCGGTCCTGGTGGACCCGCTCGGTGAAGTCCTCGGCGTACTCGCGTGCGGCGCGCTCGTGCGGGAGGGCGGCGAGGGTCTGCTCGCGCCGCTCGTACTCCTTGCGCAGCAGCACCACCACCGGCAGCAGCGCCTCGCGATCGATCTCGCCGTTGGCCAGGCGCTGGTTGATCCACCAGTCCGGGTCGTGGGAGGCGGGCAGGTCCAGCGGCTCCCCGGCCCCGGGCAGGTCGTCGAAGTCGCCGCGGCGCATCGCCTGTTCGATCGTCGATTCGATCCGGGCGACGGCGGGGTCCATCATCGGCCCGCGGGTCCTGGGGTCGACGGGCCGATCCGGTGGTTCCTGCGGCGAGCTCAGGAGTCCTCGCCCTCCTCGGCGAGCGCCGCCAGGCGGTCGATCGAGGCCCGCAGCTTCTCGGGAGTCATCAGGCGTGCCTTGGCCAGGCGCTTCTCCTGCTCGGCCGGCAGTGCGGTGAAGTCGTAGGTGTGGGTGACACGGGTTCCGCCATCTGCGAGCGGTTCGAGCTGCCAGCCCCACTGGTGGCCGGGCGGCTGCTCGCCGTGCGGTGCGGTGCGCCAGGCGATCTCGCGCCCCTCGGCGAAGGCGACGATGTGGTTGTCGCGCACCCCGCCGTTCTGGTTCGTCATCACGAACACGTCGCCGACGGCATGGACCCGCTGGCCGGGTGCGGCGTCGGCGAGGTTGTCGTTGCCGTCCCAGCGGGGCTGCTGCGCAGGGTCGGCGATCAGGGCGAAGAGCGTCTCGGCCGGGGCAGCAACCTCCCGGGAGGCGGTGACGATGCCGTCGATGTTCTGGTTCATGGCTCCATGGTGCCACCGGCGGTGTCGTCGAAGACGTCGATCGAGCCGGCGTAGTTCGCGACCCAGACCCGGCGCTGGGTGGGTTCGTAGGTGATGCCGATGGGGTTCTTCCCCACCTCGACCGTCTGGATCTCCTGCAGTGTCGCGGTGTCGAACTTGGAGACGGTGTTGGCGTAGTAGTTCACGATGTACAGCGCCAGGCCGTCCGGGGAGATCGCCATGGTGCGGGGCTCGCGGCCGGTCTCGGCGGTGCGCAGCACCTCACCGGTGGAGGCGTCGAGCTCGACCAGCCGGTCGCTGCCGGAGACGGTCAGATACATCCTGCTCGCATCGGGTGAGAGCACCAGGTGGCGGGGCTTGCGGCCGGTCTCGAGCACGAGCTCGCTCTCGCCGGTGACGAGGTCCACCCGGAACAGCTCATCGGCGAACATCGCGGTCACATAGGCGGTGCGATTGTCGGGCAGGATCACGCTGCCGCGGGGTGCGGAGTCGATGGGGATCACCCGGGTCTCCTGCCCGGCCTCGAGGTCGAGCACGGAGACGGTCTCGTCGCACCAGTTCGAGACCAGGGCGCGGCTGCCGTCCGCGGAGAGGGAGATGAACTTCGGGACCCGGCCCACCTCGATCACCTGGTCCCACTGGCCGGCGGCGACGTCGAGGCGGAACACCGCGGAGGGCCCGACCTGCTCGCCGGCCCGGCAGTCGTCGTGCGCGACCTCGCCCGCGCCGGGGCCCTGGAGCCGGTACTGGGAGACGTAGGCGTACTTCCCATCCGGTGAGAACACCGCCTCGACGGGAGCGCCCTGGGTGACCCCGGCCCGCTCCGGGACGCCGAACTCGGCGAGGTCGACCTCGTCGCGGACCGTGTCGGTGAGCTCGAGGGTCTCGGCGTCGTACAGCGTCGAGGAGTGGCTGTACATCATGTTGTTGGCGATGACGGTGCCGGTGGGGCTCGCGACCACGGACTTCGGGGTGATGTCCCCGGTGATGCGGTCCAGATGCACCAGGCGGGTGGTGTCCGAGGGGTCGCCCGGCGGCATCTCCGGTGCCGCGCCGGCGGCCGTCCGCCCGTCGTCGGGCCCGATCGCGCTGGTCGCGAGGCCGGCGACCATACCTCCGGCCATCACCAGCGAGAGGATCGCGATGGCGATGGTGAACTGCTCATGCGGTCGCCCTCGCCGCGACTTCCTGCGGTGCTTCGCCTGCACGGTCATCTACAGCCCCTTCCCGTGCCGCCGAACCTAGCCCGACGGGCGGCAGGGAACGGGAGGCGGGGCGGCGTGTCGGGGACTCAGAGCGAGGGTCGGCCCTGCAGCACCAGCTCCCGGTACACGATCTGGTATCCGAGCTTCTCGTTGATCTCGATCATCCACGGGTTCACATGCGAGTTCCAGGTCACCAGCGAGCGCAGCTGCGGGGCGCGCTCGCGCAGCTGCCGATGGGTGGCGACCTTCAGCGCGAGGCCCAGCCGGTGCCCCCGATGCTCGGGCATGACCAGGGTGTTCTCCTGCCAGCCGAGGGTGCTGCCCGGCGCGGTGTGGACGTGGACCTCGGAGTTGCCGACGAAGCTGCCGTCGGGCGCGAGGGCGACCGCGGCGATCCGCGCCGTTCCCGCCTCGCGCATCCGCCGCTCGCTCTCGCGGATGCGCTCCGGCGTGTACTCGGACGCCTCGTGCTCGACCTCCTCGTCGGGCTCGTCGAGCTCGAGCTGGCGCAGCAGCAGGCCGTAGGCGAGCAGGTGCTCCTCGGGGATCTCGCCGTCCCACAGCTCGATGCGGTACTCGCCGAGCTCCTCCTCGACCTCGGCCTGCAGCGTCTCCAGCAGCGTCTCGTTCAGGGGGAGCGGCAGCGCGCGGCAGACGGCGAGGTTCTTGCGGGTGATCCCGACCCGGCGGGCCAGACGGTTCACCGGCAGCTCAGGGGCGTCGGCGTCGCCGTCGGCCGGAATCTCGCCGTACCCCTCGACCAGGGTGCGGCCGGATTCGCGGATCGCGGGGAGCAGCACCTCCTGGACCATCGCGGTCGCGATCCCCTGGCCGCGGAACGCGGGATGGATGGAGACGCCGACGGAGATGGTCTCGAGGTTCTCCTGCAGCGGCATGAACGTGCTGGCGCGGCCGACGAGGCTCTCGCCGCCCTCCATCGACTCGACGACGGCGACCCAGCGCCGCACGCTCCAGTACGGGGAGCCGGCGAGCTGCGTGCGCAGCTGCTCGCGGGTCATCGCCTGGCTGCCGCCGTAGGTGTGCTCGTCCAGTGCCCTGTCCAGGGCGAGATACTGGTCAAGCTCGACCTCGGAGGTGGGGTCCAGGTGGCGGATCGTCAGATGCATGGGGTCAGTGGATCATGCGGGATCCTCGCTGGTCGACGGAATTTCCCCGCGCACGGCTTGACTCTCCCCGGGGACAATCCCGAGCGTGGTCATCACCGGGACGGACCCGGTGCCCGGGAGATCGGGTGAGGCATGACGGAGGATCGCATGGACGAGACGCTGCTGAGCATCGGGGAGCTGGCCGCCGCGAGCGGCCTGAGCCCGAAGGCGCTGCGCCTCTACGCCGACTCGGGGCTGCTGGTGCCGCGCCGGGTCGACCCGTTCACCGGCTACCGCTCCTACGGGACGGACCAGGTGCAGCGGGCCCGACTCATCGCCGCGCTGCGCGGCCTCGGGATGGGGCTCGCCCGCATCGGCGTGCTGTGCGATCTGGAGACCGGCGCCGCTGCTGCGGAGCTGCGCTCGTGGTGGCGGCAGGAGGAGGCCGACGCCCTCTCCCGCGCCGCCGCCGTCACCGCCCTCGCCCGTGATCTCGGGGAGCTCCCTTCGGAGGACATCATGACCATCTCCCCCACCTCAGCCACCGCTGCGCCCCGCACCGCCTCGGCGCTGCATCAGGGCCTGGTGCGCACCGCCCAGCAGGATGCCGTGCTCGTGCGCGAGCTTCCCGGCGGGCGCACCCTGCTCGCCGTCGCCGACGGCTTCGGCAGCGCGGACGATCTCGCGTCGCGGATCCTGTCGACGCTCGCGGCGGCGCTCGAGCGCGAGCTCGGAGCCGACCCGTCGGCCGCGCCGCTCACCGCGCTGGAGACGGCGTGGTCCGCGGTGGAAGCGCTGGTACCGACCAAGGGAGATGCCGGCTCCACCCTCACCGCGGCGGTGCTCGATGGGGATCGACTGCACGTGGCGCATCTCGGGGACACCCGGGTGGTGCGGGTGCACGGCGGGCAGGTCGAGCACGTCACCCAGGACCACACCCGCCTGCGCTCCCTGGTCGAGGCGGGCCGGCTCTCCCCCGAGGAGGTCGCCGCGCATCCGGAGCGTGCCGTGCTGAACCGCGCCCTCGCTGCGGGCGCCCCCACCGCCCCGGATCTGCTGATGCGCCGGCTCGCCCCGGGGGATCTGGTGCTGGTGGCGACCGACGGGCTGCACGCCGTGGTGGATCCCGCGGTCCTCGCCCAGGCGCTGACCGGCGGGACGGAGGATCTCGAGGCGCTGGCGGGGTCGCTCGTCGAGCTGGCGCTGACCGCCGGCGGACCGGACAACCTCGCGCTCGCCCTCGCCCGGGTCTGAGGGCGGGCTCTCAGCGCCCGACGCGCACCAGGCGCACGATCCCGATGATGGTCGCTGCGAGCATCAGCACGATCCCGCTGACGGTCAGCGCCGTTCCGCCGGTCAGCACCACGGACCAGGCGATCCCGAGATAGAGCAGCACCACGCCGAGCAGCGTCCCGACCATCATCCGCTCCCCTTCGCGGTAGATGGCCTGGGCGTTGCTCGCGGTGACCGCCACCGGATAGTTGAAGAGCCGCGGGCGTACCGACAGTGCGGCGAGGGCCAGCGAGAGGAGCAGCATCACGCCGGCGAGCACCAGGATCGACCATTTCGGTCCCCAGTCGTCGGCTTGCCCGCTCACCGTGAAATGCGTGGCGACGGTGTCCGGGAGGGAGGGGTACCGCACGATGATCCACGCCGTGATCCCACCGGCGGCGAGCACGCCGAGCCATCGCAGCCCACGGGTGATGGGCCCGGTGGTGCCGCTGCGTGCCGGGCGGGACGGAGCGAGGGATCTCGAGTTCATGGCGTCGTCCACGCTACTGACGCAGCCGGGCCATGACCATCGACTATGGTCGGCCCTTGCGCCGGGCCCGATGGGAACGACTAACTCCCTTATCGGGTTCGACGTCGGCCCCCACTCCCTCCCGCGCCTCGTGCCGCAGCGCGTCGCCGAGGTAGGGCAGCGCGAACTCGACGAAGCCGCGCCCGGCTGGTCGGATCAGCTCCTCCTCGATGAGCCGCTCGCGGTAGGTGGACTGGTTGCGGGGGTCGATGTCCATTCGCCGGGCGATGTCGCCGACGGCGGAGGGGCCCTCGTCCTCGAGCATCGCGTGGAGGTATTCGCGCTTGCGGGAGCTCAGCCCCCGCAGCGCCGGGCCGTGGACGTTCTTGATCATCGCCGCGATCACGGATTCCCGCCCGCCGCGCACGTCCTCGATCTCGATGGTCTCCGCGTCACCGCTGTTCTGCCAGGCCTTCGACCCGATGAGCTGGATCAGGTACGGATAGCCCCGCGAGATCTCGCCGGCCAGCACCGTCGCCTCCGGGGTGATCGTCCGCGCGGTGTCGGCGATGGTCATGCGGATCGCCTCCGCCGCCGTGCCGACGTCGACGCTGCCCACCTCGATCCGGTGCGCCCGGCGCAGGAAGGTGGTGCGCTCGTGGTCCAGCAGGGCGTCGACTCCGGGGCGCACCCCGGCAGCGATGAAGGCGACCGCATGGCCGGAGCCGATGAGGTCCTGCACGTGCTGGGTGAGGGCGTGCAGCTGGTCGCGGTCCACCGACTGCAGCTCGTCCAGGGTGATCAGCAGACCGCCGCCGTCCTCGTCGCACAGCTGGGCGAGTCGGTCCAGCACCGTGGTGAGCACCTCCCCCTCCCCCTCGTAGCGCCGGACGATATCCCGGGAGGCGCCGACGTTGAACGCCCGCGCGGAGGTGAGCCGGGAGATCTCGGCCTCCGGATCCATCTCCCGCAGGCGGGCGATGGCCTGGCTGCGCAGCTCCTCGATGAGCGAGGTGGAGGAGGTGTGCATACGCAGATCGGTCCAGCCCGCCTCGAGCGCGAGCTCCCGGAACTCGGTCAGCAGCACGGTCTTGCCGGAGCCGCGGGCGCCGGAGATCAGGATCGCCCGCGCCTCGGGGATGTTCCCGGCGAGCGCCGCGGTGAACTCGTCGATCGCCACCTCGCGTCCGGCGAGGATCATCGGAGTGAGGCCGAAGCCGGGGGTGAAGGGGTTGGCCCCAGAGATGGTGCGGGCGGCCGCGGGGCTGGTGGATGTCGTGCGGTGCGAGGGCGGCATGCGGTTCGAGGGAGAGATCGCCATGGAGCCATGGTGCTCTGTATGTCGGTGTATGTACAGGCCTCGCGTGTGGGCGGCGCGGGCAGGCGTCGCGGGAGGGCTCCGGTGCGGCGGCCCGGCGCGGCGCTGCACCGGAGGGGAAGGCGCCGACGGGGAGGAGCCGGGGAGCAGCCGGGGAGGATAGGTGCCGAAGAGGAAAGGTGCCGAGTAGGAAAGGTGCCGACGACAGAAAGTCCCGCGCACCTTTCCTCCACACTCCGCTTTTTGCACATTTTCCGGACCCCTCTTGACTTCGATCGAGGCGCCGTTCATCACCCTTTTCCTCCCTCTGCGAACCGGGTTTCCGCCACACCGGAGGCTTTCTCGACAGTCCGCACGGCAGGCAGGCGCGATATCGGCCCACAACGCCTCTCGACCTGCTCAGACATCGTTCTTGCGGGTCACTCGCGAGTCGTCTGCGCGGATCGTTCCTCCACACCTGGTGGTTATCCACAGAACCATTCCTCCACACAGCGGAGTTATCCACAGATTCATCCCCATTTCATGGTGACCCTTCAGTATTGGTTGCGCACAGAATACGGTTGAGGGATATCGCAGATGCGGTTCGAGAAGTGCTCTGGCGCGGGGAGGGGGTGGCGACGGTGGGTGAGTTCGAGGACCAGGAGTTCGGTCGCACAGACGCCTCCGGCGGGACGCACGACGCGGTCGGCAGGTCGCACGACGACGTCGACAGGCCTCGGGATCCCGCTGTCGAGGGCCACGACCCGGCCGGCGAGGCCGCCGCTGAGGATCCCGGACATGTCCGCACCGCTCGTGTCGCCCCCTCCTCCGCCGACTCCCCGACATGGCGGGCGCGGGCGCGGCGCGCACTGTCCGAGGAGTACATCCTGGAGGAGGTCGAGCCCGGCAGCCTCGAAGCAGCTCGGGTGCTCTCGATGCATCAGACGATGAAGACCCGTGCCCGGCTCTATGCCCATCAGCTCCGTCAGCTCTCGACGTTCTTCCGAGAGGACCCCGCCGTGCAGGGGCTGCTGGATGACGCGGATGTGACGGCGCTGAAGGTCGCAACCGGGCTGCGGTGCAGCTGCTTCCATGCTCAGGTGCAGGTCACCGACGCCCACACCGCCGTGGAGTGGATGCCGCTGACCTTCGAGCACGTGCGCGCAGGGGACCTGCCCGAGGCCTGGCACCACTCCCTGATCCGGCACGTCCGTCGCCTGTCCGAGGACCAGGTCCGGCAGGTCGACGCCCATATGTCCGGCGTGGAGATCCCGTCGGTGTCGAAGGCGACCTTCGACAAGCAGGTCACCCTCGCCGTCGCCCTGGCGGTCGCGGGAACGGTCCCCACTCCGCCGTCGGAGTCCCGAAACGTGGAGATCGTGGACGTCAACACCGAGACCGGCACCGCCTCGCTGTACGTCACGGGTCCGATCCCGGAGATCCAGGCCCTCGCCCACCGGCTCGACATCGCCTCCCGCACCGTCCAGAAGGCCCAGCGTGCCGGTCTGGAGGACGGGGTCGAAGGACCGCTGCCCTTCGACATCGATGAGAACCTCCACGAGCGCGGCAGAGCCCTCTCGTTGCGCACGCTGCGATACGCGATCCTGGTCCACTCGGTCCTGGACATCGACCCCGTCCAGGAGACCTCGAGCCCGTACAAGATCCTGGTCACCGTCCCCGCCACCACGCTGCTGGGTGTCGATGATGCGCCCGCGATGCTGGAGGGGATGACACCGGTCCCGGCAGAGCAGGCACGACTGCTCGCGGCCGGGGAGAGCACCTGGCAGCGGATCCTGACCGATCCGATCAGCGGCGCCCACCTTCCCGTGACCGCCCAGACCTATCACCCGACTGCACAGATGCGGCTCCAGCTGCGGCTACGCCACGCCGTCTGCGCCGCGCCCGGCTGCACCCGGGCCACCGTGATCGCGGCGGAGGACGACCACATCATCGAGTACGACCACGACCATCCCGGCAAGGGCGGCCAGACCAGCCTGTGGAACCTCCACCGGCTCTGCTGGCTGCACCACAAGCTCAAGACCGCCGGACTGATCGACCCCACCCGCAACCCGGACGACGATCCCGGCGGCGGGGACGGCTCCACCACCGCAGGGCCAAGGGAGACGTCCTGGGTCCTCGACGGCGAAGTCCGGACCCGCACCAGAGAGAACACGGATCTCCTCACACCACACTCCGTCGAAGCACTCGAACGAGCCTGGCGAGTCCACCAGCGCGCCCACGCGGACGCGACGCGTCTCCACGCCGAGGAGAAGGCCCGACCCCGCACGGAACGGGTCGCGGAGCAGCGCGCCGACGCGTTCGCGAAGGCCTACCCCGGCCGTCATGCCCGCCGGATCATCCCTCCCGGGCCCACCCTCGACGAGACCACGCCGCCCTTCTGATCCGGCGACTGACGACGGCGCAGCAGCCGCCCCGGACCGTCCCTCGCCCTCAGGAAGCGGTGATCTCCACGCCTGCCTCCGCCAGCTCCTGCTCGAGCGCGGGGATCCCCGCCGGATGCACGGCAGCGGTGAGATCGCTGAGCACCCGCACCGGTGCGCCGGCCGCCACCGCACCGAGCGCCGTCTCCCGCACGCAGAAGTCATAGGCGAGACCCACCACGTCGATCCGCTCCCAGTCGCCGTCGGCGAGCAGATCCTGCACCGATTCATCGGTGGCGACGACCGTGCCCTCCAGGACGCTGTAGGAGGGGAGGCCGTAGCCCTTCTGCACGATCTCGAGCCGATCCCCCAGCTCCGCGGCGAGCGCCGCCATCTCCGGGTGCAGCGCTGCGCCGGGTGTCTCCGCCACGCAGTGCACCGG
This sequence comes from Brachybacterium avium, assembly GCF_002216795.1. Lineage (NCBI taxonomy): Bacteria > Bacillati > Actinomycetota > Actinomycetes > Micrococcales > Dermabacteraceae > Brachybacterium > Brachybacterium avium. The sequence continues at coordinate 2,484,138 of NZ_CP022316.1, read as the reverse complement.
CCAGGTGTCGACGAAATCCGGTGCGGCCGGCGGGACGGCGAAGTGCCCGCCGTTGTCCGTGTCCCCGCGATGCCAGTCCTGGCTGACCAGGATGCGGTCGTACCGCTCCTCCTGTGATCGCACGAGGCCGACGATCCGGGCCGCGACCTCGGCCCCGCCCTCGACGCCCAGCGCACCGCCTTCGCAGAAGTCGTTCTGGACATCGACGATGATCAGCATGCGCGACGACAATGGGGGCTCCTCGCTCCGGTGACAGGGGGTCTCCTCCAGGGTACGCAGTGCATGCGGGACCGGGCGGCGCGGTGCCTCGACGCAGCAGCGTCGGCGGTTGCTGGCAGAATCAGCCCTATGTCAGTGCCGCTTCCCTCTCCGACCGCACGCCGCTCCTTCACCCGGCTGCTCTCGCCGCTGGACCTGGGACCGTTCGAGGTGCGCAACCGGATCGTGATGGGCTCGATGCATGTGGGCCTCGAGGACCGCCCGGCCGACGCGAAGAAGCTCGCCGCCTATCTCGGCGAGCGCGCCCGCGGCGGCGTCGGGCTGATCGTCACCGGAGGCTTCTCCCCCGACCGCACCGGTCGCCTCACCCCGCGCGGTGCCCAGGCCGATGACCGCACCCTGCGCGGCCACCGGGTGATCACCCGCGAGGTCCACGAGGCCGACGGCCGGATCCTGCTGCAGCTGCTGCACGCGGGCCGCTATGCCTTCCATCCGCTGGCCGCCTCGTCGGCCGCGGGGAAGTCCAAGCTCTCCCCGTTCCGCGCCCGGCGCCTGACCCGCCGCGGCGTGGGACGCACCGTCCAGCACTTCGCCGAGGCGGCCCGCCTCGCGGTCGAGGCCGGGTACGACGGCGTCGAGATCATGGGCTCCGAGGGCTACCTGCTCAACCAGTTCCTCGCTCCCGCCACGAACCGGCGCCGGGACCGCTGGGGGCGCGGGGCCGAGGGGCGACGGGCGCTGCCGCTGGCCGTGGCCGCCGCGGTGCGTGAGGCGATCGGCGAGGGCGCCCTGCTCAGCTACCGCATCTCCCTGCTGGATCTGGTCCCGGGCGGCCAGACCTGGCAGGAGACCACCGCTCTCGCCCACGGCCTCACCGAGCGCGGTGTGGATGTGCTCTCCTCCGGCATCGGCTGGCACGAGGCGCGGGTCCCCACGATCGTCACCTCCGTGCCGCGCGCCGCCTTCGCCGAGAACGCGGCGGCGCTGCGCGACCTGGTCGATGTGCCGGTCATCGCCTCGAACCGGATCCACGATCCCGCGGTCGCCGAGGAGGTCCTCGCCGGCGGTCAGGCGGATCTGGTCTCCATGGCCCGACCACTGCTCGCGGACCCGCACCTGCCGCGCAAGCTCGCCGACGATCAGGCGGCGCAGGTCGTCGCCTGCATCTCCTGCAACCAGGCCTGCCTGGACAAGGTGTTCGTCGGGAAGCGGGCCAGCTGCCTGGTCAACCCCCGGGCCGGGTTTGAGACGGAGCTGGTGCTGAAGCCGGTGATCGAGCGCCGCGCCCGCAAGGTCGCCGTCGTCGGCGCGGGACCCGCGGGGCTCGAGGCGGCACTCGCCGCCGCCGAGCGCGGCCATATCGTCACCCTCTACGAGGCCACCGCCGAGATCGGCGGGCAGCTGCGGCTGGCCGCTCGCATTCCCGGCAAGGAGGACTACGCGCAGGCGCTGCAGTCCTGGCGGATGCGGCTGGCGGCCGCGGGCGTCGGGATCCGGCTGGAGACCCGGCCGACGGCCCGCGACCTGGCCGGCTTCCACGACGTCATCGTCGCCACCGGCGTCGTACCGCGCGAGATCACGCTGCCCGCCGAAGGCGGGCCGCAGGTGATCAGCTATGCCGACCTGCTCGAGGGCCGGGCCGAGGCCGGTCAGCGGGTGGCGATCATCGGTGCGGGCGGCATCGGGGTCGACGTGGCCGAGTTCCTCAGCGCCCCGCGCCCCTCCCCCACCCTGGACATCGCCGCCTGGAAGCAGCACTGGGGCGTCGTCCCGGCCGATGAGGAGCACCGCGGCGGCGTCACCACCCGTCCGGTCGAGGAGCCGCGGCGCGAGGTCCATCTGCTGCAGCGCAAGGAGACCCGGATCGGGGCGGGGCTGGGCCGCACCACCGGCTGGGTGCACCGGGCGGAGCTGCGCCATGCAGGCGTGATCCAGCACCGCGGCGTGACCTACCGTCACGTCGACGAGGACGGTCTGCACCTCGTCGAGGACGAGCAGGAGACGGTGCTCGCGGTGGACACGATCGTGGTCTGCGCCGGGCAGGTGAGCGTGGATGATCTCGCCGCGGAAGTGACCGCCGCGCGGAAGGGCCGCACGCCGCGGGTGCATGTGATCGGCGGGGCCGACGTCGCCGCGGAGCTGGATGCCGAACGGGCCATCCGTCAGGCGGTCGAGGTGGCGGCCGGGCTCTGAGGGTCTCGCGCGCTGGAGGTCAGAGCCCCTCGAGCACCTCGCGGGCGATCGGTCCGGCGGTGACCGAGCCGTAGCTGCCGTCCTCGACGAAGGCCGCGACCACCAGGTCGCCCTGGGCGACGATCACCCAGGAGTGGAGCTTCAGCTCGCCGTCCTCGTCCACCCACTCGGCGGTGCCGGTCTTGCCGATCACGGGCTCGCCGGGCAGGTCCGCGAACTCGTCGAGGCTGCCGTCGGTGACCACTCCGCGCAGCATCTCCTGCATCTGCGCGGTCTCCTGCTCGGTGAGCGGGGTGGGTACCTCCGGGGTGACCGGCTGCTGGTCGGCGAGGATCCGCGGGGCGACGGTCGCGCCGTTCTGCACGCTCGCGAGCACCACCGCCATCGACAGCGGTGAGGCGAGCACGCGGCCCTGCCCCATCATCGCCGCGGCGTGCTCGGCCCCGGTGTCCTGCGGATCCACCGAGCCCATGAACGCGTCCAGACCCGCCGGGGCGTCCTGGCCGATGCCGAGCGTGGTCGCGGCATCGGCGAGGGCCACCTGGTCCACCGTCTCGTGCTGGAGCAGCATCGCCGTGTTGCAGGAGTGGGCGATCGCGGAGCGCAGCGGCATCGTCCCGAACAGGGAGGGGTTCATCGAGTCGGCGTTCTTGAAGCTGCGGCCCGCGACGACCGCGGTCTCGGGGCACTCGATCTCGGTGTCCGGGGTGAGGCCCGCGCGCAGGAGGGACAGTGCGGTGACGGCCTTGAAGGTCGAGCCCGGGGCGTACCGGCCGACGAGACCCACCGGGTAGGACTGACCGGTCGGCCCGAGGGTGGCGGCGAGCACATCCCCGCTCGAGGGCTGCAGCACGATCACGGCCGAGGGCGAGTCCTCCTCGGAGATCGCGGCGGTGGCCAGGCGCTGCACATCGTCATCCAGCGTGGTGGGCACGGCGCTGCCGTCGACCGGCTCGATGCGGTGCAGGGAACGGGTGGCGTCGGAGTCCTCGTCGACCGCGCGGACCTCGAGGCCGGGGGTGCCGAGCACCTCGTCGCGGGCCGCGGCGATCACGCCGCCGCTGGGGACCAGGTCCCCGGCCTCGAGCTGCCCGTCGGAGTCCTCGATGTCCTCGGCGCTGGCCTCCCGCAGGGAGCCGAGCACACCCGGCGCGTAGTCGCGCTGGATGGCCAGGGGCCGGGTCCCGTCCACGGCGAGGTACCCGGCGACCTGTGCGGCCTCTTCCAGTGGATAGTCGCCCGCGGCCTCCTCGCGGATGGTCAGCGCGGCGACGAACGCGTCGGGGCCGTGGCCCGTGACGCTCTGCGCGTAGCGGTCGGCGTCGATGCCGAGCAGTCCGGCCAGGTCCCGTGCGGAGGAGTCCAGCTCGCCCTCATCGAGCTGCGTCTTGTCCAAGCCCAGCGTGATCACCGGCAGTTCGCTGAACAGCACGGTGCCGTCGCGATCGGTGATGCTGCCCAGCGCCGGGTCGAGCGTGGTGAGCTCGAGGTGCTCGCTCGCGGTGAGGTCAGGGGCATAGGCCGCGGGGGCGAGCTCCGCCCTCCAGCCGTCCTCGCCGCGGCGCAGGGTCGCGGGGGTGGTGTACTCCCAGGTCCCGTCGCCATTCGGAAGGGTCCAGGTCCACTCGAGGGTGGCGGTGCGGATGCCGTCCCGGGCGCTGCCGGGGTCGGCGAGGGAGACCTGCGGGACCGCCCCGGCCTCGAGCAGCGGGCCGAGGATCCGGTCGTGCTCGGCCTGGTCCGGGGCCTCGCCCGCGGAGAGCGCGGCGGCGAGCTCCTCGGCCTCCGCCTCGCCGGAGCCGAAGCGGTCCCGCCACTGCAGAACAGCGATCACCACGGCGATGATCGCGAGGAGGGAGACGAGGACGAGCAGCGGGCCGCGGCGGCGGGATCCAGCGGGAGCAGGGGGCATGGGCTCATGCTCCCACCTAGACTCGTGCCCATGTCCCGCGTGCTCCACACCGCCCAGGCGCTCGTCGACCTCATCCTCGAGATCGACGAGCTCCCGCCGCGCGGCGGGAACGCCAACGTGCGCCGTGAGCAGAAGTACGCGGGCGGCGCGGTGACCACACTGATCGCGGCTGCCCGCACCGGGGCAGTGGCGGTGCACGGCGGGGCGCACGGCACCGGTCCGTACGGCGACCTGATCCGGGAGGCGCTGGCCCGGGACGGGGTCGCCCTCTCCGATGCGCCGCGCCCCGACGCCGATACCGGGTACTGCACGGTGCTGCTGGAACCGTCGGCCGAACGGACGTTCCTCACCGTGTACGGGGCGGAGCGGCAGATCACCGCCACCTCGCTCGCGACCCTCGAGCCACAGGTGGGGGACCTGGTGTGCATCTCCGGGTACAGCCTGTTCGAGCCCACCCGGGAGCCGCTGCTGGAGTTCCTCGAGACACTGCCGGCCGACGTGGATGTGGTGCTCGATCCCGGCGCCCCCTTCGCCGACTTCCCCCGCGAGGTCCGGCAGCGGGTGCTGGCCTGCACCACGGTGTGGACCTCGAACGCCGACGAGGCGCGAGCGCTGACCGATCTCGATGCGCTCGAGGACACCCCGGAGGCGCTCCGCCGGCGCCTGCGCCCCGGCGCGGTGGTGGTCGTGCGGGACGGGGAGCGGGGATGCCTGGTCTTCCACCACGGTCGTGGCACCCAGATCCCCGCTTTCCCGCAGACGCCAGTGGACACCAACGGCGCCGGTGACACCCATACCGGGGTGCTGCTGGCAGAGCGTGCCCTCGGTGCGGACTGGGAATCCGCCGCCACCCGCGCGAACGCCGCCGCGGCGATCGCTGTGACCCGGCGCGGGACCGAGAGCGCCCCGACCCGCGACGAGGTCGATGCGTTCCTCGCCTGAGCGAGGAACGAGCGGCAGGAGCCCAGGCAGAAGGCAGAGCCTGAGCCCGCGGTCCCGGCGCACGCCCAGGACTGCGTTCTACGATGGAGGCGCACGTCACCTACTAGCCGAGTCAGGAGACCATGTCCGAGTCGACTTTCCACGACTTCTCCGCTCTCACCATCGATGGTGAGCATCGGGAGATGAGTGAGTACCGCGGACGTCTGGTCCTCGTCGTCAACATCGCCACCGAGTGCGCCTTCACCCCCCAGCTGACGAGCCTGCAGGAGCTGACGGACCGCTACGCGGAGCACGGCTTCACGGTGCTCGGCTTCCCCTCGGACCAGTTCCACCAGGATCCCGGCACCGACGAGGAGACCAAGGAGATCTGCGCCTCCACCTACGACGTCCGCTTCCCGCTGTTCTCGAAGATCGACGTCAACGGGCCCACCGCGCACCCGCTGTGGAAGTGGATGTGCGCGCAGAAGGCCGGGGTGATCGGCGGCCGCATCGCCTGGAACTTCACCAAGTTCCTCATCGACGGCGAGGGGAAGGTGCTGCGCCGCTATGCCCCGCTGGTGCCGCCCGTGCGGATCGCCCGACGGATCGAGAGCGAGCTCGGTCTGCGGTGACGACCAACCGGCTCGGTTGGTAGCGTAGGTCACAGACTTCATCACCAAGAAAAGGGGAACACATGGAAGGCGCAATCGTCGCCCTGGTCGTCATCGTGGGCGTCCTGATACTCGTCGTGGTCGTCGCGGCGCTGCTGTTCGGCGGGCTGCGCACCTCGCTGATGTTCACGGTGCACACGCAGGAAGCGATCATCGTCGAGAGGTTCGGCAAGTTCAAGCGGGTCGCGCAGGCGGGCCTGAACTTCAAGACCCCGTTCATCGACAACACCACCCGACCGGTCTCGCTGCGCGTGCAGCAGCTCGAGGTGAACATCGAGTCCAAGACCAAGGACAACGTGTTCGTCAACGTGCCGGTCGCGGTCCAGTACAAGATCCGCGACGAGCAGGTCATCGACGCGTACTACAAGCTGTCGAACCCCGAGGCGCAGATCCGCTCCTACGTGTTCGACACCGTGCGCTCGGCGCTGTCCGGCCTCGAGCTGGACCAGGCCTTCGAGTCGAAGGACGACATCGCCCGCAGCGTCGAGTCCACGCTCTCGGAGCGCATGCGGGAGTTCGGCTTCTACATCATCAACACCCTGGTCCAGGACATCTCCCCGGACCAGCGGGTGCGCGACTCGATGAACTCCATCAACGCCGCCCAGCGCGACCGGGTCGCGGCCCAGTCGCTCGCCGAGGCGGACAAGATCAAGCGCGTCACCCAGGCCGAGGCCGAGGCCGAGTCCAAGCGCCTCCAGGGTGAGGGCGTCGCCGCCCAGCGCAAGGCGATCGCACTGGGCATCGCCGAGCAGTACGAGATGCTGCGCAAGGTGGGCATCGAGAACTCCGCCGAGCAGCTGCTGCTGATGACGCAGTACTTCGACACCATGCAGGACGTGGCCCGGAACTCCCGCTCCAACGTGCTGTACCTGCCCTCGAACCCCGGCGCCGTCGGCTCCATGGGGACGAGATCCGCACAGCGATGCTGCAGTCACAGGCCGCCGCCGAGGCGTCGAAGGACGCCGACGCGGATGAGGTCGAGGACCGTCGGCGCGTCTCCGCCGATCAGCTGCGCGAGCAGGAGGAGCAGCGCGCGACGCGAGCTCGGCAGCAGGCCGAGCAGCGTGCCCGTGAGGCGCGGCAGCAGACCCAGGACTCACAGCCGCCGTGGGCTCATCCGGGATCTGCCGACCAGTTCTGAGACCGGACCGCCCCGAGGGCCCGGCGCAGCGAATGCGCCGGGCCCTCGCTCATGCCTGCCGGCCGATCCCGGCGGTGGACGCCCGCTCGATCACATGCCAGGGGAACTCCCAGCCCGACTCGAGCTTCTCGCCGCTCTCGGCCGACGCCGCGAGAGCTGCGAAGACGTCCTCGTACCTGGTCTCCGACGTGCCCAGTGTGCTCAGCGGGATGCGGCGCTCTGCGGCCTCGGCGATATCGCCGCGGCCCACGACCCCGACGGCCCGCCCGATGTCGATCGACCGTCGTTCGCATTCGGCCGCGATCTGGATCGCCAACCGGTCACTCGAGCACATCAGCACGATCGGGTCCTCCGGTCCGGCAGCCTCGAGGGACGCCCAGTCCAGGGGACCGAGATCGGCGCTGATCCGGTAGTCGATCTCGAGGTGCTCGGCCCTCAGTTCGTCGGCATCGCCCCCTGCCAGAGCCGTGCGGATCGGGTCGACGACGTCGCGCCAGAGGCTGTGCCCCGGCCCCATCGCCTCGGTAGCGATCATGAATCGTCGCACCCCTCTGTCGCGCAGTCGGACGGCGGCCTCCGCCGCGGCCTCCGCATAGCCGTGCCGCACGGTCGGGAGGCCGGCGGCGTCCCCTTCGGCGAAGGCCACACTCGGGATCGGGCACCGTTCCAGGCGTTCCGCCACCTCGCCCGCCTCCTCCAGATGCACCGTGAAGCAGGCGTCCACCGCACCGCGGTCCAGGAGTTCCGCGAGCCTGTCGGTCGCCTCGTCCTCCCCGACGTCGGGGAAGACGACGAGGTCGAGCGAGCGCTTCGCGAGCTCCCGCTTCGCCACGGTGATCAGGCTGTCCCGCCACGGATTGCCTCCCGCTGAGACGAGCGCACCGACGAGGCCGGTGCGCTGCCGGCGCAGTGCGCGCCCTGCCCAGTTCGGGCGGTAATCGAGTTGCTTCATCGCGCGCTCGACCCTGGCTCGGGTCTGCGCGTTCCCGGCTCCCTTGCGGTCGGCGCGGCCGCTCAGCACGTGGGAGACGGTCGCGGTGGACACGCCTGCCAGGCGTGCGACGTCCGCCTGGGTCGGCCGCCGAGCCGAACCTTTCTGATCGCTGCTCGACATGGTCTTGACAGAGTGGTTCACATCACACATTGTAGGTGATGGTTAATCGAAATACCACGGACGTCCGTGACCGGCTCGGGCCGCACGGCGATGCAAGGAGGCATCCATGACCGTCAGCACCCCCCGATTCCGTCGTCGCTCCCTGATCGGTGGCGCGGCAGCGCTCGCGGCCGGTCTGAGCGCGTGCTCCGTCGAGACCGGTTCCGGCACCGGTGCCGAGGAGGTCGCCGCCGGGTCCGAGGACTTCTCCTTCGACTTCGACGCAGATGCCTCACAGGCCACGGCGCTGAGCTGGATGGACTCCGGCGACCTCAAGGCACTGTTCATCGATCCGGTGATCACCAGCTTCGGCGAGCAGTTCCCCGAGATCCAGGTCCAGTACGACGGTTCGGGATGGGACCAGGTCAATCAGGTGGTGCCGCTGGGGATCCGGAACGGCTCAGCGCCGGACGTCTTCGCGCTGCCGCAGAACGTCCCGGCCGAGTCCGCGATCAGCGAAGGCTGGGTCCAGCCCCTCGATGACGCGATTCCCGACTTCGCGGAGTGGAAGGCGGGATTCCCCGACACCGCACTGATCAACGGCGTGCACGTCTTCGACGGCAAGGTCTACAGCTGGCCGATGAACTCGACCCGGCGCTTGGACATCACCCAATACATCTCCCATGAAGCGGCCGAGGCCGCCGGCGTGTCGACCCCCGTGGAATCAGTGTCCACCTGGGACGACCTCCGGTCCCTGGCCAAGGAGATCACCGCCTCGGGCACGCCGGGAATCCTCTCGACCTCCGATCACCTGGACATCGTGATCGCGAACCTCGCGAACACCGCGGGCTGGCTGGGCAACTCCGAAGGCATGAACATGCGGACCGGGAAGTACGAGTACTCCGCACCGGAGTTCCTCGAGGCCCTGGACTTCGTGCGCTCGATGATCGATGACGGCTCCTTCGTCCCCGGATACCTCACGCTGAAGGACGCGGACGCTCGCGCCCAGTTCCCCTCCGGACTGGCCGGGATCTCCCTCAACGGGCCGTGGGACATCTCGCAGTGGGCCAAGGACTATCCCGATTTCGAGTACACGATCCTCCCCCTGCCCTCCCCCGACGGCAGCGAATACACCATCCCGTTCCGGGAGACCGGGGCAAACATGTCCTGGCTGTACGCCGACAGCACGAACACGGATGCCGCCGCAGCCGTCATCAAGTTCATGGGGTCGCTCGAGGGGCAGCGGGCGATGGTGGAGCTCACCGAGGGCTTCTTCCAGTCCACGATCGAGGAGGCGAACTCCTCCGCCGACACCTCCGCGCTCAACCCGAGGGCCAAGCTGGTCGCCGATCTCGCGGCCACCTACATGCGCGCCTGCCCGCAGTTCGAGATCCGCAGCGAGCACGCCGGGGTCGTCAAGCTCAACCTCCAGGCCACCGACCCCGGCATCGCGGGGACCATCGAGGGGATCCTGACCGGCCAGATCAGCGACGCGGAGGCAGCGCTGTCCGACCTTGATTCGCGTCTCGACGAGGCGATGGAGAAGGCCTTCGACGCCGCACAGACCGAAGGTGCGGACGTCGACATCTCTCAGCTCCAGTTCCCGAACTGGGATCCGAGCCTCGACTACACGGCGCAGGACTACGACGAGCTCGAGGGCTGAGATGACCTCGACCGCCCTCTCGCCGCCTCGTCGGCGCGCGCCCGCCCGGCGGGTGCGCGCGCGCCGCGGTGATCTGTTCTGGATCTATCTCTTCATCATCCCCGGCATGGTGCTGACCGCCATGTTCGTCTTCTACCCGATGGGCGCCTCCTGGTACTTCTCCCTCACGCAGTGGAACGGGTTCAGCGATGCCAAGAGCTTCGTGGGCCTGTCCAACTACCGCGAGCTCCTCGGCGACGGGATGTTCTGGGGATCCTTCGGCCGTTCGATGGTCTTCGTCCTCATCGGGGTCCCGCTGCGCGTCGCGCTCGCACTGATCCTCGCGATCGTCCTGAACAACATCATCCGCGGCAGACTCTCGACCTTCTTCCGTACGGTGTTCTTCCTGCCGGTGATGGCGGCCGCCTCGGTCATCGGCGTCGTGCTCACCTTCGTCCTCTCCCCCAGCAACGGGCCGATCGCCTTCTTCCTCAAGAGCACTGGGCTCACCGACACCCCGATCGAGTTCCTGTCAGATCCGCACCTGGCACTGTGGAGCGCACTGCTGCTCCATACGTGGAAGAACTTCGGGATGACCCTCATCTACTGGCTCGCTGCGCTGCAGACCGTGCCGTCGGAGTACTACGAGGCTGCCGAGGTCGACGGGGCCGGCGCCGTCCAGCAGCTCATCAAGATCACCCTGCCGATCCTGATCCCCTTCGCGGTGATCATCGTGATCCTCACCGCGAACGAGAACCTGCACGCCTTCGCCCTGATCCAGGCGTTGACCGGTGGTGGCCCGTACTACTCCTCGGAGGTCGTGGAGGTATATATCTTCCGCACCGCCTTCGCACCGGATGCCGCCGGAGGGATACCACGCCTCGGCTACGCCTCTGCGGCAGGCTGCTTCTTCGGACTCGCCACCCTGCTGATCGCCCTGCTGCAGGCCTGGGCGCTGAAACTCGTCGCCGATCAGAGAGCGAGGCTCGACCGATGAGCCTGAACACCACAGCGATGCCGGACGCGGGAGTCGCCGCGACCGAAGAGGCGCCGCAGCCCTCGCCCCGCCGCCGGCGCCTCAAGCGCTCCGAACGGCTCGCGCTGATCGTCGGCATCTTCATCCTGCTGCCGATCGCGCTGGTCTGGGTCTACCCCTTCATCTGGGTGTTCTCCAGCTCGCTGAAGTCGAACGCGGAGATCTTCGGGTCCTTGAACCCGTTCACCTCGACACTCCACCTGGACAGCTATGTCCGCGCCTGGCACGAAGCCGACATGGGCCGGTATTTCCTGAACACGATCTTCGTGACCGGGATGTCGATCCTGATCTCCGTGACCGTGAACGCCCTTCTCGGATACGTCCTCGGCCGCTACACCTTCCCGGGGAAGAAGGTCATCTACGCGCTGCTCGCACTGGTCGTATTCCTCCCGCAGGGATACACCGTGATCCCGATCTTCGACCTGATCGACAGCCTCGGACTTTCGGGCAGCCTGTGGGGCATCACGCTCGCCGAGGCGGGCGGCGTGAGCGTGATCGTCGTGCTCCTCTTCGCCGGCTATTTCGCGCAGCTCCCCAAAGAGCTCGAAGAGGCGGCGACCATGGACGGTGCGGGGTTCCTCCGCATCTTCGCGCAGGTCTACCTCCCATTGGCGAAACCCGTCCTCGCCACTGCGGTCATCCTGCAGTTCATGCACGCCTGGAACGACTTCCTGCTCCCCCTGGTGCTCACGCTCTCCCAGCCGGATCTGCGCACGCTCGCCGTGGGCATCTACAGCCTCCAGAACCAGTATTTCAGCGACTGGGGCATGATGTCGGCCGCGTCGACGATCGCCCTGCTGCCGATCATCATCGTATTCATCGTTCTCCAGAAGTACTTCATCGAGTCCTTCTCCGGCGCAGTGAAAGGTTGACCGCTGCCGTGACCACCCCCTCCTACGAACGACCCCACATCATCCTGGTCTGCGTCGACGAGATGCGCGCCGATGCGATGGGCGTCGCCGGCAACGACCACATCGACACCCCGAACCTCGACGACATGGCGCGGGGCGGATACCGATTCACCCGGGCCTATTCCGCCACCCCGACGTGCGTTCCCGCGCGGGTCGCGATGTTCACCGGGAAGTCCCCCGCCCTGCACGGTCGCTACGGCTACCGGGAAGGGATCTCCTTCCCCGATGCATATCCGGTGACGCTGCAGTCCACGCTGGGCGAGGCCGGGTACCAGACCTTCGGCGTGGGGAAGATGCACGTGTTCCCCGATCGCGCGCGGTGCGGCTTCGACGAGGTGCTCCTGCACGACGGATTCCTGCACACCTCACGGCAGCTCAGCCGCGGCCCGTCGGCCCGGATCGACGACTACGTGGAGTTCCTCCGTCGCGAGACCGGTGATCCGCGTGCCGACTACCAGGAGACGGGGATCGGGTGCAATGCGATGACGGCCCGGCCCTGGGAGCGTCAGGAGCGGCTGCACCCCACCCGCTGGGTGGCCGATGAGTCGTTCCGCTTCCTCGAACGGCGCGATCCGACCCGACCGTTCTTCCTCTACATGTCCTTCCATCGGCCGCATGCACCGTTCGATCCCCCGCAGTGGCTGTGGGACAAGTACCGCGATCGCCGGTCCCCCCGGCGGGCGATGGGCGACTGGGTCGTCCGGTTCGACGAGCACCGCCACGACTTCGGCTCCGAGGCGGAGTTCGGGGCGCAGAAGGAGAGCACCCACCAGCAGGTGCGGGCCGGCTACTACGGATCGATCGAGTTCATCGACCTGCAGCTGAACCGGCTGAAGGAGACGCTCTCGGATCAGGGCCTGCTCGAGGACACCGTGATCGTGTTCGTCTCCGACCACGGCGACATGATGGGCGATCACGACATGTACCGGAAGTCCGTGGGATACGAGGGCTCCGCCCGGGTGCCGCTGGTGATGCATGTCCCGCCGCGCTGGCGGGAGGGCTGGGGAGCGCCGGGAGAGGTCGCCGGGATCGCCGAGCTGCGGGACCTGATGCCGACGATGCTGGGGCTCGCCGGCGTCGAGGTGCCGGAGGGTCTGGACGGCGGCGATCTGCGTGCGGCGACGGCCGGCGGCACGGTGCGCGACCATCTGCACGGGGAGCATCTGATCGGCTCGCTGGGGCGTCACTCGATGCAGTGGATCCGCTCCGAGCGCTTCAAGTACGTGTGGTTCTCCGGCGACGGGCACGAACAGCTCTTCGATCTCGAGGCCGATCCGCACGAGGAGCGGGACCTCGCCGACTCGGCGGAGCACGCGGAGGAGCTGGCAGGTCTTCGCGAACTGCTGGCCGGGGAGCTGGCCGGGCGCGAGGAGGGCTTCGTGGCCGACGGCGCGCTGGTGCCCGGACGGCCCGTGCAGTCCGAGGCGGCGTGGGTGCGGGAGTTCGCGCGCTTCTGAGCTCTCCGGGGCCTCGGCGGTGGTCTCCTGATCTCCTGGCCCGCGATGGCTGCGTCGCAGGGCTCGGACGTCGGCCCCTCCCCTAGGGTGGGACTGCGGTCCCACAGGGGCCTGAGACCTGCGACACAGGAGCGTTCATGCAGATCGAGTTCGGCTGGTCCCTCGACGGCGCCTCCTGGGCCGACGCCGCCTCCGGCGGGACGGCCGGACAGGTGCGGATGGGGCCGCGCGGGCTGCTCGGTCTGCTGCAGACCCGGCTGGGGCTGAGCCGACCCTCGATCGATCCGGCGGTGCGGACCGCGCAGTACCTGCGGCTCATCGAGCAGTGCGAGCAGGACGGGTTCTGGCCCGCACGCTCCTTCGCGCTCGACCCGTGGAGCACCGCCCGGCAGCTGCTGGGCTGGCGCGACGCCGCGGTGGACGCCGGGTGGCGAGCGGCGGAGGATGCGGATCTGCCGCCGCGGCTCGCGGCACTGGCCGCAGTGGAGCGTCATGCGGTGGTGGGGATGCCCGGCACGGTCGATGCCGACGGGGATCCGGCGACGCTCGCCCCGGGTGCTGCCGACGATCTCGCCGAGGTGGTCGCCGAGCTCGCGCGGGAAGGCGCCGACTGGCCGCTCGGGATCGACCGTCTGCTCGCGGCGGAGGATCCGGCGAACCTGCCCGGGCTGTGGCCGCGACTGCTGACGCTGCTGGGCGCGGCCGGGGTCGAGGTCGCGCGGCGCAGTGCCCGCGACGGGGCACCGCCCGAGGTGGTCGTGGTCCAGTGCCGCGATGAATGGACCGCCGCGGATGTCGCCGCGCGGTACCTCGCCGCCGGTCCCTCCACGGGACTGCATGTGCTGGCCACCACGGATACCGCCGTGCTCGACGCGGCCCTGCACCGGCGGGAGCTGCCGGCGGTGGGCGCGGTGGAGAGCTCCACCGATCGTGCCTCCCACCAGGTGCTGGGGCTGTACCTGGACGTCGCGACCGCGCCGGTGGATGTCCACCAGCTCGCCGCACTGCTGGATCTGCGGGTGCTGCCCGCGCTCGAGGCCGAGGGGGACCCGATCGGGCTGGTGCCGGCACCGGTGCGCCGGGCGCTGCTGCGCGCGCTGGCGAGCGAGCCCGGGGTGGGCGGCCCGGCCTGGCGCGAGGCCCTCGCCCGGCTGCAGGAGCGCGAGGACGCGGCGAAGGTGATGGTCTCTGCCCGCGAGATCGATCGCCTGGTGACCGATCCGCTCCCGGCTGATGCCCTGTTCCCGGAGGTGCTCTCCACCCGTCTGGGATGGCTCGCGGACAGGTTGCGCGCCGTCGGCCACCGCGACGGCGACCTGCGGGCGAGCCTCACCCAGGTGCAGACGCTGCGCCAGGTGCTGGGGATGCTCGACCCCTCGACCCCGCTCAGCCGCCGCACCGTGCAGCAGATCATCGACGCCTGCGGCGGCGGGGGCAGCTCCGCTCTCGCCGGCGCGGAGGTCGCGGAGTGGACCGTGACCACCCGCCCCGCCCAGCTGCCGGCCACCGGCGGCACCGTGCTGTGGTGGGGTCCGGAGGCGGACGGCGTCTCGCCCCCGGTCCTCTGGGACGAGGGGGAGACTGCGGCGCTGACCGCCGGCGGAGCCCACCTGCTGGAGCCCGAGACACTCACCGCCCTGCAGGTCGAGGCTGGGATCGCGGGCCTGGCCGGGGCGGACACGGTGATCGCGGTGCTGCCGGGAAGGCGGCTCGAGGACGCCGGGCGGCCCAGCAGCCTGCTCGCCCGCCTGGAGACCGATGCCGGGCGCACGGAACAGGACCGGCTCACCCCGGAATCGCTGCTGGACGGCGACCGCTGGTCCCTCGCAGGGCGCAGCCTGGAGGTGCGGACCCCCGCCGAGGAGCACCCCTGCCCCGACACCTCCGCCTCGCGCACGGCGGGGGACCTCACGCATCTGCTGCCGAGCCGGGTCTCGTACAGCCAGCTCGACACGCTCATCGGCTGCCCGCACCGCTGGGTGCTGCAGTACGCGCTGGGGATCCGCCCGGCCTCCGTCGCGGCCCTGCCCACCGGGCCGCGGATGATCGGCACCCTGGTGCACGCGGTGGTGGAGACCCTCGTGCAGGAGCGCGGCCGGTCGCTGACACCCCCGTCGGCCGAGCGCATCGGCGAGGTCTTCGACCAGCTGGTCCCGCAGCTCGCCTCCGAGCTGGACCTGCCCGGCCGCGCCGCCGAGCGTGCCGAGATCCGCGGCCGCGCCGGCCGCTCCCTCGCCGAGCTGTTCGGGCGCACCGCCGAGGCCGGCCTGCAGATCACCGGCACCGAGACCCGTTTCGAACTGCCGCTGGAGCTGCCGCTGGACACCGGACCGCACCCGGTGATCATCGCCGGCTCCCGGGACGTGGACGCCGTCGACGCCGCCGGGAGACCGCTGATCCTGGACCTGAAGTGGACCAGCAGCCTGCGCCGCTACGCGGATCTCTATGACAGCGGGGACGCGATCCAGCTCGCCACCTACGCCTGGTCGCTCGCCCAGGAGGCAGCAGGGCCGGGCGAATCTGCTGAGCCGGCTGAGCCTGCTGGGGTGGGGTATTTCCTGCTGCGCAGCGGAGAGTTCGTCGCCGCTGAGCCGGCCCTGGATCCGCGCCACCGCCCCCCGATGGACGTCGACGACGCCTGGCAGCGGATGCTCGCCAGCGCCTCCGAGGCGCTCGACGAGATCGCCGCGGGACAGGTGCGGCTCGGCTGCCGGACCCTGCTCGATGAGGCAGGCCTGAAGACCGATGCGCCCTACGCCAAGCGCCGCACCGCGATCGGGACGGCGCGCGAGGCCGCCCGCGGGCGGGGACGGGTGCTGGTCGAGGACCACTGCGGCATCGGAGACTACGCCCAGCTGTGCGGGCTGATCGGAGACGGACGATGAGCTTCACCCTGATCAACGCCTCGGCAGGGTCCGGCAAGACCCACCGGCTGACCCACGAGATCGCCGACCGCATCGGGGAGGGCCTGCACCCCTCGCAGCTGATCGCGACCACTTTCACCCGCAGAGCGGCCTCCGAGCTGGTGGACCGCGTGCACCGCACGCTGCTGGAGCAGCACCGCTTCGACGATGCCCAGGGCGTCGGCAGCGCCCTGATCGGCACCGTCAACTCGGTGGCGGGGCGCCTGGTGCGCGAATTCGCGCTGGATCTCGGGATCTCGCCCGATGTGCAGGAGCTGGACGAGGTCCGGCAGAAGGCCGCATTCTCCGCCGCGATCGACGAGGCCGCCGCCGAGGCGGGCTCCCGCGCCAGCGACCTGCTGGCCCGCACCGAGCACGATGGCGACGAGGATCCCGCCTTCTCCTTCGGCAGCTCCCCGTCCTGGCGCGCCCACGTGCGCTCCCTCGCCGAGAAGGCGCGGACCAACGCCATCGGCGCGCAACAGCTGCGGGACGCGGCCGATACCGCCTGGCAGGAGTACCGCGGGGCCGCACGGCTCGTGGAGGGACCGGACCGGCGCGCCGCCTGGCTCAGCGGCCTGGAGACGGCGATCCGGGGCCTGCGCGAGGACCTCGCCGCCTCCGAGGCGCCCGCGACCGGTGCCGGCAAGCCGCCGATCGCCAAGGGATCGCTGAACTCGGTGCGGAAGGGGATCGACGCGCTGGAATCGCTGCGCCGCACCCTGGCGCGCCGGGACCGGGCTCCCTGGTCCCAGTGGGCGAAGCTCTCCGCCGTCACCGCCTCCAAGGCCGCCGGCGGCGAGAAAGGGTATGTCTACGGCAAGGACACGGACACGGCGCTGGTGGGTATCGCGCAGCAGATCAAGGCCGAACTGCCGGCGAACCCGCAGTTCCAAGCCGATGTGCGCGCGCTGATCACCCTGGTCATGACCACTGCGGCCACCTCCCTGGACGCCTACGCGCGGTACAAGGACGAGCTGGGGCTGATGGACTTCATCGACCAGGAGGTCCTCGCCCTGGAGGTGCTGCGCCGCAGCGAGCGCGCCCGCACCGCAGTCCGCTCCCGGTTCCGGCTGCTCGCGGTCGACGAGTTCCAGGACACCTCCCCCATCCAGCTCGCCCTGTTCCTGGCCCTCGGCGAGCTGGTCGAGGACCTGATCTGGGTGGGGGACCCGAAACAGGCGATCTATAGCTTCCGCGACGCAGACCCGGACCTCATGCTGGGGGTGCTGGACGAGATCCGCGCCGGCTCCTCGACGCTCGGCGAGGGCACGGTCGACGATCTCGAGCACTCCTGGCGCTCCCAGGACCAGGTGCTCGAGCTGGTCAACCAGGTGTTCCCCCGGATCTTCCCGCAGCTCCCCCGAGCGCAGGTGGTGCTCACCGCGGCGCCCGAGGCGGCACGCGCCCGGGCCGAGCGCGACCATCCGGAGGGCCGGCTCGAGGCCTGGACCCCGCAGTACAGTGGCCGGCCGTCGCAGGCCAAGCATGCGCGCGGCGTCGCCGACGGAGTGCTCTCGCTGCTGTCCGAGGAGGGCGCGGGGCCGGAGGACATCGCCGTGCTGGTCCGCTCGAACGCCCAGGCCGCACAGGTGGTCGAGGCGCTCACCGCCCGCGGGATCCCCGCCTCCGGCGAGGGGGTGCCGCTGCTCGCCTCCCGGGAGGGTCGCCTCATGCGCGCGGCGCTCGCGGTCACCCTCGACGGCAGCGACACCCTCGCCCTCACCGAACTGGTGGACCTGCTGACCGGGCATCCCGCGCACGGCCGCTGGTTCGCCCAGCTCACCGCCGCGCCGGACGACGAGGCCCGACGGCAGGTCTTCCGCTCCTGGTGGCAGGCCGATGTGCTCGCCGGGCTGCGAAGCCTGCGCGAGGAGTGCATCTCCCTCACCCCCGTCGAGATGATCACCGGCCTCGCCGACGCCCTCGACCTGCCCGAGCTGATCCGTTCCTGGTCCACCCCGGACCAGCGGCTGCGCACCCTGGACGCGCTGCGCAAGGTCGCCGCGGAGTACGCCGACCAGGCTCGTTCCGCCTCCGCCCCGATCACGCTGACCGGGCTGCGGGCGGCGCTCGAGGACACCGACCGCGGCCCGGACCTGACCGGCACCCCCGGCACCGTCTGGGTGGGCACGATCCACGGCGCGAAGGGCCTGGAGTGGCCCCAGGTGGTGGTCATGCAGCAGGATCCCAAAGAGCATTCCGGCACCAGCGGCGTGTTCGTGGTCCCGGCCGCAGAGCTGGACGTGATGGAGCCGCTGACCGGCCGTGCCCTGCGCTACTGGCCGAAGGTGCTCCCCCGCTTCGCCCCCCTGCAGGAGCGGCTCGCGGAATCCGCGCATGCGCTGCGCAGCGCGGAGACGGAGCGGGACGAGGCCGGGCGCCTGCAGTACGTCGCGCTCACCCGGGCGCGGGACGTGACGGTGCTCAGCGGTCACGGCTCCGCGCCGGTGCTGGACGCCCTGCTGCCGGAGCCGGGCGAGGAGCCGCTGGTGCGCTGGGAGGTCGGGACCGAGGCGCTGCAGCTCGGATCGGTGACGCTGCCCGCGGTGGTCCGGGCGACGACGACCGAGGTCGACGAGGACTCCCCCGGCTATCGCTCCGGTCGCAGCCCGCTGGCCGCGACCGATCTGTCGCTGCCGCGCCCTGCCACAGTGCGTGGCGCGTCAGCACGGTTCCAGGCCTCGGGCACCGAGTCCCGCGAGGAGCTCGGCGCCGTGCAGGAGCCGGTGCGGATCGGGCCACGGCTGGTCCCGGCCGGTGGTCAGGGCTGGGAGCGGGTGGGCGAGGCCGTGCACGGCTACCTCGCCCTGCCCCTGCGCGCCCTGGACACGGGCCAGCGCGAGCGGGCCGCACGGCGACTGGTGCAGCGCTGGAGCGTGCAGCGGGCGCTCGGCGCCGACGCGCTGGCCGGAGCGGGGCAGGCCTGGCTGGACCATGTCGATGCCGCTTTCCCCGGCGCCGAAGAGCTCACCGAGCAGCCGATCACCTGGTGGAACGAGGATGCCCAGGTGATGGAGGGCTGGGTAGACACGCTGCTGCACCTGCCCTCCGGCGAGATCGTGCTGGTGGATCACAAATCGTATCCGGGCGAGGATCCGGTCGGGCACGTGCGGAGGGAGTACCTGGGGCAGCTGTCCACCTACTCCCGCGCGCTGGCGGCGGCAGGCCGGGCACCACAGCGGATCCTGATGCATCTCCCGCTGCGCGGCGAGGTGGTCGAGGTCCGGTTGCATGAGCATGCACGCTGAGCAGGCCGTCACCGCCGCGCTGACCCTGCTGGACCAGGCGCGGCGCAGCGGCGGGCGGCGGCTGCTGGGGATCACGGGCGCGCCCGGGGCCGGGAAGTCGACGCTCACTGAGCTGCTGGCCGAGCGCCTGCCCGAGGGCTCCTGCGCGGTGGTGCCGATGGACGGCTTCCACCTCGCGGATGCGGCGCTGGAGCGGCTGGGCCGTGCGCAGCGCAAGGGCGCACCGGACACCTTCGACGCCGCGGGCTATGTGGCGCTGCTGCAGAGACTGCACGCGGCGAGGCCGCAGGATCCGTCGGTGTGGGCGCCGATGTTCGCACGGGACCTCGAACAGCCCCTCGCCGGGGCGATCGAGGTGCCCGCCGAGGTGCCGCTGATCATCACCGAGGGGAACTATCTGCTGTGCGAGCAGGGACCCTGGGTGCACGTCGGCGCACTGCTGGATGCACGCTGGTTCGTCGAGGTGCCCGAGGCGCTGCGCCACCGACGGCTGATCGAGCGGCATCAGCGTTTCGGGAAGTCACCGCGGGACGCCCGGGAGTGGTCGCTGGGGACCGACGAGGAGAACGCCCGCCTGGTCGCGGGCACCCGCGACCGGGCGGACGTCGTGATCAGCCTGCCTTGACGGCGCGGACGAAGCGGGTCGAGCGCTCCCGCAGGCCGGCGATCTTCTGCTCGCGGTGGTACGCCAGCAGCGCGGGATCCTCGGAGCGCAGCTCGTAGGAGGACGGCGCGCGGCGCACATTGCGCGAGCAGCGCAGGTCGGCGCAGATCGCGGTGCCGATGGTGTTGCCCCGTCGGCCGGCGTCGCCGCCCAGCGGAGCCACGAAGCTCGCCGCCCGGTTGCCGTCGACGATGTCCTCGCACCAGGAGCACAGCAGCTTCTTCACCGGTGGACGCTCAGCGCCGCGCAGCTGGATGGTCGCCACCTCGCCGTCGAGCTCGAGGCTCACGTAGTGCAGCTTCGGACGCTTCGCGTCCTGCCAGCCCAGCAGGTCCAGGCGCTCCCAGTCGACGGCGTCGAGGTCGGGCAGCAGGGCACGCTTGGCCTCGCCCTTGGTGGCGTTGACGAAAGAGCTGCGGATCAGGGAATCGGTCAGGGGGATCATGGGGGTCCTCACGGGAGGCGCACGGCACCGGACACCGAGGTCGGGCAGGCTGCGCGGGAGAGTTCAGGCGATGTTCATGACGGTGCGCGGTCGCGCCGGGTCACACCGAGCAGGCCGTGCCGGCCGCCCCGCTCCCTGCAGGCGTGATGCTCATGCCGTGCTCCTCTCCCGACGTGGACGCGGACACGCTACGCCCCTGGGCCGGGATCCGCCACGGGATTCTCCTCACCGTCAGGCGATGATCCGGTCCAGCTCCTCGCGCTCGGCGTCGGTGAGCTCGAGGCTCAGCGCGCCGGCGGAGTCGGTGATCGACTCGGGACGGCTGGCGCCGGGGATCGGGAGGACATGCTCGCCCAGGGACAGCTCCCAGGCCAGGACCACCTGCTGCGGGCTCACGCCGTGGGCCTCGGCGATGCGCTGGATCTGCGGGAACCGCTCCCCCACCGCGGCCGCCCCACCGCCGGTGCCGCCCAGCGGCGACCAGGGCACGAAGGTGATGCCGTGCTCGCCGCAGTGGGTGAGCTCGTGGCGGCTGGTGTGGAAGAAGGTCGGGGAGAACTCGTTCTGCACGGCGGCCAGCCCGCCCTCGCCCAGCACGTCGCGGGCCACGTCGATCTCCTCGACGTTCGCGTTGGAGATGCCGATCTCGCGGATCAGGCCCTCCTGCTGGAGAGCGGCGAGCGCCTCGACGGCGTCGGCGTAGCGGATGCTGCGGTCCGGGCGGTGCCAGTAGTACAGGTCGATGGTGTCGGTGCCGAGGGCCGCCAGCGACTTCTCCAGCGCGGCGCGGAGATAGGTGGCGGAGCCGTCGCGGCCGCCGCCCTCTGCGGAGCGGGTGATGCCGCCCTTGGTGGCGACCACCACCGAGGAGCGGTCCCCGTTCCAGCTGCGCAGCGCCTCGCTGACGAGCTTCTCGTTGTGCCCCATGGTGTCCCAGCTGGGGGCGTAGATGTCGGCGGTGTCGAGCAGGGTGATCCCGGCATCGAGGGCGGCGTGGACGGTGGCCATCGCGCGGTCGTGCGGGGCGGGCTCGCCGCGCCCCATCGACAGCGGCATGGCGCCCAGTCCGAGGGCGGAGACGGTCAGGGAGCCGAGGCGGCGGGTGGGTGCACTCATGCGGTCAGCCTACGGTGTGGACTCAGACCTTCAAGATGCCGGCGGTGCTGCGTCGGAACAGCCCCTCGGTCATGTAGAAGGGGCCCAGGTCCGCCTCGAAGTCGACGTGGAGCCAGTCGACGGCGCTGGAGCGGCACTCCTCGATCGCGCGGTGCACGAGCTCCTTGCCGATGCCGGTGCCCTGGTGCCCGGGCTGGACGATGACGTCGAGCAGGAAGGCGTGGTGCCCGCCGTCGGTGATGATGTTGCAGAAGCCGACCAGCCGCTCGTCGCGCCGCACCGTGACCCAGCCGAGGGAATAGCGCTCGAGCCGCTCCGTCCAGGGTTCGAGCTCCTCGGGGTGGTCGAAGGCGGCGGCGTGCAGGCTCGAGAGCTCCTGGTCGGTGACCGGTCCGCGCCACACGGTGCTGTGCTGATCCTTCGCCGTCATGAGCCTCAGTGTGCAGGCAACGACGCCGTGGCGTCCCCCATTTCGCAGAACTGCTGCCGCCGCGTGTCCGACTAGCTGCTGAGCCGGCGGAGCGTGGAGCCCTTGTGGGCGGCGATGTGGTCGGTCTTGTCGCTGGCGATCTCGTACTGGGGCTCGTCCTCGCTCGCACGGCGGGTGTGGCCCTTGTAGTCGAAGTCCTCCGTGTGGACCTCGGTGATGGTGCCCGAGACGCGACCGGCCTCGGAGTTCCAGCTGACATGGTCACCGACTGCGAACTTCTCGCTCATGACGTGCCTCCTCGATCGTCGTGCCGTCCACCGTAGCTCCCGCCTGCCCCGCGCGCGGGGCGGGCGAGCAGGGCGACGCTGAAGAACACGGCCGCCTGCCCCTGCTGGGCGCGATAGCGGTAGGGCCCGCCGGCGGATACCCGGCCGGAGCCCCCGGCCTCGATGACCTGCACGGACTCGTCGGTCTCGATCTCGAGCGCCCCGTCGATCACGTGATGCATGAGGCCCGGGAGCGGGATGCCCCCGCCGCCCTCGTAGACGTCCTCGCCCAGCAGCTTCCACTTCCAGGTCTCCACCGAGAGCGCCTCGGTGTCCACCGCGTCCAGCAGCACGGCCCAGCTGCCGGTGCTCGTGGACCAGATCTCGACGCCCTCGGGCGCGTCCCCTGCCCCCACCCCCATCAGGGCGGCGAAGGTGGTGCCGAGCCCGGCAGCGATGCGATCCAGGATCGCGACCGACGGATTCGCCTGGCCGAGCTCGATCTGGGTGAGCATCCGGCGGGAGACCTCGCTGAGCTCGGCGAGCGCGCCGACGCTGAGGTCCTGCTCCTGGCGCGCGGAGCGGATCCGCTCGCCGAGCAGCTCCACCACTGCGGGGCGCATCCCACCGCTCATCCCGGACCTCCTGGCCGTCCTGGTGCCGTCTGTGCCTCGAATCCTAGCCGGGGTGACGGGAACTATATTGCGCACCAGGTCGTGTGCGCACTATGTTGCGCAGTAGTGGCATCGCCCCTGCTCCCCACCCGTCGAAGGAGGTCCTCCATGGCCGGACACACCGCTCTCGCCCCCGCCGCACCCACCCGGGTGCGCCGGCCGAACGGACCCCTGCTGCGCTGGTTCGCCTCCTACGGCTCCTTCACGGTCCCGCAGGCCGCCGCTCCGATCGCGTTCTCGCTGATCGCGCTGCCGCTGACCGGTGATGCCGCGAGCGGCGCGGCGATGATGCTCGCGATGACGCTCGCGCAGGTGCTCGGCGCAGTGCCGATCACGCGCTTCGGTCGCCGCTTCTCCCCGATCCCGCTCCTGCGGGTGCTGATCGGCCTGCGCACGCTGGCACTGGTGGGGATCGCCCTCCTCGCCGGCCTCGGCGCCCCCTTCCCGCTCGTGGTGGCCGGTGCGGCGCTGGCCGGGCTGGTCAACGGTGCGGCCTACGGGAACCTGCGCGCCGTGCTGAACCACCTGGTGCCGGCAGGCCGTCTGCCCCGGGCGCTCGGCATCGCCGCCACCCTCAACGAGGTCGTCTTCGTCAGCTCCCCGGTGCTCGCCGCAGCGCTGGGCAGCTTCTCCCCCCAGGCCGCGGCCTGGGCGATGGTCGTGCTGGGGTGGGCCCGGTGCTGCTGCTGCCGCGGATCGCGACTGCCACCGCTCCGGGCCCGGAGCAGCGTCGCAGCCGGCTGCGCCTGACCCCGATGATCCTGCTGTGGCTCGTGTGCGGCGGGGCCAGCGCGGCGTCGATCGCGGCGATCGAGATCGGCGCGGTCTCGATGGCGGTCTCCTTCGGGATGCCGGCGGCCTGGGGCGTGCTGTTCCCGGTCGCGATCTGCGTGACCTCGATCCTCGGCGGGATCTGGGTGAGCGTGCACAATCGGATGCCGCGTCGCCGCACCGTGCTGGCCTGGCTCGCGGTGACCGCCCTCGGCGTGGCGGCCGTGGGCTTCGGGAACTCGGTGACGACCACGGTGATCGGGGCGCTGCTGGTCGGAGCGGTGCTGGCACCGCTGTCCACCTACTACTCCCTGGTGCTGGACCGTCTGGTGGCCCCGAGCACCGGGCCGAGGTGTTCGCGCAGCTGCGCACCGCGAACGCGCTGGGCATCATCATCTCCAGCGCCCTGCTCTCCCTGGCCACCCTCCAGGCCACCTTCGCCGTGGTGATCGGCGTGATGACCTCCGTGATGGTGGTGACCGGCCTGGTGTTCACCACTGCATGGGTCAATGCGCGGCGTCGGCGTCTGGCCCGGGAGGCAGCGGAACGGCGGGCGCACGAGGATCTGGTCCCTGCCCCGCGCCCGTAGCCCACGGCTCAGCGCAGCCCGTGCCCGAGCGGGTACGCCTCCCCGGTGCCGTCGGCCTGCGGGATCGGGACCGGGAGCGTGCCGCGGGTCCGCACCTCGCCGAGGAGCACCCCGGCGAGCGCGCGCAGCGAGGCGTCGGCGTTGCCGTAGGCCGCCAGCGACACCGCCACATCTCCCACGTGCACCACGTCGTAGGGGTTGCGCAGCGCGGCGTGGATCACGGGGACGCCGGTCGCGACCAGTGCCTCGACCAGCTCCACCTGTGTCCTGGGAGTGACGAAGCCGGCCGAGGAGGTGAACACCAGCACCGCGTCGACGCCCTCGGCGACCACGGCGGCCTGCTCGCGGTCCGGCTCCGGCAGGGCGATGACCTTCAGACCCTGGGTGGCCAGCTCGCGGGAGGTCACCTCGAACTTCGCGGTGGTGCCGCTACCGGTGATCAGCACTCTCGTGCCGCTCGCGAGCGGGAGGGTGCTGCCGTCGTCGAGGATCCGGGTGATCGAGTCCTCGGCCATGCGCTGGGCGGAGCTCATCGAGCGGCGGGTCCCGATCGAGTCGGCGGCCGTGGCCGGGTCGACCTGCACCTGCTCGAACAGACCGCGCTCGAGCTTCTGGCGCAGGATGCGGCGCACGGACCGGTCCAGGCGCTCCTCGGTGATCTCCCCGTCGGCGACGGCATCTCGCACGCCGCCGATCGCGACGGTGAGGTCCGGCGGCATGAGCATCTGGTCGGCGCCTGCGAGGATCGCCTCGACGGGGACCCGGTCATCGCTGAACAGGGTGCGCACCCCGTCCATGGCGAGCGAATCGGTGACGATCACGCCCTCGAAGCCGAGCTCCTCGCGCAGCAGGCCGGTGAGGATCGGGGGCGAGAGGGTCGCCGGGACCCCGGAGTCGTCGAGCGCGGGGACCATGATGTGCGCGGTCATGATGGAGTCCACGCCCTCGTCGATCGCCGCGACGAAGGGCGGCAGGTCGAGGGCGGCGAGCTCCTCGCGGGTGTGGTCGATGACCGGCAGCCCCAGATGGGAGTCGGTCGCGGTGTCCCCGTGGCCGGGGAAGTGCTTGGCCGCGGCGGAGCAGTTCGCCCCCTGGATGCCCCGGATCTGAGCGGCGGCGAGGCGGGCGACCGCCTGCGGGTCCGCCCCGAGGGAGCGCACCCCGATCACCGGGTTCTGCGCCTCGATGTTGACGTCGACCACCGGCGAGAAGGCCTGGTGGAGGCCGGCGGCCCGCATCTCGGTGCCCACGATGTCCCCGGCCTTGCGGGTATGGGCGCGGGAGCCGGTGGCGCCGAGCGCCATCTGACCCGGCAGGGGCGTGGCGGGCGCGGGCAGGCGGTAGACCACGCCGCGCTCCTCGTCGGCGCTGATCACCAGCGGGATGCCGCCGCTGTCGCGGGCGGCGTCCTGGGCGTCGTTCGAGAGCGTCGCGATCTGCTCGATGTCCTGGAGGTTGTCGCTCCACACGAAGTAGATCAGCCCGCCCACGTGATGGGTGCGGACGATCTCTGCGATGGTGTCCACGCCGGTGGTGGCCGTGTTCGAGGGGTGGGGCGCATCGGCGGTGGCGCCGTAGCCGACGGCGACGAACAGCTGGCCGATCTTCTGCTCGAGGCTCATGCCTGCCAGGAGCTCCTCGATGCGGTGCTGGTGGCGGTCCCCGCCCGTCCCGGCGGGGGCGGCGTGGGCGGCGGCGGGCAGGCCGATGGCGGTGCCGGCTCCGGCGAGGGCGGCCGCGGTGAAGGTGCGGCGGGCGATGGGGTGCTGGGGGTTCATGGGATGCTCCTGCTCAGTAGAGGCGGTAGCGCTCGGTGGTCAGTTGGAAGCGGCGGGACTCGCGGCGCCAGGCGGTGACGATCGACTCGGCGCTCTCCCCCGCCTCGAGCATCGCGCGGGTGCGCTTGGTGCCGGAGAGCTTGTCGATCCAGCAGACGTCCTCCTCGGTGCGGCAGTCCTCGCCCTCGCGCCAGTCGACCTCCTCGACGGTGGCCAGCAGCGCGGAGAGCACGTGGATGCCGGTGCGCACCGGCTCGTAGGCGAGCGGATCCGTGACATGCAGCTGCAGGCCGCCGCAGAACTCGCCGGCGTGCTTGGAGGAGACGGGGGTGGTGAACATCGGCCGATAGAGCACGCCCGGCAGCTCCGCGGCCTGCAGCTCCGCGATGACCGCGTCGACATCGGACTCGGTGATGAACGGGGCGCCGAACCAGAGGAACGGGATGGTGGTGCCGCGGCCCTCGGAGATGTTCAGCGACTCGATCAGGCCCGTGCCCGCGTAGACCACGGCGGTGTCCGCGGTGGGGATGTTCGGGGAGGGCAGCACCCAGGGGAGGTCCGCGGCTGCGGGGTCCTCGGCGTCGTAGCCGCTCATCGCGATCACCTCGAGGGAGACGACGCCGTCGAGGAACTCGCCGTTGAACAGCTGGGCGAGCTCGCCCACGGTGAGGCCGTGGGTCTGCGGGATCTCGCGCAGCCCCACGAAGCTCGACAGCTCGGGCTCGAGCAGGAAGCCCTCGATATCGGTGCCCAGCGGGTTCGGACGATCCAGCACGAGGAACCGCTTCCCGTTCTCGCCGGCGGCCTCCATCGCGTAGTACATCGTCCAGATGTAGGTGTAGAAGCGGGTGCCGATGTCCTGGATGTCGAAGATCAGCACGTCCACGTCGGCGAGCATCTCCGGGGTGGGCTTCTGGGTGTCGCCGTAGAGGGAGCGGACGGGCAGGCCGGTCTTCTCGTCGATGTAGTCGCCGACGGAGCCGCCGGCCGGTTCGGCGCCGCGCACCCCGTGCTCGGGGCCGAACAGGGCGGCCATCGTGAAGCCGCCGGCGTCCTGGGCCTCGACCAGCAGGTCGATCGTGGAGCGCAGCTCGCGGTCGGTGCCGGTGGGGTTGGTGATCAGGCCGACGCGCGCATCGCGCAGGGTCTCCAGCGCCTCCGGCTCCAGCAGGTTCTCCACCCCGAGGCGGAAGTCGCCGTGGGCGGCGCCGCCCTTCCCCTTCCCTCTGTCCTTGCCGCCGGGAGCGGCGGTGGCGGCGCCGGCGGAGGCGAGGACGGCGCCGGCCGGGAGGGCGCCGAAGGAGGCCAGGAGCCGGCGGCGGCCGGGGCGGGCACCCCCGTCGTCCTGTCGGGCCGTTCGTCGAGATGGTGCCTGGTTCACGGGAGACCTCCGTCGTCGTCGTCGGATCGGGTGCGCGCCGGCGCACGATCATCGACCGTACCGGGATGTGCGCCGCGTCACCACCGGTTCCGCATTCCTGCTTCGGCCGACGGGACGAACCGGGCTACCGTGAAGTCTGCGCGGCGCCGCCGTCCGCGCTCGACGCGAGGAAGGACTGCTGATGGCAGGGACGGGCAGCTGCTGCGCCGCCGGGCGGGCCGGGATGGAACCCGCGGGGGCCGACGGGGACGCCGCGAATGCCCGCGACGTCGCAGCGGATTCCTCGCTCCTCGCGATCGCCGCGCCGGTCGCGGAGGTCCGGGCCCGTGCCCAGCGGGCCGTGCTCATCGGGGCCGGGCCCTTCCGGATGGGCACCGAGGATGCGGACCGCAACGTGGGCGATGGCGAGTCCCCCGTGCGCACGGTCGAGGTGCCCGCTTTCCGGATCGATGCCGCCTGCGTGACGGGTGCCGAGTTCGCGGCGTTCGTGGCCGAAACCGGGTACGTCACCGAGGCCGAGGAGTTCGGCTGGTCGTTCGTGTTCGGTGCACTGCTGGAGAAGGAGCTGCGCCGGGCGAGCCGCAAACCGCCGGGCACGCCCTGGTGGCGGGCGGTCGAAGGTGCGCGCTGGGACGCCCCGGAAGGTCCGGGATCGGATCTCACCGGGCGCGGCGAGCATCCGGTGGTGCACGTGTCACTGCGGGATGCGGAGGCGTTCGCGAGCTGGTGCGGGATGCGGCTGCCCCGCGAGGCGGAGTGGGAGAAGGCCGCACGCGGGGGCCTGGACCAGGCCCGCTACGCGTGGGGTGAGGAGCTGACCCCGGGCGGTGAGCACCGCTGCAACATCTGGCAGGGTGCCTTCCCCGTGCGCAACACCCTCGAGGACGGGTTCCTCGGCACCGCACCGGTGCGGTCCTTCCCGCCCAACGGCTTCGGGCTGTACGAGGTGGCCGGGAACGTGTGGGAGTGGTGCAGCGACGCCTGGGCCACAGGCCCTGCAGACTCGCTCACCGGCGATGTGCGGGTGATGCGCGGCGGGTCCTACCTGTGCCACGACTCGTACTGCAACCGCTACCGGGTCGCCGCCCGCTCCTCCACCGCCGCCGAGGATGCCAGCGGCAACAAGGGGTTCCGGCTCGTGGTCGACGCCTGAGGCGGGGGGGGGCGGCACGCACGTACCCGTTGCGCTGATCGCTCCACGCCACGCCACGCCACCGCCCTGCGCCCAGTCCCCCGATATCGCTCACCCATGAACGGGATCGGGGGAACGGATCGGTGCGCCGCTGTTCTCGAGCCCCGGCCCGGCCCCGGCTCGGGAGGGGCGAAGGCCCTGGCCCGGCTCGGGCGGGGCGGAGGCTCTGGCCTGGCCCGGGGCGGGCGGCGCGGCGGCTCAGGCCCGGCTCAGGCGGGGCGGCGGCCGGCGGCGAGGTCGAGGAGGTGGTCCAGGACGCCCTGCCTACTCGCGCGCAGGCCGTTGTGCTCGTATTCGCTGGTGACCCAGGTCCGCAGTCGCGGCAGGAGCGCGGCGGTGGCCATCGAATACTCGCGCGGCACATAGGCGTCGTCGTAGTAGACCGCGGCAGCGCCGGGGACCTCGGCCGCCCGCAGCGCGGACTCGTCGTACAGCGCCGGCCATTCGTGCTCGGCGAGCAGGTCTGCGGCTTCGGCCCAGACGGCGAGCTCCGGATCCTCGGCGAAGAGGTCGCGATGGATGTGCTCCCCGGCCAGCAGCGTCGGGTCCTCCTTCACCGCGGCCGGCTGGGCGCGATCGGCGGCCCAGCGGGTGGCGACCCCGTCGGCCCAACAGCTCTCGTGGATCACCGCGTACAGCGGATTGCGCCCACCGAAGGGCAGCGCGGCGGCGAGGTCATGGGCCAGGGCCGGGGCGGAGGGGTCGAGGTCCAGCAGGTAGTGGAGACGCTCGGCGCCCTGGGAGGCGCCCAGCAGGTGGCCGAGGCGGCGCAGTCGTTCCACTCCCACCCGCTGACCATCCGGGAGCCGCAGCCGTCCGGCGTCCGCAGCATCGGCGAGGCGGCGGAAGCGGTCGCGGTCCCCCGGGAAGCGGGCCCAGTAGCGTTCGCTGCGACCGATCATGCCCTGCCAGGTGGTGGCATAGACCTCGTCCATGCCGGGCCCGACCGTGGGCAGGCCGCCGGTGAACAGTGCCTTCTCCACGCTCCCGGCGGCGGCGCTGAGGTAGCGCAGGGCGGTGAAGCCGCCGAAGGACTGCCCCAGCAGGGACCAGGCCTCGACCTCGAGATGCTCGCGCAGCAGTTCGGCATCGCGGACGATCGCGTCGGCTCGGAAGTGGGTGAGGTACTGCGCCTGCTGCGAGGCGGTCGCCTCGCGCAGGGTCTCGGCTCCGGGGATCGCGCCCTCGGGCAACGGGGTGTCGGGGCCGACGGGGGTGGAGCGGCCGGTGCCGCGCTGGTCGAGCATCACCACCTGGTGCTCGCGCAGCGCACGGGCGAGCCAGCCGGGTGAGGAGGCCTCAAGCGGGCGCGGCGCCTCGGAGCCGGGGCCGCCCTGCAGGAAGACGAGGTACGGGCGGTCCTCGCCGCCGTCGGCGGTGACCACGCGGGCGAACACCTCGAGCTGCGCGCCGGTGGGGTCGGCGTGGTCCAGCGGCACCGGCAGGGTGAGGTCGCTCAGTCGCATGCCGGGCAGGGTCCAGGTGGTCGTCATCGTGCTCCGTCGGTCTCGCGGGTGGTCACGCCGGGGAAGAACTCCCAGTCGAAGGTGTGCAGGTTGCCGGGTCGTCCGGCCCGCTCCACGGCCCGATCCACGATGATCGACGACAGCCGTGCGAACACGTCGTCGACACCGTAGTAGCTGATGGGCCCGAAGAATTCGGTGGAGGCGGGGATGTCACCGATGGAGAGGAACTCCAGGTCATCGGGGACGCGCAGCCCGACCCGCTCGGCCGCGACCTGCAGCGCGACGGCCTGGTACCCGGTGAAGCAGACGACGGCCCCAGGGCGGTCCGGGCCGGTGAGCCAGGCGAGCCCGGCGAGGAAGGCCTCGTGGCTGCCGTCGGGGACGATGTGCACCAGGCTCTCCGCGGAGGTGTCGCCATGGGCACGCGCCGCGTCGAGGAAGGCACGGGTGCGCGGATGTGCCAGGGTGCCGCCGATGCGCCGCGAGAGGTCCGGCGCGAGCAGCTGCACCCGGTCGTGGCGCCCGCGCAGCTGGGCATAGGCGCGACCGATCGCCGAGGTCGGGGTGGAGGCGACCACGTCGAAGTCCTCGGGCTCCATCTCTGCACTGAACGCGACGATCCCGGTCTGGGTCGAGGCGGCGAGGCGCCGCACCCGCTCCGGGCCCTGCTCGATGAAGTCGATGCTGGTGATGAAGGCTGCGTCGGCCGAGGCTCCCAGCAGGTACTCGAACCAGCGCTCGTCGGCCAGGACCAGCGTGGAGAGGTCGTGGCGCAGCGCGTCATCGCGCACCCTCGCGGTGAGCTGCACCCCCCAGGGGTCATCGAGGGTTCCCAGGGCCATCACGATGCCGCCGCCGCGCCCCGTGCGCATCGCCTGCGCGTGGCGATTGGGGACGTAACCCAGCTCAGCGGCGGCCGCGCGCACCTTCTCCTTGGTGGCGGTCGATCCCGCGGAACGGGAGGTGCCGCGGCCGGAGAGCACGAAGGAGGCGGTGGCGAGGGAGACCCCGGCGGCCCGGGCGACGTCGGCGAGGGTCACCGTCGCCCGAGGCGAGGGTGCCGTGGTCGTGGGCTCGGGGCCGTCATCCGTGCGCGTCATCGTGGTATCCCCTTGTGAGCTGCCGCGCGACGGCGCGCGGTGTTCGGTCGGACCACTGGAGTCTACCGGCCGGTCATCGCGCTGGTTCCCGCAGGCCGCCGGTCAGGACGATCCGCTGCCGGTGAGCCAGGCCAGGGCCGGGCCCGCGGTGTTCAGCGCGATGAGCACGCCGATGATGCCGACGACCCAGGAGAGGGAGGTGGCTGCGTTCCTCACCGCCCACTCGTGGACGCGGTCCAGGAGAGCATCGGCCCGGCCACCGAGCACGGCCCGCACCCCGCAAAGCAGCGCACCGGGGAGGATCATCACGGCGCAGTATCCCGCCAGGAGCAGGGAGCCGGAGGCGAGGCCCACCTCCATATCGGCGAGGATCCCCATCGCGGCGAGGTACGGGATCATCGACGCTGCCTCGATGACGCCCGCGGTGAGCGCGAGCGCGATCAGGAGGGAGGGCCGGCCGGAGGCGCGGCGGGCACGGGAGGTCCAGCGGCGGGCCGCAGCCTCGGGATCGCCGCCACGCTTGGCGACGGCCTTGGGGTCCAGACGGAAGGACCAGATGACCAGCAGCACCCCGATCACGGCGAGCACCAGCATCACCTGCGGGGCGGCCAGCAGATGCCCGAAGGAGCCGATCAGCGGCAGCAGCCCGGCCAGCAGCGCGATGCCCAGCAGCAGGTAGAACACCCCGATCACCGCGAGGTACAGCAGGGTGCGGCCGGCGATCCGCAGCGCCCCGCCCTGGCCCACCACGAGCAGGATCACGGGGATCACCAGGGTACCCATCGAGGTGGAGTCCACCAGCGCGAGCAGGACCAGGCCGAGCGGGCCGGCGGCGTCCATCAACGATTCCATGCCCTCCATGCTCCCGTCGGCCGGGCCCCTGCGCTTCCTCCCTTGGGAGGAACTGCGTGCAGTCCCCGGGCTCGGAGGGTGCTCCCGCCGTACCCTCGGAGCATGTCCCCCGCACCGGCTCTCCCCGACCCCGGCCCGGCGAACCCACCCGCGGCAGGGCGGGACCTGCTGGTGGTGGGCATGTATGCGCTGCTCGTGCTGGTGCTCGCGGCCTCCGGCGTCGCGAACTCCGGCTTCCTGGTCCAGGACGGTGCCTGGCCGCCGGAGGTCTCGGTGGCGCTGATGCTCGCCGCCTGCCTGAGCCTGCTCTGGCGGCGTCGGCGCCCCGCGGTCGTCCTGGCGATGGCCGGTCCGCTCAGCCTCGTCGAGATCGTCGCGGGTGGGCAGATCTCGGCGTACTTCCTGCTGTTCGAGGCGCTGTTCGTCCCGGTCATGCACGGCAGCCGACGCCTGGCCCGGGCCACCACCTGGATCGCGTCCGCGGTCGGTGCGCTCGCGGTGCTGGCCGGGCTGCTGGCCCGGGCGCCCGGCGAGGTCGTCTTCGTCATCGTGCTGATCTCGGCGCTGCTGATCTCGACCCCGCTGCTGTGGGGCTGGGAGGTGCGCCACCACCGCGACGCCCGACGCTCCGCCGAGCACCTCGCCGGCCTCGAGCACGAGCTGGCCACCACCCGCGCCGCCCACGCGGTGGAGACCGAACGGCGCAGCATCGCCCATGACCTGCACGATGTGATCGCCGGGCATCTCAGCGCCGTGTCCCTGCACACCAGCCTCGCCGCGAGTCTCGAGGACCGGCCCGCGCGAGACGCCTCCCTGACCACCGCGCGGGAGTCTGCGCATGCAGCGCTGCGTGACCTGCGCTCGATGATCGGGGTGCTCTCCACCGAGGAGGCGGGCACCCTGCCGTCGGCGACCCTCGACTGGCCCTCGCTGACCTCGCGGCTGCGGGGCAGGGACCCGGAGGCACGGGTCAGCATCGACCCGGCCCTCCACGACCCCGGGCAGGTGGATCCCGCGGTGCAGGCCGCACTGCTGCGGATCGGCGCCGAGGCCGTCACCAACGCGGTGCGCCACGGCCGGGCACCGCTCTCGATGGAGGCGGCGGTGGAGGCGGCGGAGGTGCGATTCGCGCTGCGCAATCACCGCGGGTCACCCCGCGCGGTGGGCACCGGGATGGGGCGCGGAGCGATCGCGCACCGGGCAGCGGCGGTGGGTGGCAGCGCGAGCTCGGGACCCGCGCCGGCCTCGGCCGACGGGGCTGCGGCCGACACCTGGGAGGTGCTCGCCCAGCTGCCGCTGCAGGTCGATCGCGGCATCTCCCGCCCTGGTCCCGACCGTCTCGCCGAGGAGCCCCGCTCATGACCCGCCCATCTCACGACGACAGCGCCGCTGCGGCACCGGCCCCGCCGATCCGGGTGGTGGTGGCCGAGGACCATCCGGCCGTGCGCTCCGGACTGGTGGCGCTGCTGGGCTCCGCCCCGGACATCACCGTGGTCGCCGAGGCGGCCGACGGCGACGCCGCAGTGGCCGCGACCCGTGAGCACCGGCCGGACGTGGTCCTCACCGACGTGCGCATGCCGGGAGCCACCGGCATCGAGATCACCCCGCAGCTGCGCGAGACCGGTGCGAACGTGCTGGTGATATCGGGTTTCGATCTGGACGACTATGTGCTCGGGGCGCTTCGGGCCGGGGCCGACGGGTATCTGGTGAAGACCGAGAGCCCGCAGCGGATCCTCGCCGCGGTGCGGGACGTGCATCGTGGCGATGCGGTGCTCTCCGCGAGCGCGACCCGGGCCGTGCTCGAGGCCCTGCAGGGACGGGGGACGGACGCGCCGCCTGCCGCGGAGCCGCCCGCCCCGCCCGGTCCCGTTCCCCGCTTCACCCGCCGGGAGGAGGATGTGCTCGCCCTGGTCGCGCGGGGCAGAACGAACCAGCAGATCGCGAGCGAGCTGTTCGTCGAGGTCACCACGGTGAAGTCGCATCTCTCCCATGCGCTGGTGAAGATGCAGCTGGAGTCCCGGGTGCAGGCGGCGCTGTGGTGGCAGCAGCACCGGGGGTGAGGTCGGCGGCGAGGAGGGCGCGTCTCATATCACGGTGACGAAAAGCGGGTCTCCGTGACAGGATCAGGGTGGCCGCGGACGGTGTCCGTCGGCCCACCGGAGGGTGACCCGACTGCTCCGCCCCCTCTCGGGCGCGCGCGGACATGGCGGGTTCCGGCCCTCTGGTACCTCGATGAAGAAAGCACGTCCCCTCATGACGACGCACACGCCCACCCCACCGGAGAGTTCCCCGCCGTCGAGTCCCCCGGCGCCCGCACCTCGGGAGCCGACGGCGACGTGCCCGCGGGCGTCAAGGTCACCCCGATCATCGCGGTGCTGGTGATCTCCGCTTTCGTGATGATCCTGAACGAGACCATGCTGGCGGTCGCGCTGCCGGTGCTGATGGCGGACCTCACGATCACCGCGGTCACCGCGCAGTGGCTCTCCACCGGGTTCATGCTGACGATGGCGGTGGTCATCCCGACCACCGGCTTCCTGATGAAGCGCCTGACCACCCGCAGCGTGTTCACGACCGCGATGCTGCTGTTCCTGGTCGGCACCCTCGCCGCTGCGGCGGCACCCACCTTCACGGTGCTGCTGGGCGCACGCGTGGTGCAGGCCGCGGGCACCGCGATGGTGCTGCCCCTGCTGATGACCACGATCCTCGCGCTGGTGCCGCTGCGCGCCCGCGGCCTGGTGATGGGGCTGGTGGGTGTGGTCATCTCCGCCGCGCCGGCGCTCGGCCCGTCGATCTCCGGTTTCATCCTCGAGCACTGGTCCTGGCACCGCCTGTTCGTGATGATGCTGCCGATCATCGTGGTCGCCCTGGTCATCGGCCTGCTGTTCATGCGCAACTACACCGATCCCGAGAAGGTGGGGCTGGACGTCGTCTCGGTGGTACTGTCCGCGATCGGCTTCGGCGGCATGATCTACGCGCTGGCCTCGATCAGCGCCGTCGTCGACGGCAGCAATCGCGTGATGCCCCTGATCGTCCTCGCGGTGGGCGCGCTGTCCCTGACGCTGTTCACCTTCCGCCAGGTGCGCCGTCGCGCCCGCGGCCAGGAGCCGCTGCTGGACCTGCGACCGCTGAAGGTCCGCACCTTCTCGGTCTCGGTGCTGGTGATCCTGCTGAGCTTCGCCACCATGCTCGGCACGGTCGTGGCGCTGCCGCTGTACATGACCGGTGCGCTGGGCATGTCCTCCTTCACGGTGGGCCTGACCATGCTGCCCGGCGCGGCCGCCTCCGGGGTGCTCGGCCCGCTGGTCGGTGCCGCCTACGACCGGGTGGGCCCGCGCCCGCTCGTGGTCCCCGGCGCCGCGCTGATGGCCCTGGCGTGCTGGCTCGAGGTGGTGCTGCTGGACGGCGACGCCACCCAGGGCCTGATCATCGCGCTGAACATCCCTCTCGGCATCGGCATGGCCATGGTCATGACCCCGCTGATGGCGCTGTCCCTGGGGGCGCTGCCGCGCTCGCTGTACGGTCACGGCTCCGCCATCCTCAACACCCTGCAGCAGCTCGCCGCGGCGCTGGGCACGGCCGTGTTCATCGCGCTGCTGACCCTCGGCTCCGCCGTCGCGGCAGCGGCCGGGGCATCCACCGGCGTCGCCCAGGCCAGCGGCGCCGGCTGGGCCTTCGCCTTCGGTGGGGTGCTGACCACTGCCGCGACGATCCTCGCCGTGACGCTGAGGGGCACCGCGGCGGAGGACGAGCCGGCCGTCTGAGCGGGCGGCCGGGCCGCCCCGGTGGGGTGGCGCTCCGCTACTGCTCGAAGGCGCCCTGTCGATCCTCGCTGCCCAGCGGTCTGTTCTGCCCCTTGCCGGTGACCGGCAGGTCCCAGCCGTCCAGGCCGGGCTCGCTGCACCGGGCGAACCGCTCACGCAGACGGGTGGCGAGATCGTCCCGCACTGCGGCGCACGCCGGGTCCGCGGAGAGGTCGCGCGCCTCCTCGGGATCGGTCTCGAGGTCGTACAGCTCCTCGGGCCCCTCGCGGCGCGTGACGTACTTCCACCGTGTTGTGCGGATCATGCGGTTGTCGCCGTACTCGTCCAGGACCAGGATCTCCGACGGCGGGGGCTCGACGGTCTGCTCCTCGGTGGTCAGCAGCGCGGCGACGCTGCGCCCGATGCGCAGCGGATCCGGCGGCGCGGTGACGCCGGCGAGCTCCAGCACCGTCTCGAACACGCTGGTGGCGCTGACCAGGTGATCACTCACCCGCCCGGCCGCGATCCGACCCGGCCCCCAGGCGATGAACGGGACCCGGATCGAGTTCTCCCAGAAATTCAGCGGGAAGGTGCCGTTCCCCTTGCCCCAGATGCCATGGTGTCCGCAGGAGAAGCCGTTGTCGGAGGTGAACAGGACGATGGTGTTCTCCAGCAGCCCCTGCTCCTCGGCCTCGGCGAGCACCCGGGCCAGCATCCGATCGATGCCGGTGACCGCGGCGGCGTAGCCGGCCAGGTTCCGGTGGCGATGCTCGACCGGATCCGCGACGACACGGCCGTTGGACCACGGATGCGGTGCGGGCGCCGGGACCGAGGGGAAATCGGTGTCGGCGTACAGGTCCACGAGCTCGTCGGGATGGTTGCCGTTCGTCCACGGCGCATGCGGGGCCGTGGTGGCCAGCTGCAGGAAGAACGGCCTGCCCTCTCCCTCGGCGGCGTGGCGGCGCAGGAAGTCCACGCCGTGGTCCCCGACCGCGTCCGTGAAGTAGCGCGGCTCCTCCGCTTCACGCGGTTCGACAGTGGTGCGGCCGGACTCCTCGTCGAACTCCCAGATGGGGGCGTCGTAGTAGGAGCTGCCGCCGAGCCGGTGCGTGTACCAGTACTCGAAACCGGCGGCGGGCTCGTGGGAGTTGCCCACATGCCATTTCCCGGCCAGGCCGCAATGGTAGCCACCATCCGCCAGCGCCTGGGTGAAGGTGGGGAGGGAGTCGATGTAGGCGCTCTGCGGTCCCGGGGGCTCGACCCCTTCCGGGCGCAGCCAATCGTGCACGCCGTGCGCCGACGGCATCCGGCCGGTCAGCAGGGAGGCACGGGCCGGGGAGCACACGGGAGAGGCGCAGAAGAACCGCTCCAGGTAGGTGCCCTCCGCGGCGAGCCGGTCCAGGGTCGGGGTGAGGAGCTCGGGAGTCTCCCGGCCCAGCGCCCAGGGTCCCTGGTCGTCGGTCAGGACGAACAGGATGTTCGGGGCATCGCTCATGACCTCTCCCCCTCGATCCGCACGCAGGCCGCAAAACGCACTGGGACGGCCGGCAGCTGCAGCACGGCGTCTGCACCATCGCGGGTCACCGGGACCTCGGCGCCGCCGTCCAGCACCCTCGCGGTGAGCAGCCCCGTCGGCAGCTCCGCGCTGGAGATGCGCAGCTCTCCCGCCGGCAGCAGGCGAGCAGGATGGTCGCGGTCCAGGCCCCGGATGTCCTCCGGGAGGAAGAACAGGTTCAGCGCACCGTCCGATCCCGTCGTGAACCACTGTTCCTGGGCGGCCGCGCCCTGCAGGCGCGGTTCCGCCTCGAGGGCCCGGGTGCCGTAGATCGCCGATCCGTGCGCCGCGACCCAGGTGCCGATGGCCTGCAGTCCGCGCTTGATGTGCGAGCTCATGGCGCCGGTCGCATCCGGGCCCACCCCCAGCAGGTAGTTCCCTCCGCGGGCGATGATCGTGATCAGGTTCGCGATCGCGTCGCCGACGGGCTTGGTCCGCTCCTCCGGAGCGAAGGAGCACCAGGCGCGGGTGAAGGTGATGCAGGATTCCCACGGGTAGGGCAGCCGCACCTCGGGCAGCTCCTGCTCCGGCGTGCGGTAGTTCTCGTTGCGGCCGTGGACGGTGCGGTCCACCACGAGGATGTCCGGCTGCAGCTCGCGGGCCCGATCGGCCAGAGCGTCCATTGCGATCGGCTCCCGCGGGGCACGGCACCAGCCGCCGTCCAGCCACAGCACGTTCACCTCGCCGTACTCGGTGAGCAGCTCCTCCACCTGACGATGGGTGTGCTCCACGAAGGGACGCCAATGCTCGGGTTCCGTCTCGGGATCCACATTGGACCAGCGATCTGTGATCTCCCTGCCCTTGTCCCAGTAGGAGGGATGGGCCCAGTCCGGCTTGGAAAAGTAGACGCCAGTCTCGAGACCCTGCTCGCGGAAGGCGTCGAAGGTCTCCCGCACCACGTCGCGGCCCAGCCCGCAGTCCTCCGCGGTCGACTTCAGCGAGGAGTACTTCGTGTCGAACATGGCGAAGCCGTCGTGGTGCTTGGTGGTGAGCACCAGGTACTTCATGCCAGCTTCGCGCGCTGCCAGCGCCCACTCCCGGGGGTCGTAGTCCTGTCCGGAGAAGGTGTGCCGGGACTCGTAGTAGTGCGTGTTCCACTCGGCTTCGGTGCCGTGGAAGTCCTCGTTCATGGCCATGAAGGGCGCCAGGTTCTCCCGGCACAGGGACCACGATCCCGCCTGCCCCAGATGCGTGTACAGCCCCCAGTGCACGATCAGCCCGAACTTCAGGTCCTGCCAGTGCTCGAGGGCGGCGAGCGTGCGCGGATCGGTGGGTCTGACGTACCCGGTGTCCTGCACCGGTCCTCCGGCGCCGGCGGCCTCGAGGCCGTCCGGGGTGAAGTCGTCGGTCTCCTCGCGCGGGGGGTGGACATCGCTCATGGGCTGCTTCTTCCGGTCGGTGACGTTCGGCCCAGCCTAGTCGAGACACCCGATGATGATGAGGGTGGCACCGCACTGAAAAGCCCCGATTCCCAGCAGGTCCCAACCTCAATCCGCCAGAGATCCTACCTCTCACGGAGATCAGGATCCGAGCTTGAGCCGCAGAACCCTCACCGACCGGCGTACGCCCACCGACTCGGTACCCTCGACCGATGAGCTCCACGACCACCCTCGAATCCCTGTTCCGACGGCTGAGCTCCGACCCAGCCCGGGTCGAGGCCCTCGCAGCCCGCACCCTCGTCGGCCGGAACGGGCTGGCCGAGGACTTCGCCGGCGCCGCGGTGTTCCTCGCGGGCCCCGGCTCGGCCTACGTCACCGGTCAGTCGATCGCCGTGGACGGCGGCTTCTCGGTGCACTGACCGGGCTGCTCCGCGGCGGCTGGATCGCCGGGCAGAGCGGCCGAGGCGTCCAGTTCTCGGCCCAGGGCTGCGCCGTGACCGTCACGTCGAGGTCGGCGTCCTCCTCGCCGCTGCCGCCGCCGGCGCCGAAGGAGGTGCGATGGCTGGTCCAGCCAGGGGTCAGCACGGTCTCGAAGGAGCCGTCGACGATCGAGAGGATCGTGCGGTCCAGCTCCTCGAGCACGTCGCGGGAGCCGGAGTCGCAGGCATCGCAGCCGCAGTCCGGGGTGGTGCTCACGGGGACCGGCGGGTCTCCGATCCCGAGCACGAGCCCCATGACCAGGGCATCGCGCCCGGTGAGGTCGGTGCTGCCGGTCGCCGTATCCGGTGCGGTGCGGGCGAGGACCAGGGGCTGGGCGTCGGGCCGACGGGGTCGCAGCACGGTGGTGCGGTACCGGTCGACGTACGGCGTGACGGCCCAGATGAGCCCGGTGCCCTCGTCGGCGTCGGCCCAGCCGCGGGCGGTGAGCACGCGGGTCCAGGCCTCGGCCCGGGCCCAGAGGATCCGGTACTTGCCGGGGTCCAGGCAGCGGCTGTACTCCTCCTCGCGGCTGTCGCGCAGCTCGCCGTCGGCGCTCAGATGCGGGTCCTCCCAGGCGGGGGTGTCGGTGCCGGTCTCCGCGAAGGCCGTCTCGACCTCGTCGAGCAGCTGCAGGAGCGCGTCGGAGTACGGCGGCCCGGCATCGTCCCATGCCTCGGAGCCGCCCTGGGCGATCTCGAGCAGCAGGGCATGCTGCTGCTCCCACCACGTCGGACCGGGCGTCGTCACCATGGAGCGACTGTATCCGGGCCCGCTGCGGGCGGCGATTGAAGACGGCGGGCGCCTCTGACAGGCTCTGCCCCATGACTGCGACGTCCGAGACAGCAGCCCTCGACCCAGCGCTGCTCGCCTGGCTCTCCCCCGTCGTCGGCGAGGTCTCGCTGGTGCAGACCCTGACCGGCGGCATCACGGGACAGATGCTGCAGCTGCGGCGCGCCGACGGTCAGGGCGACCTCGTGGTGCGGCGCTGGCCAGGGGAGCGCGAGAGCGACCAGGAGATGGTGCGCCGCGAGGTCGCCGGGCTGGATGCCCTGGCCGAGGTCGGCCTGCCGGTCCCCTCGCTGCTGGCCGCCGACCCCGACGGCGCTGCCACCGGACGGCCGACGACGCTCACGCACTTCCTGCCCGGCAGGGTCGAGCTCGCCCCCGCCGAGCCGCGCGCCTGGGTGCGCCGGCTCGCTGCGATGCTGGCACGGATCCATGCGGTGCCCCCGCCCGCGCTGGCCCCGTGCGAGCCGGCGGACACAGCCGAGCTGTCGTGGCTGGACCAGAATGGCGACCCGGGACTCGCCCGCGCCGCCCGCGAGCTCGCTGACGGACCCGTCGATCCCGACCGCGCCGTGCTCAGCCACGGCGACTACCAGCACTTCAACGTGCTCTGGCGGGAGGAGGAGATCTCGGCGGTGGTGGACTGGCCCACCGTCGGCCTCGCAGACCGCGGCGTGGACGTGGGCCATTGCCGGCTCAACCTCGCCGTGCTGTTCTCCGCCGAGGCCGCGATGGGGTTCCTCACCGACTACGAGGAGCTCGCCGGGGTGCGGATCGATCCGGCCTCCGACATGGAGCGGCTGCTGAACTTCGGCCCGCACTGGCGCGAGTTCATCCCGTTCCAGGTCCTCGGCCGCGCTCCCGTGGACGGTCCCGGGATGGCCGACCGGGTCCGCGAGACGATCGTGGCCACCCTGCGCCGCGCCGGCTGAGGCCGTCCGGGCGGCGGAGCGGGCGCGGCGGCGGAGCGGGTCAGCAGGCGCGGGTGCGGCGGCGGCGCGCTCCTGCGGCGAGCGCGCGCAGCACGGCCTCGGTGGTCCTCCAGTCCATGCACTTGTCGGTCACGGACTGGCCGCGCACCAGGCCGACCGGGCCCGCGTCGACGTCGAGGCTCTGCGCACCGGCGACCAGGTTGCTCTCGAGCATCACCCCGGCGACCGCCGCACCGTCGGCCGCGATCTGCTCACCGAGCATGGTGGCGACCTCGGCCTGGCGCACGTGGTCCTTGCCGGAGTTGCCGTGGCTGGCGTCGATGATCAGGCGCCGCGGGAGATCGCCGGCGGCCAGACGCTCAGCTGCGGTGCGCACGGGGCTCGGGCCCCAGTTCGGCCCGTCGGCCCCGCCGCGCAGGATGAGGTGGGCATCGGGGTTCCCGGTGGTGGAGACGAGGTTCGCCAGCCCGTCGGCCCCGATGCCGAGGAACGACTGCGGGGCGGAGGCCGCGGCGATCGCGTCCAGTGCGCTCTGGATGCCGCCGTCGGTGCCGTTCTTGAAGCCGATCGGCATCGACAGCCCGGAGGCGAGCTGGCGGTGGATCTGGCTCTCGGTGGTGCGGGCCCCGATCGCGCCCCAGCTGATGAGGTCCGCGATGTACTGCGGGCTGATCGGTTCGAGGAACTCGGTCGCGGCGGGCAGGCCGAGCGCGGTGACCTCGCGCAGGAAGCTGCGAGCGCGGCGCAGACCGGTGGCGATTTCGTGGCTGCCGTCCAGGTGCGGGTCGTTGATCAGGCCCTTCCAGCCGACGGTGGTGCGGGGCTTCTCGAAGTAGGTGCGCATCACCAGCAGCAGCCCCTCCCCCAGCTCGTCCCCGATCGCGGCGAGGCGGCGCGCGTAGTCCAGCCCGGCCTCGGGGTCATGGATCGAGCAGGGGCCGACGACGACGAGCAGGCGGTCATCGTGGCCCTCGAGCACGGCGCGCACCTGCTCGCGGTGCTGGGCGATCTGTGCGGCGGCGGCGGGGTCGAGCGGGAGCTCGGCGAGCAGCTCCGCCGGGGTGGGCAGCGGCGTGAAGCTCGCGATGTGGCGGTCGGCAGCGGGGGCGGTGGCGAGAGCAGTCATGGGTCCTGTCCTGTGGTGAGGGCGGACCCGATGCTCAGAGCCCGCCGGGAATGGCGAAGGGCAGAGCATCTGCTCTGCCCTTGTCGGCTCTGGAGGGTTGGGGACGCTATACGGTCGCCGGCCCCTCCGGAGCCGACTTCGCATAGGTAAACCAACGGTTCTGCATGCGGCGAGAGTACACGCTGGGCCGCAGGGCGCAAGCGCGGTCCGGGAGGCGAGCCGCTCGCCTGTGCGATGGCGTTCACCGGGGAGCAGGCCTACGGTGGGGGGAGGTCCGCCGACGGGCCCCGTCGGCGGTTGCTCTTCGAGGAGGATCGCGCCATGCCCAGCACTGTCGCCCAGAAGCTCATCGCTGCCCATCTCGTGGAGGGGACACCCGATCCCGGCGCCGAGATCGGCCTGCGGGTGGACCAGACCCTCACCCAGGACGCCACCGGCACCATGGTGATGCTCGAGCTGGAGTCGATGGGCCTGGACCGGATCCGCACCGAGCTGTCGGTGCAGTACGTCGATCACAACCTGCTGCAGACCGATGAGAAGAACCCCGACGACCACCTGTTCCTGCAGTCCGCGGCCGAGCGCTTCGGGCTGTGGTTCTCCCAGGCCGGCAACGGCGTCTCCCATCCCGTCCACCAGGCGCACTTCGGGCGCCCCGGCGCGCTGCTGATCGGCTCGGACTCCCATACCTGCGCCGCCGGAGCGCTGGGGATGCTGGCGATCGGCGTGGGCGGTCTCGAGATCGCGATGGCGATGGCCGGGCAGCCGCTGTACGTGAGCATGCCGGAGGTCTGGGGTGTGGAGCTGACGGGCACGATGCCCGACTGGGTCAGCGCGAAGGACGTGGTCCTGGAGATGCTGCGCCGTCACGGGGTCAGCGGCGGCGTGGGCCGCATCATCGAGTACCACGGCGAGGGCCTCGCGCAGCTCACCGCGATGGACCGGCACGTCATCGCGAACATGGGCGCCGAGCTGGGGGCGACCGCGACCGTCTTCCCGGCCGACGACGCCGCCCGCGACTACCTCGAGGCCGTCGGCCGCGGCGACCAGTTCGAGCGCTGGGAGGCCGACGAGGGCGCGGAGTACGACCACACCGAGCACATCGACCTCTCCCAGCTGGAGCCGCTGATCGCGATGCCCTCCTCCCCCGGCAACGTGGTCACCGTCGCCTCCGTGGCCGGTGAGGACGTCGCCCAGGTGGTCGTCGGCTCCTCGGCGAACCCCGGGCTGCGGGACTTCGCGGTGGTCGCCGAGATCCTCGAGGGTCGGCAGATCGCGCACGGCCTCTCCCTGGACATCAACCCCACCTCCCGCGAGGTCCTCGCCGATCTGATCTCCGGCAGCTGGCTGGGGTCGCTGGTCGGCGCGGGCGCCCGCATCCACCAGTCCGGTTGCATGGGCTGCATCGGGATGGGGCAGGCTCCCGCCAGCGGCCGCAACTCCCTGCGCACCATGCCGAGGAACTTCCCCGGCCGCTCCGGCACCGAGGAGGACGCCGTCTGGCTGTGCTCCCCCGAGACCGCCGCCGCCGCGGCCCTGACCGGGAAGATCACCGATCCGCGCACCCTCGAGGACAGCCACGACCTCGCCTATCCGCGCCCCGCGATGCCCGAGTTCTACTCGAAGGTGGACAGCATGCTGACGGCGCCCCTGCCGCCGGCGGAGGCCGCGCAGGTGGAGCTGATCAAGGGGCCGAACATCTCCACCCTGCCGGACTTCTCCCCCGTCGAGGACGAGCTGCGGGTGCCGGCCCTGCTGGTGATGGGGGATGACGTCTCCACCGACGAGATCATGCCGGCCGGCTCCCGGGTGCTGCCCTTCCGCTCCAACATCCCCAAGATCGCCGAGTTCTCCTTCACCCGGATCGACGAGACCTATCCCGATCGGTCGCGCGAGGCCGAGGCGGGGCACGTGGTGCTCGCCGGGAAGAACTACGGGCAGGGCTCCTCCCGCGAACATGCGGTGATCGCCCCGCGCTACCTGGGGCTGCGCGCCGTGATCGCGGTGAGCTTCGCCCGGATCCACTGGCAGAACCTCGCCAACTTCGGGATCTTGCCGCTGGAGTTCGCGGACCCGGCCGACCTCGAGGCGGCTTCCGCCGGCGACGAGGTGGTGCTCGAGGGCATCCACGACGCGCTGCGCGAGGGCGGCGCACTGCACGGGACGATCTGCGGGCGCGAGGTGACGCTGACCCACCGGCTCTCCTCGCGTCAGGTGGACATGGTGCTGGCCGGGGGGCGGATCCCGTTGGCGGCGCAGGAGATGTGAGGGGCGGCGGGGGCCGGGGCGCTGAGCTCCGCTCCGACCGGCAGGTCAGGCGCATCGGGCGTCGCCGTCCTACACTCGAGACCACCGCGCGCCATCGGCGCGCACCCTCGACACAGGAGGTTGGCAATGAGTGCTGACGAGAAGTTCGAGAACGCGAAGGACAAGCTGGGCGGCCAGGCCAAGGAAGGCCTGGGCAAGCTCACCGGCGACAAGGAGGCTGAGACCGAGGGCCAGGCCCAGCAGGGCAAGGCCGACGCCAAGGACAAGCTCCAGGACGCTCGCGACACCGTCAAGGGCGCAGCCGAGGGCATGTTCGGCGACAAGGACTCACGGGACTGACCCGGCCACCAGATTCCTGACGTATATGAGGGTGGAGC
Organism: Brachybacterium avium; assembly: GCF_002216795.1. NCBI lineage: Bacteria > Bacillati > Actinomycetota > Actinomycetes > Micrococcales > Dermabacteraceae > Brachybacterium > Brachybacterium avium. The sequence goes on along the minus strand of NZ_CP022316.1, from coordinate 2,439,424 downwards.
GCCATATGTGAGCGTTCCACCCTCATATACGTCGGAGTTCGGGTGGGGAACCGATAGCGACAGGGTGACAGCCGCGTCCACGAGGAGCACGATGGGAGCTCGGCTCATCGAGAGGATCCCGTCATGACGCAGCGTGTGCGCGTCCAGAGCTTCGGTGTCTCCCGCGACGGCATCGACGCTGGCCAGGAGCAGACCTTTCAGCGTCCCTTCGGCCACGTCGACCCCGGCGAGCTGATGGCCTGGGCCTTCGAGACCGCGCACTTCCCCGGGCGGACGGCTCCGGGCGGCAGCCGGGGGTTCGAGGACCGGCTGACCCGCGACTTCGCCCAGGGCATCGGTGCCGAGATCATGGGCCGGCACAAGTTCGGCCCGCAGCGCGGACCCTGGCCGGACGACGGCTGGATCGGCTGGTGGGGTGAGGAGCCGCCGTTCCACTCCCCGGTGTTCGTGCTCACCCACCACGAGCGGCCCCCGCTGAGGGTCGGAGAGACCACCTTCTATTTCGTGGACGCCGCCCCGGCCCAGGCACTGGCGCAGGCGAAGGCCGCGGCCGATGGGAAGGACGTGCGCATCGGCGGCGGGGTCACCACGCTGCGCGAGTTCCTCGACGCGGATCTCATCGATGAGATGCACGTGGCGATCGCACCGCTCGAGTACGGGACCGGGCTGCGGCTGTGGGAGCGTCCCGAGGAGCTCGAGGACCGCTTCCACCTCGAGCGGATCACCGCGCCGAGCGGCGTCGAGCACTGCTTCTTCTGGCGGCGGTGAGCCGGGCGGCGTGAGCAGGGTTGCGGCCGGCGCCACCAGAGTGCTGCCCAGATTCCAGCCACCAGAGTGCTGCCCCAGCTTCCAGCCACCAGAGTGCTGCCCCGGATTCCCACCACCAGAACTCTGCCTCAGGTGACGGTTGAACGCTCCACATCCGTTCAACGCCTATATGCGTCAGAGTTCTGGTGGCTCCGCTGCGGCGAAGGCCCCGGCCGGGACTCGGTCGAGCACCGTGTCTGGGGGATGATGGCGCTGTCGCCCGTCGAGCTGGGCGGGAGCGTGGAGAGGAACAGGATGAGGGGCGCACTGGTCACGGGGGCATCGCGCGGGATCGGCCGGGCTACGGCGATCGCGCTCAGCGAGCGAGGCGAAAAGTTGGCCGTACACTACGGCAGTCGCCGCGAGGAGGCGGAGCAGACCCTTTCCGCACTGCACGGCGACGGCCATGTGCTCATCGGCGGGGATCTCTCCGCTCCCGGAACGGCCCAGCGCGTTGTCGAGGAGGCTGTGGCCGAGCTCGGCCAGGTCGACGTGCTGGTGAACAATGCCGGCATCGCCCCGGGCACCGAGACCGATCACCGCGTGGACGAGGTCGATTTCGCGACCTGGCAACAGCGGCTGACCCGCATGATCGACGTCGATCTCACCGCGCCGGCGAACCTCAGCTACCTGGTGGCCCGCTCCCTGATCGCCCGTCAGGCCCCGGGCGTGATCGTGAACGTCGGCTCCCGCGGCGCGTTCCGCGGCGAGCCGGATGCCCCCGCCTACGCGGCGGCGAAGGCCGGGCTGCACGCCTTCGGCCAGTCGATGGCGGTGGCGCTCGCGCCGCACGGGATCGCGGTCGCCTCGGTCGCGCCGGGCTTCGTGGCCACCGAACGGCAGCAGGACAAGCTCGCCGGACCCGACGGGGCCTCGCTGCGGGCGCAGAGCCCCTTCGGCCGGGTGGGCACCGCCGAGGAGGTCGCCGCCGCGATCCTCTATCTCACCGCGCCCGAGGCGCAGTGGGCCTCCGGCACGATCCTGGATCTGAACGGCGCCTCGCATCTGCGGACCTGACGCGGCCGGGAGCGAGGCCGCTCGCGGCGGTCCCTCGAGTCACTGGGGTCCATCGAGTCACTGCGGCACGTCGAGTCACTGCGGTTCGTCGAGCTCGCTGAGGATCTCCTGCGCGCCGAAGGCCTCGACGATCACCTCGATGGCGCCATGGAAGCTGGTGTCCTGCCCGTCGGCGGAGGTCTCCCGGCTCAGCAGCCCGTAGGCGGCCAGTGCCGTCAGATCCCGCTGCGCGCGCCAGTACCGCTGGATCTCGTCCATGTCGGGATCCCCGCCGGGGTCCTCGGGGACCAGGCCGCGGTCCAGCGCGATGCGGATCTCGGCCGGCAGCAGGAGCCCCTCGGGCTCGACGGTGTGCATCAGGGCGGCGAAGGTGTCGGGGTCACCGAACAGGCCACCGTCCTCGGGGCTCTGCTTCAGGACGTCGAGGAGCAGCAGCAGGATCAGCGCCCGGGCGAAGCGGACGAACGCTGCGGGCTCCTCCGCCTGCGGAACCGCTGGCGCCATGCCCTCCCCCGGTCCGACCCAGGTGCTGGACAGCTCCAACCAGCCGCCGCTGACCAGGGCGTTCCAGGGGCCGACGACCTCACCGACCTGCCACATCGAGGTGAGCTCCTGCCCGCCGAGGTCGAGCTGCCAGGACACGACCAGAGCGCGGACGTCAGCCAGGGGCAGCGCACCGTCAGAGGTGACCTCGCAGCCCTCCCCCACGTGCTCGAGCAGCCGCACCGCCCCGTGCACCAGGGGAATCCCTGCGTAGACCGCAGCCGCTCCGGCCGGGTCCTGGTCGACATCAGCGGCGCTCTCCAGCAGATCGCGCCGCAGCCCGGACTGCGGGAGGAACCAGGGCCAGCCCGTCTGTCCCTGACCGGCGGCGTCGACAGGATCCGTGGTGTCCGGCTCCGGAGCAGCGGAGAAGAAGACTGCTCCGCTGCCGTCGCCGCTGGGCGAGCCCGGCCCGCTCTGGGCCGACATCATGCGGCTCGGCCCGGCTCCAGCACCCGCGCGATGCGGGTGATCGCCTCGACCAGCAGCGGATGCGGCATCGCGAAGATCAGCCGCACGTGCCCCTCCCCGACCGCGCCGCAGTCGGTGCCCTCGGTGCACTCGACGCGGGCGTGCTCGAGCAGGTGGTCGTGGAGGGAGCCGGTGATGCCGTACTCGCGCAGGTCGAGCCAGGCCACATAGGTGCCCTCCGGCGTGGTCAGCCGCGCCTTGGGCAGGAGCTCGGTGACCAGCTCGGTGACGGTGTCACGGTTGCGGCGCAGGTAGGCGAGGATGTCGTCGAGCCACTGCTCTGCCTCGTCGTAGGCGGCGCAGGTAGCGGCGAGGCCGAGGTTCGCGGCGCCGTGGCGGGCGAAGTGGCCCACCTCGACGAAGCGCTCCCGGTCGGTGTCGTTGCTGGTGATCAGCTGCGCGCACTTCAGCCCCGGCAGGTTGAAGGCCTTGGACGCGGCGACTGCGGTGATCGTGTGCCCGGCGGCGGTGTCGTTCAGCGAGGCGTAGGGGACGTGCTCGCCCTCGAGCACCAGCGGCAGCCAGATCTCGTCGGAGAACACCCGCCCGCCCCTGCGGTCCACCAGCGCGGCAAGCGGTTCGAGCTCCTCACGGGTCATCACCCGCCCGGTGGGGTTGTGCGGGTTGGTGTGGACGAACAGCCCGCCGCCCGCATCGAATGCGGCGTCGATCGCGGTGAGGTCGTAGTGGTGGCGGCCGTCCGCGTCCTGCAGCATCGGGACCTCGATGACTTCGCGGCCGTGCAGTGCGGGCACCTCGAGGAATGGCATGTAGGCCGGGGTGGGGACGATGATCTTCGCGTCCGGGGCGAGGAAGTGCTCGAGCACCGTGGCGAAGATCGCGATGACGTCCGGCATCTCGTGGATGTCCCCGGGAGCGACCTCCCATCCCGTCCGACGGCGCAGGAACCCGGCGGTGGCCTGCTGCAGCTCGCTCACCATCGGTGAGGGCAGGTAACCGAAGGAGCCGCGGTCCACCTCCCGGTGGAGTCGGCGGGTGATGGGCTCGGCGATGCCGAAGTCCATCTCGGCGACGAACGCTCCGATCACGTCGTCGCCGCGGGACCAGCGAGTCGCACCGGCGGCGATCAGGTCGGCCTGGGTGATCGCGTCGAGCTCGGTGGGGGTGGGCATAGGTCTCCTTCGGGGGACGACGGGTGCTGGTCGGGCGGATGAGCGGCTCGAGGGGTGCTCCTACTGTCGCAGAATCGGCGCGAGCCCGGTGGTCCGTTGCTCCGCACGGGCGCCCAGAGTACGGTCAACAGTACGATCCATGCAGTTCACGGCAGGTTCCGCGGCGCGCGCCGTCGGCCGTTCGATGGCCGGGTTGTCGCCGCCCGCGGGTGACAGGCACGGGGGCTCGGGCGAGATGCTCACGCACCGGTGCAGAGAGCGCAGGCAGATATGTCGTCCACGACGGGCGGATTCCCGGTCCCTGAGGCGATGCCCGCCCTGCGCCGGATGCGGAGCCAGGTGCAGGGCCAGGTGCTCGAGCCCGGCGAGGCGGGGTACGACGAGGCCCGCGAGGTGTGGAACCAGCTGATCGACCGGTATCCGCTGCTGATCGTCCGCGCGGCCTCCGTGGCGGATATCCCGCCCGTTCTGGAGGCGGCTCGTACCACCGGACTGCCGCTGGCGGTGCGGGGCGGCGGGCACAGCAACGCGGGTCTCGGCACAGTCGACGACGGGATCGTGCTGGACCTCGGCCAGCTGCGGGAGGTGAGGGTCGACCCGGCGACGCGGCTGGTCACGGCGGCGCCCGGAGCCCGCACGGGTGATGTCGACGCGGCGACCGCTCCGTATCGTCTGGCCGTGCCGCTGGGGACGGTCTCCACCCCCGGGATCGCGGGGATGACGCTCGGCGGGGGCGTGGGCTGGCTGGTGCGGCAGGCGGGGCTGGCGCTGGATCGTCTGGTGCGGGCCGAGCTGATCACCGCCGACGGGGAGCAGATCACTGCGAGCGAGCACGAGCATGCGGAGCTGTTCTGGGGGCTACGCGGGGGCGGCGGCAACTTCGGGGTGGTCACCTCCTTCACCTACGAGGCGGTGGCGCTGCCCGATCCGGTGCTGGGCGCGACGCTGTACTATCGCCCGGCCCAGTGGCGTCGGGCGCTGGCGGCCTTCGAACGCTGGAGCCGCGATCTCCCTGATGCGCTCACCTCGATCCTTACGGTGATGGTGCTGCCGCAGCATCGCGGGATGGGTGATGAGCCGTGGCTGCTGCTGCGCTGCACCTGGGTGGGCGAGGACGAGGCGCGCGGGCGGGCGCTGCTGGAGCGGCTGTCTCAGGCGGCGCCGCCGGATGAGGCCGACATCGGCCCGATCTCGTGGCCGCAGTGGCAGAGTGCGGCAGATGCGCTGTTCACCGTGGCGGCGCGCGGGTTCTGGCGCAACACGGCGTTCTCCCGGATGGATGAGGATGCGCTGGACACGATCACCGCGGTCGCCGCGGCACTGCCCGGACGGGGCACCTCTATCGACATCCACCACCTGGGCGGGGCCTTCGCACGAGTGTCACCGCAGGCGACGGCGTTCCCCAATCGCACCGCCCGGTTCTGGATGGCGATCAACGGGTACTGGCACGACCCCAGCGAGGATGCCCGCTTCACCGCCTTCGCCGAGCAGGCCGGGGCGGCGATGAAGCGGCTCGGCGAGCACGGCGAGTACGTGAACTTCCGCGCCCGTGAATTCAGAGAGCCCATCTCCGACCTCACGCGTCGGGCCTACGGCGAGCAGACGTATCACCGGTTGCAGCAGGTCAAGCGGGAGTACGACCCCCGGAACCTGTTCCGGGTGAACTACAACGTGGTGCCATAGCGGATCGCGGAGCTCCGGCAGCTCGACGAGCCGCTGTGAGGCGTTCCGCCAGCGGATCAGGCGTGGTGCTCGTGGCCGTCCAGCACGTCCAGGGCGAGGGTGGAGTGGGCGTAGGCACCGCCGGCGCGCATCTCGGCGGCGACCCAGATCGCCTCCATGATCTGCTCGTCCGTGGCGCCGGCGCGGGAGGCGAGGCGGGTGTGCCCCTTGATGCAGTACGGGCACTGGGTCACGTGGGCGACGGCCACGGCGATCAGCTGCTTCGTGCTGCCGGGCAGGGCGCCATCGGCGAAGACGGCCTTGCTGAAGGCGTTGAACGCGGCGTCGACCGTCGGGGCGAGCTCCTTGCGGCGAGCGCCGACCGCGGGGGTGGCCTGGGGATAGAGCGAATCAGAAGACATGGTGTGGCTCCTTCACTGGGTGCGTCGGCGGCGCGGAGGTCCCGGCCGCGGTGTCCTGCGATGCCGCTCGGTGCCTGCCGGGCCGGTGATGCCGGCTCGGGCACCGGGGGCACGTCCTCGTGCGTGCGGCGGCGGGGACGCGGGGCGCTCCGGCCCGCTGACGGTGATCACCTCCGATCCCGCGCGTCCTACGGGTCGGCGCCGCCTGCAGGCCGTGCCGTGGGTCCCGGGCTCGCCTCTTTCACCATAGACCCGCCGCAGGGGCGTCGTCCCTGTCTCGCCCCTCACCCCGGGCGGCCTCCCGGGCAGGGCTAGAGTGCGGGCAGGAACGCATCCGGCCGTCGGAACGGTGCCCCGCGGTGTCGCCGAAGGGCCGCTGCCGCCTCAGCGGCGGAACGGGCGTGCAGTGAGCCAGGGAGAGGAGTCGTCGTGGAGGATCCCCGCGAGGCCGTCCGCGCCGTCGCCGCGACGATCCGTCCCGGCCAGGTGATGACCTACGGCGAGATCGCCGTCGAGACCGGACTGCATCCGCGCCAGGTGGGCCGCCATGTCGCCGCCCTGGAGGACATCCCCTGGTGGCGCATCGTCCGCGCCGACGGCACCCCGGCCACCTGCCACGGCGGGACCGCCCCCTCCCTGCTGGCACAGGAGCACGTCCCCTTCCGCGGCCGACGGGTGGACCTGCGCGCACTGGCCTCGACCCCCGACCCCGGCCGCTCCCCAGGAGGCACTGCATGACCCCGATCGACTCGCTCTGGCCCATCCCCGGCACGGCGCTGACCGATGACCAGCTGCTGCAGGGCTATGCCCCGCCGGCCGGGCCCTGGCTGCGAATGAACTTCATCTCCAGCCTCGACGGGGCGGTCACCCGTGACGGGCTCTCCGGCGGGCTGGGCGATGACGCCGACCACCGCGTCTTCGAGCTGCTGCGCCGCTGGGCCGACGTGCTGCTGCTCGGTGCGGGCACCGCGCGCGCCGAGGGCTACGGGGCGATGCGGCTGCCCGAGGAGTCCGAGCGCTGGCGGGTGGAGCACGGTCTCGCCCCGCAGCCGGTGTTCGCGCTGGTGACCCGCCGCCTGGACCTGGACCCCGGTTCCTCGATCTTCACCGAGGCCCCGGTGCGGCCGCTCGTGCTCACCGTCACCGACGCACCGGCGGAGCGTCGGGCGGCGCTCGCGGAGGTGGCGGACGTCGTCGACGCGGGTGAGACCGAGGTGGATCCGGTGCGGGTGCGCGAGGAGCTCGGCCGACGGGGGCTGCGGCGGGTCCACTGCGAGGGCGGGCCCACTCTTTTCGGCTCGTTCCTCACGGCCGGCGTGGTCGACGAGCTGTGCCTCACCCTCGCCCCGACGCTCGAGACGGGGCCGGCGGCCCGCATCGCCCATTCGCCGCTCTCCGTGCCCACGGCGATGGAGCTCGCCGCCGTGCTGCAGGCCGGTGACGAGCTGCTGCTGCGCTACACGCGGGCCGTCGGCGGCGAGGGCTGAGGCGCTCTGCTCAGATCTGGATCTCGCGGCCGTCCTCGGTGCGCAGCTGCAGCACGAAGCGGGAGCCCTGAGCCTGGCGGATCGCCGCGACCCCGTCACCGAGGCCGAGCGCGTCGGTGGCCTTCTGCTGCGGGGCGGGGTTGACCTCGATCCGCTCGAAGGAGACCAGTTCGATCGAGGGCAGGTCGCCCAGGCCAGGCTGGGTGGTCTCGCCCCAGTCGATGAGGAAGGGGACGGCGTAGTTGCGCGGGGCCTGCGCCTGGGTGAGCCGCCACGAGAGCTCCGTGCCGTCCGGGGTGCGGCGGGAGAGGTCCTGCACGTCACCGGGGTCGAAGCCGGCGGCGCGGGCACGCTCGACGACCTGGTCGATCCTGCTCGGATGCACGGCGTAGGTGATGAGGGTGGGCTTCTTCAGGCGGTTGATGCTGAAGGTCTTCGGCAGCTCCTCCCCCTCCCGCTCGGGGTCGGGGCCGATCAGCTCGAGGTAGTGCGGGCGCGGCTCGCCGTTGACCGTGAGGGCCACCAGCGCGTTGGCGGTGCCGGTGGGGTGGGCGCCGCCGGGGGCGGGGGTGACGCCGGTGAGCTCGCGGAACCAGTCCACGGTCTCGGCCAGGTCAGGGCCGGCGATGACGATGTGGTCGAGCAGATGGGGGACGCTCATGGCGCTCCTTCGTCCGAGATCGGAGCCTCGGGATGAACAGGGAGGGCGGTGCTCGCGCCGAGCCGGGGGCGTGCAGGCTCAGGCGCGGGGGCACCGCCATGGATGGTGTCGACGGTACCTGCTTCGAGGCGGTGCCCCCGCTCCCCTGCCGGGCGACCGTGACGGCGGCATCGCGCCGGGCGATCTCGCCGATCGTCCGGCGCACGGTACGCCCCGACGACGGGTGGGCGGCGGTTTTCCGCCGCCCGGCCGCCGTCGTCGGGGATGCAGGTCAGCGCTGCTGCGGGGTGCGCGTCTCTGCGCTGATGAACCAGGCCTGCTGCTCGAGCTTCTCGAGGATGCCGTGGAGGATGTCCGCCGAGGTGGGATCGGCCTCGTCGACCTCGTCGTGGACGTTGCGCATGGTGCCCACGGTGTTCTCGATCGCCGTGGTGACCAGGTCGATCGCGTCGTGGGTGTGAACCTCGCCCTGCGGGAACTCCGGCAGGGAGGACTGCTCGGCGACCACGGCCGGGCGGGCATCGGGGGTCGCGTGGAGGGCGCGCATCCGCTCGGCGACGTCATCCGCGCTCGCACGAGCGATGTCGACGACCTCATCGAGGTTCAGATGCAGATCGCGGAAGTTCGGGCCCACGATGTTCCAGTGCGCCTGCTTGCCCACCAGGTGCAGCGCCGTGAGGTCCACGAGGACCGCCTGGAGGTTCTTGGCGAGCGCCGCCGGAGCGAGGAAACCGCTCTCGGCGTTCTCCTTCTTCGTGCGCTTCGCGCCGGCGGGGGCGGGGACTGCAACGGTCTCGTTCATGAGAGCTCCTCCTGGTCGATGAACTGCTCGGTCGCTTCCCACGCTAACGAGCGCGGCCTGGCGCGGCAATGCTTCGGGCCGATCGGTCGAGGGGCGGGGCCGCGGTGCCTCCGCCCGCATCGGCGACCGCTCGGCAAGGGTGCGTCCCGATGGGCCATACTCGCCTCGTGACTACCCATTCCGCTCTCTCCCTCGACGGCCTCACCTTCGACATGCTCTCCTCCACCGCGTCGGCGGTGGATCCGGACTCCCCCACCCGCTTCGTCTACCACCAGCACGGCGAGCTGGTGTGGGGCAGCTACACCGGTGACACGGTGACCGAGGGGCGCTTCGTGGGTCGCCTCAGCGAGGCGACGCTCGCGATCTCGTTCGCGCACGAACTCATCGCCGATCACAGCGTGGTGCGCGGCGACGCGACCAGTCGGGTCGAAGAGCGGGAGGGCCGGATCGCGCTGATCGAGGAGTTCGCCATCGACGGCGCCCCGCACGAGAGCGTCTGCCTGCAGGTCTGAGGCTGGGCCGCGGCGTCCGACGTCACTCGATGCTGCTGGGACGGTCCGGATTCGCCCGCGTGTAGCGCAGCAGTCCGCGCTCAGCGGCCAGTTCCCGGCGATCGCCCAGATCCGTGGGGAGCAGCTGGCCCCGATCGAAGACCTCGTCGAGGACCAGCACCGTCTCCACGCTCTTGACCTGCGGCAGCGCCGCGAGCACGCCCACCACGAAGCTGTGCACGTGCTCGACCCCGGCGCCGCGGGTCAGCAGCATGACGTCGTGCTCACCGGTGGTGATCTTCGCGGACTCGACCTCCGGGATGTCCGCGATCTCCTCAAGGAACTCGCGGAGCCTCTGCGGGTGCGTCGTGACGAACACCAGGGTGCAGATCCCCAGCCCGGCGCGGACCGGATCGATCCGCGCCGAATAGCCGGTGATCACTCCCGCCTCCGTCAGCGCTTCGACCCGCGCATAGGCGTTCGAGCGGGACACGCCGACCTCCTGGGCGAGGGCCGCCATCGATATTCGACCGTGATCTCGCAGCACCTGAAGGATGCGATAGCTGATGTCATCGATTCCTGCGGCGGAACGTCCTGAGGTCCTCGTCGTTTCGCTCTCCATTCTGGACAGTCTGTCGCATGAGTCGTCTCGCCCAGTAATGAAGTCCACGAGAGGGTGTGACGGTGGACATATAGTTTGCTGACACACCCGTTGTCCCGCGACCCGTCCAGCACGGGTCACTCACCGTTGGAGGCTTCTGTGCTCCGCACTTCTCGTCGCACCGTCATCGCACTCGGGCTCGGCGCGAGCCTCGCACTCGCCGGCTGCTCCGGCGGCAACTCCTCCAACAACACCTCGGGCGGCGGTGGCGAAGGGGCCGGCGGAGGGACCCTGGTGATCGACACCGCGTTCTCGCTGGAGACCGGTGACCCGGGCCGCAACTACGTGCCCACGGGCAACATGATGCTGCACGCCATCTACGACACCCTGCTGACCTTCGAGGGGTCCGCCGAGGACGAGCCGATCCCCTCCCTGGCCACGGTGGAGCAGAACGAGGACGCCACCGCCTTCACCTTCACGCTGGTGGAAGGGCGCACCTTCTCCGATGGAGCCCCGGTCACGGCCGACGACGTCGTCTTCTCCCTGACCCGGGTCCAGGGCATCACCGAGTCCAAGGCGAACTTCCTGATGAACGGCATCTCCGTGGAGAAGGTGGACGACACGACCGTCACCCTCACCACCGACGGGCCATCCCTGGAGCTGCCGGCGATCGTGACGAACCCAGCGCTGTCCATCCTCAACTCGGCAGCGGTCAAGGAGAATGGCGGCACCACCGGCGAGGACGATGCCGCCGAGGATTTCCTGGGCTCGACCTCCGCCGGCTCCGGCCCGTACATGCTGGACTCGATGGACATCACCTCTCGTGCGGTGCTCGTGCCCAATCCCGAGTACAACGGCGAGTACGCCCCGAGCTTCGACCGCATCGTGATCCGCAACGTCACCGAGAGCGCCACCCAGCTGATCAACCTCCAGGGCGGGGACTCGAACCTGGCCGTCGACCTCAACGGCGACCAGGTCGCCGGGCTCGGCGAGGGCTTCACCGTCTCCTCGTCGCCGTCCGCGCAGACGATCTTCCTGCTGGTCAATCAGAACGAGGAGGTCGGCAAGGTCACGGCGAACCCGAAGTTCGCCGAGGCGGTGCGCTACGCACTGAACTACGAGGAGCTCCTCCAGCTCGCCGGTGAAGGCTCCGAGCAGGCCACCGGCGTGATCCCGCCGATGTTCCTGGGCGCGCTGGACAGCGGCGTCACCCCGGATCCCGAGCGGGCGAAGAAGGCGCTGGAGGACTCCGGGTACGACGGCGAGACGATCTCCCTGCAGTTCCCGAGCGACAACCCCGTCGGCGGCGTGGAGTTCACCCCGGTCGCCGAGCGGGTCCAGGCCCAGCTGAAGGGCATCGGGCTCGCCGTCGACCTCGCCCCCGCCCCGTTCGCCACCGAGATCGAGCCCTACGTGAACGGCACCGAGGCGTTCTCCATGTGGTACTGGGGTCCCGACTTCGCCGACTCCTCCTCCTTCCTTCCCTTCGGGCCCGGGGAGAAGGTGGGCCTGCGTGCCGGCTGGGAAGCCGAGGACGACCCCGAGATCGCCGAGCTCGTCACCGCCGCCCAGGATGCGACCTCGGTCGAGGAGCGCGAGCAGGCGATGAGCGAATACGCGACCGCGATGCAGGAGGAAGGACCCTTCGTCCCCCTGATCGTGCCGGGCCTGAACCTGGCCAGCGACACCTCGGTCACCAATGTCCAGAACAACACCAACTGGACGCTCGACATCCCGCTGATCCAGCCGGCCGGCTGAGCCTGCCTGCCATGACATCCACCGCCACACCCCTGCAACCCCCTCGGTTCTGGCAGCGCTGGCCGCTGCTGGGGTACGTCCTGCGTCGCCTCGGCACCTCAGTGCTGCTGATGCTCGGGGTCACCATGGTGACCTTCGTGCTCACCGCCCTGGTGCCCGGCGATCCGATCGCTGCGGCGCTCGGCGAGGGAGCGGCGAGCAACCCCGCCACCGTGGCGGCCTACGTCGAGCAGCACGGCCTGGACAAGTCCATTCCCGAGCGCTACCTGATCTACTTGACCAACCTGCTCCAGGGAGATCTGGGCACCTCGATCAAGACCGGCCGTCCGGTGGCGACCGAACTGGCCACCGCCGTCCCCGCCACGATCGAGATCGCACTCGGGGCGATCATCGTCAGCCTCGCCGTCGGCCTCACCCTGGGCACCATCGCCGCCCACCATCGCGGCCGGGCCACCGATCAGGTGCTGCGCGTGGTCTCGCTGCTGGGGCTGAGCGTCCCGACGTTCTGGCTGGCCATCATGGCGTACCACACCTTCTTCCTGCGCCTGGGCGTCGCACCGGGAGCGGGGCGGTTGGATCCGGCGTTCACGCCGCCGCCGACGGTCACCGGGCTGTACACGGTCGACTTCATCCTGGGCGGCGACCCCGTCGGCTTCTTCGATGCGCTCGCGCATCTCGCGCTGCCGGTGCTGGTGCTGTCGCTGTTCACCATCGGCCTGCTCACCCGCTTCATCCGGGCGGCGGTGCTCGAGGTGCTCGATACCGACTACGTCCGCGCCGCCCGGGCCAAGGGGCTGCCCGCGCGCCGCGTGATCGTCGCCTACGTGCTGCGCGGTGCCTCGCTGCCGATCCTCACCGTGGTGGGCGTGGCCTTCGGCGTGCTGCTGTCCGGCACCGTGCTGGTGGAGGCGGTGTACGCCTGGCCGGGACTGGGCACCTATGCCTTCAACTCCGCCATCAACCTGGACCTACCCGGCGTGATGGGTGTGGGCCTGGTGGTGGGCGTCATCTACCTGGTGATCAACTTCGCGGTCGACCTCCTGTACGGCGTCCTCGATCCGAGAGTGAGGCTGGCATGAGCGCCGCGACCCCTGCACGCAACCGGCCGCGCCGGGGGCGTCTGCTCCGCGCGATCCCCGCCGCCTGGCGCACCCCCCTGGCCGTGGTCGGTGCCGTGATCGCCCTGGCCTGGGTGGTCGTGGCGATCATCGCGCCCTGGGTGGTGCCGCACGATCCGCTCGCCCAGGAGCTGACCCGCCTCACCCCACCGGGGGAGGTCTCGCTGCTGGGCACCGACCAGGTGGGCCGCGACGTGTTCTCGCGCCTGCTGACCGGTGCCCGGGTCACCATGCCCTTGGCCCTGCTCATGGTGGTGTGCGCGACCGTGCTGGGCACGCTGATCGGCTCCGTCGCCGGGTACGTGGGCGGCTGGGTCGACGAGGCGCTGATGCGCCTGACCGATCTGATGATGGCTTTCCCCACCGTCATCCTGGCGATGATCATCGCCGCGTCGCTGGGCCCGTCGCTGTTCAACGCGGTGATCGCGGGGGTGGTGGTCTCCTGGCCGCAGTACGCCCGTGTGGTGCGCTCGCTGGTGCTGAGCCTGCGCACCCAGAACTTCGTGATCGCCGGGCGCCTGCTGGGCTATTCGCCGTGGCGCTCCCTGGGCAGCGACATCCTGCCCAATATCGCCGGTCCCGTGCTGGTGCTCGCCTCCCTCGACATCGGCACCGCGATCCTGCTGCTGACGGGCCTGTCGTTCCTGGGCCTGGGGGCGCAGCCGCCCACGGCCGAATGGGGGTCGATGATCTCCGGGGCGATGGACCACATCGATGCCTGGTGGCTCGGGGTGTTCCCGGGCCTGGCGATCCTCACCGTGGTGATGGCGTTCAACTTCATCGGCGACTCCCTGCGCGACGCACTGGACCCCCTCTCCTCCGCGGAGCGCGAAGGTGCGGCCGGCACCACCGATCCCGCCGAGGCGGACCCCGCCGCGACCCCGATCGAGACCCCGGCGACGGAGGAGGGCCGATGAGCGTGCTCAGCATCCGCGATCTGACCATCGCCTTCGGGCGGCACGACCCGGTGGAGGTCGTGCGCGGCATCTCCCTGGACCTCACCGCCGGCCGGATCCAGGGCCTCGCCGGGGAATCCGGCTCCGGCAAGACCGTCAGCGCGATGGCCGTGCTGGGGCTGCTGCCGGCGACCGCACGCGTGGACGGCTCGATCCGCCTGGCCGGGACCGAGCTGGTGGGGCTGCGTCCGCGCCGGTTGAACACCATCCGTGGCCGTCGCGTCGCCATGGTGTTCCAGGACCCCTCCGCGAGCCTGCACCCGCAGCTGACCATCGGGGCGCAGCTCACCGACCATGTGCGTGCCCATCTGCGGCTGAACCGGCGGGATGCGCAGCAGCGGGCCGTGGACCTGCTGACCCAGGTGCGGGTGCCCGAACCCGCCGAAGCGCTGCGCCGGTACCCGCACCAGTTCTCCGGCGGGCAGCGCCAGCGCATCGCGATCGCGGTGGCGCTGGCGTGCGACCCTGAGGTGCTGCTGGCCGACGAGCCGACCACCGCCCTGGACGTCACCGTACAGGCGGGAATCCTCCATCTGCTGCGCGAGCTGGTGGACGACCGCGACCTGGCGGTGCTGCTGGTGACCCATGACCTCGGCGTGATGAGCGCCGTCGCGGACGAGGTGGCGGTGATGCGCTACGGGCAGATCGTGGAGTCCGGCAGCACTCACGACGTCTTCACCGATCCCCAGCACGTCTACACCCGCACCCTGCTGGACTCGATGCCCGATGCGCAGCAGTCACTCGTGGAGGACGACGAATGAGCACTGTACTGGACGCCACGGACCTCACGATCGAGTACCGCGGCCATCGCACCGTCCGCGCCGTGGACGGCGTCTCGCTGACGATCACGGCCGGGGAGGTGCTGGCGCTGGTCGGCGAGAGCGGCTGTGGGAAGTCCTCCACCGCCCGCGCGGTGATCGGCATGGAGAAGCCCCGCTCCGGGGAGGTCCAGTTCCGGGGCAGGCCCGTGCCGCCGCTGGGGCTGCGGCGCCGTGCCGCCGACCTGACCGCCATGCAGATGGTCTTCCAGGACCCGAACTCCTCGCTGAACCCGCGCAAGCGGATCGGCGACCAGATCGCCGACGGCGTCGCCGCCGCCAGGGCCCGCGGTCTCAGCTCCGATTCGCCCGGGACCTGGCTCGGCGCCGTGGGCCTGGATCCCGCGATGGTCTCCCGCTACCCGCACCAGTTCTCCGGCGGGCAGCGCCAGCGGATCGCGATCGCCCGCGCCCTGGCCGCTCAGCCCGACCTGCTGGTGGCCGACGAGCCGATCTCGGCGCTGGACGCCTCCAGCCAGGCCGAGGTCGCCTCGATGATGCGCCGGCTGTGCCTGGCCGCCGGGGCCGGGATGCTGTTCATCTCCCATGACCTGTCGGTGGTGCGGATCATGGCCGACCGGGTGGCCGTGATGTACCGGGGGAAGATCGTCGAATCGGGACCGACGGCGCTGGTCTGGGCCGATCCGCTGCACCCGTACACCCAGGCGCTGCTGGGTGCGATCCCCCGCCCCGACGGGAAGGGCGTGCTGCCCGCGGCGCCGGACGCCGAGGCGCCGGCGGCGTGCCACGAGGAGCTGCCGGAGGCGCTGGATCGCAGCTGAGGGTCGGTGTCGGCGACCTCCCGCACCACGGCGAGGTCATGCGAGATCAACAGGTAGGTCAGTCCCAGCTCGGCATGCAGGCGCCGGATCTGCGCCTGCGCCGTGACATCCAGGGCGGGGACCTCCTCGTTGAGCACCACCAGCTCGGGCTGTCGCGATATGGCCGAGGGGCCGGTGCCGCGAAACTCGCGGACGCCGGCCCCCTGCACTGCTCTCGACGGCGGCAGATGCACTGCCGGGCCGCCCCTACGCGCCGAAGATGAGGTTCGGCAAGAACAGCGAGATCTGCGGGAAGACCACCAAGGCGACCACCAGCAGCACCACGGCACCGAGCAGCGGCATGGCTTCCTTGGCGACACTCTCCGGACTCGTCCCGAGAATCGACGACGTCGTGTACAGCGCGATGCCGACCGGTGGGGTCATGATGCCCATGGTCACGATCGTCATCATGATGATGCCGAATTGGACGGGGTCGATCCCTACAGCGGTCACCACCGGCAGAAGGATTGGCGGCAGCAGCAGCGCGAGCACGGTGGTCTCGATCAGCATCCCGCCCACGATCAGCAGTAGGATCACCAGCACCATCGTGAAGTACGGGTTCGAGGTCAACGACGTCAGCGACCCGGCGATGCTCTGGGGCACCCCGTCGTAGGTCACGCCGTAGGCGATCATCCCGGACACCGCGACCAGGAACATGATGATGCCGATGTCCTTGGTCGTGTTCTTCAGAGTCTCCATGAACGTCTTCCAGGTCAGCTCGCGGTAGATGACCGCGCCGACGAAGATCGCGTAGAGGCAGGCGAAGGCACCGGACTCCGAGGGCGTGAAGATGCCGAACCGGATGCCCAAGATGAGGATCACCGGGAAGATCAGAGCCCAGAACGCCGGGACCGTCGCCTTGCCGACCTCTTTCAGCGAGGCCGGCTTCGGCCTCACCGGCGCGTAGCCACGATGCTTCGAAGTGAACCGGATGACCGTCATCAGCACGACCATCATCAGGACCCCGGGGATCACGCCTGCGGCGAACAGCCGGCCGATGGAGACCTCGCCCACGGACCCGAAGATGATCAGGCCCATGCTCGGCGGGATCGTGGCCGTGATCAGGCCTGTCACCCCGTTGACAGCGGCCGAGTAGCCGCGGGAGTAGCCCCGCTCCACCATCGCGGGGCCGAGGATACGGGACTGCATCGCCGCATCGGCGTTGGCCGACCCGGAGATGCCTCCCATCATTGTGGAGAGCACGGCGGAGACTTGCCCGAGACTGCCGTACATGTGGCCGGTCAGCACATTGGACAGGGTGATCAGCCGAGAGGTGATCCCCGTGGCGTTCATCAGGTTGCCCGCGAAGATGAACAGCGGGATGGCCAGCATGGTGTAGCTCTGGCTGGGGCTGACGACGTTCTGGGCCATGATCGACATGGGAAGGCCGGGGTTCATCAAGAAGAACGCCAGGCCCGCGATCGCGATGGTGAACGCCACCGGCATACCGAAGGCGAGCAGGATCACGAAGACAATGGCGGCTGTCAGCATCAGATCGCCTCACTCTGGACGAGGACGATTTCTTCGTCGCGCCAGTGCTTGACCATCTTCAGGACGATCGTCACGATCATCAGCGCGCAGCCGACGGGCGCGCTCATGGTCGCCCAGGCATAGCTGATCCCGAGCGTCTGGAAGAGCCGTGCCGAGTTGTCCAGCGCCAGCGGCACGCCGAGGTTCACGATGAGCGCGAGCACCACGATGGCCGCCACCGAGAAGATGTAGTAGAGGATCTTCTGCAGCTTCAGCGGGAAGGTCTTCAGGAGGATTTCAACCCTCAGGAAGTCCGCCTGTTGGAGCGAGACGTCCGCTCCGATGAAGACGACCCAGGCGAACATCAGCAGAGCCAGATCGGTCGTGATGTTGACCGGATGCCCCAGTGTGCGCGCCACTGCAGATCCGAAGATCAGCAGGGTGATCGCCACGATGAGCAGTGCCACGAGCGCCTGCTCGATCCTGCAGAAGAGGGCGTAGGCATTCTTCAGGGCTTGCATCTCGCCTCCGACTCCGAACGTGCGTGGTTCACTTACCGATCTCTGACCACAACTGGTCTCGCAGCTCCGTGAAGCCGAGCTTGTCGTAGGCCGCCTGCGACGCCTCGATGAACGGGGCCTTGTCAGGCTCGTTGATCTCCAGGCCCTCCTCGGCCATCAGATCCTCGAACTCGCCGCCCTTGTCGATCACCAGCTGCGCGTTCTCCGTGCCCTGGGCCTTGCAGGTATCGACGAGCACCGTGCGCAGGTCCTCCGGGATGGATTCGAACCACCCGTTTCCGGCCATGATGAACTGGGCGAGGTGGAAGTGTTCGGTTCGCGCCATGTTGGCGGCGACCTCGAAGGTCGAGCTGGGGTAGGCGGAGGTGGATTGTGCCTCGACCCCGTCGATCGCGCCGCTCTGCATGGCGTTGTAGGTCTCGCCCCATGACATCGCGATCGGCTCGGCGCCCAGGGAGCGGACGGACTCCGCCCAGGCGGGCGCTCCGGGGGTGCGGATTCGGAGACCGCCGAGGTCCTCCGGCGCCTCGATGAGCGTGTTGGTGTAGAAGTTGCGAGGCCCGTCATACCAGTTGTAGGCCAGCATCTTGATGTTCTGTCCCAAGAGCTCCTCGTCCCAGCCCTTGAAGGTGTCGGATTCGGTGATGGCGACGACGTCGTCGTAGCTGTCGGTGATGTAGGCCATCCCGATGATGCCGATGTCGGCGACGTAGTTGCTCATCCGGCCGCCGTCGGTCAGGAGCGCAATGTTCGCCCCCTGCAGCGCCTGTTCGATGACATCTTCGTCGCTGCCCAGCGAACCAGAGGGATGGATCTCGACGGTCAGGGCGCCGTCGGATTCCTCGGCAACAGCATCGGCCCAGGCCTGCAGCCCCTGCACGATCGGAGCATTCTCGCTCTGGGAGGTGGACATCAGCAGCGTCGTGTCGCCGTCACCGCCGCTGAAACGGGAGCAGGCAGGCAGGGAGAGGGCAGCGGCGCCGACAGCTGCTCCGCCGAGAAGCGAGCGTCGCGTGAATCGTGACTTCATTGTCATTCTCCTCATTCGTGGGGTGATGCGGGAAGGGCGTCGTTCGTCGATGACGTCCAAGTGGAGCGCATCGGGAGAACGTCAGGGCGGGTGGTCCACGATGCGGTCTAGTCGATTTGCATCGCAAAACGTTGAGTTAAGTGGAGCACGTCGATCACCATCGGTCAATAGGCGTGAGCGAGGAGTTAACGCTGGTCCTCCGGGTGGGGCTTCCGGCGGTGCAGAAATGCTTCGACGGCCTCGCGCTGCTCGGGGGTGTTGCAGCGCTGTCCGACGAGCTCGGCCTCATGCCGCATTCCATGCTGAATACCGGCCGCCTCCCCCACAGCGACGGCGTCCTTCGCTGCAGCGACCGCTCCCGGAACATGGCGGATGATGCGCGAGGTCAGAGCGAGCGCCTCGGCGAGTGCGTCCTCGCCGACGGCGTTGACCAGCCCCCAGCCGAACGCAGTCTCGGCACTGATCGGGTCTCCGGACAGGATCATCTCCAGTGCCCGGCCCTTTCCGACAAGGCGGGGCAGGCGCTGCGTGCCTCCCCAGCCGGGGATGTTGGCGAGGGTGATCTCCGGCTGGCCGAGACGGGCGGAGAGCGCAGCGGTGCGCAGGTCGCAGGCCATGGCGAGCTCGAGGCCCCCGCCGAGAGCGACGCCGTTGAGCACTGCGACCGTGACCATGGGCAGGGCCTCGATCCGTTCGAAGACGTCCTGTCCGTGGAGCATCTGCCGGCGGGCATCGTCGGCGGAGAGGCCCCGCAGGGTGGAGATGTCCGCTCCGGCGGAGAAGGCACGGTCTCCGGCGCCGGTGATGAGCAGCGCGCGAGCCTGTGCTGGATCGGCGTGCAGCTCACCGGCGAGCGCACCGAGCGCGTCGATGGTTGGGGTGTCCAGGGCGTTGCCCTTGGCGGCCCGGTCGATCGTGGCGAGCAGGATCCCGTCTTCGGCTGTGGAGATCGAGAGAGTCATCGAGAAGCCTCTTCCTGGTGGGTGACGGTGGCCAGCTGGAGCGGGAACGGGCCGTCGCCGAACAGCGCCGGGCTCATCTCGCGCAGGTTCGGCGAGATGGCGGGGCGGAAGCCCATGTGGGCGAGCACGTCACGCTCGGGGTCCAGGCCCGGTGCGACTTCGGTGAGCATCAGGCCGGTGGAGGTCAGCGCAAAGACGGCTCGTTCGGTGATATAGAGGATCTGCTTGCCCTGCTCTGCGGCCACAGCGCCGGAGAAGCTGATCTGCTCGACCCGGTCCACGAACTTGCGGGTTCCGGTTCCGGCGAGTGCAATCCCGCCGCGACCATCGAGCGTGGGCGCAGCGCCGGCCTCGAAGGTCCCCACAAAGATGACCCGCTTCGCTCCCTGGGAGATGTTCACGAAGCCGCCGATCCCTGCCAGGCGACGGCCGAAGCGGCTCACGTTGACATTCCCTGCGGTGTCGACCTGGGCGAAGCTGAGCACCGCGAGGTCAAGCCCGCCGCCGTCGTACCAGTCGAACTGCGCACCGGCATCGATCGAGGACTGGGCGTTGCGGGCCATACCGAAGTCCCCGCCGCCCGCGGGGATGCCGCCGACGTGGCCCTGCTCCACGGTGAACGTCACGTCTCCGGCGAGGCCCGCCTCCGCGAGGACCGCGGCCACGCCGTCCGGCATCCCGAAACCGAGGTTGACGGTCTCCCGGGCTCGCACCTCTTCGGCGGCTCGGCGCGCAATGACCTTGCGGACGGTGAACGGAATGGGAGGGATCTCGAGATCTGTGTTCCGTCGGCGACCCTCCAGCAGTGTGTCTCGCTCGATAGCGTGGGAGAGCCGCTGCAGGGGGTCGACCACGATCGCATCGATGAGGACCCCGGGGACACGGACGCGGTCGGCTTCGATCTCCCCGTAGGGCACCCGATTGCGGACCTGAGCGATCACCAGGCCGTTACCTGCCTTCGCCGCCTGGGCCGCAGCCAGGGTCTCGGCGAGCAGGCCCTCACCCTCCATGGACACATTCCCGTGCTCGTCGGCTGTGGTGCCCCGCAGGATCGTGACGTCGATCGGGAACGACGGAGTGTGGATCCACGTGCGCCCGCCGAGCTCGACGATCTCATTGATCGATTCGACGGCGGAATCGTTCAGGCGTCCGCCATCGAGCCGCGGATCCACCGAGGTGCCGATGCCGACCTCGGACAGGGGCCCTGGCCGGGCGCCAGCGATCTCGCGCAGCAGATGGGACAGCGTCCCCTGGGGCAGGCAGTAAGCCTTGATCCTCTCGTCGACGGCGAGCTCCTGCATCTTCCGGGACCAGGCCCAGTGACCGCCGATCACCCTCGTGGTCAACCCCTCATGGGCAAGATGGTCGATCCCGTCGCCGTTCCCGGAGCCCATCCCGGAGATGTGGACGACGGTCAGCCCCCGCGGCGAGGCGGTGTTGAGGAATCGCTCCTCGAGGGCGGCCAGAACCTTCCCGGGCTCGTTGACGCCGCCGCCGGAGCCGTCCACCAGGACGGTGGCCGCATCCGGGATGAGGGCGACGGCCTCCTCTGCGCTGAGGAATCGCATTGTGCTGCTCTCTTTCTCGCACCCCTCCGCCACCGGCGAAGGGCGCTGTGCGGCGATGGGTCAGGACGTCGAGGACTGGAGGATGTGGTGGAGCGCCTCGACGTAGTAGTGCTCTCCCCACATCACGCTCTCGTCGACACCGACGCCGTTGTTGTAGTGGTAGGTCCCGTGCCTCAGCACGCCCTCCCAGTCGGAGCCGGGTCGAGCGAGGAAGGTGGGCCCGCTGAGCTCGGCGACCACCTGGCGGGCGAAGGTGCGGTACCGCTCGCTGTCCGCTCGGCTCAGGTGCGTGGGGTCGACGTCGGCCAGCCGCAGCAGTCCCGCAGCCGCGATGGCGCCGGCTGAAGATTCGTAAGGAAGCGGCGGTTGCGGATCCTCCCAGTCGTTCGGCGGGACCAGTAGGTCGCCGGAACGATCGATGTAGGTGTCGGCGAGCAGGCGGGCCGTGTCAAGGAAGGCGGTCTCCCCGCTCCAGGTGAAGGCATCGGTGAATCCGTAGATCGCCCAGGCGTGGCCACGCACCCAGCTGGAGTCCGCACGGCAGCCCTGATGGGTGGCGGCGCGCTCGAAGATCCCCGTCTCCGGGTCGAACCAGCCCTCGTGCACACTGGTCCCGTCACCGCGGACCAGGAAGCGCCGCGAGGTGCGGGCATGGGAGGTCGCGATCTCCGCGAGCGAGGTATCCCCGCTGAGCGCCGCCGCCTGATAGATGATCGCGATGTTCATCATGACGTCGATGAAGGTGCTCCCCGGGTCGACCCAGGTGCTGAGATAGCGGCCGTGGGGATTAAAGCGCCCACCCATGGTCCGGCCGGCGGCGATCAGGACCTCTCGCGTGCGCCTGCTGGGCGAGCGGGCGTGCCAGCGTCCCCAGCTGGGAGTGAAGAGGAAGCCGATGTCGTGGGTGCCGGTGTCGTGCTTGCGATGCTCGAGCAGCTCGCTGTACGCCTCAGCCTGCTCGCGCCACCACCCGGTGGGGTCGCGATCGGAGAACATCCAGAGCATCCCGGTGAGAAACCCTGCGGACCAGGTCGGCGCCCACGGATCATCCCCCAGGTGCCAGGCTCCGCCATCGGTGTAGGTGGGGAAGGCTCCGGGATGCGCAACAAGCAAGCGGCGCACCTGTACCCGCGCGACGTCGAACGCCTCGCGATAGATCTCGTCACCCTCACCGTCGAGACCGGCGGGGGCGGCCGGAGTCTGAAGGTTCGTGGGTCCTGCTGCTGGATGTGCGCTCACTGCCTTGCTTTCGCCTCGTTGCGATGGGGGATCTTCGGAGCTCCGGCCGCTCGCCGCTGTGGCTGCGGTCTTTTATGCGGGTCCGTTGCTTGGAGATTAGGCGACTTCGTCGAGCAATGCAATGACTCTACGCAAATAGCGTTAGCAATGAGTTAACGTAGTGGCCGGTGTCCACCGTTCACCAATGGTGCGCCATGGCGCCCTGCGTACCATCGGCACTGATCCGAGGTGCGATCGACGAAGACAAGGGGATCGGATGACCACGACGGACGGCGAGACGCCTGCTCCACGCACCGTGCAATCGGTGACGCGCGCAGTCACCGTACTGAAGGAGATCAGTCACTCCACCGAGCCGAGCTCGCTCAGCGATCTCGCGCGGTCGGTGCAGCTGAGCAAACCGGCCGTCTACAACCTCCTGAAGACTCTCGAGATCGAGGGACTGGTGCGGAAGAGTCCAGATGCCCGGTACTCGCTGGACTGGGGAATGTACGAGCTGGGCACCGCAGTGCTGCGCGGTGTGGACGTGACCCGGGTGGCCCGGCTGCATCTGGACCGCTTGGCCGCAAGGACCGGCGAGGCAGTACTGCTGGCGATCATCGACGACGGCTCCGTGCTCTATGTGGATCGTGGGCAGTCCGACGAGGCCTTCTCGATGGTGGCCAATGTGGGGCGGAGATCTCCGCTGCACTCCAACGCCTCCGGCAAAGTATTGCTGGCGGGGCAGGATCCAGCGTTCCTCGACCGGCTGCTCGAAGAGCCGCTGCAACGGAGCACCCCGCAGACGATCGTCGACCCAGCAGCCCTCCTCGACGAGCTCGAACGAGTGCGCCAGCAGGGCTATGCACTGTGCTCCCAGGAGCAGGAGCTAGGCCTGTCCAGCGTCTCCGTCCCGATCCGGGACCACACGGGCTCGGTGCACGCCGCGCTGACGGTGGCCGGCCCCTCGGCCCGGGTGGAGCATCGCGCTGAGCTCGATCTCGCTGACCTACTCCGCACCGAAGCCCAGGAGATCAGCGATCAGCTGGGGGCTCCGCGCGGCGAGACCGGCGGAAACCGGGGTTCAACGGGGCCATGACGGGCTCTTCTGCCCTCGCGCACATCTCCGAGGAGTGCTGCATCAAGTGCCCCTCTACCCACCCTCAGCTCACGACGTCGCCTGACCGGGCGCCAGTCCCCTCTCGGCGTGGTCGTCCAGGACGTCCTGCCAGTCGATGACGCCCTGCTCCTCGCACCACCGGGCATAGATCTGCTCGAGCTCGGCGACCAGCTCCGGGTGCTGCTGGGAGAGGTCGTGGGCCTCGATACGGTCGGTGGCGAGGTCGTAGAGCTCCCAGGGGCTGCCCCATTCACGCACCAGCTTCCAGCTGCCGCGACGGACGGCGGCGTTCCCGATGTGCTCCCAGCAGAGCGTCCGCTCGGGTCCTACCTCGTCGGGGTGCTGCCAGGAGCTCAGGAGGCTCTTCCCCACTCCGGTACGGTCGGCGCCGACGATGTCGAGGACCGTGGGCAGGATGTCCGTGACGTGGCCCAGATCCGGGCTCACGGCGCCGCCTGAGGGGATCCCCCCGGCGGGCCAGGAGGCCAGGAACGGGGTCGAGATACCGCCTTCATGGACCCAGCTCTTCCACTTCCTAAACGGGGTGTTCGAGACGGTGGCCCAGTTGACGCCGTAGCTCTGGAAGGTGTCTGCCGGGCCGGGCATGATCGCTGGATCGTTCCCGAACCGCACCGGGTCCCCGGTGCGGGTGGTGCGGGGCTCCGTCTTCCGCGGGAAGTGCGGGTTGTCCGTCGGCAGTTCCTCCGCGCAGCCGCCGTTGTCCGAGAAGAACAGCACCAGGGTGTCGTCGTCGACCCCGGCCTCCTCGAGCGAGTCCAGCACCGCGCCGATCCCGCGGTCCATCGCCTCGACCTGAGCGGCGTAGACCGACATCCGCTCGATCTCCCACTGCGCGTTCTCTCCCCACGCCGGGAGGTCCTGGCCGGCGGCGACGCCGTGGATCTCGCTGTACAGACCCTCCCGGTGCAGCCCCTCGAGCCGCTGCTGACGCATTCCGTCCCAGCCGCCTGCGTAGCGTTCGCGATATTTCGCGATCTCCTCCTCGCGGGCGTGGAGCGGCCAGTGCGGGGCCGTATAAGTGAGCATCGCGAGGAAGGGTGCCCCGGCCTGGCCCTGGCGGCGGATGAAGTCGACCGCCCGCTGGGTGACGTGGTCGGTGAGGTGGAAGTCCTCCTCCAGCTCCTGCTCGGCCACCCGCTCCTCGCCGTCCATGAGCCGGGGACGGAAGTATCCCGAGGAGCCCTGGAGGATGCCGTGGAACTCCTCGAAACCGCGCCGGGTAGGCCCGGTCTCGCCGGGGTTCTCGATATCGCTGCTGAGATGCCACTTGCCGAAGAGCCCGCAGGAGTACCCCTGCTCCGTGAGGCGCTCGGCGATCGTCGGCACCTCGGTGGAGAGGGAACCGGGATAGCCGTTCGGCCGGTTGTCCGTGGTGAGCACCCCGATCCCGACGCTGTGCGGGTTCTGGCCGGTCATCAGGGCGGCGCGGGAGGGGCTGCATCGCGGCGTCACATAGTAGGAGCTCATGCGGATGCCCCGGTCGGAGAGCCGGGTGAGGTTCGGGGTGTCGATCTCGCCGCCGAACGGAGCGATGTCGGAGAAGCCGAGATCGTCGGCCAGGACGATGATGATGTTGGGTCGAGCGGTCATGATGCACTTTCCTCAGGTGTTCGCGGGATCCTGGCTGGGCAGGTCTCCCTCGGCCAGTGGCCTGGTCAGACGTCCTTCATGTACGGCCGGAGCATCGTCACGAAGAGCTGGAAGGTCCCGCCTCGGTCGAAGGCCTGCGAACGACCCCATCCCGCCCTGCAGCGCGGCGAGCGGGTCCCGCGCCGCGCGAGGGATCCTGCTCCGCCGGCGCGGTGCGATGCATGGAGTCGAGGTGCCGGTGCGGTGACCGGCGCTCGGGGTGCCCGTCAGGCGTCGCCTTCGGCGCGGGCGTCAGCCTCCGGCTCGGACCGCAGCTGATCCGCGATCTCCTCCTCCGGGCGAGGCGCGGCCGACTCGTCCTCCTCGAGCGCGGGGACCGGCGACCCACCGGGGCCGCGGAACGGCTCGTGGTGCGGGTTCTCGGATCGAGCGGTCATGACGATGCCTCCCTGCCGTGGTCCTGTGCGGTCAGGATATGCACAGCAGCCTGATCAGTGCGAGCTGCACTCCTCGCCCGCCTCCCGCTCGGCAGCCTCGACGCCGTGCGCCCCGCGGGCACGGATGTGCACCGGGCGGCTCGCGACGACCCCGGAGAACAGCTGGAGGATCAGGATCGCGCCGAGAACGGCCAACGGCTCGGTCCAGCTCCCGGTGAGACTGTGAAGCGCGCCGACCCCGAGGGGGCCGAGCCCCGCGATCAGGTAGCCGAAGCCCTGCGACATCGTCGAGAGGTGCCCGGTGAGGTGCGCGGTCGGCGATCGCCACACGATGTAAGTGAGCGAGAGGCTGATCGATGCCCCGAGCCCCAGCCCGAGCAGCGTCATCCACACCCAGGCTCCGTCCGCGGCGGAGACGATCAGCCCGAGATAG
Organism: Brachybacterium avium; assembly: GCF_002216795.1. Taxonomy (NCBI): domain Bacteria; kingdom Bacillati; phylum Actinomycetota; class Actinomycetes; order Micrococcales; family Dermabacteraceae; genus Brachybacterium; species Brachybacterium avium. Next base: position 2,413,489 of record NZ_CP022316.1, on the reverse strand, counting down.
GCGGCGCCGAGGAGCAGCACGGCCAGAACCGGCGGCAACCAGGCCGGGCGCGTCCGCGACGCCAGCGCCGGCGAGACCAGGGCGGCGAGCGCGGCGGGAAACGCGGAGTAGGCGATCATCGCCCCTGCGGCGCTCACCTCCATCCCCGCGTCCTGCAGGATGGTCGGCACCCACGTCACCGTCGTGTAGTAGCTCAGGCTCTGCAGGCCCATGAACCCGGTCACCGCGATCGCGACCGGGTCGGTGAGGATCGACCGGAACGGCGGCTCTCCGTGCTCGCTCGGCGCATCGGCGACCGATCGGCCGGCCTTCATCCGTCCCGGCGCGCGTCGCAGCTGTGGCACCCATACGGTCAGGGCGAGCAGCGCGGGCACCGCCCAGATGGCGAGAGCCGCACGCCAGCTCCCTCCGAACACGGGCAGCAGCGGCGCCGTCAGCCCCGAGGCGAAGGCCGCGCCGACGAACAGCGCCATCGTGTACAGGCCCATCATCACCCCGATCCGATGGGAGAAGTCCTGCTTGATCGCCGCCGGCATCACGACGTTGCCGACCGCGATGGCGGCGCCGACGAGCACCGTTCCGGCGAACAGGGCCAGCATGCTCGGCTGCAGCCGCAGCAGGATCCCCGCCGCCAGGACGAGCAGCACCACCCCGAGCAGGCGGTGCATCCCGAGCCGCCGCGTCAGGCCCGGGGTGAGGAACGCGAACGCGCCGAACACGACGACCGGGATCGTGGTCAGCAGGCTCACCGTGGTCGCCGACAGGCCGAGCGAGGCACGGATGTCACCGATCACCGGCCCGATCGCAGCGATGCCGATGCGCAGGTTCAGCCCGAGCAGGATCAGCCCGATCCCGAGCAGCAGCAGCGCCCATCTGCCCCGCGATGCCCCGGCGGGCCCGCCGGCCGCCGAGAGCGCCGGCGGTTCACCGCCCGGAACAGGGAACGTCTCCCTCGTGGTGGTGTCGGTGGAGCGAGAGATCATGGGGCCTTGCCGATCAAGGGGTGGGTGATGTGGAGCACCGGGGACGCCGGCTGTTGCCGGACGGACCCTCTGGGTGCGGAACGGGGAGAAGCTCTCATCTTCTCTCGCACGCCGGGCTGCGGGCCCCGATGTCCAGATCCGCAGTGCCCAAGGGCGTGCACGGCCCGTCCTGAGCACGGCCGTGACACGCCGGGAATCGGCGCTGCTGTCGCGCACCGATTCGGGGCCGAAGGCTGCGCGGCGGTGCTGCTGTCCCGGACGCGCTGCTCTGCAACGCCGGCGCCACCACGATCGGGGATCCCACCACCCTGACTGTGGAGGGTCTGATCGACGAGTTCAGAGTCAATGCGGCCGAGGCGCTGATCAGCGCCCAGCTACTCGTGCCCGGGATGCTGGAGCGCGGCGGTCACGAGCCGGGTCCGCCGATCGACGTGCACGTCCCTTAGGCGGCCGAGGTCCAGCACCATCCCGTCGTCCACCGCGTCGAGGCCGGCGATGTTGTGGCCGCCGCCGCGCACCGCGAGCGGGAGCCCCGTCTCCCGCGCCGCCTCCAGCACCAGCAGGACGTCAGCGGTCGACGCGGCACGGACTATCGCGAGCGGGAAGAATATTCCTCGCAGGCCTCTCCGCTACGGTGACAGCGACGCGGCACTCGCGCCGAGAATCGCTACGAAGGAGTCGTCATGCCTGACATGTCAGGGAAGAACGGGATCATCACCGGAGCGGGCGGGGGCATCGGCCGTGCCAGCGCGCTCGCCTTCGCCAGTGCCGGGGCGAACGTGATGATCATGGACATCGCCGCGGAGCCGCTCGAGGAGACCGCACGGCTGATCCGGGAGGCCGGCGGGACCGTGGAGACGATGGTCGGCGACGCCTCCGACGAGGACTTCGCCGCGCAGATGGTGGCGCGCACGGTCGAGCTGTGGGAGACGCTCGACTTCGCCCACAACAACGCCGGCATCGGCACCGCCGCGACCCCGTTCACCCAGCAGGAGCGCGCGATGTGGGACCGGGTGTTCACGCTGAACGTGTTCGGCACCATGAGCTTCATGAAGCATGAGCTGCGCCAGATGGAGAAGCAGGGCTTCGGGGCGATCGTGAACACGTCCTCGATGTCCGGCAAGAACGGCAGCCCGGGCCTGTCGCCCTACAACGCCTCGAAGTGGGCGCTGAACGGCATGACGCAGACCGCCGCGCTCGAATACGCCGAGCAGGGGATCCGCGTGAACGCGATCTGCCCCGGCGCCACCTTCACCGCGGCCCTCGCCGCGTGGAAGGACTCCTCCCCGCGCGAGTACGAGGGCTACACCTCAGCGATCCCGATGAAGCGCGCAGCGGAGCCGCGTGAGCAGGCGGATGCTGCGGTGTGGCTGTGCTCGGCAGAGGCCGGGTACGTCACCGGCACGCTGCTGAACGTGGACGGCGGCGAGGGGATCCTCGGCAAGCAGTGATGAGCGTGAACGGCGCGGGTCGCACTCAGACACGTGGATACCGCGCCGTTCGCCGTCCGGCGCACCGGAGCAGCGGGGCGGCTGCCGAACCGCTCGGACCTCGCACCTCACGACGTGGTGGTGGGCTCCTCAGCCGGGAGGACCCCCTGGGCGCGCAGCCAGGCGGTCTCGGCCTGCAGGCGCGGGGCGAACTCCTCCCACTCGACGTCCGCACCGCACCAGGCACGTTCGGCGACGGCGAGCAGCCGCGGGAACAGCTGATGGTGCAGGTGCTCCCGGTCGAGGATGAACTCGGTCCAGACCGCCGCCTGGACGCCGCGCAGCGTGGGGGACTCAGGGATCTCGAGCTCGATGATGCCTCGTGGGGTGATGGTGCCGAACATCCCCGGCGGCTCCGTCTCGGGATCATCAGCGACCCGGTTGAGGTAGAGGTGGGCGCAGTCGGCGAAGATCCAGTCGTTGCCGCTCCCCAGAGCCGACGAGGCACCGGCCCGGTGTCGCCAGGCGACGATCAGCTCGTCCCCGGTGGTGGAGCTGTCGAGCAGCTCGTCCCAGGCCGCCGGTCGGCGCGATCTCTCGGCGAGCACGGAGCGGGCGTGGTCGGTGAAGTGCGCCTGCAGGCGCGGGCCGAGACCGCTGCTCCCGGACCCGGGACCGCTCTCCGCCCGCTGCGCCTCAGCCCTCTCCTGCGCGTCGGGCAGGGGCGGCCTCGCCGAGTCGACACCGTCACCGAATCGGGCGACGAGGTCGGGATCCGACTCCCAGATCCAGTACTTGCACTCGTCGCCGCCGATGTGCACGGCGGAGAAGGGAAACAGGTCCATCACCGTCCTCAACGAGGCCGTGAGGAAGTCGAAGGCGGCTTCGCTCGGCCACAGCAGGTCGTTGGGATGGTCCCACTGCGCAGGGTCGACGTCCCGCAGCCGCGGGTCGCCCAGTTCCGGATAGGAACGGATCGCCGCGGCCATGTGCCCGGGCAGATCGACCTCGGGCAGGATCTCGATGCCGAGACGCCGAGCGTGGTCGACCACCTCGGCGATCTCCTCAGCGGTGTACTGACCGCCGAGGTCCCGACTCCGAGCCAGGCTGTCGGCCATCTCGCGCTTGGCGGGAAGGACGTTGTCGTACCACTGGTAGTCCGGTCGCGGCAGGTGTGCTCCGATCTCAGTGAGCCGCTCGTAGCCGGGAACGGCGAATCTCCACCCGGAGTCGTCGGTGAGGTGCCAGTGCAGCCGATTGAGCCGGTAGCGCGACATCACCTCGAGCAGTTCGTGCACGACCTCGGCATCCCAGCAGGTGCGCGCCGAGTCGAGCATCAGCCCGCGCCACGCGTGGACCGGCTCGGCCGGAGCCAGCGGTCCGGGGATCAGCGTCGAACGCTGCGGCCCTTCGCACTCGACAGCCGCGGAACCTCGCCCTCCGGATCTCGGTGACGTACTGACCTCGGTCGTGCCCGCAGACATCATGAACGCTCTCCATCTGTTACGAAAATGGACACTCAGTATGGCATCGCTGTCAATCTGCGAGGAGTGCGTCCGTTTACCGACTGTTTTCCGAGCCTCATTCTCAGCCACTCTCACAAGTATCACGGCGCAGGGCACTACAGTCAGCAGGATGAGGGCACATCCAAGTATCACCGCTCGACGCCTCCTCGGCCATCTGATCAGCGAAGGGCCGACTCACCGCGCTGAACTGTCCCGCGCGCTCGACGTCTCGCGCACGACGATCTCCAATCTCGCCGCCGCACTGATCGAGGACGGCACCCTCGTCACCCTGGAGCGCGAGGCGCCGGCCGCGACACCGCCCGACCGCCCACCGCTCAAGCAGCAGCTGGGGGTCTCCCCGCAGCGGGGCGTCCTGGTCTCTGCGGTGTTCCGCATGACCTCCACGACTCTCGTCGTCGGATCGCTCGACGGCCGACTGCTGCGGACCGCCGGCCAGGAGTGCCGGCGCGACGAACCGGGCCGCGAGCGCATGGAACGGGCGCAGACGCTGCTCAGCGGGCTGCTCGCCGAATGCGGCCTCGAGGAGTCCCAGATCCTGCGCGTACATCTCGCGGTGAACACGCAGTGCGATCGTGAGAGCGGCGAGATCCTCTCGGAGCAGGGAGCCGGGGCGTGGCGCGGGGTCAATCCGAAGCGGGAGGCCTCACGGTGGAGCTCTGCACCGGTGCTCATCGAGAATGCCGCCCGGTTGATCTCCCTCGCGGAGTATCACGCACTCAGCGCTCCGCGGCCGCGCAGCCTGGTCTATGTCCATCTCTCCTGGGGCATCACGATGGGCCAGGTCGTCGATGGGACGATCAACCCTGGCAGCCACGGGGGCGCCGGTGAGCTCGGCCATGTCAGCATCGACCCGATGGGCCCGCCGTGCGGATGCGGCAATCGGGGCTGCCTGATGCTGTACACCGGCCTGGATGCGATCACCGAACGACTCCAGGTCGCGCTCGGTGCGGACGCCGACGTCGCAGACGCGGTCGAGGCGATGGCGCACGGCTCCCATGCGTGCTCCACGATCTTCGCCGATGCCGGCGAGACGGTGGGCCGCGCCCTGGCGATGGTCTGCAACATCATGGATCCCGATGCCGTCGTCCTGGGCGGCGAGCTCGCAGCGGCCGGTCCGGAGTTCGCCGAGGCGGTCCGGGCGTCGCTGCAGCGACGGGCGCTGCCGCTGGTCACCCGCACGCTGGAGCTGAGCCTGGCCACCACCTCGGGTGACCTCGATGCCGCAGGCATCGCAGCACTGCGCGCGATGAGGACGCAGGCAGTGCTGGTCGAGGAGCTCGCCTCCTCTGCGCTGGACGGGTGACGGCTCCGCACCCCGCCTCGGAGGCGACGTCCGGGAACCACCACCGCTCGGTCGGCAGCCGACGTGGGTGTGCAGCACCTGGAGGCACTCGCCGAACTCCTCGCCGCGCGGAGGAGCTGCCTGAGAGCGACCCGCTGACGCACTCCCTCCACGACATCTCCCGACTGTCATAAAATGGACACTAGTTCGGCACTGGCGTGCCGATTGCGCGCACCACAATCGCCGCAGCATGCGACACCAAAATGTCACCACCGTTCGACTGTGCGGCCATTCCTCCAGGTCACAGGCCGATAAGGAGCGGAAGCACTCCCCCTGGAGGCCGCAGCGCTCCGTGCGGCGACCCGCAAGGCGTTGCGTGACCGTGAATTGGTTCACTACAGTGGGCGATCGCGACGGAGAATCTGTCACTCCTCGCAACACTCTGACCGCCCGCTATCGCGGGCCCGGCACGAAGGAGTCCTCATGGAGCAGCGTCGTTCCCCCGGACAAGACCGCAGCAACGCCCCCACCCGTCGGCAGGCCCTCGGCCTTGCGGGCGCCTCGCTCACCGCAGCCGGCCTCCTCAGCAGCTGCGGTTCATCCTCCAGCAGCTCCGCCAATGGCCCCCACGAGGAGCTGAAGATCCCGACCACCTCCGAGGTCGAGGCGGTCGACGGGCTCATCACCAGCGACATCGAGGGGGTCGCCCCGCTCTACGTCGGCTCCCCCGGCGCATACCGGGACGTCGTCACCGAGAAGCCCGCCTCGGGCGGTTCCCTCTCGAGCTTCCAGATCCTGTGGGGCGCCCCGGTCACCGGCCACGACGAGAACCAGGTCTGGCAGCAGCTCGAGGATGAGCTCGGGGTCGACTCCTTCGACATCACGATGGTTCCCGCCGCCTCCTACGGCGACAAGCTCGCCACACTGCTCGCCTCCGGACAGCTGCCCGACTTCGTCTACATCCAGCCCAGCGATCCCAACGCCGCACGCGCCCTCTCCGACGGCGCGTTCCTCGAGCTGAACGACTACCTCGAGGGCGACAAGGTCGAGCAGTACCCCAACATCGCGACCACCCCGCAGGGCGCCTGGACGGATACGGCGCGCAACGGCGCGCTGCTGGGCGTGCCGAACCCGGATCCGGTGCGCAACAACCTCCTGGTGCTGCGTCTGGACGCGATGAAGGAGGTCGGCGTCGACGCCGTGCCGGAGGACGCCGAGGATCTCAAGTCCCTGTGGCTCGAGCTGGCGAAGCTGGGGACCGTGGGCGGCCGCGAGGTGTTCGGCCACGGCGCGCTGGAGCCCACCACCTTCGAACCGCTGCACGACCTGGGGCAGGAGTTCCAGATCGTCGACGGGAAGGTCACCCACAAGTATCTGCTCCCCCAGTACGAGGATCACCTGGCCTTCATGGCCGAGCTGTGGAAGGGAGGCTTCTTCCACCCCGACGCGCTGGGGCAGGCGAACCCCGAGCTGTTCAAGCAGGGTCAGCAGCTGAACTACGAAGCATCCTTCGCCGGCTTCTACTGGGTGCCCGATGCCGGGCGCATCAATCTGTGCAAGAAGGCCGTGCCGACCGCAGAATTCGTCCACTACGCCATGCCCTCGGTCGAGGGCGGTGTCGGGAAGCACGCGCTCGGGAAGTCCTCCGGCGGCATGGTCTGCATCCCCGCCGATCGGGGCAAGGACGAGGACCGGGTCCGGGAGCTGCTGCGCATCTGCGACTACTACCGCTCGCCGTTCGGGTCCCAGGAGGCCCTGTTCCTCAACAGCGGCATCGAAGGGCGCCAGTTCGACTTCGACGCGGACAAGAATCTGGTCCCGGCCGACAACCCGCCCACCGAGGGAGCCTGCACCTGGCTGGGGCTGCTGCAGAACCGGGTCAACCAGCTGCCCGAGGTGAACAAGGACATGCTGGAGAACATCAAGGAGACGCTGGAGTCCGCCACGAGCTCCGGCTCCGTCTCGAAGGTCGACTCGCTGGTCTCTCCGGTGCAGATCCGCAATTCCTCGAAGCTGGATCAGGTCCACAAGGACTACTACAACGCCATCGTCTCCGGCCGCCGCCCGGTCACGGACGCCGCCGAGCTGCAGCAGACCTGGCTGGACCGCGGCGGTCAGGACGTCCTGGACGACTTCCAGAAGCAGCTGGACGAGGCGAGCTGATCCGATGGCGCTGAATCAGCTCCCGGTGTCGCAGAAGCCACCGCGGACACTCGCTGACACATCCGTGCGCGACGCCTCACCCCGACGCGTCCCGCTGGGACGACGTCTCCTCAAGGAGAAGTGGACCTACCTCTTCATCCTTCCCGGCGTGCTCTACTTCGCGATCTTCCACTACATCCCTCTGCTGGGGAACGTGGTCGCGTTCCAGGACTTCTCCCCGTTCCGCGGGATCTTCGGGTCCGAGTGGATCGGGCTGGAGAACTTCCGCAGCATCGTGCACGACCCGGAAGTGATCCGCGCTCTGACCAACACGCTGATCATCGCCTTCTTGCAGATCGTGTTCGCCTTCCCGGCGCCGATCATCCTCGCGCTGTTCCTGAACTCGCTGATCTCGAACCGGATCAAGCGCGGCATCCAGACCATCGTCTACCTGCCCCACTTCATCTCGTGGGTGGTCGTGGTCTCCATCTGGCAGAAGATCCTGGGCGGCGCGGGCCTCGTCTCCGAGGTGCTCGAGAGGGTGGGCGTCGACGGCGTCAACATCATGGCCAATCCCGAGACCTTCAAGATCCTCGTCACCAGTCAGGTGATCTGGAAGGACGTCGGCTGGGGGACGATCATCTTCTTCGCGGCGATCGTCGCCATCCCCAGCGAGCTGTACGAATCGGCCGCCACCGACGGGGCGAGCTCCTGGCGCCGGATGTGGCACATCACCCTGCCGGGCATGATGCCGGTCATCTCGATGCTGCTCATCCTCAATGTCGGGACCGCGCTGACAGTCGGCTTCGAGCAGATGCTGCTGCAGCAGCCTGCGGTGGGCGCCGACGCCGCACAGGTGCTGGACACCTTCGTGTACTTCCGCGGCATCGCCGGCGGGGATTGGGGGGTCGCCACGGCGGCCGGACTCATCAAGGGCGTGATCGCAACGATCCTCGTCCTCGGCGCCAACAAGATCGCCAAGCTGCTCGGCGGGGAAGGAGTGATCTGATGACCACCACAGGACTGCGCGGAGCCACCGAGCTGGCCCACGAGACGACGACGCCACCGCCGAAGCGTCGACGCGGCGCCCGGCGCCCCATCTGGCAGGAGGCCCCGTCCACCGGTCTGCAGGCGCTCAAGGTCGTCTTCATCATCGCGGTGTGCCTGGTGATGCTCTACCCCTTCGTCTACGTGATCGGGATGAGCTTCGCCGCCCCCGAGTCGGTCACCTCCGGGCAGCTGTTCCCCACCAGCTTCTCCACCGGTGCCTACAAATCGATCCTGGGTGGTGGGATCATCTCCCGCGCGCTGATGAACTCCGCGTTCATCACCATTGTCGGGACTCTCCTGTCCACCCTGGCGACCGCCCTGCTCGCCTACGGCCTGACCCGGACCCGATTCACCCCGGGCGCCCGCGGCGTGCTGCTGATGGTGCTGCTGACCATGCTGTTCGGCGCCGGGCTCATCCCCAACTATCTGCTGGTGAAGAACCTGGGGCTGTTGGACACCTACTGGGCGCTGATCCTCCCGGTGCTGATCTCCCCGTTCAACATGGTGGTCATGCGTGCCTTCTTCATGGGCCTGCCCAGCGAGCTGCTGGAGGCGGCCCGCATCGACGGCGCCTCCGAGCCGCGGATCTTCTTCACCATCGTCATCCCGCTGTCGAAGGCGGTGATCGCCGTGATCGCACTGTTCTACGCAGTGGGCTACTGGAACGTCTTCTTCAACGCGATGATCTACATCAACGACACGGAGAAATGGCCGATCCAGGTGGTGCTCAACCAGTTCGTGGTGCAGAACTCGGACATCGCGAGCGTGACCAATCCGAATGAACCGCCGCCCCCTGCCGTCAGCGTGCAGAACGCGGTGATCGTGCTGGCCACGCTGCCCATCCTCTGCGTGTACCCGTTCCTGCAGAAGTACTTCACCAAGGGGGTGCTGACCGGATCCATCAAGGGATGACGAGCACCTCGGCGCCTGCCTCCGCCCGCTGCGCTCCGTTCCTGGACGCAGCCGCCTGCGGGCGGACGGAGACATCCTGCGGTGCACCCGTGCCTGGTTCGAGTTCGCATGGTTCAGTGGAGCCATGACTGATCCTGCCGCCCGCCCCAACGCTGCTCTCACAGATGCCGAGCGCGCCTGGCTGCGCCGCTGCGTGGACCTCGCCGAAGAGGCGCTCGCAGCCGGGGACGAGCCCTTCGGCTCGCTCCTGGTCGACGCGGAGGGGACGGAGCTGTTCGCAGATCGCAACCGGGTCGCCGGCGGCGACGACACCCAGCACCCCGAGTTCGCGATCGCGCGCTGGGCCGCCGAGCACCTCTCCCCCGCCCAGCGCGCGGCTGCGACGGTGTTCACCTCCGGCGAGCACTGCCCGATGTGCGCCGCCGCCCACGCCTGGGTGGGGCTCGGCCGGATCGTCTACGCCAGCAGCGCCGTGCAGCTGAGCGCGTGGGGCCAGGAGTGGGGAGCACCGGCGGGGCCGGTCGCTCCGCTGCCAATCCAGGTGGTCGCGCCGGGGGTCGAGGTGGCAGGGCCGGATGCGGAGCTCAGCGCTGAGATCCGGGAGCTGCAGGCGCGAGCGCGCGGGATCCGCTGACCTCCGCACGCCCGGCATCCCTTCGTGCGCACGGCTGGATGCTCAGGCCGCCGCCACGGGATTGGCCGCAGCCCCCTCGGTGATCAGCAGCACGACCACGCTGTCCGGTCCCAGACCCAGGTGCCGCCTGCGCGCCTGCCCCTCGTGGCCCGTCAGGACCTCCCGCGCGCCCGCCAGGGAAGCCGCCCCGCACGGCCCGGCCTCGACCCCGAGGGCCGCCAGGCCGTGCGCCGCGTCGATCGCTCCCTGATCGCTCACCGTGACCGCGGCGTCGAGCCCGCCACGGATCAGCGGCCAGGCCAGCGAGGAGGGGGTGCCGCAGTTCAGCCCGGACAAGATCGTCGTCCCGGTCTCCACGGTGACGGGACGCCCTGCCACGAGGCTGGGCCCGATGCAGGCCGCGGCGTCGGGTTCGACGGAGACGACAGCAGTGCTGCCGGACCTGCTGCGGCAGCGGTGGTGGGCCAGCGCGGCCTGCAGCAGCGAGCCGACCCCGGTGGGGACGAGCAGGAGATCCGGGCTGCCCCGTCCGGCATCGCGCAGCTGGGTATCGATCTCCGAGAACAGAGTCGCATAGCCCTCGACGATCCACCCCGGCACCTCCTCGTAGCCGTCCCAGGCGGTGTCCTGGACGAGCACCCCGTCGTGCTCCGACGCATAGTCGGCGGCGGCGCGGACCGTCTGGTCGTAGGAGCCGTCCACCTCCACCACTTCGGCGCCCTCGGCACGGATCGCCGCGATCGCCGAGGGGTGGACACCTCCTGCCGGCACCATGATGCGGGCCGGGCGCCCGGCCGCGCGGGCGAAGTGGGCCACGGCCCGCCCGTGATTGCCGTCGGTCGCCGTGACCACCTCGGCCCCGGGTCGTCGGCCCGCTGTCTGGAGCGCGCGGTGGACCGCCCACGACGCTCCGAGGGCCTTGAAGGCCGGCAGCCCCAGCCGGGTGGATTCGTCCTTCGCGACGACGGCGCCGACGCCGAGCTCGCGGGCCAGCTCCGGCAGTTCCACCAGCGGGTCGGGGCGTAGCCGTCGAGGGTGCGGTGGAAGAGCTGCGCCGCCTCGTCCGGGTCCGGGCAGGACCAGGACGGGTCGCGGTCACTCGCGACCCAGCGTCGGGCGGTGGGCTCGGCAGTGCTCATGCTTGGTTCTCCTTTGTCAGTCGGGCACGGACGAGTGCGGTGAAGTAGTCGATCCCGACGGGGAGGATCGCGTCGTTGTAGTCAAAACGCCGGCTGTGCAGCGGCGCTGTGCCGTCGTCGGCGATCTCCCCGGCGCCGAGGAGGGCGAAGCAGGCCGGCACGGCGCGGGCGAAGGCGGCGAAGTCCTCGCTGGCGGTGATCGGCTGGCAAGTCGGGTCGACCCGGTCATCGCCGACGGCCGCCGCGGCCGCGGCCGTCGCGTGGCGGGCACAGCCCGGGTCGTTGATCGTCGGGCGGAAGACGCGCGTGTAGGACACCTCGGATACGGCCCGGTGGGCGCGGGCGATCCCCGCGGCGATGACCAGGGGGTCGAGGACGAGGTGCGGGGCCGAGGCATGCCCGCCTCTGCCGGTGACGGCGATCTCGAAGTTGTCCTCCGCGGCCATGAGCGGTCCGCTGCGCGTGTGGATCTCTCCCTCGGGCAGCCCGGGCAGGTTGTGCAGTCCGTAGATCTCGTCGATGGGGAAGCGGGCGAACAGTCCGTCGGCGAGCATGGCCTCGGCGCCGGTCCCGGGCTCCTCGGCCGGCTGGAAAACGAGGCGAACGGTGCCCTCCCAGTCGGCGCCCTCCGTCAGCGCGGCGGCGGCACCGAGCACCATCGCCATGTGCCCGTCATGGCCGCAGGCGTGCATGGCGCCGGCATTGCGTGAGCTGTGGGCGACCCCGGTGCGCTCCTCGATCGGCAACCCGTCCATATCCGCGCGCAGCGCGATCGAGCGGGTGCTGGTACCTCGCGTCAACGAGGCGACGACACCACTACCGCCGACGCCGGTCGTCACCTCCCATCCGAGATCCGTGCAGATCCGGGCGACGAAGTCCGCCGTCTCGCCGACGTCGAAGGCGATACCCGGGATCCGATGGAGCTCCCGGCGCCACCGGATGGCCAGCTCATACAGGTTTGCCGTCATGACCTCAGCATCCCTGGCCGGCACGACGCCGTCCACCGCCCGCTCACAGCGGGGCTCTGCGACCGCCGCGCGCGTGCAGTTCACTGCGGCGGGACCGCTTCGTCGCAGCCGTGCTCAGCGCGGGGCGCTGTCGAGGAGGTGACCGATCACCGGCATCAGCTCGTCGGGTCCGAAGTGCGCGGCATCGGCGTGGTCGCCGCCGGTGAGCGCGGCATCGAAGTAGAGCCCGTCGCCGATGAGCAGGATCGCGCGGGCGGTCGGCAGGTGGGCGACCTCCTCGATGATGAGCTCGAGCCACGCTTCGCGCGCCCGGGCCATCGCCGCGCGGGCACCGGCATGGGATTCCTGGGCGAGCTGGGCCACGGCGACGAGCGCTCGGTCCAGCGGGGAATCCGTCCAGACGGAGGTGCGCACGTAGTAGTGCGACGGGCCGTCCTCGGCCTTCCGCATCGCCTCGCGGTCCTCGCCGACCAGCTCCTCGAGCCGGTCGATCAGGGCCTCGGCGAGCGCGTCCTTGGACCGGAAGTGGTAGAGGAGCCCGCCCTTGGAGACCCCGGCCTCGGCCGCGACCGCCTCGAGGGTGGTCGCTCGCTGCCCCTCGGCCAGGAGCAGCGTCTGATAGGCGGTGAGCAGGGCATCGCGGGCGGACATGAGAGCGACCTTACGCGCCCTCGGGGCTGATCCGCCTTGAACTGTACCGTCTGGACGGTTTAGTGTGAGCTCGTCCCGCACACATCCTGGAGGTTCCCGTGCCGCCTGCCCTCGACACGGCTGCCTCACCCGTCCGCGCCCCCTCTCGGTGGTGGGCCCTGGCGGTGCTGATGCTCCCGGTCCTGCTGGTCGCCATCGACAACACGGTGCTCGCCTTCGCGCTGCCCGCGATCTCCGAGGCGCTCACCCCCAGCGGCCAGCAGCTGCTGTGGATCGTGGACATCTACCCGCTGATCCTCGCCGGCCTGCTGGTGCCGATGGGCAGCCTGGGCGACCGTCTCGGGCGTCGGCGGCTGCTGCTGATCGGCGGCAGCGGCTTCACGCTGATCTCGGCCCTGGCCGCGTTCTCCCCGACCGCCGGGATCCTGATCGCCGCACGCGCCCTGATGGCCGTGTTCGGGGCCATGCTCATGCCGGCCACGCTCTCACTGATCCGTAACATCTTCACCGACCCCACCCAGCGCCGCACCGCGATCGCGATCTGGGCGGCCGGGTTCTCGGGAGGAGCGGCACTGGGCCCGATCGTCGGCGGATTCCTGCTGGAGCACTTCGCCTGGGGCTCGGTGTTCCTGCTCTCCGTCCCCGTGATGCTCCCGCTGCTGCTGCTCGGCCCGCTCCTGATCCCGGAGTCGAAGGATCCTGCGCCGGGACCGGTGGATCCTCCCAGCGTGCTGCTCGCCCTGGCGACGATGACGCCGCTGGTCTATGCGATCAAGCGCGTCTCCACCACGGGCCTCGATATCCCCGCGATCGCCTGCGCGGTGATCGCGGTGCTGTGCGGGGCGGCCTTCGTGCGCCGGCAGCTGGCCCGGCCGGTGCCGATGCTCGACGTCACGCTGTTCACCCGCCCGGTGTTCACCGGCGCGGTGGCCGCGAACCTGCTCAGCGTGTTCTCGCTGGTGGGGTTCTTGTACTTCGTCTCGCAGCACCTGCAGCTGGTCAGCGGCCACAGCCCGATGGAGGCGGGGCTCCTGCTGCTGCCGGGCCTGGTGGTGACGATCGCCTCCGGGCTGCTGGTGGTGCGGGTGGTCCGCCACATCACCCCGGCCACCGCCGTGGTGGTGGGGCTCTGCCTGAACGCCACCGGATTCGCGCTGGTGATGGTCTCGAGCTTCTGGGGCGGCGACCTCGTGCTGCTGCTGGCGTTCGCGGTCCTCGGCGCGGGGGTGGGCACTGCCGAGACGATCAGCAACGACCTCATCCTCTCCGCCGTCCCGGCCGAGAAGGCCGGGGCCGCCTCGGCGATCTCCGAGACCGCGTACGAGACCGGGGCCGTCCTCGGCACCGCCGTGCTGGGCAGCCTGCTGAACGCCGCCTACCGCAGCCACCTCGAGGTGCCCGCCGGGCTCACAGCCTCGCAGCACGCCGCGGCCTCGGAGACCCTCGGCGGGGCGACGACGGTGGCCGCCGAGCTGCCGGCCCGCACCGGTCAGGTGCTGCTGGACTCCGCCCAGCACGCCTTCGACTCCGGTGCTCTGCTGACCAGCGGGATCGGCGCGGGGCTGATGGTCATCGCGGCGGCGATCGCGCATCGGACGCTGCGGGGGTGAGGCCCGGGGAGGGATGCTCCGTTCACCACGGCACCCCGCACCGCACGTTGCCCCGCAGGAGTGGGTCGAGCACGGGGATCAGCCCAGGCCGATGGAAATTCACGACGCGGAGGTGTCATCCCGATCAGGTCCAGGGCACCGGCGCTGGGCCGGAAGCGCTTGCGCCAGCCCAGGATCGCCCCTCGGAAACGGCCTGGTCAGCGATCCGTGAAGCCATCTTCCCGCGGCCAGTCGCCGCTCAGTCCATCGGTGGATCGAGGCTCAGAGTCAACGCACTTCACGCGGTACGGACCAGCAGGGCAGCGTCATCAGGTCCGTCTGATCCAGTGGCACGAGGCCATCGTCGAGGCGGCGCATCCGCGTGTACAGATCGCGCATCGACTGGCGATCCGGGAGCTCCCGTTTGCCCGCGGCGTTCCTCAGCACCGTCATCGTGCTGATGAGGCGCATCTGGCCCACTGGGCGCCCTGCACCACGAAGACGGTCGAGTCGTTGTGCTTCCAGAGCAGCCAGACGTCGCCCTCCCCCGTCATCGATGAGCACAGTCATCTCATCGCCGGCTTCAGCGGCGACGACGGCGTGAGCAACGACCATCATCTCGCCCAGGTCCTTGGTGGCACGTACGCGCTGGCCCACCGTGGCGAAGAGCATCCGCTCCTTGGTGAGCGCGAAGAAGTTGAGGCCCGGCCCGGCATCCATGATCGGCCGCGGAGTCATGTCGACGGGTCCGCATCCTCCAGATCGCTCACGTCGATCGTGGGCTCGGGCAGCTCATGGAGTTCATAGTCTTCCGGGTCCAGCTGCTCTGGAACGATTCCGGCAGCGGCCAGTTCATCCTGCACCGTCTCGACGGGCACGCCTCGCACGGTGGCGACGGCTTGGGCTGAGATCACCCCCGCCGCGTACCCGGCGATCGTTCGAGCGACCAGTCCCTGAGGCGCACGAAGGCGGTCGGAGTCCGCTTGCAGCGTGGCGTAATGATCACTCCACCCGAAGCGTGTGGCCAGGTGAGGCGTGCTCAGCACCCTCCAGGAATCGCATCTACTCGAGTCGATCAATCCGGCGTCCCTCATCGCGATCGCTGCGATCGCGGGTGAGACGAGGAATCTCTGCACGACGGCAGACAGCGTGGACGCCTCGGCATGGTGCCCCTCGCCGAGGAACGCGGTGAGCCCCGCACGGGGAGTCAGCAGGTGCCGGGCGAAGGCATCGGCACGGATCTCTTCCGGTGAACGCTTCGCGAGGCCCTGTGTCCAATCGCCGAACACCACGTGAGCAAGCTCGTGGGCGAGCGTGCTGCGCTGACGCATCGGATGCCGAGTGCGAGCGACGCCGATGAACGTCCGGTCTCGCACCGGGTCACGCATCGTCAGCCCATGGGAGTCCGCCGGCGCCTCAAGCACTGCGACATCGTGCCCCGTAGTCTGCTCGATCAGTGCTACGAGATCCCCGAGAGGTTGAACTCCCAGGCGGTACTGCTGCCGGAATGCCTCAGCGGCCGTCTCGGCCTGCTGCTCCGCGCCGACCATCAGAGCGCTGGGATCGCGTGGTCATCGAGGTAGGCGTCAAGCTCCATGAAGTGCAGGAGGCGCTGACGCATAGCGTCCATGCCCTCGCCATTCGTCGAGCGGGCCGCGCATTGCACACGGTCCGCCACGGCACTTCCGGTGAGCTGAGCAACGGTGCACCCCACCGCGTCAGCGATCAGGACGATCTCCGGCATCTTGGCCGGGCGTGTGCCAGCGAGGATGCGCTGCAAGGTCGGCTGCGAAACACCCGCCCTGTCCGCTAATTCGCGTTGCGACAGGCCGGCTGCCGTGCGTGCGCTTTCGATCGCAGCGATCATCACGCCCATCACCACACCTCCTGAATCACTATCGCAAGGGTGATTCAGTCTATCGTGCGGCGGCACCACGGTCCACCCCTGCGTTCGCATGGTGTGAGCACCCCTCGCGATCGGAGGCGCGTCCCCTCCCCGGTGCGCACCTGCAATCGCGCCCGGGCCGTGCACTGCGTGAGCCCGTCATGCGGCACCGCCTCGGCGCCCGGGAACCGCACCGTCGCGCGCTGGCGTCGACGTGCTCACCCTGCAACGGTCGCCCCCGCAGGTCACGACGCACCGGAGGTACGCTTCGGACGCCGCCCCTCGAGCGAAAGGAGAACGACGTGCCGGAGCCCGATGACGCGCAGCGATCCGCGGAGCACCTGCCCGCACCGGAAGTCCAGCGCGGCCAGTTCGGCGCCACCGAGCGCCGCACCGCCGACAAGGACACGCGCCCCCGTCCTCGAGCACGGAGCTGCGCACCAAGGGCCCTGCGGACTTCGCCGACCGTGCGCAGCCGCGCATCAACTGGCTGGTCTTCGTCAGCGCATCGCTGATCATCCTCACGTTCTCGGTCTGGGCGATCCTCTCCCCCGACCACGCCGCCGGGACGATGAACCTCGCCGTCGACTGGATCTCCGTGAACCTCGGCTGGTTCTACGTGCTGACCATCACGCTGGCGATCCTGTTCGTGCTCTGGGTCGCCTTTTCCAAGGAGGGCGGGGTCCGGCTGGGACCGGACCACTCCCGGCCCCAGTACAACCTGTTCACCTGGGTCTCGATGCTGTTCGCCGCCGGGGTGGGCATCGACATGCTGTTCTACTCGGTGACCGGCCCGGTCACGCAGTACATCGCTCCCCCGTCGGTGACGCCGGAATCCGCCGAGGCGGCGCAGGATGCGGTGATCTGGACGATGTTCCACTACGGGATCGCCGGCTGGTCCGTCTACGCCCTGCTCGGCATGGCGATGGGGTACTTCGCCTACCGCTGGGGCATGCCGCTGTCGATCCGCGCGGCCCTGTACCCGCTGCTCGGCAAGCGGGTCCGCGGCCGGATGGGCGACGCGATCGACATCTTCGCCCTCGTGGGCACCGTCTTCGGCGTCGCCACCTCGATGGGCATCGGGGTGGTCCTGCTGAACGTCGGCTTCTCCCTCCTGTTCGGGCTGCCCGAGGGTCTGGCGCTGCAGATCGCGCTGGTCGCCGTCGCCGTCGTGATGACGATCGCGGCCTGCACCTCGGGGGTCGACAAGGGGATCCGCATGATCTCCGAGCTGAACCTCTGGGTGGCCGGCGCGATGATCGCGTACATCCTGATCAGCGGGAACACCGCCTTCCTGCTCAGCACGATGGTCGAGAACATCGGCCGCTTCGTCTTCACCCTGCCCGCCCGGACCCTGGAGACCTTCGGATACGTCGACGGCGGCGCCGAATGGATGAGCAGCTGGACCCTGTTCTTCTGGGCGTTCTGGCTCGCGTGGGGGCCGTTCGTGGGCCTGTTCCTCGCCCGCATCTCCCGCGGGCGCACACTGCGCGAGTTCGTGATCGCGGCGATCACCGCGCCGGTGCTGTGCGACTTCCTCATCGTGACGATCTTCGGGAACTCCGCACTGCGCAAGGTGCTGGACGGGGACTCCGAGTTCGCGGCGCTCGCGATGGCCAACCCGCAGCACGGCTGGTACGCCCTGCTGCAGTCCCTGCCCGGGGCGAGCTTCCTGATCGGCCTGGCCACCCTCTCCGGCATGCTCTTCTACCTCACCAGCGCCAACTCCGGCGCCATGGTGATGGCCAACTTCTCCTCCTCCATCCCCGATCCCGCGCAGGACGGCGCGAAGTGGCTGCGCATCTACTGGGCGCTGGTCACGGCGGTGCTGACGATCGGGATGCTGATCGCCGGGGGCGTGCGCACGATGGAGCTGGCGACGCTGATCTTCGCGCTGCCGGTGACGATCATCGTCTATCTGGTGATGGCCTCGTTCTCGAAGGTGCTGCGGATGGAACGCGCCGAACGCGAGGGGATCACGAGGCGCACGCCGCAGGTCGCCGCGCACGGCGGCCACGCGCCCGAGAAGACGTGGCGGCAGCGGCTCGCGCAGATCCGGTCCTACCCCACCGAGCGCGCCGTCGCACGGTTCGAGACCGACGTGATCTCCCCCGCGCTGCGGGACGTCTCGGCGGAGTTCACGAAGCTCGGCTACACGGCCTCGCTCACGACCGGCCCCGGAGCCGGCGGCGCGATCTCCGAGTACACGCTGGTGGTGACGATGCCCGAGGGGCAGCGGGACTTCCAGTACCGGGTCGCGCCCGTGCAGGCCGCCGTCCCCACCTTCGGTGCCCGCAGCATGTCCCGGGGCGCGGATGTGTACTACCGCCTCGAGGTGTTCACGCAGACCGGCTCGGAGGGGTACGACCTCATGGGGCTGACGTCCCAGCAGGTGATCGACGACGTCATCGACCGGTACGAGGCGCATCTGGCGTTCCTGCAGTACTCCAACGAGCAC
Organism: Brachybacterium avium; assembly: GCF_002216795.1. Classification (NCBI taxonomy): domain Bacteria; kingdom Bacillati; phylum Actinomycetota; class Actinomycetes; order Micrococcales; family Dermabacteraceae; genus Brachybacterium; species Brachybacterium avium. The sequence goes on along the minus strand of NZ_CP022316.1, from coordinate 2,394,840 downwards.
GCCTACGAGTCCGTGATCACGCCGACCCGCGTGCCGCACACCGATCCCAGCCCGCACGTCCCCGAAGAGCCCGACGACGTCGAGCCGATCGACGACCGGCAGTAGCAGGTCCTCGTGCGGGTCAGCCCCGCAGCACGGCCGACGCCTGGGCCGGCATGCTGCGGGGCTGGATCCTGAGGGGAACGCTGCGTCTAGAACGGCACCCCGCATCGCACGATCACGTTCGAGAACGGGGTGGTCTCCCCCGTGCGCACCACGAAGCGCGCCTGGGCCGTGAGCTGCTTGAACTCCTCGTGCGCCACGCTCGCGGCGCCCGGGAACCGCGCCCGAAGCACCTCCCCCGCCGGGGAGCCCGCGGCCTCGGCGGCGATCACGGCGGCCTCCACCTCGATCTCGGCGAGGATCGAGTCGGTCACCTCGGCGAAGCCGGGCACGCCGAGGGTCACGGCGAGGTCCACGCGCGCCACTCCCGGCGGGATGGGCAGGCCGCAGTCGCCGATCACGAAGGTGTCGGTGTGGCCGAGGCGGGCCAGGTGCGCGCTGAGCTCGGGGTGGAGGATCCCGCGGCGCTTCATGCCCCTGCTCCGTCCAGCTGCGGCAGCTGGTCCTCGCTGCCGGGGTAGCTGGGCTGGGCGCCGTGGCCGGTGGCGGCGAAGGCCCCGACCCGGGAGGCGAAGCGGGCCGCGACCGGGAGGGACTCGCTGCGGGCGAGGCCGACGGCGAGCGCGCCGATGAACGCGTCGCCGGCGCCGGTGGTGTCCACTGCGGTCACCGGCGCCGCGGGGATCCTGTGGGTCCCGTCGGAGTCGGCCACGAGTGAGCCCTGCGCCCCCAGGGTCAGGACCACGGAGGCGATGCCGGCGGCGCGCAGGGCGCCTGCGATCAGTTCCGGCTGCTGCGGCGGGTCCATCTCGGGGGTCAGCTGCGCGAGGACCAGGGCGGCCTCGTGCTCGTTGACCACCAGCGGGTCGGAGGCCCGCAGCACGGCCGGGTCCAGCTCCATGACCGGGGCGGGGTTGTGCAGGAACCGTCCCTGTACGAGAGCGGGCAGGGCCTCGATCCCGTCTCGGGGGATCTCGCCCTGGCACACCACGATCGCCGCACCCTCGAGCACCTCGCGGGAGGCGGTCACCTGGGCGGCGTCCACGGCGTCGTTGGCGCCGGCGATCACCACGATGGTGTTCTCGCCGTCCTCGGCGACGGTCACGATCGCCAGGCCCGTCGGCCCCTCGATCTCGCGCACGCCGTCCAGGCCCACGTCGGCCGCGCGCAGGCCGGACAGGCCCACCTCGGCCTGGGCGTCGGTGCCGACGGCGCCGATCATCTGCACGCTCCCGCCGAGCTTCGCGGCGGCGACGGCCTGGTTCGCGCCCTTGCCGCCGGGCGTCATCTGTCCGCCGCGGCCGTGGAGGGTCTCCCCCGGCTGGGGGTGGCGGGCCACTTGGGCGCTGAGGTCGACGTTGATCGACCCGACCACCGCGATCGTGTCTGCGGGGCTCACTCGAACTCGCCTGCGTTGTCCTCGGTGATGGTGACGACCTCGACGGAGACCTCGGGCTCGACATCCTCGTCGGCGAGGACCTTGACGGCCTCGGCGACGGACTGCTTCCCGAGCTCGGCGGGCTGCTGGGCGATGGTGGCCTCCAGGGTGCCGTCGGCGACCGCGGCGATGCCCTCCTCGGTCCCGTCGAAGCCCACCACCATCACCTCGGAGCCGGCGCGGTCGCCGAGCGCCTCGATCGCGCCGAGCGCCATCTCGTCGTTCTCGCAGAAGATGCCGACCACGTCGGGGTTGGCCTGCAGCAGGTTGGTGGCCACGTTCAGGCCTTCGGCGCGGTCGAAGTTCGCGGTCTGCTGGGCGACCACGGTGATGTCGGAGAACTGCTCGATGCCCTCGGTGAAGCCCTGGCCGCGGTCGCGGGAGGCGGAGGAGCCGGGCACGCCCTGCAGCACGATCACCTGGCCCTCCTCACCGATCGCGGCGGCGAGCGCCTCGGCGGCCTGGGTGCCGCCGGCGACGTTGTCCGAGGCGACGAAGCTGGCCAGCTCCCCGGAGGTGGCGTCACGATCCACGGCGATGACGGGATGTCGGCGTTGTTCAGCGCCTCGACGGAGGTGGAGACGGCGTCGGAGTCGGTGGGGTTGACGATCACCAGGGAGATGCCCTGGGTGATGGCGTTGGCGAGCTGGTTGGCCTGGGTGGCGGAGTCGTCGGAGGCATCCTGGATGTCCAGGGTGACGCCCTGGGCCTCGGCCTCCGCCTTCGCGCCCTCGACGAGCTCGACGAAGAAGGGGTTGGTCTGGGTGGAGACGGCGAGCATGACGCGCTGGCCGCCGCCCTCCGCCTCGCCGCCGCCGCGGTTGCAGGCGGTCAGGGTGACGCCGGCGGCGGCCGCGGCGGTGAGGGCGAACAGGCCGCGGCGGCTGGTCATGGACTTGGTGATGGTGATCATGGCGATCTCCTTCTCTGCGGGGAGCTCGGGCTCCCGTGGGTTGTCAGTGGGGTGGTGGGGTGGGTCAGCGGGAGGTCTTGCGGCGCAGCACGTCGAAGCCGACGGCCAGGGCGATCACCAGGCCGATCACGACCTGCTGCCAGAACGAGGAGACGTTGAGGATGTTCAGCCCGTTGCGGATCACGGCCAGCAGGATCGCGCCGACCAGGGTGCCGGTGGCGCGGCCGGAGCCGCCGGCCAGCGACGCCCCACCGATGACGACGGCGGCGATCGCGTCCAGCTCGTAGCCGACACCGGCCTGGGGGCCGGCGGAGGAGAGCCGCCCGGCGAGGACCATCCCGGCGAGGCCCGCGAACAGGCCGGAGAGGGCGTAGACGATCACGAGGATCTTCTTGACGGGCAGGCCGGACAGTCGCGCGGCCTCCTCGTTGCCGCCGATGGCGTACATGGAGCGGCCCAGCACGGTGCGGGTGAGGATGAACCAGCACACCACCCCCGCGACCACCATCGCCAGGATCGGGACGGGGAAGCCGCCGAGGCTGCCGCCCATGAAGGAGACGGACTTCGAGGTGGTGATGGGGGTGCCGTTGGAGACGACGAGGGTCAGGCCGCGGGCCACGCTCATCATCGCGAGCGTCGCGATGAAGGAGGGCAGCTTGCCGTAGGCGATGGACAGGCCCGAGATCGCGCCGGCCAGTGCACCGATCAGCAGCCCCACCACGAGGGTGAGGATGCCGGGCAGGTTCAGCGAGGCGAAGGAGTAGGCGGAGACCACGGCGCCGAGCGCTGCGACGGAGCCGACGGAGAGGTCGATGCCGGCGGTGACGATCACGAAGGTCATGCCGAAGGCGAGGATCGCGACGACGGAGGCCTGGATGCCGATGTTGATGAGGTTCGGGACGGTCAGGAAGCTCGGGGTGGCGATGAACAGGCCGATGCACAGCAGGATCAGGCCCACGAGGGCGCCGTTGTTCATCGCCCAGTGGCCGAGGCGCGACAGGGTGGTGGGGCCCTTGCGGGTGGTGGGGCTGGGTGAGGTAGTGGTCGCGGTCATGCCGCGGCTCCTTTCGGAGGGGAGGGTGGGGCGGCGGGCGGGGCCCGTCAGGACGCCTCGGCGGTCGGCGTGGTGGGGTCCTCGTCGGTCACGGCCGACGAGATGGCGGAGACGGCGAGGCTCATGACGGAGTCCTCGGTGGCGTCGTTCGCGTCGAGGGTCCCGGCGACCTGGCCGTTGCTCATCACGAGGATGCGGTCGCTCATGCCGAGCACCTCGGGCAGTTCGCTGGAGACCATGACGACGGCGCCGCCGGCCTCGGTGATCTCGTTGATCAGCTCGTAGATCTCGACCTTGGCGCCGACGTCGACGCCGCGGGTGGGTTCGTCCAGCAGCAGCACGGTGGAGCCGGCCATCACCCAGCGGGCGAAGACGACCTTCTGCTGGTTGCCGCCGGAGAGGTTGCGGATCGGCTGGTCCAGGCCCGCCATCTTCACCGAGAGCTGCTCGGTGACCTTCGCGGCGCGGCGGCGCTGGCCGCGCCGGTCGGCGAGGCCCCTCTTGGCGGTGGAGCGCAGGGTGGCGTAGCCGGCGTTCTCGGCGACGCCCGCATCCAGCACCAGGCCCTGGGTCTTGCGGTCCTCGGGCACCAGGCCCAGGCCCCGGGCGATGGAGCGGCCGACGTCGTGGCTGCGCAGGGGCCGGCCCTGCAGGGTCACGGAGCCGGCGTCGTAGGGATCGGCGCCGAACACGGCGCGCAGCACCTCGGTGCGTCCCGCGCCGACGAGCCCGGCGATGCCGAGCACCTCTCCGGCGTGGACGGTGAAGTCGACGCCTTCGAAGGTGCCCTCGCTGGTCAGGCCCTCGACCTCGAGCAGCACCTCGCCCTGGGTCTCGGGGCGCTTGCGGGGGAACTGGTCGGCGATGTCGCGGCCCACCATGAGGGAGACGAGCTCGTCCTGGGAGGTGTCGGCGGGGACGGTGGCGATGAACTTGCCGTCGCGCAGCACGGAGACGGTGTCGCCGATGCGGGGGATCTCATCGAGATGGTGGGAGATGAACACCATGCCGACGTTCTGGCTCTTCAGATCCTCGACCACCCGGAACAGGGCATCGATCTCGCGCCCGGTGAGGGCGGCGGTCGGCTCGTCGAGGATCAGCAGGCGCGCGTTCTGGGAGAGCGCCTTGGCGATCTCGACCAGCTGCTGGCGGGCGATGCCGAGCTCGCCGACGGGCTGATCGAGGTCGACGTCGAGACCGATCTGCTCGAGCGCGTCCCGGGCGATCTGGTGCATCCGGCGGCGGTCGACCATGCCGAAACGCTTCGGGGTGCGGCCGAGCGTGATGTTCTCGGCGACGCTGAGCTGGGGCACCAGGTTCAGCTCCTGGTGGATGGTGGCGATGCCGTGCCGTTCAGCGGCTCTGACATCGGGCAGCTGGACGGGGGAGCCGTCGACCAGGATCCGGCCGGCGCCCGGCTGGTAGATGCCGGACATCATCTTGATTAGCGTGGACTTCCCGGCGCCGTTCTCGCCGAGGAGGACCTCGACCTGGCCGGCGCGGACATGCACGGTGACGTCATCGATGACGGTGACCGGGCCGAAGGATTTGCTCACCCCCTCGAGGGTGAGCAGGGCGGGTTGCGCGTCAGTCATGGTGTGGGACCTCGGCTTCCGTGGAGGTGGAGGGGTTGGTGAGCGCCTCGCCGGTGGGCAGGCGCAGGTGGGCGGGCAGGCGGTGCTCGGTGCGGGGGGTCTCGCCGCGAAGCTGAGCGTTCAGCAGGCGCACGGCGGTGGTGGCCATGCCCTCGAGGTCCTGGCAGATCAGCGGCAGCGGCGGCTGCAGGAGCGCGAAGGGGGCGATGTCGTCGAAGCCGATGAAGGGCAGGTCGCGGGCGGGGACGATCCCGGTCTCGAGGCATTCCCGCACGGCGCCGAGCGTCATCCGGGAATCCGCCGCCAGCACCGCGTCCACCCCGGCGGCGAGCAGGGCCCGCATGCCGTCGTGGCCGGCCTCCTCCTGGAAGTCGCCGTGCTGGACGACCGTCTCGATGCCGATGTCCTCGACCGCGGCGGTGAACTCGGCAAGCCGCTCCACGCCGGTGGAGGCCTGGGCGGGGCCGGAGAGGAACCCCAGCCGCTGCGCTCCCCCGCTGACGAGGGCGTGGACGGCGTCACGGATCGCGGCCCCAGTGTCGGAGACGACGGCGGGGACATCCATGCCGGGGATGGTGCGGTCCACGAACACCAGCGGCATCCCGGCGCCCTTGACGGCCTGCAGGGTGTCGTGGGCGGTGGAGAAGGGGGCGACGATGATCCCGTCCACCCGCTGCTGGCGCAGCACCAGCATGTACTGGCGCATCAGCTCGGGATCCTCGTTCGCGCTGCACAGCACCACGGACAGGCCCGAGGAGCGGGCCTCGCGCTCGACGACGTGGGCCAGTTCGGCGAAGAAGGGGTTCCGCACATCAGGGATCAGCAGGCCGATCGTCTCGGTGCGCTCCGAGCGCAGGGCCCGGGCCTGGGCGTTGGGGATGAAGTCCAGCCGCTCGGCCGCGGCGAGCACCCGCTCGCGGGTCTCGGTGGCGACGGAGCCGTTGCCGGAGAGGGCGCGCGAGGCGGTGCCGAGCGCGACGCCCGCCTCGGCGGCGATGTCTTTGATGGTGGGTCGAGACATCTGCGGCTCCTCGTCATCAGCGTTGATGGAAACGTTTCCATGCGGGAGCGTAGCACTGGGTGGGGTGGGGTTCAAGGGTGGTGGATGCCGGCCTGGTGGTCGCGAGGCGGACGCGCTGGGGAGCGAAGGTCGCTCCCACTGCACTCAGTGCCCGGGCACGTCCAGGGGCCGGAAGACGACGGGGCGGCCGCACCGGCGGCACCACCTTGCGTAGTGCTCGAGCACCAGGGCGACGTCCCGGTGCGGGACCCGGGCGCCGCGCTCGTCCTGCTCCGACTGGAGCTTCAGCCAGACCCCGTCGTCCTTGCTCGAGGCGCCCACGGACCCGGTGCGCGAGACGGCTCGGGCGGCGCTGCGCCAGGGGTGATGTGATCACCGTCGACAAGGAGAACCCGCTCCGACAGGCCGGGATCGATTTCACGGTTCCTCCGGTGCGCACACACGTCAATCGACTGCCACTCGATGGCGACCGCTCCGTCCTCCGCATCGACATCCCTCCGAGCGAGCACGTCCACGAGACCGTGAACGGCGACGTGTTCCTGCGCGTCGGAGACGAATCGAAGAAGCTCTCCTACCCCCAGCGCCGTGAGCTCGACTACGACCGCGGCAGCGCACAGTTCGAATACGAACCGGCCACCGGTGCCACCATCGAGGACCTCGACACCGAAGAGCTCACCGAGTTTCGCGAGTCGATCGGTGCGGCCGCTGATGACCGTACTGCGCTCCAGGCACGGAGCCTGCTTCGCCGGGACGGCACGCTCACCCAGGCCGCGGTCCTCCTGCTCGGCAAGCGCCCGCAGGACTGGCTTCCGCAGGCGCACGTCCGCGTCACGCGCTTCAGCGATGACATCGCCGGGACCGGCCGGCGCCAGACCGTCGAGTCCGGCATGGATGTGCGCCTCGAGGGGCCGATCGCCCGCGTCATCGATGATGCCGCTGCGCGTATCGAGTCATGGATGCCGCACCGCCGAGCTCTCGGGTCCGGCGGTCGGTTCACCGACCACTCCCTCGTACCGAAGGACGCCTGGTTCGAAGGCTTCGTCAATGCCGTCGTGCGTCGCAGCTACTCGATGGCGGGAGACCACATCCGTGTGGACATCTTCCCTTCACGCATCGAGATCGAGAGCCCCGGCCGATTCCCTGGACTCGCGGACCCACCAAGCCGCTGGATATCGCCAGATACGCACGGAATCCTCGGATCGCGCGCGTGTGCGCCGACCTCGGAATCACCCAGGAACGCGGAGAGGGCATCCGACGCATGTTCGAGGAGATGCGCCTGGTCGGCCTCACGGATCCCGACTACCACCAGACCAGCGGAAGCGTGCGCCTCACCTTGACTGCGCTCAGCCGCATGAGTCCCGAACAGCAGGCGGCACTGCCCCGAGGGGCTGAAGAGATCCTCACCGTGCTTCGCCGCGGCGATCACCCGCTCGGCACCGGAGACATCGTCGCGGCCACCGGACGCTCCCGCCCCTGGGTGCGGGCGCAGCTCGAGGAGATGCGCACCAGCGGAGTGATCCGCTGGGACGGGAAGTCGCCTCGCGACCCCCGTGCCACATGGTCACTGCCGTGAAGAGTGCAACGGCCGTCGGTGCCGACTCGAAGCTGCTCGAAGCTACTCGAAGCTACTCGAAGAATCTTAGAGTAGCTTCGAGCTCGACATGGCTCTGGCCTCGTGGACGCAGCGCATCGCTGCCTGGTCCCGGCGACGCCTACATGACTCCCCGCAACAGGGCCCTCCGGTTCGATTTCACCGACCCATAGTGAGCACCGGGGCAGACAGCGGTGGCGCTCCCCGAGCCCGACTGGACGTGCGGTATCTGAGGGGCTCACCCGAGCGCGAGCGCCGCCCGCGCGAGCGCCCGCGCGGCATCGGACCAGCCGCCGCGCACCGCCCGGCGCCCCTGCTCCGGAGTGATATTCCGCAGCACGGTGGCGGCGGGCAGATCGCGCACCATCCAGCGATCGACGACCCCCTCAGGGGTCCGCCAGCCGAGCCGCCCGAGCGCTGTCGGGGTCGCCTCCGGGTCCACTGCCGTGCCGCTCGGGGTGGAGCCGATGTGGGCGAGCAGCAGCACGGTGGCGTCGTGCTCGAAGGAGCCTGGGGCTGGGATCAGGGAGGCGGCGAGGAGGGACCACAGGGCGCCGGGGTCCTCCGCCGCGGGCAGCGCCCGACGGGTGGGCAGCAGCTGCCCCTTGAACTTCCGCAGGATCTTCAGATGCTGGAGAGCCTCGCGCACATGGAGCAGTGGGAGCGCCAGGTTCTCGCGGTTGTTCTTCCCGATCCAGTCGGCCATCTCGGGCACCACCTGGCTCGCCGCTTCGACCTCCTTCGGCGTGAGATAGCCGGCCGAGGTCAGCGGCAGGCCACCCGCGGCCGCGCGGTCGAGGAACCAGGAGATCCCGCGCAGCGCGGTGCGGAGCTCGTCCAGCTCCGGCGGTTCGGTGGCCGTGGTCATCAGCAGCGCCCGCGCGAGCAGGTCCTCCCGCAGCGAGGAGGGAGGCAGGCGGGTCAGCACTGCGGTCAGGACGGGAGAAGCTCCGTACGCGGTGGGGTCGAGATCGGAGATCTCGAGGGCTTGCTGGAGCTCGGCGAGGTCGAAATGCGCCGGATCCGGGAGCACCTCGGCGAGATCCTCGGCGCGGGTGAGCCCTCCGCAGTCCTCGGGCGGCGCGGCGCGCCGACCCCCGAGTGCCCGAACCGGCGGGGACCCATCCGCCGCCGGGCGCACCGACTCCAGGCGCAACCGCAGCTGCCAGTCGTCGCCGTAGTCATAGACATAGGCCAGGCGATCACCATCGACCTGCAGCAGTTCGTCCAGCCTCACCTGCGAGGCGGGGAGCCCGTCGTCCTCCCCATCCTCGACGTCGTACGGGCACAGGAACAGCTGCGAGTCGAGGTCGAAGGGGTGCCCGCCGGCGGCGAAGCGCCACAGGTGCGCGTCGAACCACCCGAAGGCAGTCTGGAGGATTTCGTGCGTCTGCTCGAGGGTGAGGTCCGAGCGCAGCTCGAGCCGGCGCCAGATCGGTGGGACCGCGTGCTGGAGGTCCACCCGCACCCGGAGCAGCGCCGGCTCACCGAAGGGCGGACGGCGCAGGTCTGGCCGCGTGGGGCGCGCCATCTCCCCGCCCGACGGGTCGAGCAGGCCGGCGAGGACCGCATGGATCTCCTCGTGGCTCATGGTGCCGAGCTGCTCGCGGAAGTGGCGCATGAGCTCATGATCGGTGGGGTCATCCGAAGACATGGGGCCACGGTACTGGCATCGGAGGTGCGCGAGGCCGGGTCTTTCCGTGCCCTCGGCGAGCGCGACGGCGTCGATGTGCATGACGTTCGGCTGGTCCTCCGCGAGCGGGGCGTCGCCGAGCCCTGGGGGCGGCGTGAGCAGCCAGGACCGGTTCTGGGCAGCGACCGGGCCGAGGTCAGCGATGAATGGCGAGGCCGTGCCGCTCGGCCGCGAGGGCGAGCTCGCGATCATAGGTCGCGATCGCGGAGACGTCCGTCCCGTACAGCAGCGCGGTCGACAGGTGCAGTGCGTCCATCGCGCGCAGCCCCGCCTGCAGGGACAAGGCGTGGTCGATGATCTCGTCGTCGACCGCATCGAGCTCCACGCGGCGCAGGATCGCCGCGACGTCCTCCAGCGCTCCCCCTCGGCGGAGCACGGTCGCCTGAAGCTCGACCTCGAGCAGCCGCGAGGACAGCAGCTCGGTCCCCTCAGCGAACAGCGCCTCGACCTCGCTCACCTCGGGCTCCCGGCTGAGGAGCTTGTACGCCGCGGAGGTGTCCAGGTAGATCACGGCCGGTCCCCGCGCATGTCCTCGAGCATCTGCTCGGTGCTCCATCCGCGCAACGGGCTGCGGATCTCCGGGATGCCTCGCTCCGGCGCGCGGCGGAGCGCGCCCGTGGCCAACCGACGCGCCCGGCGGTCCGAGGGCACCGGGCTCAGCTGGGCGATAGGGCGGCCACGATCGGTCACGGTGATCTCCTCGCCGGCTTCGACGCGGGCGAGGACACGAGCGGTCTGCTGGTTCAGCTGGGTCCGGGTCACGTCGGCCATGACACCACTGTACATCTGGATACTAGTTCTAGTACATGAGGGTTGTGGATCGCCTGCACGAAGACGCTCGCCGGCATCGGATCGTCGAAGGAGACGTGGTTCCCGTACCCCGCGCTCCCCTGCGGAGATCACAGCAGCTCGGCCTCATCGATCAGGTAGGCGGGCACGGTCGTGCTGCCGCCGATCTGGGTGTCGTAGCTGATGCTCCCGCCGATGGTGATCCACAGCTTCACCTCGTCGTCGGCGACGAAGGGGTCGAGCACCGGGCAGTCGGATTCGCCATCGCCCGCGAAACCGACGGAGTTGTGCTCATAGTCGTACCAAGCATCCTGCGGAGCCTCGGCGATGGAGATCCGGACGAAGCACTTGCCTGTCGCGGCGTCCAGCTGGGTGATCGCGCCGTAGACGATCACCTGGCGCCCGAGGTGGTCATCCGGCGCCTTGACGATCTGGGCGAGGGTGCGCTCGTCCAGCTCCTCGTAGATGCTGAGATCCGGCGCCTCGGTCGGCGCCGGGCTGGGCCCCTCCGTCGGCTCGCGGGGCGCCTCCTGCGTGGCGACGGGCTCCTCCTCGGCGAGCGGTTCGTTCTCCGTCACCGGGTCCGCCTCGGGGGCGGAATCCTCCTCCGCCGGGTCCGACGGCTCGGTCTCGGTCTCGGTCTCGGTATCCACGTCCTGGTCGGCCTCCTCAATCCCCTCCGCAGCGACCGTCGGCCCCGAGGTGCCGGGATCGTTCGGGGTCAGCACGAGGCCGACGAGCGCGATGGACGCCGCGATCGATGCCAAAGCGCCGACGGCCGCAGCCAGCGCACCGGCATAGGTGCGCTTCGTCGCGAGCCCACGACGGGCTGCGACGATGACCAGGACGATGCCGACGAGCCCGAGCGCGGCACCGAGAAGCGGCACCAGCCCGAGCACGAACGCGGCGATGCAGACGATGAGCGCGGCCGTGGCGAGCGGCGCCGAGGTCGCTGTCGCCGCCGGGGGTCCGGACGACGTGCCGGGGCCGGCGGGTGCGCTGTCGCTCGGCGTTCCGCCGTCGTAGCGATAGGGAGGCATGGTCATGTCATCACCTGCGCCGCCGACTTCGGCGCATCCTTTCGTCCTGGGGCCCGCGCTGTTCGGCGGATCATCACCGGCAGTCTCCCCACGGGCTCCGACAGACCACGAACTCTGACAAACGAACTGTCACGACGCCGCGCTGCCCGTCAGCCCATTTTGCGATGATCACGTCTTCATCTGCCGCTGGCCGGAAGGGGTTCTCGTGGGACCGCTCGATCAGGTCGCCCATCGCAGGAAGCTCGGGGACTGCTGCGCCGCAATGGGTTTCACGAACCAGCAGGCGCATTCGGCGCTCAGCGATGCCTACGCCGCGGCCCACGGAGGAGCAGGAGCGGCTGGGTGTGGAGGCAGTCGCGGGGTGAGCCGCTGTCTCCGGACGGGCCCGGGGCCGAGCTTCCCGAATGTTCGTGTGCTCCGGACCCAGGGCCGCAAACGCCACGCTGTCAGGTCCAGCGTCGTCATCGCAGGCGACCACGTCTGACGTGTGCCCGCGTCACATCGTCGAGGGTGAGGACACTGCGACCCACGCTGACCCGTAAGTCAGTAACCGCTGGTCCCGTCGAAGAGCTCTCCGAAGCGGTCTCCGAGCGACGGCGCCTCGGTCCTGCCCACGGCAGTGCCCTGGAAGGTGTCCACGTATTCGTCGTACTTCATCGTCACAGGCTCCTCATCGCCCCAGGGGTTCACCACGGTGACCGTGCCGTTCTCCACGTCCACGGCGGAGACCTTGTACGCATGTTCACCGGCGATCTCGCCATGCGCCGGTTCGGTGATCCCGCCGTTGTCCACGGTCATCGGGCGGCCGTCCTCGAGCAACTGCGATCGTGTTCCATGGCACAGTGGATTCGATCTCGGGCGAAGGGAATGGGGAGTGGCCCCCATCAGGAAGGCAGCGATGACGAGACCCGGCGCGACGGTCTCGCGCAGAGCGCGCCTCGCCCGCCGGGGACGGGTCCTCCTCGCGGCGACGGGCGCGGTCCTGCTCAGCGGATGCTCGCTCCTCCCGGTCGGAGAGGACCCGAGCACGGAACCCAGCGACCAGGCGACCACGACGCAGGCCGCACCGAGCGAGGGCACCCTCCTGCCGGAGGGCACGGCCGCGGTCGAGGTGACCGCAGGCGAGATCGTGCAGGTCTCCCTGCCCGAGGGATCGCTCGGCGTGGGCGACTACTGGGGCGTGGTCTCCATGGGCGATCCCGCGATCGTCGAGGCAGACGTCGCCATCGGTGAGAAGGTGTTCGGCGTGGAGCCGGCGTCCGACAGCACCCAGGCCCCAGGCAGCACCCAGCAGTTCGCCGTCGAGATCCACGGGCTCGCCGCCGGTGAGACGACGGTGCGGGTGCTGTACTGCACGCGGACCCGAGAGGTCGAAGAGGACTGCGACCAGAGCCATGGAACGCTCGAGGCACCCGTGGAGCCGGTCGAGATCTCGGTACGGGTGGCCTGAGGCGATCACGCGGAAGGTTCCGAGGCAGGGACTCACCGCCGAGGACGACCACGAGGCGCCTGTGGCGGCGGGGTGCTTCGCAGCGGTGTGAGGGTCTGGTTCAGCGAGCCAGCTCTGCTGCTGCGGCCGGCCGTGAGGTCCTCATCGGACAGCTCAGCGCCTCGTTCCGGTTCGTCCACCTCGAGCGACTTTGCCGGGACTCCGAGCATCCATACCAGCATGCCCTTGCCGGCCGCGCCCTCGTCAGAGACGATCACGGGGGCACCGCGTTACGCCACTGTTCGGAACTCAACTGCTGCGCGGCGGCAGAGCTTGAAACTCGAGCCGATGGAGCGCCGAGCGGAGACTGGGAACCGGAACAACCAGGACGTGAGAGAGCATCACGACCGCATGGTGAGCTGCTGAGGGGCGCACTCGACTCAGGGGCGTCGACCGAACCATTCGTCCTGGTGTGAGCACCGCCGAAGGGCAGCGACGGATCTCGCGCCGAGCACCCTTGGACATGCTCGGACACCAGTTTCGCAGCTCGCATAGTCCTCTATCGACCCCCACGCCGGCCGAGATCGTCATCATCTCGAGACCACAGTTCTCCTACAACTGTCGGGTCCCGGTGGAAAGCTCTGTGTGACCAGGAGAGCCGTAGGAAGGTAGGAGCTTTGACCGGGTACGCCGTCATCGATCTCGAGACGACTGGATTCTCGCCAGCGAAACATCACCGCATCCTCGAGATCGGGGTCGTGGAGGTTTCGGAGAGTGGCGAGATCGAACGCGAGTGGGCCTCGCTCGTGAACCCGGGCCGGGACATCAGCAACTCGCACGTTCACGGCATCACTGCCACCGATGTGGCCGGTGCCCCGCACTTCCGCGACCTCGCTCCGATACTGCTGGAGAGCGTGCAGGGCCGCACGATCGTGGCTCACAACGCTCCGTTCGACCTGCGCTTCCTCGAGGCGGAGCTGCTGCAGGCGCAGATGACGCCCGCCCTGCTGCCGCTGTCCGGGCTCTGCACGATGCAGTGGTCGAGCGTCTTCCTCGAGGCGCCGTCCCGCAAGCTCGCCGATTGCTGTGCCGCCAGCGGCATCGAGCTCGTGGACGCGCACTCCGCGCTGGCCGACGCCCGCGCCACCGCGCAACTGCTGGGCCATTACCTCTCGCTGCTCGAGGGCAGCGGTACGCTCCCCTGGCAGGAGGAGCACGAAATCTCCTCGGCGCAGATCTGGCCCTCCCCGTGACCGGCGCTCCAGCGCGGGTGCACCCCCGCGAAGCCACCCTCTCCGCACGACCCGACGCCTGGCTGGACCGGATCCTCTCGCGGATGCCGCGCACGGCGGACGCGCGTGTCGACTCCTACCTCGAGACCCTCGAGCGCGCTCTGCTCGACGGTGTGCTCGCCGAGCACGAGAAGGACGCACTGGTCGAGGTCGCATACGCCCTGGGACTTACCCGCGGCGCCGTTCTGGACCTGCACGGGCGATATCTCGACGCGATGGCGGAGGTCGCGCTCGAGGACGGAGTGGTCACCGAGCAGGAGCGCAGCGACCTGGACCGAATCGCCACAGCGCTGGGACTACGGGAGGGGGACGTCGTCCGCGCGCTCGAGGCTGCCACGAGCATCCGGTCGCTCGACGCTGCTGGCGGCAGTGGACACGGCAATGCTCCTGGCGGACATGGAGCTGCCCTGAGGCTCGGCACGGCCGGCATCGACCTCGCTCCCGGTGACCGGATCGTCTTCACCGGCGCCATGGTCCGCGACCGTGCTTCATGGGAAGCTCTCGCCCGGGAGCTCGACTACGTCCCCGGCAGCGTCACCAAGAAGACCGCGCTGGTGGTGGCTGCGGATCCGAACTCGCAGTCCGGCAAGGCGGCCAAGGCCCGCGCGTACGGGATCCCGATCATCACCGAAGAGGCCTTCGCACGCATGGTCGGCGCCTGACACGATGGTGGATCTGACCCGCGCCGACCGAGCACAGGTGGTCACCGACGCCACCGCGTTACAGGACCAGGCCCGTGCTCTGTTGACAGCCCGACAGGCCACCCGGGACGCCGGCGATGAGGCGCGACACCACCTCGAGAAGCGCGCGGTCCCGCTGCTCCTGCCCGCGGCTCATGACCTCGTGCCGAGTGGCGAAGGCACCCCCGCCGCCGTCGACGGCATCCACGGCCGGCTCCTCCCGCTCCTCCCGCGCGATGCCGACCTCTTCCATGCAGAGCTCGCCGCGCAGCAGCTGGAGGCCCTGCCGCCGCCCTTCGATTCCTGGCTCGAGCAGCTCGTCGGCTATATTCCCGAGGCGATCCCGCTCGCCACCCCGCAAGGCCTCTTCCGCCGGCTCCTCGGTCGCGCACCGGATGCGGAGGCACGGGACCGCGCCACCTCGGGCCTGATGGCGCATCTCGAATTCGCGGGCACACCGCAGACGCAGCGCGACCTCGCACGCGCACGGCCCGTCGATAACGCCGGCTCCGCGCTCGATCCCGACCATCTCCGTCAGGCGACCGCCGCAGCGCTCGGAACGGACGGCAGCGGGATCATGGTGTTGCCCACGCACGAGCTGCGCGACATCACCATTGCCCTGCTCACGAGCGCCGAGGCAGCCCGCGAGGGTGCTGTCCTCGAGGACGGCGCACGTGCCGCAGCAGAGACCGTCGTCGACGGGTCCGCCCAGGCGCTGCTGGCGGACATCGACATGGATCATTTCCGCACCCGGGTCTCCGTCGGCAGATTTCCCTCAAAGGCACTCGAACGAGCCGGGATACTCTCCGTCGCCGATCTCGCGGGCTGGCACGCTGCCAGGCTCGCCGCGCTCGACGGCATCGGCTCCGACACCGCGCACACTCTGGCGATCGCGGCGCAGCAGGTGCAAGGGCACGCTCGCGAGCAGGCGAAGATCGACCTCGCAGCAGAGATCCCGGACGCAGCCAACCTGCGATGCGCCCTCAAGGCGCTGCTCGACCACCGGCTGCGTGAACGTGGCGCGACCGCAGACCGGCAGCTGAGCCTGCGGATGGAGGCTTTCGCCCGTCGCGTCGCCGAAGCGACGCAGCACGGCACATGGACCACCCCCTACTCCTCAGAGGCCGGCCATGCGCCTGCGCTCCTCATCGGGAAGAACGGTTCCCAGGGTCGCGCCCTCCAGGATTCCCTGCGCTCCTTCGTACAGCGACAGGAGGCGCGAAACGCAGGGCTGCACCTGGACGCGGAGCAGTGTGCACGACTTGCCGCCGGAGTGGACGAGGACTTCACCGCACGGCCAAGCGACTACTTCGCCCTGTTGACAGAGCTAGGCTACGAGGATCGCCTCGCCCAGAACACCCACGGTGACCTTCCCGAGCGTCTGATCCGGCTGGTGGAGAGCGTCGAGCTGGACACCGAGCTGCTCACGCTGGAGAGTCTGCGCCGGTACCAGCACTTCGCCGCTCGATTCATCGTCCGTCAGCGGAAGGTGATCATCGGCGACGAGATGGGGCTGGGGAAGACGATCGAGGCATTGGCGGCGATCGCCCATCTCACCCGAAGGGGTCAGAGCCACACGCTGGTGGTCTGTCCGGCAGCAGTGGTCGCGAACTGGATCCGGGAGATCGAGTCGAAGTCCTCGATCGCCGCACACCGTCTGCATGGCGCAGAGCGGGACACGGCCGCATCGCACTGGCAGCGCCATGGCGGGGTCGCCGTCACGACCTTCGAGACGCTGGGCCGTCTCTTACGCTCTGGCGAGTTCGACCGGCTCGACACCGTCGTTGTCGATGAGGCCCACAAGATCAAAAACCCGGAGGCGAGGCGAACCCGGAACAGCGTGGCACAGCTGGAGCGCGCCTCCCACGCGATCCTCATGACCGGCACTCCCATCGAGAACCGGCTCGAGGAGTTCCGCACGCTGCTCAGCTACCTCGACCCCTCCCTCGCCCGCTCCTCCGAGGGGCTGCTGCCGGTGGCATTCCGACAGCACATCGCCCCTGCATACCTGCGGCGCAACCAGGAGGACGTGCTGAAGGAGCTGCCCGAGCTCAACGAGATCGCGGACTGGATCGAGTTCTCCAGCGAGGACCAGCGTGCCTACGAGGCGCAGGTCGCCGCCGGGAACTTCATGGGCATGCGACGCGCGGCAATGGAGGCGGGGACTCGCTCCAACAAGGTCGAGCGCCTCCAGGAGATCGTTGACGATGCAAAGGCGAACAGCCGCAAGGTCATCGTCTTCTCGTTCTTCCGCACCGTGATCGACTCGCTCAGCGAGCTTCTGCCGGGCACCGTGCACGGCCCCATCAGCGGTGCAGTGAGCGCGGGGCGGCGCCAGGAGATCATCGATGAGTTCTCCAGCGCTCCAGGAGGAGGCGTGCTCATCTCCCAGATTCAAGCCGGCGGCGAAGGACTCAACATCCAGGCAGCCTCCGTGGTGGTGATCTGCGAACCGCAGCTCAAACCTTCGCTCGAAGTACAAGCGATCGCCCGCGCCTACCGCATGGGCCAGCAACGCTCCGTGCAGGTGCACCGGCTCCTCTCCGACGAGGGAGTAGATCCACGCGTGGTCGAGCTGCTGGGCGAGAAGACCAAGGTGTTCGACGAGTACGCGCGCGAATCCGCCACCAAGGACTCCGATCTGGACGCCGTGGAGACGGGCGACGTGGCGATCGCGAAGCGGCTGGTGGCGGAGGAGCAGGCGCGGGTGTTGGGTGCGGGCAGTGCGACGGTGGCGGCCGTGCGGGGGTGAGCGGAGCACATCTTCATGACTGTCGCAAGCAATGCGATTCTCAGAGGTACGCGGCAAATTGGAGGGATGTCCGGTTCCAGCAACAGAACATCGACTGGGCGTCGAAAATGGGGCCGAAGCGGAGCTGCTCATAGGGGCCCTCCTTCGAAATCCGTTGGAGCGGAGATCAGAAGGGTGTGACGTCCCCAGACCAGTGGAACTCGGCGCCGTCGTAGACGAGTAGCTCCAGGTCCATCGCTCTATGGTGATTCCTGCACATAAGCAGCCCGTTCTCGAGCACCGGCTCCCCTTCTTCGGAATCGGGAATGATGTGCGCGGCGTCTAAGATCCTGGGCTCATCGATGTCGCACTGGTCGTAGGCACAGCGGTGCTCTCGCTCGGCCAGCAACAGCTTCCGAAAAGCGCGTTGGTGCTTGCGGCGACGGGCGAGAACCTCGCCGTATTCGCGTTTGATCTCTTCTCGATATGCTCGATTTCCTGAATCTTCTCCGCCGCCTGTAGCGATCTCGGAGGCCAGATGCCGCGCCCAATCTCGCTCGAGTTCCGCCGCGATGTCGTCGGGGATGGATGCCCCACCTCCGGCAGCCGTCCACACCGAGTGCGGGAACTCGCTGGCAAGCGCCGATGTTTCGAGAACATCCTCAGTGTCGAGCATTGCGTCCCATTCGATGTCGATGTAGTAGGTCTCGCCCGGCCGTGTCTGGTCCCAGTGCAGCGCCGTGTAGACCTCGCTCACCACCCACCCTGAGGCGATCACTCCGGGTGCGTGCTGCCCCGTCTTCCGCAAGAAGATCCGGTCTCCAACCCTGATCTGTTTCCGATTTGCGTAGATCGACCATTGCCCCTCTACGGTCTCGCCGTCCAGCGAGGCGTCCAGGATCTCGAGTCGGTGTGCATCGTCCCAACGGAAGTTCGATGGATTCCACAGCAGCATGTAGGTGGCGTGATCTCGGTCTTCAGTCTCGGTGCCGCTCGCAGTTGGGCCTCCGGAGACCGAGAAGCCCAGCCGCTCCAGAACGCGGACCGTTTCTTGTAGCCCACCCGTGAACTCCTCCGAGACGAGTGCCGTCCCCGTCGCGAATTCATGTGCCACGCCCAGGATTGCCTTTGACGGGTACGAGACTCCGTCGAGCTCCAATCGATACTTCGTCGAGCGGCCGAAGCCATAGCGGGACAGGAACTCTCGCTCGCCGAGCTCATCGTGGAGGCGCGCGGCTTCCCGAATATCATCCGTAGTCACTGCAGACAGGTTTTTCATCGACCCCTCGTTTCTGCTGCCTGCCAGCCCATCGCCGACGGCGTCCGCTCTATTCTGCCTGGAGATGCCGACATTCGAGGGCCCTCGCCGGGCAGTCGTTGTCCCCTACGTTCACGTCCGACCTGCGAACGCTGCCTTCGGAATCCCCGTCCTTGCGCGCCGGTCTCTCCGTTACTGTCGAATGCATGGCGATCAACACCGAGCTGCTGGACTTCGTCTCCGTCGACGGGCTCCTCGGCCCCCACGCCCCTACGCTGCGGATCCCGGACTTCCAGCGACCGTACTCGTGGACCCCGCGCATAGCCGCGCAGCTGTTCACCGACGTAGCCGACGCCCTCACGCATAGGCCCGAGCACCCCTACATCATGGGCACGGTCATCCTGCTCAGGCGCCCGGACGACTCACGCTTCGAGGTGGTCGACGGGCAGCAGCGTCTGCTGACACTTCACCTGCTTCGCGCTCTGCTGCGGGGGCAGGAGCTCCCGCTTCCGAAAAGCGGGAACACCCCGATCCACCTCGTGCATCAGGAACTGTCCCGACGGGTCACTGATCTTCGGCACTCCGACGAGCAGCTCGCCCGATACCGCGACTTCCTCGATACCCGGGCTCAGGTTCTGCAGATCGTCACCGATGACGAGGACGAGGCGTTCCAGTTCTTCGACTCGCAGAACTTCCGCGGCAAGGCGCTGCGCCCGCACGATCTGCTGAAGGCGTTCCACCTGCGGGAGATGTCCGAGGCCAGTACGTCGGAGCAGCGGGCCGTGGTGGAGCAGTGGGAGAAGGCCGACGAGAACGACCTCGACCGGCTCTTCGGCACCTATCTCGCCCGCATCCACTGGTGGAGCCGGAACCTGCCCGCTCATGCGTTCACCACAGCGGATCTCGACCTCTTCAAGGGGTCAGCCGCGCCACGCGCCGACTGCCTGGCGCGGAATACCACCGCGCAGCCAAGGCTGTCCTGCCCGGCTTGCAGGAGTGGGCCCACCCCGAGGCCGATGCAGCAGCCATCCGGGACTTGAAGCGCGCTCGTCATCAGCTGGATGCCCCCGTGTCAGCTGGAAAGTCCTTCTTCGATTACGCGGCCTTCATGCTCGAGGAATCGCAACGCCTCGACACGGTCCTCTTCGACGATGCCACGAGCGATGGTGTTTCGAAATCGGATCTGTCGGTGTTCCATGAGGGTGCTCGATATAGATACTGCCGGGAGCTCTACGTCGCCGCAGCGCTGTACTACACGAACAAGTACTCGGAGCAGGACCTGCCGCAGGCCAGGCGGCACCTCTTCCGCTGGGCCTATGCGCTGCGCCTCGCGTACGAGCGTCTCGGCTGGAAGAGCACGGACAACTATGCGCGTGGCCTCAGCACAGGCCTCGATGGCATGAATGAGCTGAATCTGTTCGCCACCATCCGCGACAGCCTCGACCCTCGCGGCATCGCGCTGGAGAACATGCGCTCACCACAGTCCTCACGGACAGACAACCCTGACGATCTGCACCTTCACGCCCTGCTGACGGAGGCCCACTGAGATGACCCAGACGATTGCACCCAACGAGGTTCAGGCCGTCTCCGTGGGCCGCCTCTTCAGTCCCGACGCACTCAGATACTCGATCCCGCTGTACCAGCGCAACTACACCTGGGGTGAGGAGCAGATCCACCGCTTGATCCTCGACGTCCTCGACGAGGCCGAACAGGACGAGTCGAAGGACTACTTCCTCGGCAATCTCGTGGTCGCCCCTCCGGGCCGGCCCGATGATCCGTTCGATGTGATCGACGGCCAGCAGCGCCTGACCACGCTGTACATCCTGCTCATGAAGCTCCGCGTCCGGGGCGCGCTGTCGGGTGTCCTCGACCAGCTGCAACCCCTCACCTACGAGGCTCGCGAGAAGGCGACCCGGGCTCTGCGCGGCGTCGCGGACTCTGCAGCTGCGCTGCCCGACGATGAGGCAGACCGCGAGGACTCCGGCATCCTGCGCGCCGCACAGATCATCGACGAGTTCCTCGATGGCGACCCCAAAGGCGCACGGTTCCTCGCCCCTGGGGTGATCAACTACCTGCTGCACCAGGTCATGCTCATCAGGATGCCGATCGACCGGAATACCGATCTGAATCGGTACTTCGAGATCATGAATACTCGCGGAGCCCAGCTCAGTCCGGTCGACATCGTCAAAGCGCGCCTGCTGCGCCACCTCACGGACCCACTGGACCGGGCACTGCTGAACCACGTCTGGACCGCGTGCTCCGACATGGAGCACTACGTGGGCATGACGACCACCGCCGGCAATACTGCCCTGCGCAGAGAGGTCTTCGGCCCGGAATGGGAGACCGTGCCGACCGCGGACTTCATCAGGCTCCGGTCGCAGCTCGTGGACGGACGGTCCAACAAGAACCATCCCCCGGACGACGAGGACATCGCTCCGGGTTCCGCAGCGATGTCGTTTGACGAAGCGCTCACGGCGTACTCCCGCTCCGACGTCATGGCGGAAGCCGACGATGCGGACGAAGGCGACCGCTTCACCTCACAGATCACCTTCCCGACCCTGCTCCTGCACGTGCTCGCCGTTCGCAAGCCGGACGACAACTCGGCACGGAGCGACCGCCAGCTCGACGACAAACTTCTCGTGCAACGGTTTTCCGAGCATCTCGATGACCTGCCGACTTCCGACCGTGGGAGCTGGGTCCGGACGTTCACCACCGATCTGCTGCGGATCCGATTCCTCTTCGATCAATACATCCTCAAGCGCGACGCCACTCTGACCACGGGCCATGAGTCGACCACCGATGAGGAGCCCGGCAGCTGGTCGCTATACCGGCTTGCGCGGGGTACATCGCGCCGCGGTCGCTTGCTCCAGGACACTCCGAGATACCCCTCGACCTTTGCAGCTGGCGAGTCGGGGGCCGGGTCCGGCAGCCTGCAGCGCCGGATCCTGCTGCTGCAATCGGCCCTGCGCATCACCTACACGTCACCACGCACGATGCACTGGATGACCGACGCGCTCCGTTACGTCACCGAGCTCGCTGACCGCAGCGAACCGGTCACGGCGCAGGGCTTCCTGGACCGACTCGAGGCGCACGCGCGCGAGCGGGTCCGCGACGCGATCACCCCCGACCCGAGAAGGAGAAGACCAGTCCGGACGGCCTCCCTCTCGGCTTCGCGATCCCGCGGATCGTGTACACCTACCTGGACTATCTGCTGGTGGAGGAGATGAATCAGTGGGACTTCACCTTCAGTTACCGCACGTCTGTGGAGCACTTCTCCCCCGGTACCGAGGACGTCGAGCACAGCTCGCATGAGTACCGCCTGCGCGACCAGGGCCTGCTGCATTGGTTGGGGAATCTGGCGCTCGTCACCGTCAGCACGAACTCCAAGTTCAGCAACTACCTCCCGGCCCAGAAGGCGAACAACCACGCTGCACGCCGGCAGAGCTTAAAGCTGGAGATCATGGCCCGACGGGCGGAGACGGGAAGTTGGAATGACGAGGATGTGCGGGCCCATCATGCGGAGATGGTAAACCTGCTGTTCCGGGCACTGGGGTGGGAACCGCTTCGGCTCGAGCCACTCGCCTGATCACGCACCGCTCCGCACTGGATATGAATAGGGTCGGGGTATGGAAACCCGAGTTCAGACCCCCGGCCAGCTCTTCCAGCTGACCCAAACGTTGGAGATCCCGCTGTTCCAGCGGCCGTACGTCTGGACTGAAGAACGCCAATGGGCTCCGCTCTGGGAGGACGTGGTGCGCCTCGTCGAGTTGCGCATGGCTCAGGCGCCTACCGCCACGCACTTTCTCGGGGCCGTGGTCATGCAGCAGAGCAGTGGACCGATGGGCTTCGCTGCGGAATACTCACTCATCGATGGACAACAGCGCCTCACCACGCTCCAGCTTCTGCTCAATGCAGCCAGCGCGGCGCTGCGAGATGCGGGGCAGATCGCGCCCGCCAACAACCTCCGAAAACTCACCCTTCACGACGAGGACCTCGGGTTCGAAGGCACGGAGCGACTCAAGCTGCGCCACACCAACGGGGACGGGATCCCGTTCCAGCAGGCGATGCTCCGGAGCGGCCCCCTCGACCTCGAGACGCCGACGGCGCCCCACCTGATCCTGGCCGCCCACCGATACTTCTACGATCAGGTCACCGCATGGGTGGGACGCGGGGACCCTGAGCACGCCGGCCAACGATCAACGTCGCTCGCGATGACGCTGAGTCGCGGTTTCGAGATCGTCGTGATCAGCCTCCGCACCGACGAGGACTCCCAATCCATCTTTGAGACGCTGAACGCACGCGGAACACCTCTGACCCAGGCGGACCTCGTCAAGAACCTCGTCTTCCAGAAGCTGGAGGCCGAAGGCGCGGACATCCGAATAGCGTACGAGGCGAACTGGCGGCTGTTCGATGAACCGTTCTGGACGAGCGAGGTGCGGCTGGGCCGTTTCACACTTCCCCAGGTGTCTCTCTTCCTGAACCATTGGCTCGTCGCTCAGACCGGCGAGGAGGTGCGCACCCCTGCCACGTTCGCACGGTTCAAGCACTGGCTCGAGTACGAGAACTCCGGGTCCGTGATCGATGTGGTCCGCGTCCTCCACGCTCACGCGGTGGCATACCAAGGATGGATCGCCGCAGCAAGCGCTAAAGAGGGTGCCATCGAACCGGTGGCGCTGTTCTTCTATCGCTCTCTTGCTGCGGGTACGAGAGCAGCCACCCCGCTCGTCCTGTGGCTCTTCGATGGTGCCAACGGCATCGGGCGGGACGAGGCGGAAGAGGCACTTCAATGGTTCGAGAGCTGGGTGGTCCGGCGCGCGATTCTCGGGCTCACCGCCGCGGACATGTCCCGCACAGTTGCGCAGCTCATCCGGGATCTCCGCGCAGCGAACCCGACCGAGGTCGCGGCGACGCTACGCGCCCTGCTCGAGAGATTCGACAGCCCAGGAAACTACTGGCCGCCGGATGCAGAGATCGAGCGCGCGCTTCATACCGTGCCCCTTTACCGCACGCTCCCCAGGGCCCGCCTGCGGATGGTGCTTGAAGCCATCGAGGATGACGCCCGCGGGTACACGTCGGGACGGGGTGCCTGGAGCGGGAGCCGCGTTCCCCGGGACACGATGAACATCGAGCACATCCTTCCCCGGCAATGGCGTCAGAACTGGCCGGTCAGTACTGAACAGGCGGAGATCGATCGCGACGAGCACGTCCACCGGCTCGGCAACCTCACTCTGTTGACCACCCCGCTGAACTCCTCGGTCTCAAATCGAGTGTGGTCGGGAAAGCAGGAGGCGATGACGCGGCACGATGTCCTCCTGTTGAACCGTTCCCTGCGTGACACGGCAGAGTGGAATGAAGCGAGCATCGACCGAAGGACCACGATCAACGTGAACGCTGTGAAGCGCACGTGGCCGGTGCCTGAAGGCCACACCGTGGTGCCAGAGGCCCGCAAGGCGGGACTCGACACTTCATGGATCGACTTCCGCCATATCGTCGCTGTGGGACTCGTCGAGCCCGGGACCACCTTGCGTGCACGAGGCGGCCGAGACGCCACCGCCACAGTTCTGGCCGACGGGAGGATCGATTTCAACGGCACGGCCTACGACACGCCCTCCGGAGCCGGCAAAGTGGCGCGCGGCGGTTCGACCAATGGTTGGGCCTTCTGGTCTCTCCCAGACGGACGCCAGCTGAGGCGGCTCAAGGAGCCGTATCGCAAACTCATGGAGGAGCGACGGGCCGAGGCACGACGTTCAGACTGATGCGTTCCAGGTCCAGTGCCGAGACCTCCACGGCACCGGTGCGCGACGGCGGGCGTCGGTCAGTGGACTGCGTTGGGGCGACAGAAAGCTTTCACCGGCCACCCGGCGCGGGCAAGATGTACATCCTTCCCTGCAGCGCCGTTGGGTGCCACAGGTCAATGTGACACATTCACGCGCATCAGCCCCAGCGAGGCGAATATTCACGCCATGACCAACTACAGCTAGATCCTCCAGCTTCCCGGCACCGACACCGCGTAGTCCCGCACGCCGATAGCCTCGAAGTGCTGCTTCGCCGACTTGATCTTGGCGTTCTCCGTCGGGCGGCGCTTGATTTCGTCTTCGGTACTCTTCGTCTCGCGGATCATGTAGACATGCTCTTCGCCGTCCTCGTGTTTCACGATCGCCCAATCCGGGTTGTAGGGACCGACCGGGGTGTCGATCTTGAACTTGTTGGGCAGCTTCATGAAGAACTTAATGTCCTCGCGACCGTCGAGCAGTTCCGCAAACTGGCGCTCGGGGTCGGAGTCGTAGACGACGTAGTCGAAGTTCGACTTGTCAGCGTTCTCCAGCTTGTACATCTGGTCGAGGAAACGTTCCTTCTCCTCCTCGCCGTCCTTGCGCAACTCACGTAGTTCGTAGACGGAACCTGCGATCTTCTCGTACTGCACGCCGTGGACGACGAGCTTGGCGAGCTCGGTCTGCAGTAGGCGCTTCGTCATGGCGATGAAGTCGTTCGGGTTCGCGATGAACTCGCCCAGCCGCCCGCTGCCGACGAGGACGTCGACAATGGTCTTGCGGGTGAGGGAAGTGGCCTCCTGCAACTCTCCGATGATGTCGGGCAGGTCGTAGCTGCCTCGGAGTTCCTGCTGACGTGACCCGAGTTCCTGGCCCTTCGCGCCGCCGCGAAGCACCTTCACGCCCGCGCGGGTGACCTGGATGCGCAGCGGGTCGATGTCCGGGGCTTCCTTGATCGCTTTGACCGAGTTCTCGATGATCTTGTCGCGCTCGACTTCGACGCGGTACGTGGTGCGGCGGCTGATCGTCTCCCAGAACTTCTCGAACTCCGGGTTCGCGAACAGCTCCTTGTTGAGCGTGCGGGACTGACGCTTGCTCTTGGGCTTTACGTACTTACCGATATGGGTGCGACTGATCAGATCGATGACGAACGGCTCGGCCCACATGAAGTCTGCAGGCATGTTGAGGCTGAAACCCTCAGCGTTTGGCTGGAACTTCGGATGAACAATGCCATCCCGATCGATGAACTCCTGCGCGAGCAGGTACTCCCATATCGACACAGATCCCTCATAGCCGAGGTTCTCATCGGTGATCGAGCCATCAGAATCCTGCAGCGGGATCTTCGAGAACTCCGACTTGCGCACTCGACCGATCTCGACACCCGCGTCCTTGTACTCCTTCTGGAGCGCATCGGCGAACTGCATATACGACTCGTTCGCCACGACCGTGAGCGTCGCGATACCGCGGTCTGCAACGCGCTCGAAACCGCCCTCGCCCTTCGCAACTGGCAGGCGCAGACCACGGCCGAGCGTCTGGCGTCGCTCCGTCTCGGCCCCCATCTCACGCAGCGTGCAGATCTGAAAGACATTCGGGTTGTCCCAGCCCTCGCGCAGGGCAGAGTGGCTGAACACAAACCGCGTCGGCTCATTCTCGTCGAGCAGACGCTCTTTCTGCTGCATGATCAGCTCGTATGCGTCGTCGTCAGCCTTGGTGGTGCCGGACGTGTCCTGGAACCTATCTGCGGCACCCTTCTTGCCCTTGAGGACAGAGAAGTAGCCGCGACGCAGCTCGGCCGGATCCTGCGGGAGCAACTCCTGCCACTGCGGAGACTTGGCGCGCTCTTCACGGAACAACTCGTCAAACCACTGCACGAACTGGCCGTTCGCATCGTTGTTGTTCGAGCCGTCACCGAGGAAGCTCTCGACCTTGTCGATGAAGAACAGGCTGAGCACCTTGATACCCTTAGCGCGCAACTGCGTCTCCTTGCGCAGGTGCTCCTTGATCGTCTCGCGGATCATCTCCTTGTAAATCGCGCCCGACGATCCGCCGATGCTCTCACCCTGATACAGGTAGCCGTGCAGCGTCAGGTCGACGTACGCGGGTTCGATGCTCATCTCGTTGACGCGCCAGCCGTCGTAGTTCGCGTTGTTCGTCAGGCGAGGGTCGGACAGCTCCTGGTTCTGTTTCACGTTCACCACGCGCCGCTCGAGCGAACCGTCGGCCTTGCGGCCGGACAGTTCCAGCCGGGCAACCCAACCCTTGTCGTTCTTGACCTCGACCAACTTGATGTACGGCGACGCGTCCGCACCTTGCTGCTGCACGTCAGCCACGACGATCTGCTTAACCAGACCGAGGTCGTGTGCATCGACCGGATCGAGCCGGTAGACAACGTTGCGGAGTCTCTTATGCGTCGCGCTGTAGCGCAGC
The DNA here is from genome assembly GCF_002216795.1 of Brachybacterium avium. Taxonomy (NCBI): domain Bacteria; kingdom Bacillati; phylum Actinomycetota; class Actinomycetes; order Micrococcales; family Dermabacteraceae; genus Brachybacterium; species Brachybacterium avium. Next base: position 2,368,016 of record NZ_CP022316.1, on the reverse strand, counting down.
GTGAACACGGGGTCCAGCTCGCCCACGGCCGACTGAGAGAGCAGGGACTCCATGTTCTGCGGCTCGTCCATGATGACGACTGGATGCGTGGCCTTCAAGTAGTCGATCGGTTTGAGCCCGTTCAGCTTGTCGCGCGTCTGGTGGATGATGCGCGTATTCGCGTTGCCACGGATCGAATCGATCGTCATGACCATGATCTGCACGTTGGTCGACGTCGCGAACGACTGCACCTCTTCGGCCGTCTTACCGCTGTACACAGACGAGTCGAAGGTGATGTTGCGCTTCTTGTAGAGGTTCTCAAAGTGCGAGCGCATGAGTCGGATGCTCGTGTTCACACCTTCACGGATCGCCACGCTCGGAACGAGAATGACGAACTTCGTGAAGTTGTACCGCTCGGCCAGTTCAAAGATGGTGCGGAGGTACACGTACGTCTTACCTGTACCCGTCTCCATCTCGATGTCGAAATCAAGCGCAGAATCATCAAAGAGCTTCGAAGCAACCTCGAGGCCGTTCTTGTCCTGCACTCGCTGCAAGTTGGCGAGAACCGTGTCGCGGTCGAGCACTAGGCGGTTACCGACAGCGCCGACCTCCTGCGAGAGATCGAGGTCGAGCGCCACATTGTCACTCAAGTCGGCAGCGGCCACCGGGCCACGAAGCGTCGTCTCCAGCTTCTCGCCATCTTTCGGCTGCCCATCCAACAGGTCGACAACCGAGTTGATGGCATCGAGCTGGTACTCCTGGCTGGCGTCAAACTTGAATCCACTACTCATTACGCCGTCCAATGTTCGATGCCGCGGCTCTTGCAGAGCTGGGCCAGGTTGGTTTTGAGCTGGTCGTCGCCCTGGAACGCATCCTCAAGGACGATCAGACGCTGCGGATCCTCATCCGTCACCGCTCGCAGCTGTTCGAGTGTCGGCTTGACGTGCTCGTTCAGGTAGGCGAGCACAATGCCATCGCCCACCGAGCGCAGGTTGAGGCCGGCCACATCGACCGGAGCAATCTGCTCGGCCAGCGAGTAACCCTGCTTGAGGAGGATCTCAGAGAGAAGATCGTCCGCCGACACGCCATCCTCGCTGCTGGACTCACGCAGGTCGAAGAGGTGCTGCTCGAGCTGGTTGCGGTCAACGTCGCTTGACACCTTCCACTTGGCGAAATTCGTGTCGATCAGTACATACGCCCGGAATCCTAGATCCACACCGGTTCCGGGGAAATTCTTTGCAATGGCTACCCCTGCACGCGAAATGCGCTCACGACTCAGCGCTGCAATATCGCCATATCCTTCCGAGGCGGCCTCCGAGTCGCTAAGTGTCGGCTCAGGAAGTTGAACCGAAATTGAGCGCCTAAAAATTCCATCCGAAGCACTCAAGGCCATTGTCGCGTGCGCAGTCGACCCAGATCCAGCGAAGAAGTCCAGCACGTAATCGCCCGCCCCAACACCAGCAATCTGAATAAGGCGCTGAATCAGGCGAGTCGGCTTGGGGTAGCTAAACAACGGCTTGCCACCAAAGAGATCTTTCACTTCTGACTTGGCAGACGAATTGTCGCCAGCAAACACCCTGCTAAACAGGGTGACCGGCACCATACCATCCTGCACGTCAGCGAGGTACCTCTTAATCATGGGCATCGAAGAACCGCTACCCCAAATGAGTGCTCGCGTTCGGATTGCCTCATCGATCGTCGCTTTGCTGTAGCGCCAGTATTGACCGCTTGGCCGACTGATTTCTGTGCCATCGGGCTTCGTAATCACATAATCAGCGTCGTAAGGGTTGTTCGCATAGATTGGGTCAGCCTTCCAGGGGCCTTGCGGATCACCATCCGGGTTCTTATAGGCGCTCGTGTTGTCGCGAGGAAGTAGTGAACGCTGAAACCCCCCATCGCCAGGCTCCTGCATCTTCTTTCGCGCGTAACAGAGCACATAGTCATGACTCACGGAGAACTGACGCGCAGAGTTCTTTCGAGTGTGAACCTTCTCCCAGACAATTTGTGCGACGAAATTTGATTCTCCGAAAATTTCATCCATCAATCGACGCAACTGCCCTTGCTCGTGATCATCGATCGAGACAAAAATGACGCCATCCTCGGTCAGCAGGTTCCGCGCGAGCTTGAGCCGCGGGTACATCATGTTGAGCCAGTTGGAGTGGTAGCGCCCCTCTGTATCGGCGTTGGTCGAGAGCTTCTTGCCCTCTTCGTTGACCTGGCGCGTCCACTCGAGGTAGGTGTCGAGCCCCTCCTTGTAGTTGTCCGGGTAGACGAAGTCCTTGCCGGTGTTGTACGGCGGATCGATGTAGATCATCTTGATCTTGGCGTGGTAGTGCTTCTGCAGGATCTTCAGCACCTCGAGGTTGTCACCCTCGATGAACACGTTCTTCGTCGTATCCCAGTCCTTCGACTTCTCAAAGTCCGGTCGCAGCGTTGCGGTCGTCGGCTCCTGCGCCGCACGCAGGGCGCGCTTCTTGCCAGGCCAGAACAGCCCGAATCGCTCGCTGGTTTCGGCGGCGTCGCCGTCCAGCAGTTCCGTGAGCTTTTCCACGTCCACCTTACCGTCGGCAATGACCTCGGGCATCAACTCAGCAAGCTGCGCTGCCAGCTCGGTCTGGAAGTTCGGGGTGGTGGATAGTGTTTCGTGGATTTCTTCCCTCATCGGGTGTTTCTCTTTCCTAAGTTGAACAACTTCGATGCCTCTTGTGAACGCTGACCGCTACGCGACGATGCGCCAACGGATCGCGAACAGGTGCTCAGTGTCCTGGCTACCCTGCAGGGATTGCTCGATCATGTCGAGCTTCTCGTCGATCTCGGCTTGCAACTTGCGGCGCGCATCGCGGAAGTCATCGTCGGCTTCGTCAGCCCGGCGCTGCCACTTGCGAGCCTCACGCTTGAGCTCGAGCTGCTCCATAGGGTCATCCGCTTGTTTCGCCGCTTTGCGGGCTTCCTTCTCCTTGGTACGGTACTCGCGGATTTTGCCTTCGTGCTCGGCCTTGCGATCCTGCTGGTTACGGTAGAGCAGTTCCTCCTGCTGGTCGTAGTAGCGAGAGTTGCGCCCCTGAACTTCTTTCTCCAACTCGCCGAACCGCGCCTTGAGCTGCGATTCGACCTTCGCGACGTCGACCGCGACTGGTTGTTCACCCACGTCGAGGCAGGCGAGGTCGAGGATGTCAGCGACGTCTTCCTCGTTCAGGTACTGGCCGTCGTCGGCCATGCCACCGGCAAGCATGTACGACTCGGAAATGTCCTCGTCGCGGGCCCGCATCGTGAAGGTCAGCAGATTGACCGTCAGCTCGCCGCTCTGGCCCTCGAGCGCCTTGACAACGTTGCTGGCGCGCTTCGATTGGCCGAGCGAGAAGGTTAGCTCGCGCTCGGGTGTTTCGTGCGACTTCGCGGTGTCTGCGACGTGCTGCGAGAGTGGACTGGCGTAGCGGTACTGGTGCGCGTTCGGGAGCGGCTTCGACTTGAAGAAGTAGCGGCCGGTCGGCGCATCCTTGGTCGGCGCCTGGTTCAGGACGAACGTGCGGCCGTCGCCCTCGAACGTCGCGACATCGCGGAGCTCGTGCTGGGTGATCGCAAGCAGGAGACGCTCGAACTTGTTGAGCACCTCGCCCGACTGCTCGTCGTACGCCTTGAGGCGGTCCTGCACGTGCGGGTCGAGGTGGTCGAAGACCTTCGCCTTCGCGCTGGCCATCTCCTTCGAGATCTCGCCTGCGAACTGGTCCTCGAGTTGCTTGAATGCTGCACCGATCTCGACGGCCGTCTTGCAGCGGGTGAGGATGTCACTGATCCGCTTCTCGAAGTCGAGGCCGTCCTCCACCGCGCCAAGCACCTCGTCGCTGGCGCCGAACACGCTCGAGAACAATTGGAACTTGTCGGTCAATAACTCCAAGATGCGCTGCTCGGCGACGTTGCCCTTGTTGCTGAAGTTCACGACGACGACGTTGTGCTTCTGACCGAAGCGGTGCACACGGCCAATTCGCTGCTCGACGCGCTGCGGGTTCCACGGCAGGTCGTAATTGACCAACATCGAACAGAACTGCAGGTTGATACCCTCAGCCGCCGCCTCAGTCGCGATCATGATCGTGCCCTGCTCGCGGAAGTAGTCTACGAGGGCCTTGCGGCGATCGACCGCCGGGATGCCCGTGATCAGGTCGCCGTTCCTGTTCGCCGTCAGCCACGCCTGATAGATCGCAGTCTGCTCCGGCGACGTGTTCGAGCCATTGAACAGCACGACGCCTTCGTCACGACCGGCAGCGGCCAGCGTGCGGGCTATGTACTCCTGCGTCTTGGTCGAGTCGGTGAAGATGATTGCCTTCTCGGCAGCACCCAGCTCCCGCAGGCGCTCAAAGCCCATGTCGAGAGCCTCGTGCAGCTTGACCGCCTTCTGGTTGACGGTGATCGAACGGGCAAGCGCGGCGTACTCGCGGAGTTCATCGACTTCGGCGCGCATACGCTTGAGGGTCTCGGCATCGAGTTGCGCGCTTGAGGCCTGAGCCGCGGTCTCCTCAGCCTCCTCGACGATCTCTTCCTCGAGTTCGTCACCGACCTCTAAGTCAGCCAGGAACAGGCCACCACGGTTGTCACGGAGCTTGCCAGCGGCCACCTCGTCCGCCAGGCGGTTAGCGATGTTCTCCAGCGTGCTCGCCACGGCATACGTCGACGAACCGAGGCGCTTACGAATGATCAGCGCTGAGAGATGACGCTGCGAGCCCGCGAAGGCGAACAGCTCGTCGCGCTGGAGGTAGTCGTTGACCAGGTCGTACAGGCGCACCTCGTCGGGCGACGGCGTGAACTGCACCGTCAATGGTTCACGCTTGGTGAAGCGGATGTACTTGCTGGCGTTCTTCCGAAGCGTTCGCTTCGAGATCGATGCCACACGCTCGACGAGATCATCATCGCCGGTCATGTCGCGGTTCTTGATGTACCGCTCACGGAACGCGTCCAGCGAGTAGAAGTAGTCAGGGTCAAAGATCGAGACGAGGCCGTACAGCTCCTCGAGCTTGTTCTGCAGCGGCGTCGCCGTCAGCAGCACCGTCTTGTGCGCGCTGCGGGCGACGTGCGAGACGGCCTCAGCCATCTTCGCCTTGCCGTTCCAGTAGCTGCGCAGGCGGTGTGCTTCGTCAGCCACTACCAGATCCCACGACTTCAGCAGTGAGGTCTCGTGGCGAAGGGCGAACTCGTACGAACAGATGAGCACCTCAGCGGCACGGGCGTCGGTCTTCGCGAGCAGCGAGTCCTTCGACTTGGCGTCGAGGATCGTGGATGAGATGAGGAACTTCTCGTACAACTCCTGCTTCCACTGCTGACGCAGGTTCGACGGCGCGATGATCAGAATGCGCCGCTTGCGCTCGGCCCAGTACTGCGAGATCACGATGCCCGCCTCGATCGTCTTCCCGAGGCCGACCTCGTCCGCCAGGATCACCCCCGGCAAGAACGGGGTTTGCAACGCGAAGAGTGCGGCGTCTATCTGGTGAGGCTTCGGCTCGACCTGAGCGTCGAACAACAGGCCGGCGAGCTTGCCGACGTGGTCGTTGGCGTAGCTGCGCTGCAGCTCATGAGCGAAGTACTTTGACTGATAGTCGGTGAGCGAAGCCGTCATCGATAGTTCCTAGAGGACACGCGCGACAGACGCGTCGAGGCTGCGAGCGCTCCACGGTCTTCGCAGCGGATCGATCTGGCTGCTCTGCGCTTCATCAGGTCATACTCCTCTGCGCCTGGGCGTGCGGCTTAGGTTGCACTTTTGGACCATGGGTTGCACTTTTGGCCCATGCCCAACGTTACCGGGGGTCCCCGACACTTCCGGCCGGTCTTGTCGATCCGGGCCGGGATACACTTCCCTGTCAGAAGCGGTACACCTCAACGATTTGCGCCACGGTCGACTTGGAAGATGACGGCGATCAGTTCATCGAGGCACCCGCAGCTCACGGCGAGCCGGCCACTTGCGACGGCGATAGATTCCAGGATTGTCGTCCTATACAGGGAGAATCTCCGAAGCGGGGCATGGCACATTTGGCGGGCGCTCGTTCGACGGGCCTCGGCCAGCACCACCGCATGAGATCACATATCGTCGCTGGGGAAGAACTCGACATGCTCACCACAGTCATCCTGGTGCGCAAACGGCGCTTCAGGCGCTCCGACGGGAACTCGAACCCGAAAATCCCAGACGTAAGCGTCCAGCCGCAGAACAGGAAGACCGGCGATCGAAGGCATCGAGGCGGCGCGATTCAGATAACCCATTGCCGCGCGACGGTGCACAACCCAGGGCAGCGCGAAAGAGCGCGGTCGGCTACGGATCGGTGACCACAGCGGGACCTGCAACCGGAACGCAGGTGCGTTCCCCACAGCCAGCGCCGAAGGCATCGCGCCTGCCGCAGAAGGCCGGTCTGCGTCCACAACTCGGTTGGGCGGCTCCCACTGCTGAGCAGCTGCAAGCGGAGCAACGCCTGGCGTTCTGGACGAAGCAGGCCAAGGGGACTGCACCTCCGGATCTGATCAGCCACGTCGACAAGACCCTTCGCGCCAAGTGGAAGCGTCTGCCCGGGGTTCCCCTCGACTCCGTGCGGGAAGCGATCATTCGCGTCATCGCGACGACCCACTCGCGGCACGTCCCCCACACCGAAGTCCCCACCCTCGTGCGCCAGGAGCTTCGAAAAGAGCTTCCGAGCGAGACCGCGTCAAGGATGGCGGAGCGCGTTCTGTAGACCTTGAAGTCACAACAGCTCTTTCCCACGCCGGAGCCGACCCCGGGGGCACAGGACACCTCGGCTCCCTCACGCGAAGGATCGAAGGCTTCCGTCCCTCCCGTGGAGAGGGCCGCCAGGCACGACTCGACCCTCCAGATCGTGCCTCATATCGCGCCGGAGACCGCCTCTCCGCTGCTCCGGACTCTTCGGGAGACCGATCTCGCGCAGGACTTCGCGTCCGGGCTCACTGCACTCACAGCCGTATTCAGCGCGTTGCACGCAGGAAAGCAACCACACGTCACAGGCGTCTTCCTCGACGCGCTCGAGAACCGGTTCGCACTCGTGGTGAGCGCTGATGCGCTGCAGGAGAGTCGATAAGGATTCGGTCGGCCCTATGCGACGCTGAAGGATGTCCATGGGCTCCCGACCACCATGGGTCTCGTGATCACTGATCGCGGGAACCGTCTCTCCGCGTGGCGTATGGACAACGTCTCTGCCGAATGCGCAACCATCGAGATCAACGCGATCAGGTCCTATCTGTCCCGCGGCAGACTCCCCGAGATGCGATACGAGGTCGCTGGCAGGCGCGATGGCACGTCTGGGGCCGGGCTTCGTGATTTCGCCGGGTTCGCCATGAACCTTCGCCTGCGCGAGTCCCGCCTGCGCCCTCTTACGGTTGATGGCTCCGGCAATACTCCACGCGAGTGGACGGGCAAGCAGCTTCGGCGCTTGGGCCACAAGAATCCTCATCGCGTCCGCGAACACCTCCGCCTCGTCCCAACTACGGGCGAACGAACTGTCGTGAGCGAGCACGCTCGATACGCGGTGCCAGGTTGGACCGATACAACGTTGAGGGTTCGTCTGCTCTGGAGGAGGCGCACGCACCCCGGTCGTCAGCGCATCACACACGCTGGCGAAAATGAAACGAGCCGGGCGACGCGCCGAACCGCGGCGAACTGGAACACGTGCCCGCGGCGCTCTCCCCTGGGCGGTCCATGCATGCAGAAGAAAACTGTGCCGGCTGAAGCGCTGACCACTTCGCAAGTGATACTCGGTGACCGCGGTGGAGGGAACTTGTCCCTCACCTTGTCACACTCGCCCCATAAGATGCGGAACGGACCGCACAGCGAGCTGCGGTAGCGCCGCGACGTCGTTCGCGGAACGAGCAGTGACACGGATGTCGCGGGAGGAGCAGTTCCATGTCGTCGTTGAGGCAGAACGTCCTTCACACCGTGGACAACGATGTTCTCGACGCTCTTCGGAAGATGAGTTCCGATTATGTCCGCCGTGCTGCGGATGGAGAAATCGTTGGGCCCTCGGCGGCGCAGGCCGCGCAGGACGCGATGGCACTGCAGGATAGGGGCTGCCGCACCGATGGGTGACATCTGGTCTGGCTTGCCCGTAGGGCGGCCTGGAAGGATGTGCGCCATGCCCGCTCCCTACCCCCAGGAGTTCCGCGAAGACGTTGTGCGAGTGGCCCGGTCCCGTGAGGACGGCGTCACGATCGCTCAGATCGCGAAGGACTTCGGCGTCCACGAGATGACGCTGCACAAATGGATCCGCCAAGCCGACATCGACGACGGCAACCGCCCAGGCAAGACGCGTGAGGACTCCACGGAGTTGCGCGACGCTCGCAAACGGATTCGGCTGCTGGAGCAGGAGAACGAGGTCCTGCGCCGCGCGGCCGCCTATCTCTCGCAGGCGAACCTGCCGGGAAAAGGTTCTACCCGCTCGTGAGCGAGCTCGCCGCTGACGGCATCCCCGTCGCGGTGTCCCTGCGGGTCCTGAAGCTCTCCCGTCAGCCCTACTACCGCTGGCGGCAACAACAGGTCACCAACGCCGAGCTGATCGAGGCCTACCGAGCCAACGCCCTGCTGGACGCCCACCTCGACGACCCCGAGTACGGCTACCGGCTCCTCGTCGACGAAGCCGCCGAAGCCGGCGAGGAGATGTGTGAACGCACGGCGTGGAGGATCTGCCGGGACAACCAGTGGTGGTCCGTGTTCGGGAAGAAGCGCGGCAAGAACGGGAAACGCCCCGGACCGCCCGTGCACGACGACCTCGTCAAGCGAGACTTCTCCGCAGACGACGTCAACGAACTCTGGCTGACCGATATCACTGAGCACTGGACCGATGAGGGCAAGCTCTACCTCTGCGCCATCAAGGACGTGTTCTCCGGCCGCATCGTCGGCTACTCGATCAGCGACCGAATGAAGGCCCGGCTCGCGGTGAATGCCCTGGACAACGCGATATCCAGACGTCGCGACGCCGCCGGTTGCATCGTGCATTCGGACCGAGGATCGCAGTTCAGGTCCCGGAAATTCGTGCATGCCCTGAACCGTCATCACCTGATCGGGTCGATGGGCCAGGTCGGTGCCGCCGGGGATAACGCCGCAATGGAATCGTTCTTCTCGTTACTGCAGAAGAACGTCCTGGACCGCAAGCGGTGGCGGACCCGAGAGGAGCTCCGGATCGCGATCATCACCTGGATAGAGAGGAGCTACCACCGACGTCGCCGGCAGGCCCGCCTGGGCCGATTGACCCCCATCGAATACGAGACCATCATGAACCCGGTCGTGAGCCTCGCGGCCTGACACCCCAACTGTCACCTGATCGTGCGGCAGCCCCGTCCCGACGGGGCGGGCCAGCCAGGTCGACATCGGCTCTGGAATAGCTACCGGGTGTTGTAGGTGTGCCAGCACCCTTTCGACATGAGCACGGCGGGTCTCAGGCCGAGCCGACCGCAGGGCATGTTCGCGCAGGAACGCCAGTTCGGCCGCAAGGAGGATCACCTCCTGGGAGGCGCCCTGGAGTTGCTGATCGAGTTTGTCCCATTGGCTTTCGGCTGTCCCGATGTTCAGGTTGTCCCCGATTCTGGCCCGAAGCTCTTCCGACGACGCCGCGGTCCAGATCGTCGTTGCCGGGTTGATGACGGACCGACCGTCTCCGAGCATGTGAGCGATGACCTCGCCGCCTTCGGCCGCGATTTTGAGTTCTGGGGCAGGCCGGGACGCTCTGGTGGCCGCCTCTGCGCCCTCGTCGACATAGTTATTGGACATGCACACAGTCTGCCGGACCGCTACCCGCAATAGTCGCGGTCACGGGGTTGCAGCACCGATAGGTGAATCGGTTGCAAGTGTTCGTTGGTTTGAAGGAGGTGCATCATGCATGCTCATCACCCCTCGCGCGACTCTGCAACGTCACGCATGGCAGAACGGCGTGACCAAATCGGGGCCTGTGATGCGCGAGAGTTCGGGACGTCATCCCGCTCGGCGGCGCACGATCCATGCGGAGTGCTGGCCGGATCTCACGCACCGCGACCGATCCCGTCACGAGGTCTACCGTGGGCCCTGTCCTGGTCCCCGCTCTGAAGGCCCGACCCCGTTTTGTCTCAGGAGATCGCCCCATGCCCTGCACCACCCTCCTCGTCGGCCGCGATGCCAGCGCCGACGGCTCGCCCCTGGTCGCCCGCACCGAGGATTCCTCGAACGGCACGTTCGACCCCAAGCGGGTCGTGGTGGTGCGCCCGGCGGACCAGCCGCGCACCTACACCAGCGTGATCGGTCGACGCACGATCCAGCTGCCGGGCGATCCGCTGCGGTACACCGCTATCCCGAATGCCCTGCCGGATGAGGGGATCTGGGCCTGCGCCGGGATCAACGCGGCGAACGTCGCGATGAGCGCCACCGAGACCATCACCTCCAACCCCCGCGTGCTCGGCGCGGATCCTCTGGTCGAGCTTGTCCCCGCCGTCGGCGAGCCCGGCACGAGCGAGCACCGGCCGGAGCAGCCCGGCGGGTTCGGTGAGGAGGACTTCGTGACCCTGGTCCTCCCCTATATCCGCAGCGCCCGCGAGGGCGTGGAGCGCCTCGGTGCGCTGCTGGCCGAGCACGGCACCTATGAGATGAACGGGATCGCCTTCAGCGACGAGCAGGACATCTGGTGGCTGGAGACCGTGGGCGGGCATCACTGGATCGCGCGACGCGTGCCGGAGGATCACTACGTGACGATGCCGAACCAGCTGGGCATCGATTCCTTCGATCTCGACGACGCCGAGGGCCCCGGACGCGACCATCTCGCGAGCCCCGATCTGCGAGAGTTCGTGCGCGAGCATCACCTGGATCTCACTCTGCCGGGCAGCCCCGCAGCAGACGCCGCGGTGTTCAATCCTCGCGAGGCCTTCGGCTCCCACTCCGCGCACGATCACGTCTACAACACGCCCCGCGCCTGGTTCATGCAGCGCACCCTGAACCCCCACGGCGAGGACTGGGACAGCGGCCGCCCCGGTGCGAGCCCGGACTCCGATGACCTCCCGTGGAGCCGGCGCCCCGAGCGGAGGCTCACGATCGAGGACGTCAAGGACGTGCTCAGCTCCCATTACCAGGGCACCGTGTTCGATCCGTACTCGTCCCACGGCACCGAGGCGGAGCGCCGCGCCTTCCGCCCGATCGGCATCAACCGCCACAACGCGCTGGCGATCCTGCAGATCCGGCCGGACAATCCCGAGCCCTCCCGGGCCCTGCAGTGGATCTCCTATGCCTCGAACCCGTTCAATACGCTGATCCCGATGTTCACGAACGTCGAGGAGGCCCCCGCGTATCTCGCGACCACCACCGGGACGGTCAGCACCGACAGCTTCTACTGGGCCTCGCGGATGATCGCGGCGCTGGCCGATGCGCACTTTGCAGAGACCATCCCGCTCATCGAGAGCTATCAGCTGAGCACCCTCGCTCTCGGCCGCGCCGCCGTGCACGCCGCTGACGCGGCGGCGACCGGGGCCGGCTCCGCCAAGGACGTCCCGGAGCTGCTGGCCGCGGCGAACACTCGGATCGCTGAGCAGATCCGGGAGGCGACCGATGCTCTGCTGGGCTCTGTGCTGTTCACCGCGAGCAACCGGATGACGAACCGCTTCTCCCTGTCAGACCAGTGAGGCTGCTGACCTGAGGCGCTCAGGGCCCGTCGGCATCGACCGATGCGGCAGGCCCGTCCAGCTGCTCGGCGATCGCGTGCACGGCTTCCGGCGGGATCATCCCGACGGTCACCGTCGCGATGTCCAGCAGCGTCATCTCCAGCGCCTCGGGCGGCAGCGGCCCGTCGACGATCTCGCCGAGCACGGCGCGCAGCACGGCGCGGGTGTTGGGGTCCGCGAGCAGCTCGCGCACGGTGCGGGTGGCGACGATCGAGTGCTGCAGCGCGTCCCGGTCCAGCACCGGGGCGTCGCTCGGCAGATCCTGCGCTTCCAGGACCAGGTGATCCGTGGCCACCTCACCGGTCGCGGGCAGTCCGAGCCGTTCGTACTGCTCGAGCGGGGCGTCGTTGGCGCGCATGGCGTCCACGAGCAGGCGCGCCATCCGCAGCTCGAGCGCCTGATCCGTCAGCGGGTTCTCCTGGCGCGGGTCGGTCTCCAGGTCGAACAGCAGGCTCCCGAATGCCGCGGGGTTGGTCGGCGCCAGCGCCGGCACCCTCATGACGGGCACCCCCTTGGTGAAGCTCAGCGGCGGGACCAGCTCGGCCTGCTGGAGGAGGTCGGTCGGGAACCGGCCGCGCATGTTGGTCGGCATCAACGTGTATTCGTTCAGCGGCTGGTTGTCGGGGGTGACGCAGGCGCGCATGTAGACATAGCGCCCGTCGGTGACGTTGGCGTGGCCTCCGTGGATCCCGAACATCGCTGCCTCCCGCATCGGTGGGCCGTCGGTGATCACGGAGGCGAGGCTCTCGCCCTGCATGTCGGGGGTGGCCGGCACGTCGAACAGGTCCAGCAGCGTGGGGCCGATGTCGATCATCTGGACCACGTGGTCACGGCGCGCATCCGCGACGCGGGAGCGCGGATCCCACACGAACAGGGGCAGGTGGATCGTCTCGTCGTAGAACGGTGGGACGTTCTTGCCCAGCCAGTCGTGCTCGCCCAGCAGCAGGCCGTGGTCGGTGCACACGATCAGCATCGTGTCCTCCCACAGATCATGGGTGTCCATCGCATCCAGCACCCGGCCCAGCGACTGGTCGCACATCGAGAGTAGGGCGGAATAGCGGCGGCGCAGGTGGGCGAGCTCCTCGGGGGTCTCGGTGACCTCCTTGTAGTCGGGCCAGTCGAAATCGCGGCCGCCGGCCTCTCCAGACTCGGGGTAGAGCTGGTGGTACTGCTCGTAGCTGAAGAACGGCTCATGGGGGTCGAAGGTCTCGATCTGCACGAACCAGTCATCGCTGTCGAGGTTGGTCTCGATGAATTCCAGGCCGGCGTCGAAGGTCCTGGTCTGCGGGTGCTCGGCCTCGGTGGCCATGTACTCCCGGTTGATCACGTCCTGGCGGCGCAGATCCCGGTTGCTCGCATACGGCGAGACGTTGGTGAGGTCCGGATCGGCGACGCGGCCCTTCCACTCATCGCCCTCCTGGCCGCGGAACAGCTCGAAGGTGCGGAAGCGCGGATGGTAGGTCGCTCCGCCGTCCAGCCAGTAGTGCTGGTGATCGGTGACCAGGTGGGTGTAGATGCCGGCGTCGCCGAGCATCTGCGGCACCGAGTCGTCGAACGGTTCCAGCGGACCCCAGCCGCGGTGCAGGAAGTTATACCTTCCGGTGTGCAGTTCCCGTCGGGCGGGCATGCACGGCATGGACCCGCCATAGCAGTTGTCGAACTGGACGGAGCGCTGCGCGAGGCGGGTGAAGTTCGGGGCGTGCACACCGGTCGCCCCGTACGGGGGCAGGAACCTGCGGTTCAGCGTGTCGAACATGACCATGATGGCCTTCATCAGTTCTCCCTTCACCGCACCGAACGGATGCGGAACACGGCGATGCCGCCCAGCGCGATGATCGTCGCTGCGGCGATGTACAGCTCGGCGTAGCCGGCCACGGTCAGGACCACCCATCCCACCAGCGGCGCGATGGGCAGGTGCTGGGCCGAGTTCACGATGCCCAGGTCCCGGGCCCGGGTCGCGGGGTCGGGCAGCAGATCCGTCAGCAGCGCCTGGTCGACGGAGAGGAACAGTCCGTATCCCAGGCCCAGCAGCACCGCGGCGATAAGGCTGCTCGGCCAGGTCGGGACCAGCGCGAGCGTGAGCGCGGCGACGGCTTGCAGGCCTGCGCTGATCGCGACCAGCACTTTTCGTGCGCGCCACCGGTCGGTCAGCACCCCACCCAGCCAGGAGGCGGTCGCGCTGGCGCCGAGGTAGGTGAGGGTGAGCACGAGCAGGCCGCTCTCAGGGTGGGGCAGGTGCAGCACGTCGGCGAGGAAGAACAGCAGGTAGGTGGTGCCCACCAGGTTGCCGGCGTTCACCAGCACCCGGGAGAGCCCCGCCCAGCCCAGATCGCGGTAGCCGCGCAGCGCCTCCGGCCTCCAGCGCCATATGCGCGGGCGACGGACGCCCTCGGAAGGTGCCTGTTCCTCGAATATCAGCAGGAACGGCAGCGGTGCGAGCAGGGCGAGCCCGGCGATCACCGCCCAGCTCGCGCGGATCCCGGTCACCAGCTCGGTGACGATGATCATCCCGGCGGCGAGCGCGATCACCTGCGGCAGGCCCATCGCGGCGGAGGCCCGGCCGCGCTGTGCGGGCGGGACCCGGTCGGCGATGATCGCCGAGAGGGAGACGAGCACCGAAGCCTGGCCGAGCGCCACGACGCCCAGCAGCACCGCCGCTCCTCGCAGCGAGGTCTGGAACCCGACCCCGGCGAAGGCGGCGGTGGCGACGACGGTGCCGGCCAGGGCCCAGGTGCGTCGGCGGCCGAACCGGTTGCGGGTGCGGTCGCAGAGCCAGCCGATCACCGGCACCCCGACCACCATGATCGCGGCCATCTCGGCGATCAGGAACGAGCCGACGGCGACCTTCTCGGCGGGGTCGATGGCGCTGGCCAGGTGCACCACCATGAACTGTCCCGGCAGCATCACCAGCAGCCAGAACCCGAACCAGGCCAGGGCGAACAGCACCAGCCAGGCCCCGCTCACCGGGGCCAGCCGCGCTGCCGGCTGCGGCGGGGCCCCTGCCGCGATGTCCATGCTCAGGCCATCCGGCGAGCGCGCATCACGTCGTGCAGCCACTGGAAGGACGCCTTCGGGGTGCGGGAGCCGGTTTCGAAGTCGACGTGCACGATCCCGAAGCGCTGGGTGAAGCCCGCCGCCCATTCCCAGTTGTCCATCAGTGACCACACGAAGTAGCCGCGCAGGTCGATCCCCTCGGCCTCGCCGCCGGGGGCGACGGCCGCCAGGGCAGTGCTGAGGTGGCCTGCGAGGTAGTCGATGCGGTCGGTGTCCTGGACCCGGCCGCTCTCGTCGGGTTGTTCGGCGAAGCTGGCGCCGTTCTCGGTGATGTACACCGGCGGCAGCACGTCCCCGTACCGCTGCTGCATCTCGCTGAGCGCGGCGCCGAAGTACTCCGGCGCGATCGGCCAGCCGAACCCGGTGGTGGGGTACTCCTCGAAGGGTTCGAGGCGGAATGGCAGCCCGGCCATCGCCTCGCTCGTGCCGTCGGGGCTGTGGCCGGTCCCGGCGCCGGCGGCGACCTTGGTGGGCATGTAGTAGTTCAGGCCGTAGAAGTCCAGCGGCTGGGCGATGGTCGCCAGATCCTCCTGCGGCACGCCGGCGAACGCCCCGAACAGCTCCTCGAGCTCCGACGGGACCTCGGGGTAGTGCCCGAGCAGGACCGGATCGGCGAAGACCCGGTTGTGCACGATGTCGAAGAGGGCGGCCATGAGGGCGTCCTCCTCCCCGTCCCCGGCGGGCTGGACGGGCGAGTGGACGTTGGTGATGCCGACGGAGTCCGCGCCCGCGGCGCGGAGCGCCTGTACCGCGAGGCCGTGGCCGAGCAGCTGATGGTGCACCGCCGGGAGGGCGTCGAAGGTCAGCTCCCTGCCGGGGGCGTGCAGGCCCAGGGCGTAGCCGTTCAGGGTCACGGTTGCCGGCTCGTTCAGGGTGATCCAGTGGTCCACCCGGTCGGCGAAGCGCTCCCCCACCAGCGCGGCGAGCTCCCCGAGCCGGGCCGCGGTGTCACGGTCGAGCCAGCCCTGCTCGTACTCCGCCGGCAGATCCCAGTGGGTCAGCGTGACGAACGGGGAGATGCCCGCCTCGTGCAGCTCGTCCAGGAGCCGGTCGTAGAACGCGACGCCGCCGGGGTCCAGCGGCCCGCGCCCCTCCGGCTGCAGTCGCGTCCAGCCCAGGGAGAAGCGGTACGCGTCGGCGCCGAGCTCGGCCATCAGGGCGACGTCCTCGCGGTACCGGTGATAGTGATCGGCAGTGACCGCAGTCGTGGTGCCGTCCTGGATGCGGCCGGGTTCCGCACTGAAGCGGTCCCACACGCTGGCGGTGCGGCGCCCGGCACGGGTCGCGCCCTCGATCTGCGCCGACGCGGTCGCGGTGCCGACGACGAACGAGGGGGGCAGCATCCGCCCGATCGAGGCGGTGTCGGAACTGCTGTGGCTGCGGTCGGACATCATCGTCTCCTGTATGCGGACAGCGACGTCCGCAGCGAATGCTCACACAGTGGGACACTCGTCCCAGTTCCGGTAGTGTAGGAGGTCACATACCCGAAGCGCAAGCCTCGCGCCGCCCGCAGATCCCCGGATCCACCAGCGGCGACGGACACGATCCACGGATGGCCCAGGAGGATGACCCATGGCCCGGACCCCGGTCGAAGAGCGCCGCCGCGCGCTGATCGCCGCCGCGTTCCGGGTCGTGGCCTCGCAGGGGCTGGGCGCGGCATCGACCCGTGCGATCGTCGCGGAGGCCGGGATGTCGCTGGCGAGCTTCCACTACGCCTTCGAGTCCCGGGACGAGCTGATCGACCTGCTCATCACCGAGGTGCTGGCGAACGAGGAGAAGGCCGTGCTGCCCGCCGTCCTCACCGGGAAATCGCTGGTCGAGCTGCTCACAGAGGGCCTGAGGGGCTACCTGGACCACCTGCGGGCCGATCCCCTCCACGAGCAGGCGATGCTCGAGCTGACGCAGTACGCCCTGCGCGCCCGGCCCCCGCTCGCCCGAGAGCTGTACGCGCAGTACACCCGCATCGCGGCCGCCTCGCTGCAGCTGGCCGCGGAGCACACCGGCCACTGCTGGACGGTACCGCTGCCCACGGCCGCGAAGCTCCTGGTCTCCCTCACCGACGGCCTGACCCTCGGCTGGCTGGTGGACCGCGATGACGCCCGGGCCGAGGAGATCGTGGCCGCCGCGGCACGCGCCGTGGCAGCCCTCGCAGAGCCGATCCCCGCGCCCGGGGCGAGCGAGGAGCCCTTATGACCAATCGCCAGGAGAGCCCGGACTCCGCCTCGGGGCTCGGACCACCGCAGGAGCCGGCCGGATGCGGCTGCCATCCGCCGGGGCGGGACAGCTCCCGCACCGTCGCCCCTGCGCCCGAGCCTGCGCTTGCGCCCGCGGCACTGCACCATGCGGGGTCATCGGGCACCGGCGAGCACCTCGTTCCCCAGGCCCCGATCCCCGCCGGCGTCTTCGTGATGGGGGATTCCTCCGGGGATCGCCATCCGATCGACGGCGAGGTCCCGCTGCACGAGGTCGCGCTCGACGCCTTCACGATGGATGCCACCACCGTGACCAACGACGACTTCGCCCGCTTCACGGCGGCTACCGGGTACGTCACCGAGGCGGAGCGCTTCGGCGTCTCCGCCGTGTTCCACGTAGCGGTCTCCGCACCCCCGCAGGATCTCGAGGGGCCCGCCGCGCGCACGCCCTGGTGGATCGGGGTGCGCGGCGCGGACTGGCGCCACCCCGGCGGGCGCGACTCGAGCCTCGACGACCTCGGAGACCACCCGGTCACGCACGTCAGCTGGCACGACGCCGTCGCCTACTGCGACTGGGCGGGACGCCGACTCCCGACCGAAGCGGAATGGGAGTACGCGGCGCGCGGCGGGCTCGACCGGGCGAGGTACCCCTGGGGTGACGAGGAGGTCGACCACGGGGGCTGGCGCGCCAACATCTGGCAGGGGACCTTCCCGAGCTCCAACACGGTCGAGGACGGGTTCGCGACCACGGCCCCGGCACGCTGGTTCCAGCCCAACGGCTTTGGCCTCTGGCAGGCCGTCGGCAACGTGTGGGAGTGGTGTGCGGACTGGTTCTCCCCGAACTACTACCGGGCCTCGCCCCGTGAGGACCCCCGCGGTCCCGCGAGCGGACGCGGCAGGGTGATGCGCGGCGGAAGCTATCTGTGCCACGCCTCGTACTGCAATCGCTACCGCTGCTCCGCGCGCTCCCAGAACACGCCGGACTCCTCGATGGGCAATGCCGGGTTCCGCACGGTGGGCGTCTCCTGAGCGCACTGCTCGAGACGGACCCCCGTGGCATCCGTGTCACCGTCGGCAGCGCGATCCGCACCGGCTGCTCATCTCGCGCCCTGGATGCCGCACCGCCGTGATGCTCCCGCCGGCTCATCGGCTCACGGAATGAACTCCAGCGCGATGCCGAGCACCGCCAGCAGTCCGGGAGCGGCGGCGAGGAGCAGCGTGACCGCGAGGTCCGTGCTCGTCATGTCGCCGCCGGGCGCGTACTGGTCGCGCACCACCTCGGTGTGCCGCCACCAGGCGATCACGGCGACGATCCACAGCGCCAGGCCCGCTCCGTCGATCACGAACGGGAGGATGATCTGCCCCGGGTTGTCATCGCCGATCCGCGACAGCACCAGGAGGAGAAGGCCGGGGACTGCCAGCGTCACCGCGGTCAGTCCCGCCACGAGCATCGACGTCGGCTCCAGGGGAGCCCCACGAAGCGAGATCCTGGGCTGACGGGCCAGTCGCACGATCGCCGCGACCACGGCCGCGAGCGGGATGAGCGCGCCCATGAGGACGGCCTTGGAGTTCATCTGCAGCATCGCGATCATGGAGCTCGTCATCGCCAGCGAGTCCTCGTCGAACGAGTACACGTTCGGGAACAGCTCGGCGAGCATCATCGGCAGGTTCATCGACACGAACCCCAGCACACCGGCCGCGAGATGCGCCGCCGCGGCGACGAGCAGGGCGAGGGCGAGCACGTCGAGGTGCAGCGCGAGCTTCCAGGTGCCCACCGCCAGGAAGACGAGCGCGATCCCCGTCATGACCAGGCCCAGCACCAGCACCGGCAGGTGCAGGTTTATCCACGGCACCGCCTCGGTGAACAGCCTCGGCACGAGCCCTTCGTTCAGGGCCATGGTGATGCTCGACGAGCCCGAGGCCAGCGCCACCGCACCGGTAGCGAGGTAGAGCCAGCCGCGCGTGTACCGCCGCAGCGCGAGCGCCCCGACGATCCCCGCCAGGCAGAAGGTGATCAGATCGAGCCCGGCGAGGTAGAGCACGAGGCCGACGAGCGAGAGCACCACGGCATCCGCGATCAGCAGCCCTCCCCGCGGGAGTCTCCACAGCAGCAGCGCCGCGGCCAGGCCGATCACGGTCAGCACCGAGGAGATCGGCACGTCGAGGAGGATCACTGCGGCCACGTACAGCAGCAGCGCGCTGAGCACCGCGGCCAGCAAGAGAGGCAGCACCGCACCCGGGGCCGGGCGGCGCAGGAGCGTCGCAGCGAAACCGCCCGAAGGCGCTGTGGGCGCAGAGATAGAGTTGTGCATATACCCAGGATAGGGCCGGTTTTCCGGCTCAGACCTCACGGGTGTACGCGGGGCGTCAAGGCTCGAAGCTGAGGGACGAAGACCACGAGCCTATCGACCCTGTCAAGCCTCTTGACAGGCTTCGGCGACGGCAGCGCAGGAGCGGAGACTGCGGGCTGGTCGGCCAGCCCCACCGACAGTCCTCGATACGCACGCCGTGCACGACGGGCGGCGTGGAGTCGACGGGAAGCACGCGGAGCCCTTCGATGACCGCACATCGTCGCCCCACAGGGCCCTGCGGGCGGCCTCCACAGCGAGGATCGGTGCGCATCCGAGACCCGGAAGCTCACCAGACCTGTTGACACCCCGAGAACAAACCGGTTTGATAGTGAGTTGTCAAACCGGTTTGCGCGCGGCCTCGACAGCCCGCGCGGACCATGACCAGCATTCGAGGAGGAGTCACTCGGTGAGCGCCCCCAGCAAGGTCACGATCGGCGACGTCGCCCGCCACGCCGGCGTCTCCAAGGGCACCGTCTCCCTGGCCTATTCCGGCAAGCGCCCGGTCTCCGAGGAGACGCGCCAGCGCATCTTCTCCGCAGCCGCGGAGCTGAACTGGACCGCCAGCCATCGCGCGAGGGCCCTGGCCACCGCCCGCACCGGCGCGATCGGTCTGGTCATGGCCCGGGACCCCGAGGTGCTGGCCACCGACGCCTTCTTCTCCAAGTTCCTCTCCGGCTGCGAACGGGTGCTGGCCGAGCACGACATGGGGCTGATGCTCCATGCCGTCACCACCGCCGAGGCCGAGCACCTGGTCTACGAGCGGCTGGCCGCCGGTCGCGCCGACGGCGTGATCCTGCTGGACGTCGAGATCGACGATCCCCGCTTCGCCCTCGTGCAGCGCCTGGGCCTGCCCGCCGTGGTGCTCAGCGCCCACGAGCCCACCCGCGGCGAGACCGCCGGGCTGCCCACCGTCTTCTCCGACGACTCCCCCGCCATCACCGAGCTGGTGGCGCTGATGGCCGAGGCCGGGCACACCCGGATCGCGCACGTCGCAGGCCCGGCCCACTACATCCACGGCCGCATCCGCCAGGAGGCCTTCAGCGCCGCCATGCGCAAGCGAGGCCTGGACGATTCCCTCGTCATCGAAGGCGACTTCACCGCCTCCTCCGGCCGGGACGCCACCGCACAGCTGCTGGACCTGCCCCAGCCGCCCACCGCGATCCTGTTCGCCAACGACATGATGGCCATCGCCGGCCTCTCCCTCGCCCGCAGCCGGGGCGTTCGCGTCCCCGAGGACCTCTCGCTGTCCGGCTACGACGACAGCGAGCTCTCCGCCCACCTCTCCCCCGCCCTGACCACCGTGAGCACTGGCGCCGTCCAGCGCGGCCAGCTCGCCGTCACCACCTTGCTGGCCGCACTCGCCGGGGAGGACCCCGGCGCAGTCCTGGCCGATCACACCACCGTCCTCCCGCGCGACAGCATCGCCCCGCCGCCGCGGCCCTGACCACCGCCACACCCGAGGAGTTCAACGATGAACATCAACCGCCGCACCTTCACGACCGGCGTGATCGCCGCACCGCTGGCCGCCGCCACTCTCGCCGCCTGCAGCAGCGGCGGAGGCTCCGGGGGTGACGCCGTCGAGGCTCGCGGCGCGATCTCCGTCTGGCTGTCGAACAACGAGCAGGAGGTCGCCTGGGGCAAGGCGGTGGTCGAGGCGTGGAACGCCGATCACCCCGACGAGCAGGTCAAGGCCCAGGAGATCCCTGCCGGGCAGAGCTCCGAGGAGGCGATCACCGCCGCGATCACCGCCGGCACCACCCCGGATCTGATCTTCAACATCTCCACCGCCGCGGCTCCCGGCTGGGTGAAGCAGGGAGGCCTGATCGACCTGACCACCTTCGAGGACGGCGCGAGCTACATCGAGGAGCGCTCCGGCGCCGAGGTCGCGAAGGGATATGCGGACGAGGAGGGGAAGTACTACCTGCTGCCCTGGAAGTCGAACCCCGTGATGATCATGTTCAACAAGGACCTGTTCGAGAAGGCCGGGATCGATCCGGAGGACCCCGGGATGAACTCCCATGAGTCCTTCCTCGAAGGGGCCCGGAAGATCGTCGAGTCCGGGGCGGCGCAGGCCGCTATCTGGCCCTCGCCCACCAATGAGTTCTTCCAGCCCTGGTTCGATTTCTATCCGCTGTACATCGCGCAGACCGACGGCATGCAGCTGGTCGAGGACGGCAAATCCACCTTCGCCTCCGAGGACGGTCTGGCCGTCGCGAATCTCTGGGCCTCGATCTACTCCGAGGAGCTCGCCCCGAAGGAGGCCTCCACGGATGATGCGATGGCCACCGGCAAGACCGCGATGCAGAGCGCCGGGCCCTGGGCGATCAGCTCCTACAAGGACGCCTTCCCCGTCGGCTTCATGCCGGTCCCCACAGCCGACGGTTCCGACCCTTCGAGTGTGAAGACCTTCGCCGACTCGAAGAACGTCTCCATGTTCACCACCTCGAAGAACCAGGCCACCGCCTGGGAATTCCTGAAGTTCGCCACTTCGAAGGAGCAGGACGGCGCCTTCCTCGAGGCCACCGGGCAGATGCCGCTGCGTGCCGGGCTGCTGGACGCCTACCCCGACTACTTCGAGGAGAACCCCGACTACACGGTGTTCGCCTCCCAGGCGGAGCGGGTCGTGGACGTCCCCAACATCCAAAACTCGATCGAGGTGTGGCAGACCTTCCGCGACGAGTACTCCGCCGCCGTGATCTTCGGCAAGCAGCCCGTTGAGGACGCCTTGCAGACCGCG
The DNA here is from genome assembly GCF_002216795.1 of Brachybacterium avium. NCBI lineage: Bacteria > Bacillati > Actinomycetota > Actinomycetes > Micrococcales > Dermabacteraceae > Brachybacterium > Brachybacterium avium. The sequence goes on along the minus strand of NZ_CP022316.1, from coordinate 2,346,045 downwards.
GCCGAGAAGATCGACCAGCTCGTCCAGGGCTGATCATGACCACCACCACGCACGACGCCCCCGCGCGGCCCCGGCGCTCCCGGCGCCCGCTCGGCGGCGCCCTCAGAGCTCAGCCGCTGGGTGTGCTGCTGGCGCTGCCGTACGTGCTGTTCCTGGCGGCGGTGATGGCCTGGCCGCTGATCCAGGCGGTGTGGATCTCGTTCCAGGACTACTTCTTCACCGCGCCCACCGCGGTGGTCGAGCATCCCTTCGTGGGGTTCGACAACTACATCAGCGCAGTCACCGATCCGCAGGTGCGCCAGTCCTTCAAGAACATCGCTGTGTTCCTGGTGATCAACGTTCCGCTGACCGCGGTCCTCTCGCTGGTGCTCGCCTCCGCACTGAACAGGATCGTGCGCTTCGCCTCCGCGTTCCGGGTCGCGTTCTACATCCCGTACGTCACCGCGAGCGTGTCGCTGATCGGCGTGTGGATGCTGCTGTTCTCCCGCCACGGCCTGGTCAACACGATCCTCGGGCCGCTTGCCCCGGATCCGTCGTGGCTGGTCAACAGCACGCTGGCGATGCCCTCGATCGCGCTGTATGTGACGTGGAAGCAACTGGGGTTCTACATCCTGCTGTATCTCGCCGCGCTGCAGGGCATCCCGAAGGAGTTGTACGAATCGGCGGAGATGGACGGTGCCGGCGTGGTGGGCCGGTTCCGCAACGTCACCGTGCCCGGGGTGCGCTCCGTGACCGCCCTGGTGCTGATCCTCGCGATCATCACCGGCGCGAACCTGTTCACCGAGCCGTACCTGCTGACCAACGGCGGCGGGCCCGACGGCGCCTCCGCCACCCCGGTGCTGCTCATCTACCAGAAGGGCATCCAGCAGACCAATCCGGATGTCGCCTCGGCGATCGGCGTGCTGCTGGTGATCGGCATCGGCGTGCTGTCGATACTCGCCGCCCGCACCGGAAAGGAGAACTGACATGGCCTCCCGCACCCGCACCAAGGGATCCGGCGCCGGCGCCTCCCACCACGGCACGCGGCGCAGCCTCCTCGTGCTGTACGCGGTCCTGACCCTCTGCGCGCTCGCCTTCATCTTCCCGTTCTGGTTCATGGCGGTCGGCGCCTTCCAATCGAGCCCCACCAGCTCGCCGACGGACCTGTTCCCCACCGGCGGCTGGACCCTGCAGAACTTCACCGACATCAACGCCCGGCTGCACCTGATCCGGTCCCTGGTGAACTCGCTGGTCTTCACGATCGGCGTGCTCGCCGGCACCCTGACCTTCGGACTCGCCGCCGGATACTCGCTATCCCGGCTGCAGTGGCGGGGCCGTGGCGCCCTGTTCGCGATCATGCTGGGCGTGCAGGCGATCCCCTTCCAGCTGCTGATGATCCCGCTGTATGTGCAGGTGACCCGCACCTACGGGCTCGGCGACTCGTACCTGGGCATGATCCTGCCATTCCTGATCAACACCACCGCGGTGTTCATCTTCCGTCAGTTCTTCCTGTCGCTGCCGGAGTCGCTGTTCGAGGCCGCGCGCATCGACGGCGCCTCCGAGCTGCGGATCATGACCTCGATCGCAGTGCCGCTGGTGAAGCCGGCCATCGCCACGGTCGCCCTGATCACCTTCATCGGCCCGTGGAACGAGTTCCTGTGGCCGTTCCTGATCACCAAGAACGCCGAGCTGCAGCCCTTGGCCGTGGCGCTGGCGAACTACATCTCGAACGTCTCCCAGACCGCCACCAACCCCAACGGCGCGATCCTCGCCGGCGCGGCCACCCTCGCCTTCCCCGTCGTGCTGCTGTTCGTGTTCTTCCAGCGCTACTTCCAGGCCTCCGACATCAGCTCCGGGGTCAAGGGCTGAAAGCCCTCCCCGCCCTCTCACCCTTCTCGAGGAGATTCATGTCCACCGTGCCCCTGTTCGGCGGAGCCACGTTCCCGCTCGGCCCCTTCATCCCCTACGAGCACAACCCGATCCTGCGCCCCAAGGGCGATTCCTGGGAGTCCTCGAACCTGTACAACCCCGCCGCGCTGGTCATCGACGACCAGGTGGTGCTGCTGTACCGGGCGCATGCGGAGGACATCGTCTCCCACATCGGGATCGCGTTCAGCGACGACGGCTTCACCTTCGAGCGGGAGGACGCCCCGATCCTCTCCCCCGAGCACGACTATGAGCGGTTCGGCTGCGAGGACCCCCGGATCGCGTTCATCGACGGCACCTACTACCTCACCTACACCGGCTGGGACCGCACCATGGCGCAGCTGTGCCTGGCCACCTCGACCGACCTGCGCAGCTGGACCAAGCACGGCCCGCTGTTCACCGACTTCGACACCTTCAAGGTCATGGACCCGCGCGGCCACAACTGGTCCAAGGCCGGCGTGATCGTGCCCCAACAGATCGACGGCAGATGGTGGATGTACTTCGGCGAGGGCGGCATCTACTGGGCCACCAGCGACGACCTCATCCACTGGACCCCCGGCACCACCGACGACGAACCGATGTACCTGCCCACCCCCGGCACCTTCGACGAGGCCCTGGTCGAGATCGGGACCTCCCCGGTGCTCACCGACGACGGCCTGCTGCTGATGCTCACCAACGGGGCCACCCGCGAGATCCACGCGGACGGCACCGTGGACGTCGACTACCGCTGCGGTCAGATCCTCATCGACCCCGCCGAGCCGACGAAGGTGATGGCCCGCCTGCAGGAGCCGTGGCTGCGACCCCAGACCTACGAGGACACCCACGGGCTGATCTCCAACGTCACCTTCGTCGAGGGGCTCGTGAAGTTCCGCGGGGCGTGGTTCGCGTACTACGGGCAGTCGGATACGACGCTGGCGGTGGCCGTGGCGGACCCGGAGACCGGGTTCGGGGTGGGGCTGCGCGCCGACGGGTGAGAGGAGAAGCCCTCACGAGCGGCGCGCACCGCGATGAGAGCCAGCACCTCGAGGACGCAGCAGCGACGTCCGACCCGCCAGTTTCGCCATCGGACCAAGATGTTCAATATCTGATCCCGTTCCAGTACATTGAACACATGCAGATGATTGAACATCCGGGAGGCGGAGCCCAGGCAGTCATCACGAGCGCGCTCGAGCACCTCACGGCGGCCGGCATCCGAGTCGAGTGGCGTCACGAAACGACCCTGGAGGGAACCATCTCCACCGGAGCTCTGCTCCTCGACACCGGAACCACGCAGTACGAGTTCCGCGCAGTGGCCAGCGCAACCGTCAGTTCCGCCGGGCTCACCTTCCTGCCCCACGATGAGCAGACGATCCTGCTGACCCGCCACATCACCCCGGCCCGTGCACAGGCCCTCGCCGAACGAGGTTGGGGAGGGTACGTGGATTCGACGGGCAATGCCTCTCTGCGGTCGCCAGGACTGCTCATCGAGATCGCCGGCAACCGAGACGCCGGGACAACTCGGACACCCGCCGCAGCTCCTTTCACACGTGCGGGCCTCCCCGTCACGTTCGCCCTGCTGATAGCGCACCAGCAGGGCCGTCGAGTCGTCCAGCGCGACCTGGCAGCAAGTTCCGGCGCGTCGATCGGCACCGTCAATCGTGTCGTCCGCGCGCTGCGCGAGCGCACACCCTCCATGCTCGACACAAGCAATCTGGTACTGCGTCCCGCCGCACTCGAGGACGAATGGGTCGTCGCCTATTCGGCGGTGCAGCCGACTGCGTGGCCAGAGACGCGATTCACCAGCGACGTCTGGCACGATCCGTCGGACCTCCTGAAGGCAGACCTTCCCCAGGGTGCTCTTCTCGGATCCGAGCTCGCCGCCGCGCAGCTCGGCGCACCGATCCGGCCGTCCGAGGCTCTGGTCCACCTTCCGCCTGAAGCCCGGCCGGAATTCATCCGCCAGGGACGTCTTCGCCGATCAATCGAAGGACCGGTGCGGATCCGCCCTACGCTCTGGACATCGCCACCGCCGGGATCGGACGGCCTCGCCCCGAGGCCGCTGCTCAGGGCAGATCTGCTGCTCGAGGACGACCCTCGGGTCGATGAGATCCGTGCTCAGCTGTTCGGCGACGCCTGATGATCGATCTGACGGGTCGCACCGACATACCGGTCGCCGAAGAGGTCCTCGCTGAACTGTCCACCCTCTGCACGGAGCTGGGACTCGAGTACATCGTGGTCGGTGCCGCAGCGCGCGATCTCGTCATCCATGCCCTTCAGCACACGGTTCCGATCCGTGCCACGGAGGACATCGATATTGGCGTCGCAATCCACGTCGGTGAACAGCTCACAGAGTTGGCGGATCGCTTGAGTCGAAAGGGAACCTCGGAGCATAAGTTCACGGTGCGCGGCGTCGACATCGACATCATCCCCTTCGGAAGCAACGAGCAGGGTCGGGAGGTCCGCTTCGCCGACGATCACCTCCTGGACGTGAACGGGCTGCAGGAAGCGCACGCCACGTCAGTCTCGGTGCGGATGCCGCAGGGCACCGAGATCCATGTCGCGAGTGCTCCGGCGCAGACAGCACTCAAGGTGCTTGCATGGAGGGACCGACATGCTGTCAACCCGAAAGACGGGCTCGACCTGCGAGTCATCCTCGCGGCCCTCTCTGAGGCCCCGTTCGACGATCCGGTCTGGGAGGACGAGAAAGCGCTCGCAGCCACCGACTACGACATCGTCGCCGCAGCGAGCTACCACTATGCGGGCCGCGCCGCCGAGGCATTCGCCCCCGCCGATGGCCGAGCGGTGCTCGACACGCTCCACGATGCCCGGCTGAGACCGGTGCTGCTGCGCCACATGCGCAGCGAACTCGCCGCTGATCTGCTCGATGGATACATGAAGGGGTTCGCAGCCGAGCTCGAGCGCTGAGCACGCGGGGAGGGACCGGACTCGCTTCTTCGCATCCGGCGCAGCGAGCACCGCGGGGAACCGGTTCGCGGGGAACTCCACGCGTCCGCGACCGCTGTCGAAGCGGCTCAGCCGTCCGACGAGCGTCCCCGAAACGGCAACCAGCGTTCACTCCGATGACGGAGATGCATGCATGACAAGCTTCCACGAGAACCCGCACAATGCCCAATGCGCTCCCCGAGTGACGAGTTCAGCGGAGGGACGCCTGGTCATGGACGACCCCGGTAGGGTCGCGGAGTGACGACCCCTCGCCGCTCCAGCACCCGCCGTCGCCGCAGGTCCCCGCGCCGGTCGGGAATGAAGCAGTCGCAGCGGCCGCTGCCGTTCGTCGGCCCGGGCGAGCGGCTGTGGGTGCTGGACGTCCCCTACGGCACCCAGGTCGAGGGCGCCTCCTGGCATCCGGCTGTGAAGATGCACCTCTTCGTCGGCCGCACCCTGCCGGTACACCTCGCGCCGTATGCCCCGGGCCCGCACACGCTCGGGCGGTTCCTCGAGAACACCCTGAACCCCGGAGCGCCGACGCCGAGCCCGGAGCCGGCCGAGGATCTCGAACCCCGCCAGAACCAGTACGAGGCAGCCGATGCGATCGCGGAGCGGGCCGCGAACGGTGGGCGGCAGTTCCTGCTGGCCGACGAGCCGGGCGTGGGCAAGACGATCTCCGCCGTCCTCGGCGCGAGCGCGGTGGGCGACCTCCGTGGTGCGCAGCGGGTGCTGGTGGTCGCCGACCGGCCCGCCGCGATCACGATCGGGCACTGGTGCCGCACCATCACGGCGCTGGGCGATGCCGGCCTGGAATGGGTGGTGATCACCTGGGACCGCCTGGAGAAGGTCCTCGCCCACGAGTGGGACGTGATCATCGCCGATGAGGCCCATGCGCTGAGGCGCACCACCACCAAGCGGTGGAAGCTCTGGGCGAGGCTCTCCGGGCACAGCACACCGCATGAGAAGGCGCCCTTCGTCATCGCGACGACGGCGACCCCCGGCCACACGCCGCTCGAGCTGCCCTACCTCGCCCCCGCCTACGCCCAGCACCACGGGGAGTCGATGAAGGAGTGGACGACGGCGACCCAGCCCGGCGCCACCTTCGCGACCGCGCTGGAGCGCCACGGGGTCGGGGTGGAGAAGGGCCGCTACGGCGCCACCTGGACCACCGAGGCGAGCCGTCGCGCCGCGGATCTATCGCTGGTGCGCGGCTGGCTCGAGGATGAGCAGCCGCCCGCGATGCTGCATCGCGCCGCGCCGTGGGGGCCGGTGCCGATCTCCGGGATGCCGGTGGCGCTCACCCCGGCCGAACGCGCGGCGTACGAGGCGGAATGGGGAGAGTTCTGCCGCGAGATGGACATCGCCCGACGCGGCCGGAACACCGCCAAGGGCCGCGCAGCCCTGCTGCGCTTCCGGCAGAAGGCCGGGCTGATCCGCGTCGACTCGACGGTCGCGTGGATTTCCCAGCAGGTCGAGGCCGAACGACAGGTGGCGTGCTCGGTCGAGTTCGTCGGGACCGCCGCCGAACCGATCACCGAACGGTTGCGCGATGCCGGTCTCGAGGTCGCCACGATCTATGGCCAGGGCCGGTTCGACGTCGAGGCGGAGCGGCTGCGGTTCCAGACCGGGCAGGCGAAGGTGTGCGTGTTCACCACGGTCGCCTCGATCAGCCTGCACGCCGGGGAGACCCTCGAAGGCGGCCGTCAGGCGAGCACCGAGCCGAGGATGGGCCTGTTCCATCAGGCCCGCTTCTCCGGGATCGCGGGCCGGCAGGTCACCGGCCGCACCCACCGCGACCACCAGGTCTCCCCCTGGCACATCGCCTACGCGGAGGGCACCGTCGAGGAGCAGGTCTCCAAGGTGATGGTGGAGCGGATCGCTGCCGCCTCCGACACCGTCGGCGGCGACACCACCGGTCTCGAGGGCGTCGCCCAGCTGCTCGGCGCGGACTGGCTGCCGCCCGCGAGCCTGACCGAGGGCACCACATGAGGAACCGGCGGCGCTCAGTGCGCCGCCGGTTCCCCTGCAGTGTGGGTGACGCCCCGCGCCGGTGGCGCGCGGCGTTTCCGTCTCAGTGCGTCTGGTCCGCTCCGGCATCCGTCGGCGCGTCACCGGCAGGAGCCGTGGCGGCGCGCTTGCCCGCCGCATTCCCCGCCGGCTGATCGCCGGTCTGCTCCCGCAGCGCGGCGCCGAGCGCGTCGCCCTGGGCCGCGCCGGTGACGCGTCCCTGGATGAGGTCCGGGATGTTCAGCCCCAGCGTGGACTCGACCGTGTCGAACACCCCGCGCAGGGCCCCGGCGGACTCGCCGGAGAACTGCTTGCCGGCCACGTCCCCGTCGTTGCCGTCGGAGCTGACCACGGTGATGTTGCCGATCTGCGCGTAGCCCTTGGCGAAGGTCTCCATGAGGGTGGGCAGCTGATCCACGACGCGCTGGGCGAGCAGCGCCTCCTGGTTCTCCTTCAGAGCCTCGGCCTCGGCGCGCATGGCATCGGCACGGGCCTCGCCGGCCAGGCGCTCGGCCTCGGCGTCGGCCTCGGCGCGCATCTTCACGGCGCGCGCATCGGCCTCGGCGACCTCGGCGCGGGCCTCCGCCTGACGACGCTGCTCGTAGGCGTCGGCGTCGGCATCCTTCTGGCGACGGTACTGCTCGGCGTCGGCGACGCGCTTGACGTCCGCATCCAGCTGCGCCTGCTTGTTCTCGGCCTGCTGCTGGAGGACTTCCTGGCGGGACTTCTCGCCGGCGAGGGCCTCGGCCTGCTCAGCCTTCGCCCGCGCACGACCCACCTCCGCCTGGGCGTTGGCGCGGTTCGTGTCCAGCGCCTGGTTCTCGACGAGGTTCTGCTCGTCGTTGCGGATCTGCTCCTTGGCGACAGCACGCTCGGCGTTGGTCTGGCTGATCTCGGCCGCCTGGCGCTTCGCCTCGATCTCCGGGGCGCCGAGGGACTGGATATAGCCGACATCGTCGGTGATACCGCGGATCTGGAAGGAGTCGAGGATGAGACCCTGCTCGCGCAGCTCCGGGATGACCGTCTCGGCGATCTGCTCGGAGAACACCTTGCGGTCGCGCATTAGGGAGATGACCGTCTGCTGGGCGACGACGCCGCGCAGCACGCCCTCGAGCTGATCCTGGGTGAAGGGCTCGATCGCCTCGTCCTGGGAGCCGAAGCGCTCGGCCGCCCGACGCACCAGATCGCTCTTCGAACCGATCTTCACCAGCGCGACGGCTTCGACGGTGACCGTGACGTTGTCCGCGGACTGCGCTTCGGCGCGCATGTTCACCTGGCGCTGGCGCAGCGAGATGACCTCGTGGCGCTGGGTGATCGGGTTGACGATCGCCTTCCCGTTGACCACGACCGTGGTCGCCGAGGTGGTGCCGTCCTCGTTCTTCTGACTCTTGCCGGAGACCACGAGCGCCTCATCCGCGCGGGCGACCTTGATCCACCGGCGGATGATGAAGAAGGCGATCGCCGCGATGACGAGGAGGGCGACGACGACCAGGGCTATGAACCCGATGATCCCGATGCCGAGGAATGTATTCATGCTGCTTCCTTCGAGGGTGTTGAGTGCGTTGCCCCAGTCTTCCACGCCATGCTCGCGTGGGGGTCGTTACGCCCAGTGGAGGCGAGGCGCCCGTCAGCCCTCGTGGAGCCGGAGGCCGCGGTACCGATTCACGGCGGCGTGGACCTCGAGGGGGCGCGGCCGGGCGAGGTGGCCGGGATGGCCTCGATGCGGTGACAGGCTCTCCAGGCCGTCCGCGTCCAGGCGCACGAACAGTGCAGTGATCGCCGCGTCCAGCGTGGGCCGGGAGCCGGCCGCACCGGGGTGCTCTGCGGGCTCGGGCTGCTCGAGCAGCTCGGCCAGGCGATCCAGGGCGTGGGCGATAGCCGTCGTCTGTGCGGCATCGACCAGCTGCGAGACGGCTGCCAGGTCGATGTGCTCACGCCCGAACCGGATCGTGTCGCGACCGCGCGCCGAGGCCGGCTTGGTCTTCCCCGTCGGCCGCAGCGCCCCGGCGGCGGGGATCCGGGCCCGCGTCGGGCCGAAGACCGAGGAGCCCGGCTGCGGGGTGGTCTCGGCGAGCTCGCGCGCCTGGGCGGTGACGTCGCGGGGCACGTACTCCTGCAGCGCGATCACGTGGTCGGCGACGTCGAAGAACGCCCCGGACCCTCCGGCGACCAGCACGGTGGAGACCCCGCGCTCCTCGTACAGCGGGCGGATGCGCTGCACGAACGGGGTGATGGGCTCGTGCTCGGCCGGGATCAGGCGGCGCATCCGGTCATCGCGGATCATGAAGTTCGAGGCTGAGGTGTCCTCGTCGATCAGCAGCGCGGAGGCACCGGCGTCCACCGCCTCCACGAGAGACGCGGCCTGCGAGGTCGATCCCGAGGCGTTGGTGGTCGAGAAGCTCCGGGTGTCCGTGCCGGAGGGCAGGCCGGAGATGAACGGCGAGATATCGACCCCCGCCACGGAGCGGCCGTCCTCGGCGCGCACGGAGGCGACGTCCCCGCGGGTGAGCACCCATTCGCGGCCATCGCCCACCCGGTGCGCATAGACGCCCCGCTCGATCGCCCGCAGCAGGGTCGACTTGCCGTGGTAACCACCGCCGACGATGACGGTGATCCCCTCGGTAACACCCATCCCGCTCACCGTGCGGCCGCTGGGCAGCTGGAAGGAGACCTGCATCGACTCCGGGCTGCAGAACGGGACCGCGCCCTCCGTCAGCGGCAGATCGGAGTCCCCGGAGCGGCGCGGGAGGATCGCATCGTTGCCGACGAAAGCCACCAATCCCCTCCCGGGCAACTGGTCCCGCAGCGCTTCCTGATCACGGTGGAGGGTCACATGCGCTCGCAGCGCTGCGGCATCGAGGCTCGCATGCAGCAGCGCGGCCGCGGCGATCCTCGGCACGTCCTCGGTGAGCAGCCGGGTCGCCGCGCGGCCGCGGATCCGGCGCCCGGCCGCCGGCAGCTGGACGGCCAGCCTCGCCTCGACCCCCTCGTCGGTGAGGGCGACGCTGGTGCGTTCGAGCACCTCCTGGCCCGGGGTCCCGATGCTGATCCCCTCCCCGATCGCGGCCGCCGCAGCCGAGGCGGCCCGGGTCAGGAAGTCGGTGGCCGCGACCCGCCCTCGCTGGTCGGACAGGAGATCCTCCGGCAGAGCGGCGGCGGAACGGCCGACGATCACGCGCATCAGGGAGGGTGGGGCGAAGGGATCGACCTGCACCCGGTCCACCACGAGACGGCACCGCCCCAGGTCATAGCTGCCTGTGAGCTGCTTGTACGAGCCGTATCCGCGGCCGTCGATCGACGCCAGGATCTTCGTCAGGGTGTCTGCGTTGCCGCTCATCTGCATTTCGGTCCTTCCGCGTGCGTGGTCAGCGTTCGAGGTCTGCCTTCAGGCGGGCCAGGGTGCGGCGGATGTTGCCCGCCTGGAAGCGGTCGAAGGTGCTGCCGCGCGTGACCAGCTTGTCAAAGCGGGCCGCCCAGGCATCCGACCAGCCGGTGCGGTCGTCCTGCCAGGTCTCGGTGACGCGGGTGCGCCCCGCATCGAGCGCTTCGAAGGTATAGGTCCAGGTCGCGATGGATCCGCGCAGCAGGGGCCGTCGCAGGCCGATCCGGTGGACCCGGAAGGCGAACTTCTCCCCGGGCTCCGCGGCGATCACCGTGCAGGCGGTGGACCAGCGGCCGGGGCCCCGGCGGTTGCGGCCCACGAACTCGTCCCCGACCGTCAGGGGTCCGCGGCCCGGCTCGGCCATGCCCTGGTTCTCCGGGCTCCAGCGCCCCATCTGCGAGGGGTCGGCGATCTCGCGATAGATGGTCATCGGGTCGGCGGCGATCTCGATGCTGTCGCGGATGTGCATGGGGCGGGACATCGCGTCAGCGTGTCACACGGGAAGGGGTCGTGACGCTGAGCTGTTCAATCCTCACGAGGCCTTCGGTTCTCATACAGATTCCGACCGCGTCTACAGCACGCATCGCACAGATCACCGCCAGCGCATCAACCTGACAGCTATACTGAGTGCAACCGTTCAGCCCGCCCAGGTCCTCCTGGTGCGGGCTGGATCTCTATCGGGGGAACAATGCCGTCGCCGAAGCCGTACACGACCATCGGCCAGCAGATCACGCTGCTGCAGAGCCGCGGGATGCTCCTGGATCCAGACGAAGCATCGCAATGGTTGCGGAACGTCGGCTACTACCGCCTCAGCGGATACTGGTACGACTATCGGGTCAGGGACTCGGATGGCAACCCCATCGACCGCTTTCTGCCAGGCACCGACTTCTCGATGGTCGCTGCGCTCTACGAGTTCGACCGCAAGCTGCGAACTCTGATCCACGACGCAGTGGAGCGCGTCGAAGTCGGAGTACGCAGCCACCTGAGCTATCACATCGGCCAGCATGGGCCTTTGGCTCACGAAGATCCGCAGCTGTTCCGCACCGGCTTTGATCACGAGCGCTGGCTGACTGTGGCCGAGCGGCGCGTCGACCGCGCTGCGCGCAGCTACAGCGCACCGATCCGGCATCATCGCAAGGCCTACAGCGGCTCGGTGCCGATCTGGGTCCTCACCGATGTCTTGGACTTCGCCGATATCTCCAGACTGTACGAGGGGATGTTCGCCCGAGACCAGTGGGCTGTCGCGGAAAGCCTCGGCCTGAAGCTCGACGTGTCTGCGCTTTCTGGAAACCAGAGGCGGAAAGCTTCACGGGAGCACCCACTGGCACGCTGGCTGGAGCAGCTGTCGATCCTCCGCAACGCTTGCGCGCACCACGCGAGGGTCTGGAACCGTTCGCTGATCCCGGCCCCCACTGCGGCACTTCGCACGATCCCGCGCCTCACCACCCTCGCATTCGGTCAGAGCGAGCGTGTCTACGGATCGATCGCAGTCATCGCCTATTTCCTAGGACATCTCGCGCCGGGATCGACCTGGAACTTGAAGATGAGGGAACTCCTCGAAGTTGGACTCGACACAATGCAGAATCCGAGCCCCGCAGCGCTGGGCGCTCCGGAGAACTGGGCATCAGATCCGCTCTGGACTGTTCCCTGCGGGAGCTGGACACCTCGATCAGCCCGCTGAGTCCGAGTCGATCGCGGCCGCGATCCCGCGCGGCAGCCGCACCCGCGCCTCACCACGGGCTGGGCTTGAAGTCCTTCACGAAGCAGCCGTAGAGGTCCTCGCCGGCCTCGCCGCGCACGATCGGGTCGTAGACGCGGGCGGCGCCGTCCACCAGGTCCAGCGGGGCGTGCCAGCCCTCGGCGGCGATGCGCAGCTTGTCCTGGTGGGGGCGTTCGTCGGTGATCCAGCCGGTGTCCACGGCGGTCATCAGGATCCGGTCGGTCTCGAACGCCTCACCCGCGCTGGTGCGGGTGAGCATGTTCAGCGCAGCCTTGGCCATGTTCGTGTGGGGGTGTCCGGCGCCCTTGTAGCGGCGGGAGAACTGGCCCTCCATCGCCGAGACGTTGACGATGTAGGCGCGGCGCGCCCCGGCCTGCACGGCCGCGCGCATCGCGGGCCGCAGCCTGCTGATCAGCAGGAAGGGAGCGGTCTCGTTGCACAGCTGCACCTCGAGCATCTCCAGGGCGTCCACCTGGTCCACCGTCTGGGTCCAGGAGTTGTTCGTCTGCAGGTCCGGAAGCAGGCCGCCCGCGTCGACCGCGGTGCCGGCGAGGTGCTCCTGCAGGCTGGCCTTGCCGGCCCGCAGCGCGAGCGCCGTCATCGAGGCCGCGGTCTGCGCGGCCCGGGCGTGCTCGAGCGATTCCCCGTCGTGCTGCGGGACGGACCGGTTCTGCAGCACGCCGGCGAGCGCGGCGGGATGCGCCTGGGAGATGCGGTCGAACGCCGTCATCTCCGGCAGGGCGAGATCGGTGGGCAGCGGGGCGGCCTCCTGCTCGACCAGGGCCGAGTAGGCGCTCGGCGAGCGGCGCACCGTCTGCGCAGCGTTGTTGATGAGGATGTCCAGCGGGCCGGCGGCGGCGACGTCGTCGGCGAGCGCGATCACCTGGGTGGGGTCGCGCAGGTCGATCCCGACGATGCTCAGTCGGTCGATCCATTCCGCGGCGTCGTCCAGCTGGGCGAAGCGCCGGGCCGCGTCCTTGGGGAAGCGGGTGGTGATGGTGGTGTGCGCGCCGTCGCGCAGCAGGCGCAGCGCGATGTACATGCCGATCTTGGAGCGGCCCCCGGTGAGCAGGGCCCGCTTGCCGGTGAGGTCGGTGCGCTGGTCGCGCTTGGCGTGGGACATCGCGGCGCAGTCCGGGCACAGCCAGTGGTAGAAGGCATCGACCAGGGTGAAGTCGTGCTTGCAGATGTAGCAGCCGCGGGCCTTGTGCAGCTCGCCCGCGAAGGCGCCCTGCGCGCTGGAGACCAGCGGGATCCCCTTGGTCTCGTCGTCGATGCGCAGCGGGGACCCGGTGGCGGTCGCGGCGATCACGGCGCGATCCGCCTTACGCTGCGCCCAGGTCTTCTCACCGCGCCGAGTCTTCGCGAGCTTCTTCTCGAAGTTCCGGGAGGCGCGCTTGATCGCGAGCAGCTCCGTGCTGTCCTCGGCGAGGGTCGGGGCATGCCGCAGCACCCGCAATGCGGTGGCGATGTCCTCGGCGGTCAGGTCGGGGCCCTCGCGGCCCTCGACAGATGACACGGACGGGGCGGGGGCGAAGGTTCCGGGCACCGATCGAGTCTATGGCGACCCGCCCCGTCGGCCGACGGGGCGTTGGTCACGTAGGAGGGCGGTGGCAGGCCGGTGAGCCTCTCTCGTTCACACTCCGCCATCCACGGTGGCGCCGCCGCGGCGCCGGACTAGTCTCGGCCGGTACCGCCCCGCCCGCCAGACCACGGAGATCGATCATGTCCCAGAACATCCTCAGCGACCGCCTCGACGCAGGTCCCGTCATCTGTGCGGAGGGCTTCCTGTTCGAGCTCGAGCGCCGCGGCTACCTCACGGCCGGCGAGTTCGTGCCCGAGGTCGCCCTCGAGCACCCGGAAGCCCTGCGGAGTCTGCACGTGGACTTCCAGCGCGCCGGCTCCGACATCGTCGAGGCGTTCACCTACAACGGTCACCGAGAGAAGATGCGGGTGATCGGCAAGGAGGACCTGCTGGAGCCGCTGAACCGCTCCGCGCTGCGCATCGCCCGCGAGGTCGCCGACGCGGTGCCCGGGAACCTCATGGCCGGCAACATCTCGAACTCGAACATCTGGGATCCGACGAACACCGCCCGGCAGGCTGAGGTGCGCGGCATGTTCGAGGAGATGGTGGGCTGGGCCGTCGAGGAGGGCGCGGACATCATCATCGGCGAGACCTTCTACTACGCCGGCGAGGCGCTGGCCGCGCTCGAGGTCGCGAAGTCCTCCGGGCTGCCGGTGGTGCTCACCCTGGCCCCGATGGCGTTCCAGGAGATGGCCGACGGTGCGGGGATCGTCGAGACCGCCCAGCGCCTGGAGCAGGGCGGGGCCGACGTCGTCGGGCTGAACTGCTTCCGCGGTCCGGAGACCCTGCTGCCCTGGCTGCGGCAGATCCGCGAGGCGGTCTCCTGCCACGTGGGCGCGCTGCCCATCCCGTACCGGACCACCGAGGAGGAGCCGACGTTCTTCAACCTCTCCGATGAGGCGGCGACCGTCCCCTCCCCGCACGGGCGCACCTTCCCCACCGCGCTGGATCCTCTGTTCACCAACCGCTACGAGATCCGGTCCTTCGCCGAGGAGGCCTTTGCGCTGGGCGTGAACTACCTGGGCGTGTGCTGCGGCGCCGCTCCGATCCACATCCGTGAGGTCGCCGAGGCCGTGGGCCGCACCCCGCTGGCCAGCCGCTTCTCCGAGAACATGGCGAACCACTTCATGTACGGCAGCAACGAGCGCCTTCCCGAGCATGTGGTCGGGCTCGGCGCGCGCGCCTGAGCGCGCGCAACGGGCGGTGGCCGTCCGTTGCGGGCCGGGCGGACGTCGGTCCGGGGGATCACCCCGCGGGTGGCACAGCGAGTCGAGCGGTGCTCACCTCGTCGCGCGATGGCCTCAGGCCGGCGCCGGAGCCGCCACCATCCGGTTCAGCCGCTCCGACAGCACCAGGCCCGCCACCACCAGCACGGCGATGAACAGCGGGAGGATCCACATCCCCGTCCAGGCCGAGAGTGCGCCGAAGGCCGGCGGTGCGAGGGTGGAGCCGGTGTAGGCGGCGGCCATCTGGACCCCGATGATGGCCTGGGAGTTGCGCCGGCCGAAGTTGACCGGGGTGGAGTGGATGATCGCGGGGTAGATCGGCGCGGAGCCCAGGCCCACCACGACCAGGCCGGCGAGCCCGATCATCTCCGTCGGCAGCGGGAGGGCGAGCATCAGCGCGCCGACTCCGATCATCACGAAGCCTCCCCGGATCAGGGCCCGGTCCCCGAGGCGCTCGGCGAAGAAGCCGGCCAGGAAGCGCCCGGCGGTCAGGCCGAGCACGAAGAGTGCGCCGAAGGTGGCCGCCGCCGCGGGGAGCGCCCCGCGCTCGGCGACGAGATAGGTGGAGGACCACAGCAGCGCCGTGCTCTCGACCGCGCAGTAGGCCGCGAAGGTGAGCAGGATGAGCATCACCCCGGGGATGCGCAGCGCGGTGGTGAGCGGGACGGGGGCGCGGTCCTGCGGCGCAGGGGCGTCCTCGGCGAGGTCATGGGTCTGGACGGTCCTCGCCCGAGAGCGTGCGCTGTCGACCCTGCCCCACAGCGGGATGCTGACCAGCAGCGCGAGCGTGAGCGCGGCCTGGACCAGGCCGATCACCAGGTAGGCGGTGGACCATCCCTGCCCCGAGGAGATCGCGAACCCCATCACGAACGGGCTGATCGAGGCGCCCACTCCCCAGAAGCTGTGCAGCCAGTTCATGTGCCGGGCCGCGTAGTGCAGGGCCACGTAGTTGTTCAGCGCCGCATCGACCGCGCCGGCGCCGAGCCCGTACGGGATCGCCCACAGGCACAGCATCCAGAACTGGTCCGAGGTGGAGAACCCCACCAGCGCGGCAGCGGTCATGCCGACGCTGATCGCCGTGACCGCACCGGTGCCGAAGCGGAGGGTGACCCGCTCGGAGGCGAGGCTGGAGACGATCGTCCCCAGCGCGATGATCATGGTGATGATGCCGGCGAACGCCACCGGGACGCCGAGGTCCTGGTGCATGACCGGCCAGCCCGAGCCGACCAGGGAGTCCGGCAGGCCGAGGCTGACGAAGGCGACATAGATGATCGCGAGCAGGAGCGAGTACACGGCGTGGAGGAACGACTTTCACGAGGTGTGGAAAGGCGATCGCGACGCTGCACCGCCGTACGGGGACGATCGTACACAGCGGCAGAGACCTGCCCCGGGGCCGCTAGGCTCGCCACCATGACGATGACGTCCCTGATCACCGGTGCCAGCTCCGGCCTCGGCGCCGAGTACGCCCGCCAGCTCGCCCGCCGCGGCGACCGCCTCGTGCTGGTCGCCCGCGATACCGCCCGGCTCGAGGAGCTCGCCTCCGAGCTGGAGCGATCAGGCGCGGGCGGGGTCGAGATCCTGGGTGCGGACCTCTCCTCCCCCGGCGGCATCGCCGCCGTCGTCGGCCGCCTCCGCGATCCCGCGCCCCCGGTCCACACCCTGATCAACAGCGCCGGTTTCGGGCTCCCCCTCGCCTTCGAGAACAACGACATCGAGGACGAGGCGCGTCACCTCCGCCTCCACGTCGAGGTGCCGATGCGGCTGATGCACGCCGTGCTGCCCGGCATGCTGGAGCGCCGCTCCGGCACGATCCTCAACATCGCCTCGGCCTCGGCCGTCATGCCGCGCTCCACCTACGCGGCGGTGAAGTCCTGGCAGGTGATGTTCTCCCGCTGGGCGGGCAGCCAGTACCGCTCCCGCGGCGTGACCGTCACCGCGGTGTGCCCCGGATACACCCACACCGATTTCCACGCCCGCCTGGGCCTGGCGAAGGGCGAGGAGGGCATCCCCGATTGGCTGTGGCTCGAGGCGTCGCGGGTGGTCGAGGAATCGCTGCGGGACGCGGCCCGCGGGAAGTCCGTCTCCGTGCCGAGCAAGCGGTACAAGGCGATCTATACCGCGGCGCGGCTCGCGCCGACGGGGCTGATGGCACGGCTCGCGGCGCGGGGGCGGTGAGCCGGGCCCGTCGCAGTATCGCTGCACCGGGGGCTCCGGCACACGGGGAGACCGCTCCTGGGGCCCCTCCACTGCTGCGCCGGGGCAGGATTGCTTCGCCCTACGCGGCCTCCGCCAGCACCTCCAGCAGGTCCTTGACCCGCCGGTCCACGTCCTCGCTCTGCATCTCGTTGGGCAGGAAGGAGAAGGCGAGGTCCTGCTCGGGCCAGGCACCGTGCAGCCCGCCGCCGGCGCCGGTGTGGCCGAAGGCGGGGCGCACCGGGCCGTAGGTGCCGATGGGGTCATCGAGCTCATAGCCGAGGCCGAAGCGCACCGGCCGGTCGTTGATCGTGTCCGTGCCCTGGGACCAGGTGCGAGTGGCGCGGGCCAGGGTGTCGGCCGGGAGCAGCGGTGCGTCGGCGGCGATGAGCAGGGAGTACATCCTCGCCATCGCGTCGGCCGTGCCGATCCCGCCGCCGGCGGCGAGCTCTGCGGCGTGGTGGGCGCGGGTGTTGAACGGGGGGTTCTCGGCGGTCAGGCTGCTGCCGTACATCCGGTCCACGATCGCGCGCCGCTCCGGATCGTCCTGCAGGTAGGTGGAGATCCGGTAGCCCGCGGCACGGAACACCGGAGCGACCCGCGCCTCCTCCGACTCCGGCAGTCCCAGGTGGACATCGAGTCCGAAGGGCTCTGCCAGCTCGGTGCGCAGCAGCTCTCCGACACTGCGCCCGCTGACCCGGCGCAGCACCTCCGCCAGCAGGTAGCCGTAGGTCAGGGCGTGGTAGGCGATCTTCGTGCCCGGCTCCCACAGCGTGGGCTGGGCGGCGAGGCGCTCGGCCATCAGATGGTTGTCGAGCCTCTCGGCATCCGTGGCCGGATCGGGGTCGACGTAGGGCAGGCCGACGGTGTGGTCCAGCAGGTGGTGGATCCGCACCTGCCCCTTCCCGGCTGCCGCGAACTCCGGCCAGTACTGCGCGACCGGGGCCTCGGGATCCAGCTGCCCGCGGCCGATGAGGAGCGCGGCGAGGGTGGCCGTGAGCCCCTTCGTGCCGGAGAACAGCACCGCCATAGTGTCCGCGGTCCATGGCCGGCCGGGTGCTGCCTGCCCGCCGTGCAGCTGCAGCAGCGGCTGCCCGGCGCGGTGGACGGAGAACGCCATCCCACCCTCGGAGGCGGCGAGGTGGCGACCGAAGATCTCGACGAGACGCTCAGCGATGTCGCCGGGCAGTCCCTCGCAGGCGCGGACGGTGACCGCGGACGGATCACCTGAGGGAACGGTGGATGTGGACATCGGGGAACTCCTCCTGGGGGCTTCGGTCGGTGGGGTGTAGGCGGTTCAGAGACGGATCGCGCGCCCCACCCAGTCGGGCGGGGTGACGGAGGCGCCGAGGCTCTCGGCGGCCCCGTCGGCCGCTGGGATCCCCTCGGCCCCGGCAGGCCCCGCGGCCGCGATGCCGGCGATCCGGGTCGCGACCGGCTCGGGGAAGGGCGCGGACCGGGCCGGGTCCCCGGCCACGTGCAGCGCCAGGATCTCCTCGGTCGCGACCAGCTCCCCATCCACCCGCATCTCGTGCGCCAGGTGCAGCTTCTTGGCCGCGGCACCGGCGATCGCGGTGGTCACCACCAGCTCCGCACCGCGGGGCACCTCCTGCAGGTACCGCACATGCGCCTCGACGGTGTACAGCGAGGAGCCGGCCTGCTCGCGCTCGGCGGCGCCCAGCCCGATCTGCTCCATCACCGCGTCGGTGGCGAAGCCGAACACGAGCACGTAGTACGCCTCGGAGAGATGGCCGTTGTAGTCGATCCACTCCTGGCGCACCGGGGTGCGGAAGGCGGGCAGCGCACTCATGCCGCGGAGCCTCGGCGCAGCTGCTCGATGACCTGGCGCACCGCGATGATGGCCTGGTCGCGCTGGGCGACGAGCTCGGGCACGGTGCGCCCGTCGGCCTCGTCATCGCAGCCTGCCACCACGGCGCCGCGCAGCTCCTCGGTCAGCTCCGGGGCCTCCAGCCGAGTCCAGGGGGACTTCAGCGAGGGCCCGAAGTGGTCGAGCATGTGGGCCATCCCGCCGGGCCCGCCGGCCAGGTGGAAGGTGAGCATGGGGCCCTGCAGGGGCCAGCGCAGGCCGGGACCGTCGGTGATGGAGCGGTCGATCTGCTCGACCGTCGCCTCGCCGTTGTCCACCATGTGCAGCGCCTCCCGCCACAGCGCCTCCTGCAGCCGGTTGGCGATGAAGCCGGGCACCTCGTGGTCCATCGTGATCACGGACTTGCCCAGGTGCTCGTACCAGGCAGAGACCCAGTCGACGGCCGCGGGCGAGGTCTGCTCGCCACCGACCACCTCGACCAGCGGGATCAGGTAGGGCGGATTGAAGGGGTGGCCGACGACCAGCCGCTCGGGAGTGGCCGCGTCCACCGCCATCTCCGTCATCGAGTAGCCGGAGGTGGAGGAGGCGATGATGACGCCCGGGGCGGCGTGCGCATCGATGTCCGCCAGCAGCTGCTGCTTCATCTCCAGAACCTCGGGGGCGCTCTCCTGCACGAACTGGGCGCCGTCGAGCGCCTCGGCCAGATCGGTGTGGATGGAGATGGCGTGCGGATCGGCGCCCTCGGCCAACCCCAGCTGGGTCAGTGCGGGCCAGGCAGCGTCGATGAGCGCGCGGACCCGGTCCCCGGCCTCGGGCGAGGGGTCCCAGGCCTGGACCCGGTAGCCGCGGGAGAGGAAGTAGGCGGCCCAGCCGCCGCCGATGGTGCCGATGCCGACGCAGGCGATCGTGGTGACCTCCGCGACCTCGGGCGGCTGCGGGTCGGGGGTGGGAGCAGCGGATGCAGTGGTCATGCGGAGAGAGCCTTCCGGTCGAGCTGGAGGATGTCGCGGGCCTCGTCGGGCGTGGCGATCTGGTCGCCGAGGGAGTCGATGATCTTCCCGGCCTCCTCGACGAGCTGAGCATTGGTGGCCTTGACGCCCTTGCGCAGGTAGAGGTTGTCCTCCAGGCCCACCCGGGCGTGCCCGCCCAGCAGCACCGACTGCGCCACCCAGCGCAGCTGGTCGCGGCCGATGGCGAAGGATGTCCACTGCGCCCCCTCGGGCAGCATGTGCACCATGGCGTCCAGCAGGCCGGTGTCGACGGGGGCGCCGTAGGGGATGCCCATGCACAGCTGGTACATCGGCGGCGGGGCGATGAGGCCCTCGGCCACCATGACGTTCGCGAACCACAGCTGCCCGGTATCGAAGATCTCCATCTCCGGCTTGACCCCGAGCTCCTTGATGCGGGCAGCGCCCTCGCGGAGCATGTCCGGGGTGCTGACGTAGAGCTGGCTGCCCTCGCCGAAGTTCAGCGAACCGCAGTCCAGGGTGCAGATCTCCGGGCGCAGCTTCTCGACATGCGGCAGCCGGTCCAGGCCGCTGACCAGGTCGGTCCCCTTGAGCTTGCCCAGCTCCCGGGTGGGATCGCTGGGGTCGACCGTGAGGTCACCCCCCATGCCGGCGGTGAGGTTGATGACGGGATCGACGTCGCTCTCGCCGATCAGGCGCACCACCTCGCTGTACAGCTCCACGTCGCGCGAGCCCTGCGTGGTCTCGATATCGCGCACGTGAATGTGCACGACGGAGGCACCGGCGCGGGCGGCGGCGATCGCGTCGGCGGCGATCTGCTCGGGGGTGACGGGTACGTGCTCGCTCTTGGCGGCGGTGTCGCCGGCGCCGGTGACGGCGCAGGTGAGGATGACCTTGCGGCTCATGGTGGATCCCTTTCGTGGGGTGGGTCCGGGTCTCGGGTGGGTCTGGGGCTGGGTCTCGGGGCGGTCAGGGACGGGCGACGACGAGGCGTTCGAGGAAGCGATGGATCTGGGAGGCCATCTGCTCGACGCTGATCGTGCCGACCAGCACCTTGATGCCGAGCCCGTCGATCAGGCTGGTCAGCTGGGTGGTGAGGTCCTCGAGCGGCTCGGCGGTGAACACCCCCGACTCCTGTCCCTCACGGAGCACGTCGTGCACCGTGCGGTACCACCGCTGGTAGGCGAAGGCATGATTCTGCTGGGAGCCGGCGCCGACGGCGACCTCGGACCAGGCCTGCAACCAGATCGCGAACTCCTGCGCACGGGCGCCACCTGCGGGCAGCTGCAGGCCGATGAGGTGCTCGAGCCGCTCGCGCGGGCCGGAGATCAGGTGCAGGGAGGCGACCTGCCGGTCGAAGGCGAGCTTGACCGAGTAGCGCAGCGTCTCCTCGAACAGCTCGCGCTTGCCGGAGAAGTAGTGGTAGACCGCAGCGGTGCTGACCCCGGCCTCGGCGGCGATCTCGGAGATCTTCACCGCGTGCAGGCCGCGGGAGGCGAACAGCGCCCAGGCGGTCTCGACGATCGTCTGCCGCCTGCGCCCCTGCTCCGGGGCCTCCCGCCCCCGAAGGGGCAGGCTCGCCGCAGTGGGGACCGCAGCCGGTCCGGAGGCCGAGTCCGAGCCGGAGACCAGCCAGTTCACGGTGACGCCACCGACGGTCGCGATCCGTACCAGCTCGGCCGGGCTGAAGCGGCGGGTGCCCTTCAGCGCTTTGGACAGCTTGGTCTCCTCGAGCTCGATACGGCGCGCGAACTCGCGCTGGGCCAGACCGGACTCCTCGATGCAGGAACGGACCCGCCCGCGGACGGCCTCCGCGGAGGAGCTCGCCGCCTCTCCGGTCGAGGGCACGGCTCCGGCCGGCGTGGTCGCCGGGACGGAAACGGCGTCGGCCATGTCGTCTCCTGGGTCGGTCGTCGGATGATGTGATGTCGACAAGGCGTCTCCCACTGCGTCGTCGGCTGCTGGGGCGGGCCGTGGCCTCCCCGTCCCGCCCTCAGAGGGTCGGGATGTTCTGCAGCAGCTCCTCGGTGTAACGGTGGTCCGGCGCGGTGAGCACCTGGTCCGTCGGTCCATCGTCGACGATCACGCCGTGATCCAGCACGGCGACGCGCTCGGCCACGTGGCGGGCCAGGGCGATGTTGTGGGTCACGAAGAGCATCGACAGCCCCCGCTCCTGCCGCAGATGGCTGAGCAGATCGATGATGCTGGCCTGCACCGAGACGTCCAGCGCCGAGGTGATCTCGTCGCACACCAGCACCCGCGGCATGTTCACCAGCGCCCGGGCGATGGCCGCGCGCTGACGCTCACCGCCGGAGAGGTCTCCCGGCCGACGGTCGAAGAAGGACCTCCCCAGCCGCACCGAGTCCAGCGCCTCGCGGACCCGTTCCCTGCGCTGGGGCGCGCTGAGCTCGCCGGACATCTCCAGCGGCACGGCGAGGGACTGGCCCAGCGTGCGGCGCGGGTTCAGCGAGGAGAACGGGGACTGGAAGACGTACTGGATGTCCTGCCGCTGGGCGAGGCTGCGCCGGCGGGTGGACCGCGGCAGCTCCTTCTCCTGGTACCTGACCGATCCGGACCAGTGGTCCAGCAGACCGGCGATCGACCGCGAGAGGGTGGTCTTGCCCGAGCCGGACTCCCCCAGCAGCAAGGTGCACTCGCCGGTGCGCAGAGTGAGGTCGACGCTGGTGAGCACCTGCTTCGTGCCGTAGGACAGCGATACGTCGCGCACCTCGAGCAGCGGATCACCGGGGGCCGGCTCGGTGGCCGGGGCCGCCGCCGTGCCGGCCTCGCGAGGAGTGCTGGTGGTCGCGGGCCGCTCGGCCTCTCCCGCCTCTGCGGCCTGGACGGCCTTGCGGCGCGCCTCGAACTCGCCGATGTTGTTCTTCCCGGCGAGGTCGGGGACTGCGGCGAGCAGGGTGCGGGTGTAGCGGTGCTGCGGGGCACCGAGCACGTCGGCCGTGGGACCTTCCTCCACCAGCTCGCCCTGGAGCATGACCGCCACGCGGTCGGCGATCTCGGCGACCACCGCGAGGTCGTGGGTGATGTAGAGACCGGCCACGCTGTTCTTGACCGTCATCTCGCGGATGGTCTCGAGCACCACGGCCTGGGTGGACACGTCCAACCCGGTCGTCGGCTCGTCGAGCACCAGCACGTCGGGGTACATCGCGAAGGCCATCGCGATGCCGATGCGCTGCTGCTGACCGCCGGAGAGCTCATGGGGCCAGCGGCGCCGGTAGGCGTCGTCATCCGGCAGCCCGACCTCGCGCAGCACGCCGCGCACGCGCTCGGTCCGCTCGGCGTCGTCGGCTCCGAACTCGTGGATCTTGAGCACTTCGCTGATCTGCTCACCGACGCGCATGGCCGGATTCAGCGACAGTGCCGGATCCTGCGGGATGTAGGAGACGCGTGAGCCTCGCAGGCGACGCAGCGCCTCCTCGCCCAGGTCGGTCATCACCGCAGCGGAGGTGCCGTTGGAGGGGTGGACCGTGACCGTGCCGCCCACATGGGTCAGCCCGCGACGGAAGCGGCCGAGCACGGCCAGTCCCACCGTGGTCTTGCCGGAACCGGACTCCCCGACCAGCGCGAGCAGCTCGCCCTGGCGCAGGCGCAGATCGACTCCCTGGATGATCGGGCGGCCACCCGAGGTGGTCACGATCCTCAGGTCCTCGATCTCGAGGACGTCGCCGCCGCTCTCGACGGTGCTGTGCCAGGCCGAGCCCTCGACCATGGGCGCGCCGGTGGGTGTGAGGGTCTCCTGGACCCTGCGTGCTCTCGACATCACTTCTCCCCTACGTTCGTGCTCGCGGAGGCCCGCGCGATCGAATCGGCGATCAGGTTGGTCCCGATGGTCAGGACGGCGATCGCGAGGACCGGCAGCATCACGCCCCAGGGCTGCAGGGACAGTGCGATGCGGTTCTCGTTGATCATCAGGCCCCAGTCCGCGGCCGGCGGCTGCATGCCCAGGCCGAGGAAGGACAGTGAGGCGATCGCCGCGATCGAATAGGTCAGGCGCAGCCCGGCCTCGACGGCCAGCGGACCGGTGATGTTGGGCAGGATCTCGCGGAACAGGATCCGCATCCGCGGCATCGCGTACATCTCGGCGGCCCGGATGTAGTCCTCGTTGATGACGTCCAGCGTGGCCGACCTCGTGACCCGCGCGATGCGGGGGCATGGGTGATGGCGATGACAGCCACCAGCACCCAGGGCTCCGGGCCCAGCACGGTGATGGCCAGCAGCGCGAACACCAGCTGCGGGATCGCCAGCAGCACGTCGTTGGCGCGCATGAGCAGCGAGTCGAGCCGGCCGCCGGCATAGGCGGCGATCATCCCGAACAGCAGGCCCAGGAACAGTCCCAGCGCCGTGGCCAGCACGGAGTAGAGGATCAGCGAAGTGCCGCCGGCCAGGAACCGGCTGAGCACGTCACGGCCGAGATTGTCGGTGCCGAACGGCCCCGATTCCTGGAAGGGACGGTCGGCGAACTCGGTGGCGGAGTAGCCGGTCGCCCACGGCAGCAGCAGCGGTCCCAGGAACGCGGCGAGGACGACCAGGGCCGTCAGCGCCACGCCGACCTTCGCCTGACGCTGCGCCCAGAAGCGGGTGAGCACCGAGTTGCGGCGCGTGCTCCCGGTGGTGGGGGCGTCGGGCCCGCTGGGAGCGGGTTCCGTGGCGGTGGGATTCGCGACCGTCGGGTCCTCGGCCCCCGCTCCGGGGGAGCCTGCATTCATGGCCTGGGACATCACTTGCCACCTCCGGTGCGCAGCTTCGGGTTGGCCAGGATGCCGACGACGTCCGCCAGCAGGTTCACGACGATGTAGATGACCGCGACGATCATGGTCACCGCCTGCACCACCTGCACATCGCGGTAGTCGACCGCTTCGATGAGGGCCTGGCCGAGCCCGGGATAGCGGAACAGGAACTCGACCACGACCACGCCGCCGGCCATCCACGCCAGCTGGATCGCGACCACCTGGGCGACCGGTCCGATCGCGTGGGGCAGGGCGTGGCGCAGGATCACGCGGCGCTCGGGGACGCCCTTGAGCCGGGCCATCTCCACATAGCCGGAGTCGAGCACCTCGAGCATGGTCGCGCGCATCATCCGGGCGATGTACGGGGTCACCACCAGCACCAGCACCGCGGTGGGCAGGATCAGCTGGGCCGGGAAGTCCCAGACCTGCGATCCCGGCGGGGACATGGTCACCGCGGGCAGGATGCTCATCACGGTGGTGGCGAACAGTGCCACCAGGGCGATGCCGATCACGAACTCGGGCAGGGCCGCGAGCACCAGCGAGATGCCCGTGATGGCGCTGTCCGCGGCCCGGCCGCGGCGCAGTGCGGACCAGATGCCCAGCGCGAGACCGGCCGGGATGCTGATCAGCGCGGCGGCGACCATGAGGAACACCGAGGCGCGGGCACGGTCGGCCAGCAGGTCGATGACCGGCTGGCCGGAGGCCGCCGAGGTGCCCAGATCACCGGTGAACAGGCCACCGAGCCAGGACAGGTAGCGCTGCCAGGCGGGCTGATCGAGATGCATCTGCTGGTGCAGGGCGGCGATCCGCTCGGGGGTCGCCTGCTGGCCCAGGATCGCTCGGGCCGGGTCGCCCGGCAGGAGCAGGGTCGCACCGAAGACCAGCAGGGAGACTGCCAGCAGGATGACGAGGCTGATGGCCAGCCGACGGATGATGAGCTTGGCGATCATGCGGCTTCTCCGATCCATACGCGGTCCAGCCGGAACCCGGACAGCGGGATCCCGGTGCGGTTCTCGACGAAGCCGCCGACATATCCCTGATAGGCGTCGATCTGGTTCGCGAAGCCCCAGATGAGGTAGCCGCCGCGGTCGTACAGGATCTCCTGGGCCTGGGCGACGAGCTCACCGCGGGCCGCGTCGTCGACCTCGGCGCGGGCCTGCTCGACCAGCGCGGTGAACTCCTCGTCCTCCCAGTGCGTCTCGTTGAACGGGGCGCCCGGCATCACCGCGGCGTTCGACTGCGCGAGGAAGTTGCGGGTGTACCAGAACGACTGCGAGAAGTCGTAGTTGAGGTAGTCGGTCCAGTAGGCGGTGAGGTCCATGCGGTTGATCGTCACGGTGATGCCGGCCTCGGCCGCCTGCTCGGCGAACACCTGGGCGGCTTCGACGACGCCGGCCTGGATGGGGGCGGTGACCAGCTCCACCTCGAGGCCGTCGGGGTGTCCGGCCTCCGCCAGCAGCCGCTTCGCCTCGGCGATGTCCTGGGTGCGCTGGGGCAGCTCCCCGGGGTAGGCCGGGTCGAAGGCGGCGAACATGTCATTGGCGATGGTGCCCTTGCCGGAGAGGACCTGCTCGATCATCCCCTCGCGGTGCGCGGCCAGGCGGAAGGCCTGGCGCACGCGCTCGTCGTCGAACGGCGCCTTGTCCACGCGCATGGTGAAGGGCAGGTACATGCCGGTCTCGGAGTTGAGGATCTTGATCCGCTGGTCCGAGGCGATGACCTCGGTGAGCGCCGGCGGGATCTGCGCGATGGCGTCGACCTGATTGGACAGCAGCGAGTTGATCAGCGCATCGGTGTCGTTGAAGTTCAGCAGGCTGACCTCGTCGAGGTAGGGACCCTCCTCGCCCCAGTAGTGCGGGTTGCGGCGCAGCACGGTGGACTGCGCGGCGGTGAAGCTCTCGAGCATGAAGGGGCCGGAGCCCACCGGTGCCGCGACGTCGAAGTCGGTGGGGACGATGATCGAGGTGTAGAGGCCGAAGGTCTCGTCCAGTGCGGTGTCGGAGGTGTCGAGCCGGAACTCGAGCGTGCGCTCGTCGAGCTTCACCATGTCCCGGAGATGGCTGAGCGAGGCGGCTCCGGACTTCGGATCCTCGGGGTCGACGATCCGCTCGAAGCTGGAGATGACGTCCTCGACCGTGATCGGCCGCCCGTCGCTGAAGGTGATGTCGTCGCGCAGCTCGGCGGTCCAGACGGTGGCGTCGTCGTTCGGGGTGACGGAGGTGGCGAGCATGGGCTGCAGCACGTAGTCGTCATCGAAGTACAGCAGCGTGTTGTACATGCTCACGGCCCGGGCGATGTCGCCGAGGTTGGTGGCATTCGCGCCGTCCAGAGTGTCCGAGGCGCCGCCGCCGACGAAGCCGACCCGCAGCGAGCCACCCTTGACCGGCAGCCCCTCGAGATCGAACTGCTGGGCGGGAGCTGCGGCCCCACCGCATGCAGCGAGAACGGCACTCAGTCCCAGCCCGAGCCCTCCCCCGAGGACTCCACGGCGAGTCGCGGTACCCGCCGTGACGTTCGCAGAGCGCCCCACCGAGCCCGGCAGCCGCCTGTGATCAGGCGTTCCGCCTGCTTGGGTCAGTGGTCTCAAGAGTGCCCCACTCCTTCTCGTTCAGATCGTCGCATCGTGGTCCGCTGTCGGACAGTACGCCGATCTTGCGATCATCGCAAGTCATACCGAACGCCATTTCGCGCATGTCGCAAGTTTCAGCCGCTGGGGACGACGGCTGGGCCCGCGGCGCCGACGCCGATCGTCAGGTTCCGATCCAGACCGGGGACGGAACTGGATCAGAACCTGACAATCGGACGCACGACGGCCCGGACCCGTGTGGGGGTCCGGGCCGGGAGCCGCTCAGGAGGTCGGCGCTCATGCGCCCTTGCGCACCGTGATCGTCCACCCCGCTTCGCCCACCCGGTCGAAGGCGACCACTTCGTGGCCGTCCTCCGCCGCCCACTGGGGCAGGGAATCGGTGGCCTGGGTGCAGTCGAAGCCGATGATGAGGTCATCACCCGAGTTCAGCTGCTGCATGGCGTTCTTCGCGTCGATCAGCGGGAAGGGGCAGACGGCGCCGTTGGTCTGGAGGGTGAAGGCAGGCACGAGGGTCCTTTCGGTGGGGCAGGTCGTCGATCGGGAGGGACGGGCCAGGAGGCCCGGTCAGGCGGTGAGATCAGGCGGCGGGGGTGAGCACGGGGGACTGCCGGCTGTCAGCGGCGGCCTTCTGCGGGCGCACCAGGAAGAACCAGGCGGCTCCCCAGGTGCCGAGCATGATCGCGACGAAGGAGACCCAGCCCTGGTAGCTGAACAGACTGGTCTCCACCAGGGAGTTGCCGATGGTGCAGCCGCCGGCGAGCGCGGCACCCACACCCATGGCGACGCCGCCTCCGGCGCTGCGCAGGATGGTGTTGACATCCGGCACCCGCCAGCGGAACTCACCGGTGAGCTTCGCGGCGATGAAGGAGCCGACCAGGATGCCGAGCACGAGCATCACGGACCAGTCCACGAGGGTCACATCCCCGGTGGTGAGGAAGGTGACGATCTTGGCCGAGGGCGTGGTGATGCCCAGGCCGCCATTGCGGCCGGCGGCGGTGGAGAGCACCCAGGCGGCAATCGCGAGGATCCCCAGCAGTACGCCGCCCACCCAGGGGTTCCAGGGGATGTCGGCGAGGTAGTGGCCGAGACCGGTGCGCCGGGCGGGCAGGCGCACGCTCTTGCGGCCGGCCTGTCGGGCGGCGCTCCTGCGCACCTGGCGCACCACGAGCACGGCGACAAGTGCGGAGAAGAGGATCGTGGGTACCCAGACGCTCACGCCGAGGGTCTCCTGGAGGGTCGCGTCGGCAGTGGTGCGGGCGCGAGCGGCCTCGGTGAAAACGCCCAGCGGGCCGTACTTCATGACCGCGGCGAACAGGGCGTAGAAGACCAGCGCCACCCATGAGCCGATCAGCCCCTCACCGGCGCGATAGTAGGTGCCGGTCGCGCAGCCACCGGCCATGATGATGCCGACGCCGAAGAGCAGCCCGCCGCCGATCACGGCCAACGGCGCGAAACTGGCCGGCTCCGGGGCGATCACGCCCATGCCGGTCAGCGCCGCGACGCCGATGGCCTGGATCGCGATGGCGAGGAGGAAAGGGACGAAGTAGCGCGCCGAGCGGGCCATGTACAGATCCCGGAACGCGCCGGTGACGCAGAACCGGGAGCGCTGCAGGACATAGCCGAGCACGGCGCCGAGGAACAATCCGGTGAGTATCATGCCCGGAACGTTAACTTATGGGGGACATAAGCAATACCCCTGTGTCGTCGGATGAACTTCCGCACCTGTCCGCATCGTCGCCACCAGAGAGCGGTCGTCAGCGAGCTCGCGACCCCCATGCGGCCGAGACGACCTCGTCAGTGACAGAGACCTGGTGGCACACACCGCCGAGAACTCAGCCCACGGTCGCCGCACGCAGCTCCCGCAGCGCTCCGAGCACTTGGCGGGTCTGGGTGCCGACGTCGCTCGCCCCTTCCCGCAGCCGCTCGAGGGAGCCGTGCGCGATAGCGTCCAGGCCCTGCGGGGAGTCAATCGGAACGCCGGCGGTGCGGTCGGCGGGAGTGGTGAGGGCTCTCATGGGAGCACTGCAAGTGGGCACTTCGGCCCGTGCCTTCGTGAGGGCGAACATCTGCCGTGCCACACAGTTCGGAACGCAGCTCGGGTCGCCGCCTGTCCTCGTAAGAAGGCATGATGGTGGTCGCAGAGGCGTCAGGAGGCGCGCAGGGGGTCTGGAACGGTCGTGCAGGTCGTCCCAGCGCACGACGAAGGGGTTCTCAACCATGACCAGCACTCATCCGACAGCTGTTCGGGCACCCGGTCTGGCGAAGGCCCGTGCTCGCATCGGGACTGGACTGTTCCTGTACACGCTGCTGATCGCCGTGCTGTGGGTGATGCCGAAGGGCGACCTGCCTCCGGTGTGGCTGATCTGCCTCCTCCCGGCCCTGGTCTTCGTACTGCTGACCTGGAAGATGGTCGGGAAGGGCGCGACGCATGCTTCCCGGATGGGACGTGTCATCGGCTTCGGCGCCATCTTGGCTGTCCTCTGGGTGGCCGGCTCGATGCTGCTGAGCTCCGGCGGCGTCGAACGGTGGTTCCTCTACGTCCCCTGGTGGGTCATGCATGCCCTGTGGCCCTTGGTCATGGCGGTGGGGATCACTGCACGGTTCACCCTGCGCAAGCTCGTCCCGGGAGCTGCTCGGCGTGATTCGGAGAGGCTGCACCACCATAGGGAGGAGCTCCGCCGCGAGGAGGCCCGCCGGGCGGAGCAGGACTCCATCGAGAAGGCCCGTCTGCAGGAGATCGAGTACGACCGCAAGATGCGGCGAGAGACCAACAGTCAGCTGCAGCCCACCGCCCCCGGTCGCCTCACGGGCCTGGAGCCCTCGGCGCTCGCCGCCGTCGAGGTCCCCACGCTTCCCGATCTGTTCGGGACCCCCGGGGCCGGTCTCAGCGGTTCCGGATTCGGTGCCGACCAGATCACGAAGGGGCAGGATGGTGAGCTGAACTTCGCACGCGCACTGCAGCACACCGACCAGCTCAGCCGCTTCGCGACATTCTGGTCCGTCCACATGCCCGACGAGACCGTCGGGGCGAGCACCACGTACAGCTCCGACATCGACTGCGTCGTCGTCACCGGCAGCTCGATCTTCCTGCTGGACATGAAGAACTACACGCAGGGCGACGTCACCTGGATCCAGGAGGACGACTCCCTGCGCCTGATCGACAACCCCACCGGGGGATACATCGGGAAGGCCCGTTCGATGAGCCGGAACATGGAGCTCGCTGCCGATCGCGTCCAGAAGAAGTTCCGCGCACTCGGAGTGGGCCACCAGGTCAAGGCGCGGGTCGTCTTCATGCCGACGGACAACGGGATCGGCACCATCGATTCCGAGGTGAGCTGGCCGGGAGAGATCCGGGCGGAGAACCTCGACGAGACCCTCGCCGAGCTCTCTGCCGAGCCGGCCTTCGAACCGACCGCGGCCGACAGCGAGCACATCGTGCGCGTCTTCCGCTGGCTGGTGAAGGACGAGACAGGTTCTGCCCCGCGCCTCGGAGAGGCATGGAAGAACGCCCCCGGGATGCGCCGTCCCCGCCCCGGGAACGGTGTTCCCGCCGCAGCCCCCTCCATGGCACCCGCAGCCCCATCTGCAGATGCGGTGGCACCGGCACCGCAGGCCACCGCGCAGAGCACCTCACCGGAGCATGCGACCGCTGTCGCTGCCGCGCCGGCCCGTACCTGCGAGGAATGCGGCGCATCGTTCGGCTCGGAGTGGACCTTCTGCTGGGAGTGCGGTCGCGCGTGAGCCTGAACTGGTATGTCGACGTCGATGGCGAGAGTCATCGCCTGCACACGGCCGAGGGGTGGAGCGACATCGTCGTCAAGGACCTCGCCCTGCCCGCCGATGACATCGTCCCCTTCGGAGCCGTCGACGCCGGCCACCTCCGTGCCGCGCTGCACGAGGTCGGGAACGCACTGCACGCCGCGCATCTTCTCGAACATTCCGGCGAGGACCAGGAGGCGCCGGCGCTCCCCCTGCACCTTGTTGCCGCGGCTCGGAACGGCACGCAGCACCTCCTGGTCAGCGGGAAGGTCCACGGGATCGCCGTCTCTCGCTCCGTGGCATGGTCCCCGATCGGTGACGGCCCCGCGCTGAACGCGCTGAGCAGCACCGATCAGCTCGAGGCCTTGTCCGGCGCGGCCGGGAGCATGCAGCTCTCGCTCGGCGCCGACGAGGAGTGGACGGCGACGCTCTCCCTCGCCGACAGCACGGGCCGTCACCGCCTGCGGCTCCTGCGTGACCCGATCGGCTCACCACCCTTCCGGCTCATCGAGGGACCCAACCTGGTCAGGTGCATGCTCCCTACGAGCGAGCTCACCGCACTGATCGCCGAGGTCCCGCCCGCCGAGGACGTCACCATCGCTTTCGTCCCCGGCCGGGTGCTGATCCGGTCAGCCACCGGCATGATCGGGATGCTGAAGGTCGACACGGCGGGCGAGCCACGTCAGGGGACCTTCCCCGCCGGTTCCGTCCGATCAGGCCTCGACGCCCTCGGCGATGACATCGAGCAGGTGCGCCTCGCGCTGTTCGACGAACCCGACAGACCTTCGCTGCGTGTGGACAGCGCCGACTTCGACTCGCGCTGCTCAGTGCTGGCGAGCGGCTGGAGCTACCGATGACCCCTCAGCAAGCGAGACAGCAGGCACGTAGAGAAACCGGTCCCGGGCCGCGGGTCGACTTCTTCGGGGTCTCCGACCCCTGGGAGGTCCCGGAGGGATGGCTCGAGGAGTACCAGCGCCGCATGTGGGGCCTCGCCCGGCATCCTGCGGCATTCGCCTTCCTCCGCAACGTGACTCTGCGCGAGGACGTGGTCCCCTTCATCCAGAGCACCGTGTTGCTGCTGCACAAGCTCGGTGGGCTGACGATCGTCGACGCCGAGAACTTCTCGCAGCACTGGCTCGCACCGTTCCGCTCCCCGGACGACGACGGAGTCATCGAGGGGGTCTACTCGGCGACGTGGCCCACGGAGCACTCCCCGCTCACATCCGCGATCACCTGCTCCGACGGTCTCTCCTCGGCATCGTTGCGCGCCCGGGCACTCGCCGACGCTCTGGAGCAGGTGCCCTTCATCGCCCCGCTGCAGAGACGGCTCTCCGCGACGATCGCGGTGCTGCGCCGAGTCCACACCGATGACACCCTGCGCGAGGCCCTCGACGCCGCGGAGGACACCGATGATCTCGATCGCGTGCTGCGTGATGCGGTCACCGCCGATGAGGCCATCGCTTTCCCCGATCTTCAGGGGCCCGAAACGGTTCTGCGCAGCGCGCACGCCGAGCTCCAGCGCCTCGGAGAGCTCGCCCCGGACGCACCGGATCCGGAAGACCTGCTGATGCTGGCCGCCTTCTTCAACACCGACGATGAGCAGTCCGCGCTCACCGCCGAGGTGATCGACCTCGTCGGAGAGACCGTGCAGGCCCGGCTGCAGGCCGACGAGGCGCCCGCCGATGCGGAGGAGGTCCGTGATCGGGTCACGCGTTTCGTGGATTCCCTGCTCGCCGACGGCCGGACCGGTGAGCTGCGCCGGTGGGTCGGGGCGTCCTTCCGGTGGCAGGTACGTGCCCTGGGGGCGCCCGAAGGCAGCTTCCCGATGGTCCCCGACCTCGATCAGGTGCGATCCGCCCTGGCCGGAGGAACGTACGGCGATGCGGCCGACGCGCGCCCGGAGACCGGCGATCCCCACGACGAGCTCGCCCGACTGATCGGCCTCTCCTCTGTGAAGCAGCAGGTCGAGGCACTGGTCGCCGAGCTCCGCTGGACCGAGCGGCGGCGCGCCGCCGGTGTGCGCGTGGGCAGCCCCACCCGCCACGCCCTGTTCCTCGGAGGCCCCGGCACCGCCAAGACGACTGTCGCGCGCCTGATCTCCCGCATCTATCGCGACCTCGGAGTGCTCGAGTCCGGCCATCTGGTGGAGGTCTCCCGCGATGACCTGGTGGCCGAGCACATCGGCGGCACCGCCCAACTCGTGAAGGCGAAGGTCGAGGAGGCCTTCGGAGGCGTGCTGTTCATCGACGAGGCGTACTCCCTGACGCCGAAGGACTCCGGCAACGATTTCGGCAAGGAAGCGGTCGCGACCCTCCTGAAGCTCATGGAGGACCACCGTGATCGCTTCGTCGTGATCGCTGCCGGGTATCGCAAGGAGATGAACGACTTCCTGCGGGCGAACAGCGGCCTGGCCTCCCGGTTCCCGCTCACCATCGACTTCCCGGACTACTCGGATTCCGAGCTGCTGCAGATCCTTGCTGCATCCGCTGACGACATGGGCATGGTCGTCTCCGAGGACTTCGTCGCTCGATTCGCAGAGATGATCCCTTCGCCCCGACCAGAGGGATTCGGCAACGGGCGGTGGGTCCGCAACCTGCTGGAGGCGTCCCTCGGGCATCAGGCGGTGCGCATCAACCCCGAGACCGCGAGCGATGAGGAGATCCGCACCCTCATCGCCGAGGACCTCCCCCGCAAACAGCGGCGCGGGCCGGCCGAGCACCAGCAGGGCGACCGTGACCCCGTCGCCGAGCTCGAGGAGCTCACCGGTCTCGAGCCCGTCAAGCATCGGGTGCGGATGCTCTCCGCCGAGCTCAAGGCCGGCGAGCTGCGCCGTCGGGCGGGACTGCAGGTGCAGGAGCCCTCCCGGCACCTGGTGTTCGTCGGCAACCCGGGCACGGCGAAGACGACGGTGGCGCGAATCCTTGCCCGCATCTACCAGAGCGCCGGCATCCTGGACCACGGTCACCTGGTGGAGGTCTCCCGCGCGGATCTCGTGGGTCAGTACGTGGGCCACACCGCCCCGAGGACCATGGACAAGGTTCATGAGGCTCTCGGCGGTGTGCTGTTCATCGACGAGGCGTACACGCTGGCCCAAGGCTCCTCAGGAGGGGCCGATTTCGGCAAGGAGGCGATCGATACCCTGCTGAAGCTGATGGAAGATCATCGCCAGGATCTCGTGGTGATCGTGGCCGGCTACAGCCACCTGATGGCGGAGTTCCTCGATTCCAATCCCGGCCTCGCCTCCCGATTCCCCACGACCCTCGATTTCCCGGACTATGACGACGACCAGCTCGTGGAGATCTTCCGCAGCATCGCCATCGGCGCAGGCCTCGAGCTCGCCGAGGGCACCGAGGACGCCGTGCGGGCCCTCATGCCGACCCCTCGCCCGAACGGCTTCGGCAACGGTCGGGCCGTACGGAACGCCTTCGAGGCTGCGCTGAGCCGTCAGGCGCTGCGGGTCGTCGAGCTGCCGGAGGCGACGACCGAGGAGATCCGCATCCTGAGACCGGAGGACATCGGCAGCTGAGACACCAGGTGGGGGCGGCCCGCATGCTGAGGCGGACCCCGCGCCTCGGAGGCAGTGGCGTATTCGGATCTGTTCGACCAGGAGGCGCCGGGCGGGCTCAGCTCATCATGCGCTTGCCGCGCTGGGCGGCCTTGTCGCGGATCCCCTGCACCATGCGGCCGAGGTTGGAGGTGTCCTCCTCCTCCGCCGGGGTCTCCACGAAATCGACGAGGGAGCGCATGGTCGCCAGATCGATGCTGTGCATGCCCTCCTCGAGAAGCTCACCGATCCGGACGCCGACCAGGTGCTCCAGGTTGTCGGCGGCTGCGGCGCCGCGGGTCTCGCGCGCGGCCTCGAGCCGCTGCCGAAGGAGCGCGGCGGCGACGGGGGAGGTGGGAATCGGGTCGGGGTGGCCGGCGACGGTGATCTGGTCCATGGTGCGTTCCTCAGGTCGAGAACCCCCGCGCGTGATCGGGAGTGCAGCGCGTGGGTGCCGGGCTGCTGCGGCCGGCTGGTCAGCACAGTACCGGCAATACCACCGAGATCACGAAGACGTCGGAGGACGGGACGATGGGTCGCGCGATGCCGTGAGCACACGAGCTCTTACCCGACGGGCACCTCGCTCCGCTGTGCGTCCCCGGATCGGGCGCCGGCCTCACGCCGGCCACGCTCCCCGCCCCCGGCCCGTGCCGCACGCATGCCGTTGGCGATGACGACCACCTCGGCCGCCTCGTGGAGCAGCACCACGGCGGCCAGGCCCAGCACCCCGAGGAGTGCCAGGGGGAAGAGCACCACGATGATCGCAAGCGCGAGGGCGATGTTCCCGGTCATGATCCGGCGGCCGCGGCGGGCGTGGGCGAGCGCACCGGGGAGCTGCTGCAGCTCGGTGCCGGTGAAGACGACATCGGCCGATTCCACGGCGGCGGCCGTGCCGGTGACACCGATCGCGATCCCCACGGTCGCCGAGGCGAGGGCCGGGGCGTCGTTGATCCCGTCGCCGACCATCGCCGTCGGCGCCTGGGCGGCGAGCCGGCGGACGTGGGCGGCCTTGTCGGCCGGCAGCTGCTCGGCGTGGACCTCGTCGATCCCTGCCTCCTCGGCGATCGCGCGGGCGGTGAGGGCGTGGTCGCCGGTGAGCATCACGGTGCGGATCCCCTGGGCATGCAGGGCGGCGACCGTCTCGGCCGCTTCGGGGCGCAGCTCATCGCGCACCCCGAGCGCGCCGATCACGCGGCCGTCCTCCTCGACGACGACGAGGCTCATCCCGCGGGCGGCCATCTCCTCGGTGCGGGTGGTGAGCGCGCCCGGGTCGATCCAGCGCGGACTGCCCACCCGGATCGCGCGTCCGGCGACCTGGCCGGTGACGCCGCGGCCCGGGGATTCCTGGACCTCCGCGGCCTGCGCAGCACCCTCCCCGGTGGCGTCGGCCGCGACGAGGACGGCACCGGCCAGCGGGTGGGAGCTGCTGGATTCCAGGGCGGCGGCGAGCGCGAGGATCTCCTCGCGGCGACGGCCCTCGGCGGTCGCGACCTCCACCACCTGCGGCTCGTTGCGGGTGAGGGTGCCGGTCTTGTCCAGGGCGACGGTCCGGATCGTGCCGAGCTGCTCGAAGGCGGCCCCGGACTTGATCACCACCCCGTATCTGCTGGCCGCGCCGATCGAGGAGATCACCGTGACCGGCACTGCGATCGCCATCGCGCAGGGCGAGGCGGCGACCAGCACCACCAGCGCCCGCTCGATCCAGGTGGCGGGCTCACCGGTGACCAGGCCGACGAGCGCGACCAGCGCCGAGACCACCAGCACGACGGGCACCAGCGGCCGGGCGATCCGGTCGGCGAGCCGCGCCCGCTCCCCCTTGGCGGCGTGCGCCTGGTCGACCAGGCGCACGATCTGGGTCAGAGAGTTAACGCGGCCGTCGGCGGTGGCGCGCAGGGACAGCGAGCCGGCGCCGTTCAGGGAGCCGGCGTGCACCTCGTCGCCCGGCCCCACCTCGACCGGGATCGACTCGCCGGTAATCGCCGAGGTGTCGAGCCAGGAGCGGCCTTCGACGATCACGCCGTCGGTGGCGACCTGATCGCCGGCGCCGATCAGCAGCAGATCCCCGGTGCGGAGCTCGGCGGCGGGGACGATCTCGGGGCCGGTGGGACGGGAGATGCGGGCGGTCTCGGGGATCAGCGCGAGCAGGGAGCGCAGCCCCTGTTTCGCGCGGTCCATCGAACGGTCCTCGAGCGCTTCGGCGAGGGAGAACAGGAAGGCGAGGGCCGCCGCCTCCCCGACGTGACCCAGCAGCACCGCGCCCAGCGCTGCGAGGGTCATCAGCAGCCCGACACCGAGCCGGGTGAGGCCACGGCCCTGCACCAGGCGGGTCAGGGTGCCGGGCACGAAGGTCCAGGCACCGGCGGCGAGCGCCAGGGCGTGCACGACGAGCCCGGCGAGGTCCAGGCCGGCCCAGGCCAGCAGCAGGCCGGCCACCCACAGCGCACCGGCGGCGAGGGGCAGCGCCAGGGAGCGGTCCCGCCACCAGGGCGTGCGGTCCTCGAGCTCGAGCGCCTCGCCGGGGGCGGCAGGGGCAGCGGCGTCGCAGCAGGAATCCGTGGGCTCCGGGACGGGCGGCGGGGCCGTCTTCACCGGGCCGCAGCACTCGTCGCTCATCGGACTGCCTCCGCGATGTCGGCCGGAGCGGTGCAGCACAGCGGGACCGTGCAGTGCTCATCGGTGCAGGGGAGCCCGTCATCCACCGCCAGCACCGTCTGCACCAGGGCGCCGAGTGCCGTGGTGAGGTGCGCGTCGGCAATCTCGTAGCGGGTGCGCCGACCCTCCGGGACGGTGACGACGATCCCGCAGCCGCGCAGGCACGCCAGATGGTTCGAGACGTTCGTGCGGGTCAGCTCCAGCTCAGTGGCGAGCACGGCCGGGTAGCCGGGCTTCTCGAGCAGGGACAGCAGGATGCGGGAGCGGGTGGGATCCGCCATCGCGCGGCCCAGCCGGTTCATGACGTCGAGACGTGAGGCACTGGTCAGCATGCACTGACCATACAGGATCGGCTGACCATTCCGACGCTCCCGAGGCACCTTCGGCGACCGCGGACCTCGCGCGGCTCGCGATGGGACGCCGGCGGCCATGACGGCCCCGCGATCGGGCTCGGCAGTGCCGCGGGCAAGGCCGGCATCACGATCCCATCACCAAAGAGAGGGATATGTCACATCGGGTATACCGTGAGAGCAGCCATCACCAGAGCAGGTTCGGTCGCACGAAGAGGAGCCCCCGATGACGCAGGCGAAGTGGACGGGCACACGAAGGTCGTTCATTGCGGCGAGTGCCGCAGTGGCGGGCGCGGGCGCTCTGAGCGCCTGCGGGGGCGGCGGTGGTGGCGGCGGCGACTCGACCACGCTGAACGTCACCCTGGCGAACCATGTCTGGACCGACCTCATCACGAAGAAGATCTCGGAGTTCGAGGACGATACGGGCATCACCGTGACGGTGACCCAGCTGAGCGAGGATCAGCTGGTCGACAACTACAAGGTCAAGCTCAACGCGGGATCCAAAGACATCGACGTGATGATGTACCGGCCCCTGCAGGTCGGCAAGCTGTTCGGGCAGAGCGGGTATCTGCTGGACATCTCCGACAAGGTCGGCGATGCCGGGGACTGGAACTGGGACGACTTCCAGAAGGGCCCCGTCGAGCTGACCACCTATGAGGACCAGACCGTCGGCGTCCCGATCATCACCGAGAGCGAGATGGTCTACTTCCGCAAGGACCTCCTGAAGGCCTCCGGTCTCGACGTGCCCACCACGATGGAGGAGCTGGAGAACGCGGCCAAGACGATCAAGGAGGACAACTCCGGCACGGCAGGCATCGTGATGCGCAGCCAGGCCTCCGCCGCGGTCACCCAGTTCTCGGGCTTCCTCTACAGCTTCGGCGGCACCTGGATCGATGACAGCGGCAACTCCGCCATCGCCAGTGCCGAGGCCAAGGAGGCCTACGCCTTCTACGGCAACCTCCTGCACAGCTACGGGCCCGATCAGATGAGCACCGACATGAGCTGGCCCGAGGCCTCGGCGATCTTCGCCCAGGGCAACGCCGGTTTCTGGATCGACGCCTCGAGCCTGTACCAGAACGTCTACGACCCGGAGAAGTCCAAGATCGCCGATCAGGTCGGCTTCACCCCCTTCCCTGCCGGTCCCGACGGCTCCAAGCCCTACAACGTCGCCGCCTGGGCTCTGGCCATCAACGGCGAGTCCCCCAACCAGGACAACGCCTGGAAGTTCATCCAGTGGGCCACCAGCCCCGAGATGACGCTCGAGATCCAGAAGGAGGGTGTGCCCAGCGCCCGCACCTCCGTCTGGGACGACCCCGCCGGCACCGAGAGCTACCCCGAGGAGCTCGCTGAAGCTATCGCGAAGAACGCCGAGAACGGAGTGGGCTACGACCGACCGCGCGTGAACGGGGTGGCCCAGGCCCGCGAGATCGTGGGCGGCCCCATCGTCGCGGGGATCAGCGGCGGGGACTCCGATGCCGCCGCCGACGACGCGAACGCGCAGTTCCAGGAGCTCCTGGACGGCGAGAAGTAATCGGGCTCGACGAAGGAACCAACATACGTCCGTCGCAGGTGCGGAGGCGCCCCCTCCTGGGACGCTTCCGCACCTGCCAGTGCACGTCAAGCGGGTGAGGCACAGCATGGCCACAACTGTCCAGGGCGCTCCCGGCACACGGGAGCGCTTCTCCCAATGGCTCAACGCCCACCGGAAATGGCTCTTCGCCGCTCCGGCGATGATCTTCACCGCACTGCTGATCGCCTTCCCGATCGGTTGGACCCTCTATCTGAGCCTCACCGACGCCAAGGGGTCCGTCCGCAGTCCCAAGGGCTTCGTCGGGATCGAGAACTATCTCAGCATCCTCAGTGATCTCAACCGGTTCTGGCCGGCGGTGCTGCGCACCGGGGCCTTCACCGCCGGGGCGCTCGCGCTCGAGCTCGCCCTCGGCATGATGATCGCGCTGCTGCTGTGGCGACCGTTCCGCGGCCAGCGATGGGCGCGGACGGCCATCCTGCTGCCCTTCGTCGCCACGCCGGTCGCTGTCGCCATGATGTGGCGGCTGATCTTCGAGCCGAACATCGGCTTCGCCAATCGATTCCTGAGCTGGTTCGGGATCCCTGCCCAGCCCTGGCTCTCGGATCCGACCACGACCCTGCCCACGCTGGTCCTCGTCGACGTCTGGGAATTCACACCGATGGTCGCCCTGATCCTGCTGGCCGGGCTGACCACCATCTCGGAGGATGTCGAGGAGGCCGCCCGGATCGATGGGGCGAACGCCTGGCAGCGCTTCTGGTCGATCACCCTGCCCCTGCTGAAGCCCGTCGTGCTGGTGGCGGTGCTGCTGCGAGCGATCGACGCTCTGAAGACCTTCGACCTGCTGTACGTGACCAAGGGGCAGGGCGGCGGTTCCTTCCACGAGGCCGAGACGTTGAACATCTTCGTCTACGACCGCACCTTCAAATACAACGACTACGGACTCGCCTCCGCAGCGCTGATCATCTTCTTCCTGCTGATCCTGGTGATCATGTGGTTCCTGACGTTCCGTCGGAGAGGGGCGAAGCTATGACCACCACCCTGCCCACCCGGTCTCGCGCCCCGCTGGCGCCGCGGAAGAAGCCGGCGCGCACCAAGGTCTACCCCGTCGTGCGCGGCATCCTGATCGTCCTGGTCATCCTGGTCTTCGTGCTGCCGCTGGCCTGGATGGTGATGGCCTCGTTCAAGACGAACGTCGACATCAACGACACCTCCAAGAGCTTCATCTTCGACCCGGTGCTGTCGAACTACACGAACGTCTTCGGCAACGCGAACTACGGACAGTTCGTGTTCAACAGCTTCTGGGTGGCGCTGTGGGCCACGGGGCTGTCCCTGCTGCTCGGCGTTCCAGCGGCATTCGCGATGAGCCGCTTCAACATGCAGAAGTCCGCCCTGACGGTGCTGCTGGCCCGCATCATCCCCGGCATCAGCCTGCTCGTGCCCTGGTACTACGTGTTCGCGAACCTGGGCCTGGTAGGCGGCTACGGGGTGCTGATCCTGTCGCACATGTTCGTCCTCATCCCGATCAGCGTGTACATCATGATGTCGTTCTTCGACTCGATGCCGCTCGAGCTGGAGGAGGCCGCACTGGTGGACGGGCTCACCCCGATCGGGGCGTTCCTGCGCATCCTGCTGCCGCTGTCGGTCCCGGGGATCGCAACGGCGGGAATCCTGTCGTTCATCTTCTCCTGGAACAACTTCATGTTCGCCCTGGTGCTCTCCGGCGCGAACACCAAGACGCTGCCGGTGGCCGTTTTCGACTTCGTTTCCTACGCGAGCATCGACTGGGGCGCGATCATGGCGGCGACCGTCGTGATGACCCTCCCGATCGTGGTGATCGCCGTGATCGGCCAGAAGTACATCGTCTCCGGGCTCACCGCCGGCGCGACGAAAGGGTGAGCGGGCCGGGCTCCGGCGCCCCGGCACCACGGTCCGCTCAGCGGTGGTCCCGCTCGACTGCAGGGCCCGAACCCGAGGAGCTTCTCGGTGAGCCCACGCGTCTTTCTGTCGAGCGGCGAACCGGGTGTCCAGTCGTCGCAAGACGTAGTCGCTGGGGTTACAGCGGATGCGGAGCTGGGGCCACTCACATCTGCCAGAGCGGCAGCCCTTCCCATCCGTCGGGCGCTCCGATCGATCTGACCGAAAGCGCATGTGAAGTCGGGAAGTCGTGCAGCAACTCCACCAGACTATGCGCCCACGAAGAATCGGTGTCGACGTGCATCAGCAGGTAGGCGATCACGGCCAGAGCGTTGTAGGTGCCGAAGTCTCTCTTGGGCGAATCGGGGGCGCTGAGATGATCGAGGAGCGGAACCTTCCCCACGGCCGGGCGTGACGGTGCGTTCTGGAGTTTCCGGTTGAAGAGTCTGGCGTGATGAGCAGCCACGTTCCGCACGTAGTTCAGACTGGCCAGCCAACTGGTCATGATCTTCTTCGTCGGCGCGCCGAACGCAGAAGCGATCTTCTCCGCATCCGGTTGGAGCATCCCTCGGTACACGCGGGAGAGCTGGCCCATCTCAAGCAGCTCGGTGAGCGCCCAGATCGGCATTCGCCCGTCATACTTCTCCCGGAAGTGCTCTACGAACAGTTCATCAGATTTGTCCCGCACCTCCTTGACGCGCTGCAACCACAGCACATGCGGACTGGCACGGGGATCTCGGCTGTCCGTACGCGGGGCCGTGAACGCCTCGGTGAAGCACGCAGGGTCCTCGTGGGCGAAGGCCGACGCCTCCCCGAGGACGTATCCGGTCCTCATCCGTAGAGCGACTTCGAGGCGTTCAGCTCCTTCCATGACCAGCATGCGCAATCGTCGGTCGAAATCGATGATGCACTCCGCG
Source organism: Brachybacterium avium (assembly GCF_002216795.1). Lineage (NCBI taxonomy): Bacteria > Bacillati > Actinomycetota > Actinomycetes > Micrococcales > Dermabacteraceae > Brachybacterium > Brachybacterium avium. The sequence goes on along the minus strand of NZ_CP022316.1, from coordinate 2,304,307 downwards.
TGGTGGAGCGCGGTTCCTGGCAGGTAGCTGCTGAGCACACGCCTCCGTGTGCGGCCGTCCTCGACCCGCTCCTCCGAGCGAAGAAACGGGTACAGGTAGCCGGTGAGTCGGTAGTACCCGACAGATCGGAGGAGATCGACAGCACGACCCTCATCATCGATCTCGAGCCCCCGTGCAACGAGCCGCTCGACCTGCTTCTCCAGAGGAAGCCACGCCTTCGTGTACTCCACCATGAGACTCCTTCACACAGAAAATCAGCCCGCGCCATGTGGCAACGGGCTGATCGTGATGGTTCGATCATAGCACCGCCCCCTGACGGGTACTGCTCGATCACCGGGCTGTTGCCCGCAGATCAGTCAACTCGACCTCCCCTTCGATCCGTAATCGCCCTCAGCTCGAGCGGGCAGTCAGGAGACGAGCCATTGCCAGGCGCGGCGCCACCAGCTCGGCCTATCATCATGGGGTGGTGGGACAGGATCTCCCGAGACGGCCCGGCGGCTCGCGGGCGGGTCTCCCCACTCGGCCCCCTGCTCGGCATCGTGGGCTCGAGCGTTTCCCGCGATCGGATCAGTCGCCTCCTCGCCCGGTCCCGTAGGCACCGGTGCCGAGCTGTCGGGCGACGGAGATGGCGCGGCGGGCGCAGACAGATCATCATCCCGCACGGCACTCTCGGACTGCGAAGAGATCGCCGACGGGCCACCGTTCATCCACCCGCTGGAGACCGACAGCTCCTCGGCCTCGCTCTCCACGCAAGAGTCGAGATACCGCTGATGCGCCGCCTGTCGTAGGGTGGCGATCTCGTCCTCGGCACGTTCGAGATCGCGATCCCATACTTGCGTCCCCGGCGTGACAAGTCGGCCGGTCTTGAGATCCACCCGGCATTGCTCGAGGTCGTGCTCGTACATCCGTGCCCACCTCGAGTAGCCCTTGAGCGGCGGGCCCCAGTAGGTCCTGGTCGTGATCGGCTCCTGCGTCTCCTGTGACCATTCTTCTTCGGGTAGGCGCCGGAACGATCTCCTCGTGGGCACCATGGGTGTCGCGATGCGGCGGCGTTCGACGTCGAACCAGAAGAACCGTGCTGCTTGGCCGACCAATGTGACCTGAGCGGGCGACAGATCAGCAGTCAGCTCGCCATACTTGGTCGAGAACTTGGCGTGCTGCACATTCCTGCACGTGGCTGGGGATCTCCCGGAGAAGACCCACCACACGGTGATGCCTTGCTGCTCGTACCGTCTTGTCTTCTCGCGGACGCGCTCGAAATCGCCGACCGAGTGCTGGAACTCGATGGCGATCTGGGCGCCGGACGAGAGCGCGATCCACGCGTCCGGTCGCTGCTCTCTCGGCTTTCCGCCTTCGGCGAGCATCGCGATGTTCGCCGTGTCCAGATCGAAATGGACCACATCATCAGGATAGGCCGACCGTGCCCAGGCCAACAGAGCGGCCTTGGAGTGCAGATGATCAGCCGTCTCAGGACGCTCCGCGTGCCCCTGGAAGCTCTTCCCCTCGTCATGGACGAAGGTGGCATGCTGGTTCGCTCCGCCGCGGACGTGGTTGTACGGTCCACAGCCCTCGAACACGCACTCCACGTATCCAGCCTTCACGAGTTCTCGTGCCGTCATCGACGAAGGGATATCGGGGAGACAGCGATCGGCACCGTGCTCCGGCAGATATGTCGGCCCTGTCCACCACGGAAGTCTGATGATCCCGTATCTCGTGGCCCTCCTGCCAGGGATCGTCCTGCCCCACGCTGTCGCTGCTCCTTCATGGCGCCTCGTCCCCATGGTTTCCCTCTCTCGTTCTCGGCCGACATCTTCATCGCGGAACGGCAACGACTCTAGTGTTGGGGTCGGACGGACGAGCGCGGCGAGTTGCAGTCCCGTGTGCCCTCGGCCCATCTCAGTGGCCGTCAGCCGCTCAGCACCCCTTCGAGGTCGGAGGCGTCCACCAGTGGGTCGTCCAGGTCCACGGTGAGCTTCGAGCGGGCCATCAGCCGGGCGGTGCCGGTGATGGTCGAGTCCCAGGCCGGGTAGTCGCCCACAGTGCTCGGCCCGAGCACGGTGCCGACGAAGCGGTTGCCGCGCGGCGAGATCGTCTCCAGGGTGTCGCCGGGCCCCAGCTCGCCGTCACCGGCCAGCAGCGCCAGCCGGGCAGAGGTGCCGGTGCCCGTCGGGCTGCGGCAGATCACGCCCGGATGCACATAGGTCGCCGAGCGGGATTCGATGCTGCCGTCCTCCCGGGGGCGCAGGCCTCCCATGAAGTGGACGAACGGCAGCGGGCCCACGTCCCCCAGCGAGGGATGCTCCTGCCGCAGCCCGGGCCGGGCCGTGCGCACGAAGGCGTCCCCGAAGGCGGCCAGCGCGATCTGCTCGTCGGCCGTGAGCTCGAAGCCGTGCTCCGCCGCGCGGATCATCGCGTAGTACGCACCGCTCCACACCAGGTCGAACAGCACCGGTCCGTGCTCGGGCACCTCGACCCGCAGGCCGCGCTCGGCGACGTAGGCCGGCTCGCCCTGGGTGGTGACCTGCTCGACCCGCCCGTCGGCCGTGGTCGCGGTGATGCGGGCCAGCCCCGCCGGGGACTCCAGCACGATCCGCTGCTCACCGCCGCTCATCTCGATGATCCCGCTCTCCAGCAGGGCGGTGGCGACGCAGAGCGTGTTGGAGCCGGAGTACAGGGGGTAGCCCATCGCCTCCATGATGATGTAGCCGGCCTGGGCCTGGGGATGGCTGGGCGGGACGATCAGGTCCACCGACATCGCCGGGTCGCCGTAGGGCTCCGAGAGCAGCAGGCGTCGCAGCCCGTCCCCCTCGCGCTGCAGCCAGCGGGCCTGCTCGAGCACGCTCGCGCCGGGCAGTTCCCGGATGCCGGCGGTGACCACGCGGCTCACGTCCCCGCCGGACTGGGCATCGATCAGGGTGATGCTGCGTTCACGGCGCATGGGGAGCTCCGATGCTCTCCCAGTGGCGGTCCGGGACCACCACCAGCTTGCCGATAAAAGCCTTCCCCATGAAGGTGCGCTGCGCCTCGTGCAGCTCCGAGAGGCGGAAGGTGCGCTCCAGCAGGGGCCGGATCTGCCCGGTCTCGATATAGCCGACCAGGCGGCGGAACGCGGTGCGGGTGCCCTGGGAGGAGCCGTGCAGCTCGAGGTGCTTGAGGTAGATGGTGCGCAGGTCCAGCTGGACCACCGGACCGCCGATCGCGCCGGCGGTCGTGTACCGGCCCTCCGGCCGCAGGATCCGCAGCAGATCGTTGAACATCTCTCCGCCCACGAGGTCCGCGACCACGTCGATCGGCCCGTCGGCGGTGCGGGCGACCTCGGCGACCAGATCGCCGCCGCCGCGCAGCACGACGTCCTCGGCGCCGATGTCCCGCAGCGCCTGCTCCTTGCCGGCGCTGGTGACCGCGTACGGGATCGCGCCGCGCACCCGCGCGAGCTGGATCAGCGCCGATCCCACCCCGCCCGAAGCACCGGTGATCAGGATGTTCTCCCCCTCGGCGAGGCGGGCGCGGTCCAGCATCTGCTCGGCGGTGAGATAGGCGCAGCAGAAGGTCGCCAGGCCCGCGTCGGGGATCTCGGCGGCGATCTGATGGGCGTTGGCGGCCGGCACCGTGACGAAGTCGGCGAAGCCGCCGTCGCGGCCGTGGCCGATGTAGTCGATGTCCGCCAGGGAGTCATCGCCCTCGGGGCGGTGGTAGAGGCTGAAGTCGACCATCACTCGCTGACCGATCCGGTCCCGGCTCACCCCGCCTCCGACCTCGGCGATGCGGCCGACGATGTCCGCTCCCTGGATGCGGGGGAACTCCAGGGTGGAGCGGCCGCGCCGCCAGCTGGAGACCTCCGAGGGGTCGGTCTCGGACCCGTAGGCGCCCTCGCGCACCCAGATGTCGGTGTTGTTCATCCCGCAGGCGTGGACGTCGATCAGCACCTCCCCCGGTGCCGGGGCGGGAGTGCGCGCCTCCCGGGTGTGGACGAGCTGGTTTAGGCCGCCGTGGCCCATCAGCCGCATGGCCTGCATGGTGTCGGGTACCGCCGCCATCGAAGCCCCTCCTGTTCGGGGCGCGCGAGCACGCGCTCGCGCTGCTGAGGCCAGCATCTCACCGCCGGGTCCCCCGGTCCAGGGACGCTGCCGACGCCTCCCGCTGACACGTCACGCCGGTCCGCTCCCCAGGAGCGTCCCGTCGAGAATTGACACCCGCTGGCCGACCCGGTTCCATTACCACTCAGCGAACCGGTTCAGGAGAGGGTGGCCTGCGCCGACCCGTGACGGCGCCTGGAAGCGCAGACCCACTGATGACCTCACCTTCGAGGAGACCCCGCATGAGCGCCACCCGCAAGGCCCTCGACGGCGACGCCGCCCGCCTTGAGGATGCCGCCGCCGAGAGCACCCGGCCGCAGAACGCCACCGCCGCCGAGATGCCGCAGACCACTCCGCGCTGCGACGCCCGGTCGCCGCAGTCCCCGCGCGCCGGCGCCATCGGCCTGGTGGTGGCCCGAGATCCCGAGATCCTCGCCGGCGACGCCTTCTTCGCGGCGTTCATCGCCGGCTGCGAGCGGGTGCTCGCCGCGCACGGCATGGGGCTGCTCCTGCATGTCGCCTCCAGCGAGGAGACGGAGCGCGCCGCCTACGAGCAACTGGCAGCGGGCCGGGCCGATGGCGTGATCCTGCTGGACGTGCGGGTGGGCGATCCCCGCTTCGCCCTGATCGCCGAGCTCGACCTGCCCGCCGTGGTGCTCAGCGCTCGCGCCCCAGGCCTCGAGGAGACCTCAGGGCTGCCCACGATCTACTCCGATGACTCCCCCGCCGTCGAAGAGCTCGTCGAGCTCTTCGCCGAGGCGGGTCACACCCGGATCGCGCACGTCGCCGGGCCTCCGCGATTCATCCACGCCCGGGTGCGCCGCGAGGCCTTCAGCGCGGCGATGCGTGCGCGGGGTCTGGACGATTCGCTCGTGATCGAGGGCGACTTCACCGCGGAATCCGGCCGTGATGCCACCGCGCAGCTGCTGGACCTGCCCCACCCGCCCACCGGCATCCTGTACGCGAACGACCTGATGGCGATCGCGGGCCTCTCCCTCGCTAGCAGCCACGGGATCCGTGTCCCGCAGGAGCTCTCACTCACCGGCTACGACGACAACGCGCTCTCCGCCCACCTCTCCCCCGGCCTCACCACCGTCGCCACCGCCGACCAGCAGCGGGGGAGCTGGCACTGACCACCTTGCTCTCCGTCATCGCCGGACAGCGCCCGGAGAACGTCCTCGCCGACCACACCGCCGTCGTCCTGCGCGGCAGCGTCGCCCCTCCGCCGCTGCCCTGAGCGGCGCCGCCCCGGAGGACGGGCTCGGAGAGACGCCGCGCAGGGGCGGGGCCGACGGCCTCGAGGAGCCCGGGCACCGGCCTCCGGGTTGCCCGTCTCCTCGCTCGCCACGAAAGGCCTGGTGAGCACTCTCCAGAGCGGGCCCGCACCCATTCCCCGAATCCCCGCGTGCCCCCTCCTGGGAGCGGCTACCGTGGGGTCACTGCGCAGCGCTGCACAGTATGGACGGAGCTCATCGAGCCGAGGGGACAGGACCATGTCGCTTTCCACAGAGGGGTCGACGCTCGTCGACGAGCACGGCCGCCAACGCCTCCTGCACGGCATCAACCTGGTCGCCAAGGGCAGTCCCGGCGTGACCGATCCCTCCGCGTTCCGGGGCAGCTGGACCAGCGAGGACCTCGCCCAGCTGCAGGACATCGGACTGGACAGCGTGCGCCTGGGAGTGAACTGGTCGGCGACCGAGCCCCGGCCCGGCGACTACTCCCCAGAGCACCTGGACTGGCTCGCCCAGCAGCTGGACCTGCTGCACGCCGCCGGGTTCGCGGTGATCCTCGACGGGCACCAGGACCTGTTCTCGCAGTCCTTCGGCAACGGCGCACCGGCCTGGGCGACCCTGACGACACAGCGCTTCGAGGCCACCGAGCTGTGGTCGGACGCCTACCTCTCCTCCCCCGCCGTGCACGAGTCCTTTGACGCGTTCTGGGCCGACGCCCCCGCCGCGGACGGCGTCGGGATCCGCACCCGCTTCGCCGCGATGTGGGGAATGCTCGCCGAGCGGTTAGGCAGCCATCCGGCGGTGATCGGGTACGACGTGCTGAACGAACCGACCCCGGGATCCGCCGCACCGCAGCTGTTCGGGGCGATCATCCACGTCTTCGCCGAGCTCACCGGCCAGGACCCGGAGCAGGTGATGGCCGATTTCACCGACCCCGCCGCCAAGCTCACCCAGCTCGCCCATCTGGAGGACACCTCCCTGCACCGCGCCCTCGGGGACCAGCTCGCGCCGATGCTGGCCGAGTTCGAGCAGGGCCCCGTTCATGCGCTGTACGCCGAGGTGGTGCGGGCGATCCGGGAGGCGGATCCGCGCGGACTGATCCTGCGCGAGCACGACTACTTCGGCAACATCGGCATCCCCGCCACGATCCCCCCGCTGCAGGACGGGGCCTGGGTGTACTCCCCGCACGGCTACGACCTGGTGGTGGACACCGCGGCGATGCCGCAGGCCAGCGACACCCGGGTCACCACGATCTTCGAGCGCGCCGCGGAGACCGGCGAGGGCCTGGACGTACCGGTGATCGTCGGCGAATGGGGAGCGTTCAGGGCGCACGAGGGCATCACGGCTCACGCCGACGCGCAGCTGGAGATGTTCGATGCCCGTGCCTGGAGCTGGTTCTACTGGTGCTGGGAGCCCGGGTTCGCGGCCACCGAGGCAGCGACGCGGCTGCGTCGGCCACGGCCCCGCGCCGTGGCCGGCCGCGGTCTGCGCGCGGGCAGCTCCGCGGGCGGGGGCTGGCGCGCCGCCTGGACCGGCATGGACTGCGACGCGCCGAGCGAGTTCTGGATCCCACCGGAGCGGGAGGTCGAGCACCTCGTCGACGGCCGTCGCCAGGAGCTGCGACGGGAGCACACCACGGTGCTGCTGGCCCCCGGGGCCGGCGAGCACCGGCTGCGGGTGAGCTGAGGTGACCGCCTCGACCGCCCGCCCGATCGCGAGTGCGGGACGAGCCGGGGGTTCCTGAGATGGCGATGCCGCTGAAGCGGCGGCTGCTGCTGGCCACGCCCCTGCCCGCGGCGTGGATGTCCTCGGTGATCATCCACAACGTCTACGTGAAGTTCTACACCGATGTGGTGGGGATGGATCCGCGGTACGTGGGCTGGGTGTACCTGATCTTCAACGTCTGGAACGTGCTGAACGATCCGGTGTTCGGCGTACTGCTGGACAAGATGCGATACCGCCCCGGCAAGGGCAAGTTCCTGCTGGTGATGCGGGTGACGATCCCCTTCCTCCTGCTGGGCCTGGTGCTGATGGCGTGGACGCCGTCGTCCTGGTCGCAGGCGGCGATCTTCACCGTGTTCCTGGTCGAGCTGTTCCTGTTCGATGTCGCCTCGACGCTGTACCTGATCTCTGCGACCAGCTACGTCTACCTCGCCGCCCCCACCCGCGAGGACCGGATCGACGTCGAGGTCGCCCGGGCCTGGATCGGGAACGTCATCTCCGCGGTCGCGACCGTGGTCGCCACCCAGATGCTGGTGGGTGATGCCATCACCGAACGGATCACGCTGAACGTGATGCTGATGGGCGTGGTGCTGGTCAACGGCGCCGTCTACGCGTTCGCGGCCTGGGCCCTGCGCGACCCGCCGGAGCTCTACGAGCAGGGTGATGGCGGCGCCGCGCCGGTGACCGCCTCCCGCCTGCTGGGGGACCTGCGCTCCGTGGTGCGGATGCGGGCGTTCTGGGCGCTGTTCTTCCACGGCATGCTGTTCATGGCACCGATGGGGATCTACTTCACCGCGTTCCTGTACTTCATGGATCATGTCGTGCGCTCCACCGGCACCCAGGCCACCCTCGCGGACACCGGCTCGATGCTCGCCGTGCTGGTGCTGCTGCCACTGATCGCGCGCGGCATCAAGCGCCTGGGCTCGCGCACCGCGTTGTGGGTCGCCGCGCTGCCCTATCTCGGCGGTTTCACGCTCCTGCTGCTCTGGGCCGACACCTGGTGGAACGTGCTGCTGTGCTATCTGCTGATCATGAGCGGCAGGTACACGGTCTCCACCGCCACCACCGCACTGGATGCTGCGCTGATCGACGACAACGAGCGCCTCACCGGGGTGCGCAAGGCGGGCTCGATCGCCTCGGTCCGGGCGCTGCTGACCGCGCCGATCGCCGGGGTGCAGATGGTGCTGTACATGGCGATCCTCACCGCCGGCGGCTACGACATCACCGCCGAGGTGCAGACCCCGCAGACCCAGGAGGCGATCCGGCTCGCCACCGCCGGGGTGCCGATCCTCTTCGCCCTGGTGGGTCTGGTCCCGCTGCTCCTCCTGCCTTACAACCGAGCGCACGAGCAGGAGCTCAGCGAGTGGTCGCGGGCACGCCGCCCCGAGGAGGGCACAGCAGTGGGGCCGGACGGGACTGAGTGAGCGGCCTCTCCGTTCACCGCCGGCACCGCTGCGCGATGGTCCTCGCCGACGCTCCCCGCCGGTGCGCAGACTCATGAGCCGGCTGCAAGGGCACGGAAAAGGTCACGACGCCTGGCCGCAGAAGGGGCGTCGGGCCTAGGATCGGGAGGAACTCACCGCTTCCAGCGTCGGCAGCGTGTCCATCCCGAACCGCGCTGGAGGCTCCCCGATGTCGCATACGCCGACGCCGTCCGCACCGCTGTCCCCCGGCCGTCTGCGACTGGTCATCGTCGCGATGTCGCTGGGCGCCTTCGCGATCGGGACCACCGAGTTCGCGAGCATGGGCCTGTTGCCCCAGATCGCCCGTGACCTCGAGGTGTCCATCCCGCAGGCCGGAATGCTCATCACCCTGTACGCGCTCGGCGTGGTGATCGGTGCGCCGCTGGTGACCATCGCGGCGGTGCGGATCCCGCGTGCGCGGCTGCTGGTGCTGCTGATCGGCCTGATCGGGCTCGGGAACCTGCTCTCCGCGATCGCGCCGGACTTCGCCACGCTGGCCAGCGCCCGCTTCATCGCCGGGCTCCCCCATGGCGCCTACTTCGGGGTCGCGTCGCTGGTCGCCGCTCGTCTCTCCCCGCCCGGGCGCCGTGCCCGCTCGGTGTCGCTGGTGATGCTGGGCCTGACGATCGCCACCATGATCGGGGTCCCGGCCTCCACCGCGCTCGGTCAGAGCGTGGGGTGGCGCTCGGCCTACGTGATCGTGGTGGTGATCGCCGCGGCGACCACGCTGGCGATCTGGCGCCTGGTGCCCGAGCCCGAGGGCACCGGCGCCACCGGGTCGATCCGTGGGGAGCTCGGCGCCCTGCGGCGCGGGCAGGTGTGGTTCGCGCTCGGGATCGGTGCCATCGGCTTCGGCGGCATGTTCGCCGTGTACAGCTACATCGGCGAGATCGTGCCCGGTGTGATGGGCCTCGGCGAGCGGGCCGTGCCGCTGGCGCTGTTCGTGTTCGGCCTCGGCATGACGCTTGGCAACCTGATCGCCGGGCGCCTCGCGGATCGCAGCGTCTACGGCACCATCTTCCTGGGCCTGATCGGCATGGCTCTCAGTCTTGCCGTCTTCGGTCTGGTCGCCCATCAGGCGATCGCCGGGATGGTGCTGCTGCTGGCGATCGCGATCACCTCCCAGCTGATGGGCCCCTCGCTGCAGCTGTTCCTGCTGGATGCCTCCCCCGACGCCCCGTCGCTGGCCGCCGCCCTGCACCACTCGGCGCTGAACATCGGCAACTCGCTCGGCGCCGCGCTCGGAGCCGCCGTGCTCGCTGCCGGCTGGGGACTGCTCGCCCCGGCCTGGACCGGAGTGGTGCTCGCCGTGCTCGGGCTGGGGATCGCCGGCTGGTCGTTCACCGTCCACCGCAGGCAGCTCCGCCGGGACGTGGTCGGGACGGGCGTCGAGCCCGAGGTGTCGGTGCCCTGCTGACTCCTGCCGCGCGCCGGGACGGGGATCACCAGCGCAGGGAGGCATGGCCGGGCCCGGCCTCGTGGGCCGTGCGCACGAGGGCGACCGCGCCGCGCAGGAGCAGGGGACCCCGCAGCACCCGCCCCCGACCCCGCAGGTCATCGTCGAAGAGATCGAGAGCATCGAACTCCGCCCGCTCTCCGTGCTCGACGCGGAGCAGCCCGCAGTCCACCAGGTGATCGACGGTGCGCGAGATCCGGGCCAGCTGCGCGACGGCGCTGCCGGCGACATGGCCGCTGCGCCGGTCCCGCGGCACCTCCCGGATGTGCGGATGCTGGACCAGCTCCGCCAGGAAGCGGGTGGACTCATCGCAGTGGATCAGCACACCGTCCACTGGATGATCGGGCAGGACCAGCCCGTCCGGACCACACGCCACCAGCAGGGCCTCCAGGACATCCTCGTCGGCGCTCCCCTGCCACAGGATGTTCCCGCGGGTCCTGCCGGTGGCGTCGAGGGCAGCGGCGAGCAGTCCTCGGACATCGTCGAGATCCGCCTCGGTGCGGACCTCGTTCGCCGTCCTCACCAGGGTCCTGCCCGCCGGTCGCACCCAGCCCTCCTCCCGCACGAGCCAGCCGTGCTCGGTGAGCACCGCCCAGGCGAGGTCGAAGCGCGTGCTGGTGCCGTAGGGAGACCTGAAGAATCCCTCGGACGCCTCGGTGCACTGCTGCTCGAGCGCCCGGCGATCCACCGCGAACATCGCTCCCTGCTTCGTCAGGCGACACCCCGCGCCGATGAAGTCCAGCAGGCAGTGGGCCCAGCGCAGGAACGCGATCTGCGAGAGCTCCTCCGCCATCAGCGCCCGGCCGGCCGGGCCGGGAGGCTCGTCGGTCGGCGCCGGGGCGTCGCCGAGGAACCAGGGCCTGCACCGTGCGGGCTCCTCGAAGGGATGGTGGGTGAGGCCGGGCCGGTCCTCGCCGACGGGGAAGAGATTCGAGCTGGCCGCGTCGTGGATAGTCATGTCGAGAGCGTGCCGGAGCGGCCGGGCCGGACGCCACGCACCCCGCGTCCGCGGTGGACGGACGACCGGTGGGGAGGAACGGTCGTCCATGCCGCCCGGCCATGGAGCCGCGCCAGCGACCGCACAGCGGACCGGACTGCGGGCCCGGCGGACGGGCCGGGACCACCTGCACAGTGCCGACGACGCACCACCGACGTGAACCTTGACGTGAACGGTGACCCGCGCCACACTGTGCTGTGAATTGTCATTCAGTTCCGCTGAACAGGCTTCTCATGACTGCTGGCTCAGCGGTGCTCACGCACCGGGAGGAGGGCGCATGCTCCGCGACGATGCAGCGATCGCCCCGCAGGAGGCCGCCCGTGCGGCGCGCTCCGATGCGCGGCGCCGACAGATCCTGAGCGCGGCCGTGCCGCTGATGGAGCGCAGCGGCTCCCCGGCGGTGTCCATGCAGGCGATCGCCGACGAGGCCGAGGTCTCCGTCGGCCTGATCTACCGGTACTTCGCGAGCAAGCAGGAGCTCGTGCAGGCCGTGACCGAGGGCGTGCTCGACGATATGGCCCGACTGCTGGCCGAGGCGCTGGAGCCGGAGGAGGATCCCGTTCGCCAGATCGCCGGCGCCTTCACCGCCTACTGCACCGTGATCAGGGACAACCGCCAGGCCGTGATGCTCACCTATCGCGAGTCCAACACGCTGGACGAGGCGGGACGCAGCGTGGTCAAGGACCTCGAGATCCGCACCGTCGAACCCTTGCGCAGCGCCGTCGACGCCGCTGTGGAGCAGGGTCTGCTGCGCCCGATCCATGCCGAGCTGTTCGCCTACGACCTGCTGACGGTGGCCCATTCCTGGGCACTGAAGCACTGGTACTTCGCGCCGCGGATGAGCTTTCAGGAGTTCCTGCACTCCCAGACCGCGCTGTTGCTGTCCACCGCGATCCTCCCCGAGCACCGCAGCCGCTACCCCGATCTGCTCGGCGATCTCGCGTAGATCCGACACCCACCGCTGCCACCACCCACTGATGCAGGAGGCCACATGGATTTCGTCATCGACGACGCGATGCAGGGTTTCATCGACGCGGCCGTCGAGGTCGCCGCCCAGATCGCGCCCGGGACCCGGCAGCGGGAGCAGGACCGGGTGATCGACCCGGAGCTGCGCCGGCAGATGGGCGGGCTGGGTCTCATCGCCCCGGAGCTCCCGGCGGCGCTCGGCGGCCGTGACGAACGGGCGCTGACCTCCGGCATGATCGCCGAGCAGATCGCCCGCGGCGATCTCACCGTCGCCTATGTGCAGGTGATCGGCTCACTGGTGGGCCAGATCCTCGCCCGCAGCGCACGCCCCGAGGTGGCCTCGCGCTGGATCCCGCGGATCACCAGCGGCGCGGACCTGGTGGCGATCGGGCTCTCGGAGCCCGGTGCCGGCTCCGACGCCGGCAGCCCCTCGATGACGGCCCGTCCCCAGCACGACGGCTGGGTGCTCGAGGGCACCAAATCCATGTCGTTCGCGATGCACGCGAGCGCCGCCGTCGTCTTCGCCCGCACCGAGCAGGGGCGCCGCGGCAAGGGCATCAGCGCCTTCCTGGTCGAGCTGGACCGCGACGGGATCGAGCGTCGTGCGGCACCGGATATGGGCACCCGGGCCGTCGGCCGCGGGATGGTGGACTTCACCGATACCTGGATCCCCGAGGAGAACCTGCTGGGCGACCTCGGCACCGGGTTCACCCAGGTGATGCAGGGGTTCGACTTCTCCCGCGCGCTGATCGGCCTGCAGGTGATCGGCGCCGCCCAGGTCACCCTCGACGAGACCTGGCAGTACACCGGTACCCGCACCGCCTTCGACCAGCCGCTGAGCTCCTTCCAGGGTGTCGCCTTCCCGCTGGCCGAGGCGGAGACGCTGCTGTCGGCCGCCCGGCTGCTCTGCCAGAAGACCCTCTGGCTGAAGGACTCCGGGCTGGCGCACACCAGGGAGGCCGCGATGTGCAAGTGGTGGGCGCCGAAGACGGCGTACGACGTCATCCACCAGTGCCTGCTCAGCCACGGCCAGTACGGCTATCTCACCGACCGGCCGATCGAGCAGCGCCTGCGCGACGTGCTGGGGCTGCAGATCGGCGACGGCACCGCCCAGATCATGAAGCTCGTCATCGCCCGCCACACCGTGGACCGCGAGCTTGCCCCGTGACCGCATCACCCGATCCCGGAAACGACGCGACGACCGCACCGAGAACCGACCCGAGGAGCACCGCCATGGCCGAGACCCCGATCCCCGCTACCAACGACCACGACCTCACCGGCCGCATCTGCCTGGTCACCGGCGCCGCCAGCGGCATCGGCCGGGGCATCGCCACCAAGCTCACCGCCGAGGGCGCCACCGTGGTGGTCGCCGACCTCGACGAGGAGGCGGCACGCAGCACCGCCGCAGAGCTCGGCGGCCACAGCCTCGCCGTACACGTGGACATCGCGGACCGGGAGAGCGTCGATGCGATGACCGCACAGGTCACAGACCACTTCGGCCGGATCGATGTGCTGGTCAACAACGCCGGCTGGGACAAGGTGGGCCCGTTCCTGGAGCAGGATCCAGCGATCTGGGACCGCATCATCGGGATCAACCTCTACGGCACCCTGCACTGCTGCCAGTCGGTGGTGCGGGTGATGACGGAGCAGGGCCACGGCACCGTCGTGAACATCGCCTCGGACGCGGCCCGGGTGGGATCCAGCGGGGAGGCGGTGTACTCCGCGTGCAAGGGCGGGATCGTCGCCTTCACCAAGACGCTCGCCCGCGAGAGCGCCCGGGCCGGCATCACCGCCAACGCCGTCTGTCCCGGTCCGGCCGACACCCCCCTGTTCGCCACCATCTCCGAGGAGAACCCCAAGCTGCGTGCCTCGCTCGAGCGCGCGATCCCGCTGCGCCGCCTCGCCCAGCCGGAGGATCTGGCCCATGCGGTCGCCTTCCTCGCCTCCCCCGCCTCGCACTACATCACCGGACAGACCCTGTCCGTCTCCGGCGGGCTCACCATGGCCTGAGCACAGTCCCTCCCCGAGCTCGTCCCCGAACAGAGAGCAGCAGACCATGACGGACCAGCAGCCCCCGCAACTCACCACGCTCCGCACCGAGGTGACCGACCGGATCGGCACGATCACGCTGCATCGCCCGGAGCAGCGCAACGCCCTGAACGCGGCCCTGCTGGCGGAGCTCTCCGCCGTGCTGGATGCCTGGGAGGCCGACGATTCCGTGCAGGGGATCGTGATCACCGGCAGCGGTGAGAAGGCCTTCGCAGCCGGGGCCGACATCGCCGAGGTCGCGGCCTGGGGCCTGACCGAGGGGCTCGCCTCCACCATGCAGCGCCTGCACGACCGGCTCCAGGATTTCCCCAAGCCCACCCTGGCCGCGCTGAACGGCATCGCCATGGGTGGCGGGCTCGAGCTGGCGATGAGCTGCGACATCCGCATCGCCGCTGCCGAGGCGACGATGGGCCTGCCCGAGGTAGGGCTCGGAGTGCTGCCCAGCGCCGGCGGCACTCAGCGGCTCTCCCGCCTGGTGGGCACCGGCCGGGCGCTCGAGATGATCCTGACCGGCAGAGCACTGAGTGCTGAGCAGGCCGAGAGGTACGGCCTGGTCACCTCGGTGGTGTCTGCTGCGGAGCTGCTGCCCACCGCCTCGGAGATCATGACGACCATCCTCGCCAAGGGCCCGCTCGCAATACGGCTCGCCAAGATGGTCATCGCCCCGGGCCACGACACCGACCAGCGCACCGGGCTGCTGCTGGAGCAGCTGGCGCAGACGCTGCTGTTCACGACCGAGGACAAGGCGGAGGGCACTGCGGCGTTCCTCGAGAAGCGGGCACCGGACTTCGGCGGGCGGTGAGCTGCGGGGCTGGGCTCAGGACACGGCGCTTTGTGGGAACCGCCTGGCATTGCGTGCCCGTGCCTTCTCCCGCACCACCTCCCAGTCCTGCGGTGGGACGGCGGTGACGAGATCCGCCACCAGGTCGATGAGTCCGATGAACGCCGCCTGCGCCGACTAAGGTCTCGGCATGATCTCCGCCCGCTCCGTCTCCCACTGGGGCATGCGCCTGCTGCTCGTGATGCTGGCGCTCGTGCTCGTGGCCGTGATCGGGGTGGTCGCCTGGGCGAAGATCGGGGTGATGGCGGCGGAGCAGGCACCGCTGGACGCCGTGCAAGCCCGTCCCGGGGTCACGGTGGAGGAGGACGCGACTGCGATCGTGGTGAGCCCCGAGAACCCGGAGGCCTCAGGGACGGGGCTCGTGTTCTATCCGGGCGCGAAGGTCGAGCCGGCCGCCTACGTCGCCCGACTGGCTGACCTCACCGCCGAGCACGAGATCACCGCGGTGATCGTGAAGCCGCACCTGAATCTGGCGCTGTTGGACCGGCGCGACCTGGACACCTTCACCTCCCTCGCCGGCGAGGTGCAGGTGTGGATGGTGGGCGGGCACTCCCTGGGCGGGGTGCGAGCCTGCCAGCTCGCCGAGGACGCCGACGCTCTGGTGCTGTTCGCCTCCTACTGCGCGAACGATCTCTCCTCCACACAGCTCCCGGTGCTCAGCCTCGCGGGCAGCGAGGACGGCCTGTCCACCCCGGAGAAGATCGACGAGGCCCGTGACCTGCTCCCGGAGGACGCCCGGCTGGTCGAGATCCAGGGTGCCGCGCACGCGAGCTTCGGCGACTACGGGGAGCAGAACGGCGGCGGCACCGCCCGCATCGGCGACCGGGAGATGACCGCCCAGGTCACTGAACTCATCGCTGAGTTCGCAGAGCCGCTCCCCGACCGGTAGTCGTCTCCGGCCGGCGCCGGGACGGGTCGCCCCAGAGGCGGCCTCCCCGTCTCCCGATGTGCACGCGGCTTGAACTTCTCCACCAGGCCACAGAGACTGACAGCCGTCTCTTCCCCGAGCCGAGCGAGGCCATCGATGCCCGAGCACGTCCCGCCCGCCGTCGAGCGCACGGTCGGGCGCACCGTCCAGCTGCACGACAAGTCCTTCCCGGCCGAGCTGGTCGGTGCTCCGATCACCGCGCTGGAGGCACTGCTCAGCACCTTCTCCACCCCGCTGCTGGTGCTCGACGAGTCGGCGATCGCGCACAATCTGCGAGTCATGGAACGCTGGACGCGGGACCGGGGTCTCGAGCTGATGCCGCATGGGAAGACCACCATGGCGCCGGCGCTGTGGGCCCGGCAGCTGGCGGCGGGCTGCACCGGGATCACGGTCGCCACCGGGTGGCAGGCGGATATCGCGCTGCGCGCGGGCGTGGCGACGGTGCAGCTGGCCAACACCTGCACCGATCCCGCGCTGCTGCGCCGGCTCGCCGCGCACCTGGCCGCACATCCCGAGCAGGTGCTGGTGTGCTGGGTGGACAGCCTCGCCACGGTCGAGCTGCTCGAGCGGGAGCTGCCGGCCGGTTCGTCCCTCGGGGTGCTGGTGGAGCTCGGGGCCGATGGGGCCCGCACCGGGGCGCGCGATGAGGCGACGGCCCGCGAGATCGGCGAGCGCGTCGCCGCCTCGACGGTGCTGCACCTGGTGGGCGCGGCCGGGTATGAGGGGGCGCTGGCCCATGACCGCTCCCCCGCGTCCCTGACCGCGGTCTCCGCTTATTGCGAGCGCCTCGCCGCCCTCGCGGAGACGCTGCGCCCGCTGATCGCGGGGACCCCCTGGGTGAGCGCGGGCGGCAGCGCCTACTTCGACCTGGTGGCCGCGGCCTTCGCACCGCTGGTGGGCATTCGCAGGATCCTCCGCTCGGGTGCGTACATCGTCCACGACTCCGGCTTCTACCGCGGAATCTCTCCACTGGACACCGCCCGCGGCGTCGCCGAGGAGGAGGCGCTGCTGCCGGGGATGCGCGCCCACGCCCGGGTGGTCTCGCTGCCCGAGCCCGGTCTCGCCCTGCTGGACGCCGGCAAGCGGGATGTGCCCTACGACGAGGGCCTGCCCATCCCGCTCGGCGTCGCCACCGTTCTCGGCGGGCCCGAGCGCCCACTGGACGGGGAGATCACGGCCCTGAACGATCAGCACGCCTTCCTCCACTTCACCGGTGCGACAGAGCTCGTGATCGGGGACGTGGTCACGCTCGGGCTGTCCCATCCATGCACCGCCTTCGACAAGTGGCGGCTGATCCCGGTGGTCGACCCCGCGACCGGCACGGTGCGCGAGGCCGTGGAGACGTTCTTCTGAGCGCGCGAGCGAGGTCCCACCGATGAGCGCACAGCCGGGCAGCGCACAGCCGACGAGCACAGTGCTGATCCGCGGCGGCCGGGTCGTCGCATCCAGCGGCGTCGAGCCCGCTGACGTGCTCATCGAGGATGAGCGGATCACCGGCGTCGGCCGGATCGATCCCTCCCGCGCCCGGGGCGCCCGGGTGCTGGAGGCCGAGGGCCGCCTGGTCATGCCCGGATTCATCGACGCCCACTCCCACGCCGAGGGTGCAGTGTTCGCGCCCGAGGTGCAGCTGGCGCTCCTGCGCCAGGGCGTGACCAGCGTGATCGGTGGGCAGGACGGGGTCTCCTACGCCCCCGGCGACGGCGCCTGGGCGAGCGAGTACTTCGCGGCGATCAACGGCCCCCATCCCCGCTTCCGCGGCGGCTCGGTGGCGGATCTGCTGGCCACCTATGACGGTGCAGTGCCGGTGAACATCGCCTACCTGGTGCCGGCCGGCACCGTGCGCCACCAGGTGATGGGCGGCGCCGACGGGGCGGCCGGCCCCGCCGAGCAGGAAGAGATGACGGCGCTGGTCGCACAGGCGGTGGCCGACGGGGCGGTGGGGCTCTCGACCGGGCTGGACTACACCCCGGGCCTGTTCGCGGGCCCCGACGAGATCGCGGCCCTGTGCCAACCGCTCGCCGCCACCTCTTTGCCGTACGTGACGCATATGCGCGGCGGCTACGAGGACAACTCACAGGTGGGGATCGAGGAGGCGGCCCGGATCGGTCTCGCCGCCGGGGTGCCGATCCACATCTCCCACTTCCATACCCCCGCTGCGGAGGCCGAGCGGCTGATGACCCGGCTCGCGGAGATGGAGGTGGACGCGAGCTTCGACGCCTACCCGTACACGCGGGGCTGCTCGCTGCTGGGCATGACGCTGCTGCCGCCGGCGTTCAGTGCGATGGCTCCGGCGGCGGCCGTCGCCCTGCTGCAGGATCCCGACCAGCGTGAACGGCTGCGCCGCGATTGGTTCCCCGGGGTGGATGAGCACCCGAGCCTCGGCCCCGAGTGGCCGGAGCTGATCACCCTCGCCCACCTCGCCGCCGCGGATCTGGCCTGGGCGCATGGCCTCACCCTCGCCGAGGTCGCCGTGCGCCGCGGGACCGATCCGATCGAGGCCGCGCTGGATCTGCTGGCCGCCTGCGCGCTCGAGGTGAACGTGGTGATGGCGGTGCGCGACCAGCGCCCGGTGGAGGACCTGGGCCGTCTGCTCGCCCACCCGCACCATCTCGGAGGGTCCGACGGGATCTTCATCGGCGCCCACCCGCATCCCCGGGCCCGCGGTACCTTCGCCTCCTATCTCGGCACCTATGTGCGCGAGCACGGCTTCCTCGACTGGGCCCGGGCAGCGCAGCACCTCTCCGCCGGCGCGGCCGAACGCTTCCACCTCGGCGAGCGGGGCCGGGTCGCCCCCGGCTGGATCGCCGATCTCCTGCTCGTGGATCCCGACGCCGTGCGGGACCGCGCCACCTATGCGGACCCGTTGGCGCTCGCGGTCGGCATCGACGACGTGCTCGTCGCCGGTCGGCCCGTGCTGGAAGGGGGCCGACTCACCGGCGAGCTGCCCGGCCGTGGTCTGCGCGCCGCCCCGACTCGCGGCGGTACCTGGACCCCCTCCGGCCAGGGCGCCGCCCCAGATCCCGCCGCCGCCCCGGATCCCGGCTCCGTCCCAGACCCCGACGGCGGCGCCAGCTCCGCCCCGTCGGCCCCGCAGGGTCCCGACCCTGCTGCCCTGCAGAACCGCTCACCACATCAGGGAGACCCATGACCCCCAAGGAAGCCCTCCGCACCGACCGCGCCCCGCAGCCCGCTGGCCCCTACAGCCAGGCGATCGTGAGCGGCGACCTGCTGTTCACCGCCGGTTTCGGGCCGCAGGATCCGGCCACCGGTGAGATCCCCGCGAGCGTGGCCGAACAGACCCGCCAGGTGCTGCGGAACCTCCAGGCGGTGCTCGCCGAGCACGGCGCCACCCTCGACGATGCGCTGAAGACCACCGTGCATCTCGCCGACCTCACCGATTTCCAGGAGTTCAACGAGGCCTACCGCGAGTTCTTCTCCGCACCGTTCCCGGCGCGCACCACCGTCGGCTCACAGCTGGCCGGCATCCTGGTGGAGATCGACCTGGTGGCCCGCGTGCGGGACTGAACCCGCCGCGGGACGCACCGCCTCACCGGACCCCGTGGACGGGCGGGCGGCCGACCGGTCGTCGCATTGCTGGGAGGTCCCCGCCCGCGTACGTTGTGAAACACGGCACCGTGCCGACGCGAAGGAGGACCCATGAGCGTCACCATGCGATCGCTCGAGACCGCTGTCCCCGCCACCGAGCTCCGCCAGTCCGAGGTGCGTGACGCGCTCGCCGCGCAGCCGGACCTCACCCGCCTCGGGAAGCGCCTGATCAGCACGTCCTTCAACGTCTCCGGCATCGAGCGCCGCTTCAGCGCTCTGTCCGAATGGCACGGGGTGGCCGACGGCGAGGAGCCCGTGTTCTTCGAGGCCGGGACCGGACGGTTCCTGCACCCGCCCACCGGTGCCCGCAACCAGGTCTACGAGCGGGAGGCCACCGCGCTGTACACCCGGGTCGCGGCCGCGGCGCTCGAGGCCGCCGAGGGGATCTCCGCCGCGGACGTCACCCACGTCATCACCGTCTCCTGCACGGGTTTCTTCGCCCCCGGTCCCGACTACCGGATCGTCCGCGCCCTCGGGCTGAACTCTTCCGTGCAGCGGTACCACCTGGGGTTCATGGGCTGCTATGCGGCGCTGCCGGCCCTTCGCCAGGCCCAGACGATCTGTCGTGCTGATCCGGACGCCGTGGTGCTGATGGCCACCGTCGAGCTCTGCACCCTGCACGTGCGCCCCTCGAACGATCCCGACACCATCGTCGGCTCCTCCCTGTTCGCCGATGGCGGCGCCGCCGCGATCATCACCGGGAAGGACCTGCCCGCGAGCACCCCGGTGCTGGAGCTGGACCATTTCGAGACGGTGCTGACTCCCGTGGGCGAGGAATCGATGGCTTGGCGCATCGGCGACCACGGCTTCGAGATGGTGCTGGGCACCTACGTCCCCCACATCATCGACGAGCACATCACCGGTGCTCTCGTTCCCCTGTTCGCGCATGAGCCCGAGCTCACGGAGCTGCCCCACCGCGACATCGAGCACTGGGCGATCCATCCCGGCGGACGCAGCATCCTGGACAAGGTCGAGGCCAAGCTCGACCTCACCGAGTCCCAGCTCGTCCCCGCCCGGGAGACCCTGCGCGACTTCGGCAACATGTCCAGTGCGACCGTGATGTTCGTGCTCCAGCGGATCCTGCGCTCGGCGACCGCGGGCCGACGGGAGCGCGTGTGCGCGATGGCCTTCGGGCCGGGGCTGACGGTGGAGACAGCGCTGCTGACCGCCGTCGGCACACCCGAGCCGTGACCCTGCCCTCCCTCCTGGTGCGGGACGAGCACGCGCGGGAGCGGATGGACGATCCACACTGCGATCCGCGCCGACTCGCCCGCACCTACGCGTCCTTCCGCCTGGTCAACGCGGCTGTTGCCGGCTGGCGCCTCGCCTATCGCCGTCACCTGAGGCCACACCTGCGCGCCGACGGGCCGACGACGTTGCTGGACGTCGGCTGCGGCGGTGGGGACGTGGCCCGGGCCCTGGCCCGCTGGGCGCGCCGGGACGGCTACGACCTGCGCGTGACCGGCATCGATCCCGATCCGCGGGCCCATGACTGGGCTCGGCGCCGGCCTCCCGTCGCCGGGGTGCAGTTCCGTCGGGCCCTGTCCAGCGAGCTGGTGACCGGCGGCGAGCAGTTCGACCTGGTGGTCTCCAACCATCTGCTCCATCACCTCAGCCAGGAACAGCTGGACGGCCTGCTCGAGGACTCCGCCCGCCTCGCCCACCGAGCCGTGGTGCACAGCGACATCCGGCGCGGCCGGCTCGCCTACGCCCTGTTCTCCGTGGCCACCTGGCCGCTGTTCCCCGGCACCTTCATCCGCGAGGACGGCCTCACCTCGATCCGCCGCAGCTATATCGCACCCGAGCTGCGCGCCCGGGTCCCGTCCGACTGGACGGTGAGCACGCCGGGACGCTTCCGACTGCTGCTCCTGCACGACGCACTCGCCCCGGCGCGGCGATGACGGTCCCCGTCGAGCAGGACGAGTGCGCCGTGCTGATCGTCGGGGCCGGGCCGACGGGTCTGCTGCTGGCCTGCCTGCTCGCCCGGCGCGGAGTGGAGGTGCGCGTGCTGGAGCGACGCACCGAGGCCCCGGTCAGCTCACGCGCGATCGGCCTGCACCCGCCGGCGCTGCGCGCCCTCGCCGAGATCGGCCTGGAGCGAGAGGCGGTCGCCCTCGGCGAGCGGATCCGCGTCGGCCGGGCGCGGTGCCGGGACCGGGAGCTGGGCTCGGTGGACTTCGCCCGGGCCGATCCGCGCCATCCCTACGTGCTCGCCCTGCCCCAGACCCTCACCGAGGATCTGCTGGCCCGGCGACTCGCGGCGCTCGCCCCCTCGGCGCTGCGCCGGGGCTGGCAGCTGACGGACCTGCAGGAATCCGCGCGCACGGTCGCGCTGACCGCGCGAGACAGCGGCGGAGGCAGCGACACCCTCCAACTGCGGGCGGGCCTGGTCGTCGGCGCCGACGGCTCCCGCTCCCGGGTGCGCGCACTGCTCGGGATCACCACCGCCGGGCGGGACTATCCCGATACCTACCTGATGGGCGACCTCTCCGATCCCGCCGGGGCGGGCGGCGGGCGCGCGGCGGTCGTGCATCTCGAGCCTGGCGGGGTCGTGGAGTCCTTCCCGCTGCCCGGCGACCAGCGGCGCTGGGTCGTGCACACGGGGAGGACCGGCGCCGATCCCTCGCCGGCCCGGCTGGTCGCCCTGGTCCGCGAACGCACCGGCACCGTCCTGGACCCGGCGACGATCACCATGCTCAGCGCCTTCACGGTGCGCCGGCGCACGGCGCGGCGCCTGCTGTCCCGGCACTGCGTGCTGCTGGGCGATGCCGCACACGAGGTCAGCCCGATCGGCGGGCAGGGCATCACGCTGGCCTGGCTGGATGCCCTCGACCTCGCCCCGCTGCTGGCGCGGGGCACCACCGGGGAGGGGACCGGTGCGCTGTCCGCGGATCCCGCCTGGCGCCGGGCGGAGCGACGGATCCGGCGCCGGGCCCGGCTCGCCGGGGCGGTCGCCGGGGCGAACACCGTGCTCGGCCGGCCAGCCGGGCCGAGAGCGTCGATGCTGCGCAGCCTGGCGGTGCGAGGGCTGCTGCGCTCGCCGTTGCGGCGCGTGCTGGCGTGGGTGTATTCGATGGGCTGGGTGCGGGCGGGGTGAGGACGCAGACCGGCGGTGCGCCTCGGATCCCGGAGACCGGGCTCGCAGGCTTCTCGCCCGGTGCCGATCCGGGACAATGGCGTCATGGCCCCCACCCTGACCCTCACCGACGAGTTCCAGGACGCCCTGGACCACCTGCACGCCGGGGACCACCTCTTCCTCACCGGCCGGGCGGGGACCGGCAAGTCCACGCTGATCCGCCACTTCTTGGAGACCACCGAGCGTTCCGCGATCACGGTCGCCCCCACCGGGATCGCAGCGCTGAACGTGGACGGGTACACGATCCACCGCCTGTTCTCCTTCCCGCTCGGGGTCAGCGAGGAGCTGGTGCGCGGGGGCGGCTACTACCCGGGTCGTTTCGCCACAGCGCTCGCAGAGCTTGACACCCTGATCGTCGACGAGGCCTCGATGGTGCGGGCGGATCTCTTCGATGCGCTGACCGCGGCGCTGGAGCGCTTCGGCCCGAAGCCCGGCACGCCCTTCGGCGGGGTGCAGCTGGTGCTGGTCGGGGACCTCTACCAGCTGCCGCCGGTGGTCACGGATGCGGAGGCCGGGTTCATCGAGGAGCGCTTCGGCACCCCGTTCTTCTTCTCCGCCCGTTCCTTCGACCGTGACACCTTCCCCGTGGTCGAGCTCAGCACGGTGTTCCGCCAGCAGGGGGATGACCGTCTGGTGGATCTGCTGAACGCCGTGCGGGAGGGCGCCCTGCTCGAGGATGCCCGCTATGAGCTGAACCGGCGCACGGACCCGGAATTCGACCCCCCGCTGGAGGAGTTCTGGCTGACGCTGGCGACCACGAACCGGATCGTCGGTGCCCGCAACCGGCAGCAGCTCGAGCGCCTGCCGGATCCTGCCCGGTCCTTCACCGCCACGATCCGCGGGCAGACCGACGGTTTCGAGCACCCCACCGACGACTCGCTGCGCCTGGCGGTCGGCGCCCAGGTCATGCTGCTGACCAACGACCCCGCGGACCGTTGGGTCAACGGCACCCTGGGGCGGATCACCGCTCTCACCGAGGACACCGCGAAGGCCGACGGCCCGCTGGTCACGATCCAGCTGCGCGATGGCCGCACGGTCGAGGTGCCGGAGCACACCTGGGACATCACCCGTCCCGCGGTGCAGGGCGGCTCCCTGGTGCATGAGGTGGTCGGCACCTTCACCCAGCTGCCGATGAAGCTGGCCTGGGCGATCACCATCCACAAGTCCCAGGGGCAGACCCTGGACCGGGTGGTCGTGGACCTCACCGGTGGCACCTTCGCCAACGGTCAGCTGTACGTGGCCCTGTCGCGCTGCACGAGCCTGGAGGGGCTGGTGCTGAAGCGGGATGTTCTGCCGCGGGATCTGAAATCCGATACGCGAGTGCGCCGCTTCCTCGCCGCTCACGCCGCGCCGGCCGGCGAGCTCGGCGAGGTGTACCTGGCCGCCCTCACCGTCGGCAATGACGGGGACCGCTACCGCGCCCGACCGGTCGAGATCGCGGTGGTCACCGATGAGGGGGATGAGGCGACCACCGTCATCAACCCCACCAGTGACCTGTTCACCGCACGCACCGACTTCGGGATCACCACCCGGGACGTGCAGCTGGCGCCGCTGCTGGCCGAGGCCTGGCGAGCACTGTCCCCGCTGCTGGCTGGGCGGGTCCCGATCGGCGTACGGATCGACCAGCAGCTGGCGTGGATCGACTTCGAGCTCAAGCGCAACGGGATCGTGGAGCAGATGCCGCTCGGGATCGAGCTGCCCACCACTACCCTCTCCCCCGCCGAGCGCACCGGCCTGCGCGCTGCGAGCGCGCTCGAGCGCGCCCGCACCGTGGCCACGGCCGTTCAGCACCTGCGATCACAGGAGATGATGCCCGACAGCGCCGGGACGGCGTTCCCCCAGCTGCTGCGCGGGCGTGGCTACCTGCTGGCACGGAGCACCGGGGACGCCGGTACCGACAGCCCGGACGGCTTCGTGGTCGGCGGGAACCTCACCGCTGAGGATGATGCTGCCCAGGCACTCGCTGCAGAGCTGGAGACGGCGTGGCAGCGGGTGCTGCACCCGGACAAGACCGTGGTGGACCGCCTGCGGGCGGTGGAGCATCATTTCGGGATCAGTGTGCTCCCCACAGACTTCGTGCTCGAGCAGCAGAGCACCCTCGATGAGGTGCTGGTGCCCGGGGCGCGGGTGTGCTTCACCGGTGAGGTGGTCTCGCCGACACACGGCGCCGTGGGCCGGGAGCGCATGGAGACCCTCGCCCAGGAGCACGGGCTCCGAGCCGTCGCCACGGTCACCAAGACGAAGACCGACGTGCTGGTCGTGGCTGAACGCGGCACCCAGTCGAACAAGACGAAGAACGCGGTCAAGTGGGGCAAGCCCGTGATCGCCGCGGAGGACTTCCTGGAATGGGTGGCGCAGGCCTGAACGCGACTCACCGGCGATAGCGCTCACCCGCAGCCGGCTGACCGCTGCGACACCGCCGCAGGCCGGCGACGCCGGCGGGCCGGCGTGACTGATTTCGGGCATGAAAAAAGGGAGTGGAGGAGGCGAACACCCAAAACAGGGGTTCCAGCACTCCTCCACTCCCAATGAAGATGTCCGGCGGCGACCTACTCTCCCACACCCTCCCGAGTGCAGTACCATCGGCGCAATCGAGCTTAGCTTCCGGGTTCGGAATGGAACCGGGCGTTTCCTCGACGCTATGACCGCCGTAACACAATGAGACAACCAGACCCCACACCCCGAGCAACAAAGCCCGGACTGTCAGGGTTGTTCCCCGAGAACCGCACAGTGGACGCAAACACACACAGCAAACAACCAACACAAAGAAATGTTGTTGTAAGTCATCAGCCATTAGTACCAGTCAGCTCCACACATTGCTGTGCTTCCACACCTGGCCTATCAACCCAGTCATCTACTGGGGGCCTCTCACACCCAAAGGGTGTATGGATATCTCATCTCGAAGCAGGCTTCCCGCTTAGATGCTTTCAGCGGTTATCCCTTCCCGACGTAGCCAACCAGCCATGCCCTTGGCAGAACAACTGGCACACCAGAGGTCAGTCCATCCCGGTCCTCTCGTACTAGGGACAGGACTTCTCAAATATCCAACGCGCGCAGCGGATAGGGACCGAACTGTCTCACGACGTTCTAAACCCAGCTCGCGTACCGCTTTAATAGGCGAACAGCCTAACCCTTGGGACCAACTCCAGCCCCAGGATGCGACGAGCCGACATCGAGGTGCCAAACCATGCCGTCGATATGAGCTCTTGGGCAAGATCAGCCTGTTATCCCCGGGGTACCTTTTATCCGTTGAGCGACACCCATTCCACAATGGAGTGCCGGATCACTAGTTCCTGCTTTCGCACCTGCCCGACATGTCTGTCTCGCAGTCAAGCTCCCTTGTGCACTTACACTCAACACCTGATTGCCAACCAGGCTGAGGGAACCTTTGAGCGCCTCCGTTACTCTTTAGGAGGCAACCGCCCCAGTTAAACTACCCATCAGACACTGTCCCTGATCCGGATCACGGACCGAGGTTAGGAATCCAGAACGACCAGAGTGGTATTTCAACAATGACTCCACACCCACTAGCGTGAATGCTTCCCAGTCTCCCACCTATCCTACACAAGCCGTCCCGAACACCAATATCAAACTATAGTAAAGGTCCCGGGGTCTTTCCGTCCTGCTGCGCGTAACGAGCATCTTTACTCGTAATGCAATTTCGCCGAGTTCGCGGTTGAGACAGTGGAGAAGTCGTTACGCCATTCGTGCAGGTCGGAACTTACCCGACAAGGAATTTCGCTACCTTAGGATGGTTATAGTTACCACCGCCGTTTACTGGGGCTTAAATTCTCAGCTTCGAACTCCGAAGAGCTCTAACCGGTCCTCTTAACCTTCCAGCACCGGGCAGGCGTCAGTCCGTATACAGCGTCTTACGACTTCGCACGGACCTGTGTTTTTAGTAAACAGTCGCTTCTCCCTGGTCTCTGCGGCCCTCACCGCTCTCACGGTTCGGGCCCCCCTTCTCCCGAAGTTACGGGGGCATTTTGCCGAGTTCCTTAACCACGATTCTCTCGAACGCCTCGGTATTCTCTACCTGATCACCTGAGTCGGTTTAGGGTACGGGCGACCGTATTCGTCACGCCGGAACTTTTCTTGGCAGTACAGGATCACTCACCTACGCCCATACGGGATCCCCATCACGTCTCACCCTCATGGCCCCAGCATTACCCGGGGCCGGGCTGCACGCTTAGACGGACTATTCCATTAAGTCCGCGGAAGCTACCTCTCTGCGTCATCCCTCGCGCTGACCTACTACAACCTTGGTTCCCAGCCTCACCACTCTCCACACCCCGAAGGGTATGGGAACAGCTCGGGTGGTTAGCATCGACTGCCTCGGTATGGGTCCTCCTACGATCGGTTCGGGAATATCAACCCGATGTCCATCGACTACGCCTGTCGGCCTCGCCTTAGGTCCCGACTAACCCAGGGCGGATAAACCTGGCCCTGGAACCCTTGATCAATCGGCGGACGGGTTTCTCACCCGTCTTTCGCTACTCATGCCTGCATTCTCACTCGTACAGCCTCCACCACTGGGTTCCCCCGCGGCTTCGCTGGCTGTACGACGCTCCCCTACCCACCCAGACACAAGGTCTGAGTGACACAGCTTCGGCGGTGTGCTTGAGCCCCGCTAAATTGTCGGCGCAGAATCACTTGACCAGTGAGCTATTACGCACTCTTTCAAGGGTGGCTGCTTCTAAGCCAACCTCCTGGTTGTCTCAGCAACTCCACATCCTTTTCCACTTAGCACACGCTTAGGGGCCTTAGCTGATGTTCTGGGCTGTTTCCCTCTCGACTATGAAGCTTATCCCCCACAGTCTCACTGCTGCGCTCTCACGTACCGGCATTCGGAGTTTGGCTAAGGTCAGTAACCCGGTGGGGCCCATCGCCTATCCAGTGCTCTACCTCCGGTACGAAACACGCAACGCTGCACCTAAATGCATTTCGGGGAGAACCAGCTATCACGAAGTTTGATTGGCCTTTCACCCCTATCCACAGGTCATCCCCTCCATTTTCAACTGAAGTGGGTTCGCGCCTCCACGCGGTCTTACCCGCGCTTCACACTGCCCATGGATAGATCACTTCGCTTCGGGTCTAGAGCCGGCGACTGAACGCCCCGTTCAGACTCGCTTTCGCTACGGCTACCCCACACGGGTTAACCTCGCCACCGACCACTAACTCGCAGGCTCATTCTTCAAAAGGCACGCCGTCACCCCTAAAGGCTCCGACGGATTGTAAGCGCACGGTTTCAGGTACTATTTCACTCCCCTCCCGGGGTGCTTTTCACCTTTCCCTCACGGTACTTGTCCGCTATCGGTCAAGAGGTAGTATTCAGGCTTACCAGGTGGTCCTGGCAGATTCACACCGGATTTCACGGGCCCGGTGCTACTCGGGAACAGCATCACGCCATGCAGAAGTTTCGTCTACGGGGGTCACACCCTCTACGCCGTCGCACTCAACACGACTTCGACTACCACTGCACGTACACGTCGGACCGCCGGCAGACGATCCAGATACGTCCCACAACCCCCAACCTGCAACCCCTGCCGGGTATCACACAGACCAGGTTTAGCCTCCTCCGCTTTCGCTCGCCACTACTTACGGAATCACTATTGTTTTCTCTTCCTGCGGGTACTGAGATGTTTCACTTCCCCGCGTTCCCTCCACACTGCCTATACATTCAGCAGCGGGTACCACGACATGACTCGTGGTGGGTTTCCCCATTCGGACATCCTCGGATCACAGTTTGGTTGTCAACTCCCCGAGGCTTAACGCAGACTCCCACGTCCTTCGTCGGCTCCTCTTGCCAAGGCATCCACCGTGCGCCCTTTAAAACTTACGGCAACACAAAGACTCTTTGCGCATTAAAAATTGCTTACAAGATGCTCGCGTCCACTATGCAGTTCTCAAGAAACAACCCCACACCCACACCACCCCAAAAACAGGAAGCAATGCAAGGGAGGACCAGCCACACACCCCACAAAACCCCAGCCACCAGAAGCGACCAGGATAAGGGAGCTGCGTGCAGCCTCACAACCCAATAGCGTGTCTCCACCTCAAACCCACCAGCAATCCCCGTTCCACACCCACAGAAGTGAGCCGTACTAGAAGACAACGCTGGCAAGCGAAGTGCCCATTCATTGATGTTCCACCCTTGAGCAACCACCCCCACCACACTCGGGTGAGAAAATGGCCACCATAATTGGTGATGCTCCTTAGAAAGGAGGTGATCCAGCCGCACCTTCCGGTACGGCTACCTTGTTACGACTTAGTCCCAATCACCGATCCCACCTTCGACAGCTCCCTCACAAGGATGGGCCACTGGCTTCGGGTGTTACCGACTTTCGTGACTTGACGGGCGGTGTGTACAAGGCCCGGGAACGTATTCACCGCAGCGTTGCTGATCTGCGATTACTAGCGACTCCGACTTCATGGGGTCGAGTTGCAGACCCCAATCCGAACTGAGGCCGGCTTTTTGGGATTCGCTCCACCTCACAGTTTCGCAACCCATTGTACCGACCATTGTAGCATGCTTGAAGCCCAAGACATAAGGGGCATGATGATTTGACGTCGTCCCCACCTTCCTCCGAGTTGACCCCGGCAGTCTCCTATGAGTCCCCACCATCACGTGCTGGCAACATAGAACAAGGGTTGCGCTCGTTGCGGGACTTAACCCAACATCTCACGACACGAGCTGACGACAACCATGCACCACCTGTGCACCAGTCCGAAGAAAACCCCATCTCTGGGATCGTCCGGTGCATGTCAAGCCTTGGTAAGGTTCTTCGCGTTGCATCGAATTAATCAGCATGCTCCGCCGCTTGTGCGGGCCCCCGTCAATTCCTTTGAGTTTTAGCCTTGCGGCCGTACTCCCCAGGCGGGGCACTTAATGCGTTAGCTACGACGCGGAGAACGTGGAATGTCCCCCACATCTAGTGCCCAACGTTTACGGCATGGACTACCAGGGTATCTAATCCTGTTCGCTACCCATGCTTTCGCTCCTCAGTGTCAGTAATGGCCCAGAGACCTGCCTTCGCCATCGGTGTTCTTCCTGATATCTGCGCATTTCACCGCTACACCAGGAGTTCCAGTCTCCCCTACCACACTCTAGCCTGCCCGTACCCACCGCACGCCCGAGGTTGAGCCTCGGAGTTTCACGGCAGACGCGACAAGCCACCTACGAGCTCTTTACGCCCAATAATTCCGGACAACGCTTGCGCCCTACGTATTACCGCGGCTGCTGGCACGTAGTTAGCCGGCGCTTCTTCTGCAGGTACCGTCACTTTCGCTTCTTCCCTACTGAAAGGGGTTTACAACCCGAAGGCCGTCATCCCCCACGCGGCGTCGCTGCATCAGGCTTTCGCCCATTGTGCAATATTCCCCACTGCTGCCTCCCGTAGGAGTCTGGGCCGTGTCTCAGTCCCAGTGTGGCCGGTCGCCCTCTCAGGCCGGCTACCCGTCATCGCCTTGGTGAGCCATTACCTCACCAACAAACTGATAGGCCGCGAGTCCATCCTTCACCGATAAATCTTTCCAACCCCCACCATGCGGCAAGAGTTCATATCCGGTATTAGCCACGATTTCCCGAGGTTATCCCGAAGTGAAGGGCAGGTTACTCACGTGTTACTCACCCGTTCGCCACTAATCAGACAGGGCAAGCCCCGTCATCATCGTTCGACTTGCATGTGTTAAGCACGCCGCCAGCGTTCGTCCTGAGCCAGGATCAAACTCTCCATGAAAAAACATGAAAAACAATATCCTGACAAAATAAACAAACAACCAGCAAATTAAACTGCTGTATCATCCGTATAATATTGCCATTCAAACTAAATGGCATCAATAAACAGACACGCTATTGAGATATCAAGCAACACGCGCACTCAGTGCATCGGACCCTTCCGGGCCATCCGCTCCGAGGCAACTCCGCTAACCTACTGCGGCTCAGTTCTCCGAGTCAAATCCGTGCGGTGTGATCCGCGCCGCGATCCCCTCTCGGAAGACCAGTCATGCCTGGCCAGTGAAGGAAACTCGGTCCGGCTCGCTGGCCGTTCCTCGTTCCCGTTGTCCGGGGCACGAGGAGAAACATTACGGGCCCCGCACACCCCCGTCAAGCCAGAACGCCCCTTTCGCGAGTGGCCTCGACCACACCGTGTTTTTCGGGCGTCTGTCGAGGTCAGCCAACGGCTACTCGGCGGTAGTCGCCGCGCTGGCGCCGGAGCGTCGTGCGGAGGGCCGGCTGCCCGCCGGGCGCAGGCGCCAGAGCATGGTCGCCTCCTGGGACCGAGCGGCATGAAGGAGGTCGGCAGGGTCCTTCGCGCGGGGGTGGCGGGGCGCTGTGGACAGGGTGTCGATGACCTCGAGGCCGGCGTCCCGGATCATGCGCCGCAGCTCGTCCCGGCTGCGCAGCTGCAGATGCTCGGCGAGGTCGGAGAGGATCAGCCAGCACTCTCCACCGGGGCGCAGATGGTCTCCGAGTCCTTCGAGGAGGCCGCGCAGCATGCTCGAGGACTCGTCGTAGACGCCCAGCTCCAGGGCCGAGGTGGCCGTGCCCGGCAGCCAGGGCGGGTTGCAGACCACCAGGTCGGCGCGTCCGGGCGGGAAGAGGTCGGCCTCGTTGACGGTGACCCGGTCCTGCAGGCCCAGGCGCTGGAGGTTCTCCCTCGCGCACGCCACGGCGCGGGGGTTCAGGTCCGTGGCGGCCACGTGCGCCGCTCCGCGGCGGGCGAGGACCGCGGCCAGTACGCCGGTACCGGTGCCAAGATCGAAAACCTCCGCACCCCCGTCCACCTCCGGCAACGGGGCCTCGGCGACGAGGTCCACGTATTCCGAGCGCACCGGCGAGAACACCCCGTATCGGGCATGGATGCGTTCACCGAGCGCAGGGATCGGCACCCCCTTCAGCTGCCACTGGTGGGCGCTGAGCACGCCGAGCAGCTCGGGGAGCGAGACGAGCATCGGCTCCTGGCTGTCCCCGTAGGCCTCCCGGCAGGCCTCGGCGACGTCGGGAGCGCGGCGCAGGGCGAGGTGGTGACCGGGGTCGAGGAGCACCACGACGCCGCCCAGCAGCCTGGCCCGTTGTGCCCGCTGCGCTCGATGGTCCCTGAAGAGCTGCGCGATGTCGTTGCTGGGAGGCGGGCTGCGTCGGTCGATCCGGCGCCCGATGGCGGCCAGCAGCTGGCGGGCGCCTGGGTAGTCGCCCCGCCACAGGAGCGTGGTCCCGGAGCGCAAACGGCGCAGTGCCGTATCCGCGGTGAGATCGTCACCCACAGCCTCCAGCCGAGTCGGCGGCGGGGCGCCGTTCTCCGAGTGCCAGCGTGCGATGTGCTCGGTGCCGCGCTCGGCCCAGCGGATCAACGCCATCGAGTTCTCCTCCAGGGTCTCTTCCCGACGATCGCCTCGGGTCGCGATGGGGTCACTCGCCGAGGTCTCCGCTCACGACGGGACGCTCTCGCCCGCGGGCTCCAGTATCCCAGCTCCCGCGGGCCCCTCCTCATTCCTCGGGCGGGGTGAGCTGCCGGGGCGGCGCCTCGGTCTCGAGGTGGTCGGCCATCGCGAGCAGGAAGTCGATCGCCGCTTGCCGGGCCGATGCGGGCACAGCCCGGGCGATCTCGAGCATCTGCTCGTGCATACCGCTGAGCCGCTCCCTGACCTGGGAGTGCGCATGGTCGGTGGCCACCACGATCCGGGAGCGCCCGTCATGGGGATGGGGTGCTCGCTCGAGGTGCCCGGAGGCCGTGAGCCGGTCGAGCAGCTTCGACGTGGAGGCGCCGGAGATCTCCAGCTGCTGAGCGAGCCGCAGCGGGGTGATGGGGTCGTCGGCCAGCTCATGGGCGATGACGCATCTCAGCGCCGCGAGGTCCGTCGTGTTCATGTCCATGCCGGCGCTCATGCGTCGGCGCATCTCGTGGTCCGCGCTGCGGAAGCGGCGGGTCGCGGCGAGCAGTTCGACGGCGCAATCGGCATCGCCGTACCAGTACGGCTGCGCCTCGGTCTCGTCCTCACGCCGTGTGTGCTGGGTCATGCCGGGATGCTACAGTCCATTTGCATAGACAGGCTAACGATCATCCAGGAGTGCTCATGACCGACACCCGTCCTTCCCAGCCTGCCGTGGAGGACCACGTCATCCTCATGGACGCCGACGGGTCCCCCCGCGGGCTGGCTCCGCGCTCCACCGTCCACTCACCACACACCCCGCTCCACCTGGCCTTCTCCTGCTACGCGGTGCGTGAGGACGGTCGCGTGCTGCTCACCCGACGCGCGCTGACCAAGCGCACCTGGCCCGGGGTGTGGACCAACTCCTTCTGCGGCCACCCCCGGCAGGGCGAGACGTCCGCCGAGGCGATCACCCGCCATGCCCGGCACGAACTGGGGATGGCCGTGGCCGCCCCGCAGGAGGCGCTCCCCGATTTCCGCTACCGCGCCGTGGACGCCTCCGGCATCCTCGAGAACGAGATCTGCCCGGTCTTCGTCACGGCTGCCGAGAGCGAGCCCGAGCCGAACCCCGAGGAGGTCATGGACCTGCGCTGGGTCTCCCCCGCCGAACTGGCCTCGCTCGTGGAGCTCTCACCGTGGATACTCAGCCCATGGACGGCCTCCCAGGTCCCGCAGCT
This sequence comes from Brachybacterium avium, assembly GCF_002216795.1. Classification (NCBI taxonomy): domain Bacteria; kingdom Bacillati; phylum Actinomycetota; class Actinomycetes; order Micrococcales; family Dermabacteraceae; genus Brachybacterium; species Brachybacterium avium. The sequence goes on along the minus strand of NZ_CP022316.1, from coordinate 2,271,225 downwards.
GACCGGAGTCCTCGAGCAGTTCCCGGCGGGGACTCCATGACCGCCGCTCACCTGCATGCCGTCGAGGGCGAGATCCGGCGTCTGCTGACCCTCGGTGCGCACCGACCCGGAGCCCTGCCCCTGCCCGACCATCACGATCTGTGGGAGGCCTTCTCCCGGGCCAACGACGGCGGGAAGCGGTTCCGCCCGAACCTGTTGCTGTCCACCCACCGGGCGCTCGGAGGCACTCGCGAGCCCGCCGCGGTCCAGGTGGCCGCGGCGCTCGAGCTGCTGCACACCGCCCTGGTCGTGCAGGACGACGTGATCGACGGCGACCAGGTCCGACGCGGTGTGCCGAGCCTGTCCGGAGGGATCGCCGCCGACGCCCGACGCCGTGGCGCCGGCCCCGCCGACGCGCAGCGGCTGGGCGACGCGGCCGGCATCCTCGCCGGCGACCTGGGGCTGATCGCGGCGATGCGGGCCATCGCCCGCTGCGAGGCCCCCAGCGCCGTCACCGAGCGTCTGCTGGACCTGTTCGAGAGCACCCTGCACGCCACAGCCGCCGGGGAGCTCGCCGACGTGCGCCTCCAGCTGGGGCCCGCGCACGGCTCCGTGGTGCTGCGGGAGGCGCTCGCCGTCGCCGAGCTGAAGACCGCCCTGTACTCCTTCCAGCTGCCGCTGCGGGCCGGCGCGATCCTGGCCGACGCCTCCCCCGAGGTGCTCGCCGCCCTCGACGAGATCGGCAGCCTGCTCGGCATCGGCTTCCAGCTGTTCGACGATCTGCTCGGCGTGTTCGGCGACGAGAGCCGCACCGGCAAGAGCGCACTCGGCGACCTGCGCGAGGGCAAGCGCACCGCCCTCATCGCCCACGCCTCGACCACCGATGCCTGGTCCGCGCTGCAGCCGCTGCTGGGGCGCGAGGACCTCGGCGAGGCGGACGCCCGCCGGGCGAGGGACCTGCTGACCTCCGGCGGCTCGCGCGCCTGGGTCGAGGACCTCGCCCGCTGGCACGTGACCAGCGCGGCGGAGGCGGCGGCGCGCCACGACCTGCCGCCGGACCTCGCCGTCTCGCTCGACCTCGCGACCGCGAAGATCCTCCGTGCAGCGGACCTCACGCTGCCCACGACCGTTCCCACCGACGCGGCGCCGGCCCGGCGCCGCGCAGAACGCCGCTCAGAACAAGGACTCCCCGCATGAGCAGTCCCGCTTCCCGCCCTGACGACGCCCCGCTGGTCCTGGTCACCGGTGCCAGCGGCTACATCGGCGGCCGCCTGGTCCCCGCCCTGCTGGAGGCCGGGCTGCGGGTGCGCGCCATGGCGCGCCACGCCGACCGGCTCGAGGACCGTCCCTGGCGGGACCAGGTCGAGGTGGTCGAGGCCGACGTGGGAGACCCGGCGAGCCTGGATGCCGCGCTCGAGGGGATCGACGTCGCCTACTACCTGATCCACGCCATGGGCGGGGGCCGCAGCTTCGCCGAGCGCGACCGGCAGGGCGCGCAGTCCTTCGCCGACGCCGCGGCGCGCGCCGACGTGCGGCGGATCGTCTACCTCGGCGGCATCCACCCCGAGGGCGTGGAGCTCTCGGCGCACATGGCCTCCCGCAAGGAGGTCGGGGACATCATGCTGGCCGGCCCGGTCCCTGCCGTGGTGCTGCGAGCGGCGGTGATCCTCGGCTCCGGCAGCGCCTCCTTCGAGATCATGCGCCACCTCGCCGAGCGGCTCCCGGTGATGATCGCCCCGCAGTGGGTGCGCAACCGGATCCAGCCGACTGCCGTGCGCGACGTGCTCCACTATCTCGTCGCGGCGGCCCGGCTCGAGGGCGCCCCGAACCGCACCTTCGACGTCGGCGGCCCGGACGTGCTGACCTTCGCCGAGCTGCTGCACGCCTACGCCCGCGCCGCGGGCCTCCCCCGACGGCCCATCCGGACGGTACCGGTGCTGACCCCGCGCCTGGCCAGCCATTGGATCGGTCTGGTCACCCCGGTGCCCACCGGGATCGCCCGCCCGCTGGTCGAGTCGCTCATCCACGAGTCCGTGGCCGCAGAGCACGATCTGCGCGATCTCGTGCCCGCCCCCGAGGGAGGCCTGACCGGGGTGGATCGCGCGATCGAGCTGGCTCTGACCCGCATCCGCGAGCTCGACGTCGCGACCGCCTGGCACTCCGCGACACCCGCCGGAGCGCCGTCCGCCCCACTGCCCGAGGATCCGGACTGGTCCGGCGGGATCGTGCGCGGCGACCAGCGCGAGCGCCGCGTCGACGCCTCCGCCGAGACCCTGTGGGACGTGATCGAGGGCATCGGCGGCCGGCGCGGCTGGTACTCCTGGCGCCTGGGCTGGATCGCGCGCGGGCTGATGGACCGCTTCGTCGGCGGGCCCGGGCTGCGGCGCGGCCGCCGCCACCCCGACCGGCTCGTCGTCGGCGACGCGCTGGACTGGTGGCGGGTCGAGCGCATCGAGGACGGTCGCCTGCTGCGCCTGCGCGCCGAGATGCGGCTGCCCGGACAGGCCTGGCTCGAGCTGGCGGTGGAACCCACCGACGACAGGCGCGCGATCCTCCACCAGCGCGCGATCTACCATCCCCGCGGGCTGCTCGGGGACCTCTACTGGTGGGCCGTCTGGCCCTTCCATGGGATCGTCTTCGGCGGCATGCAGCGCAACATCGCTCGCGCCGCGGAGACCGCCGCGCCCGGCTACGGCCGGGACCGGCCGACTCCCCACGACGCCGCCACGACGTCCGGCGTCTCCCGCTCGCCCGACGACCCCGATGCTCCCGGAGGGACCGCATGACCCGCTCCTCCCGTCCCCTCGTCCGTCATCTCGCCGTGAGCGTGAGCTTCCTGCTGGCGATGGTCGGCACCGCGATCGGCGTCGGCGCCTTCGGCGGTGATCCGATCGACGAGGCCGCCGGTGGTCTGCTCGCCGCCGACGCCACCCACCTCGCCCCCGCCGGTTCGGCCTTCATGATCTGGTCGGTCATCTATGTCGGCCTCGGTGCCTTCACGCTGTGGCAGTGGTGGGACCGGCGCGATGCACGCCGCATCGCCCCGCAGGCGATCGCCTCGCTGCTGCTGAACGCCGCATGGATCCTCACCATCCAGGCCGGCTGGGTCGCGCTCAGCGTGGTGGTGATCGTGCTGCTGCTGGCGGTTCTCGCGGATCTCTTCCGCCGCCTCACGGCCGTGCCGCCCGGCGGCGGGCTCGAGCGGATCGTCGTGGACGGCACCTTCGGGCTGTACCTCGGCTGGGTCAGCGTCGCGACCTGTGCGAACATCGCCGCCGCACTCACGGGCGCCGGGTTCTCGGGCTTCGGCGTCCCCTCGCTGCTGGCCGTAGCGGTGCTCGCGGTGGTGGCGGTGATCGGTGTCGCGCTGACCGTCGCCGGTCGCCGCCCGGTCGCCGCGCCGCTGGCGATGATCTGGGGGCTGGCCTGGATCGCCGTCGGCCGCGCGACGGACGAGCCCCACGCCCCTGCCGTCGCGATCGCGGCCGGGGTCGCCGCCGCCGTGATCGCCCTCGCCGCCGCCGCGCAGTGGGTCCTGCCCCACCGCCGCGGGGCCGCGGCCACGACGCGCACGGCGCCGGCGACGGCGGGGAGGGCCCGGTGACGGCGCGCAGCGCGGCACACGCCGCGACCACCCGCTACGACCGGGTCGCCCAGCGCAGCGCCGGCTGCGTGATCGCCGGCTACTCCACGTCCTTCGGCTGGGCGACCCGGCTGCTCGACGAGCCGGTGCGCACCCACGTGCGCAGCATCTATGCCCTGGTCCGCATCGCCGACGAGACGGTCGACGACCCCGACCCGACGTTCCCCGCCGCCGAGCGGTCCCGGCTGCTGGACGACCTCGCCGCCGAGACGGCGCGCGCCGTCGCCGGTGCCCGGTCCACCAACCTCGTGGTGCAGGCCTTCGCCCTCACCGCGCGACGCTGCGGCATCGGCCCCGCCCTCATCGACCCCTTCTTCGCCTCCATGCGCGCGGACCTCGACGTCTCCGCGCACGACGACGCGAGCCTGGCGGAGTACGTGCACGGCTCCGCCGAGGTGGTGGGGCTGATGTGCCTGCGCGTCTTCCTGGACGGGGACGACGCCGCCTGTGCGCGGCTCGCCCCGGCGGCGAGCGCCCTCGGCGCCGCCTTCCAGAAGGTGAACTTCCTGCGCGACCTCGCCGAGGACCACGACGAGCTGGGCCGCACCTACTTCCCGGGCCTGGACGTCGAGGACTTCGGCGATCTCGAGCGCGACCGCCTGCTCGACGACATCGATGCCGACCTCGCCCATGCGGCGACGGCGATACCGCACCTGCCCGTCTCCAGCCGCCGCGCTGTGGCCGCCGCCCACGGCTTCTACGGCGCTCTCTCGCGCCGGCTGCGCGCCACCCCGGCCCAGCAGATCCGCCGCTCCCGGGTGCGGGTCCCCGACCACGAGAAAGCAGTGATCATGGCCCGTGCCGTGCTCGGGGCCCGCCGATGAGCGCCCGCCCCACCCCGACGGCCCAGGGCTCGAGCGCCCCGGTCCGGACCGCCGTGGTGATCGGCGGCGGGATCTCCGGCCTCGCCACCGCCGCGCTGCTGGCCCACGACGGCTGCCGGGTGGAGCTGGTCGAGGCGCGCGAGCAGCTCGGCGGCCGGGCCGGCAGCTGGGAGCAGGACGGATTCCGCTTCGACACCGGCCCCTCCTGGTACCTGATGCCCGAGGTGTTCGACCACTTCTTCCGCCTGCTCGGCACCTCCGCCGCCGAGCAGCTGGACCTCGCGGGGCTGGACCCCGGCTACCGGGTGTTCTTCGAGGACCACCAGGAGCCGGTGGACGTCCACGCCTCCGTGGCCAAGAACGCGACCGCCTTCGAGGCGATCGAGCCGGGCGCCGGGCGAGCCCTGGACCAGTACCTCGACTCCGCCCAGCACACCTACGAGATGGCGCTGGAGCACTTCCTCTACTCCTCGTTCACCCGCCGCCGCGAGCTGCTGACCGCGCCGCTGATCGCCCGGGCTCCGCAGCTGCTGCAGCTGCTCCTCGAGCCGCTCGAGCGCTTCGTGGGCCGCCGGTTCCAGGACCCGCGGCTGCGCCAGATCCTCGGCTACCCGGCCGTGTTCCTGGGCTCCTCCCCCGATCGCACTCCGAGCATGTACCACCTGATGAGCGCCATGGACCTCACCGGTGGGGTGCTCTACCCCCAGGGCGGGTTCGCCCGGCTGATCGAGGTGATCGCCCGGCTCGCCGAGCGCGAGGGCGTGCACCTGCGCACCGGCACCCGCGCCACGCGGATCCTCACCACCCCGCAGCCGGGCCGGCGCCGCCCCCGGGCGGTCGGCGTCGAGATCCAGGAGGCCGACGGGACCGTGCACGAGCTGCCCGCCGACGTGGTCGTCGCGACCGCCGATCTCCACCACGTGGAGACCACGATGCTGCCCCCGGCGCTGCAGACCTACCCGCAGCGCTGGTGGGAGCGGGCCACCTCCGGCCCGGGCGCCGTGCTGCTCATGCTGGGGGTGGAGGGGCCGCTGCCGCAGCTGGCCCACCACAGCCTGTTCTTCACCCGGGACTGGGGCGAGAACTTCGGGGCGATCCGCCAGGGGCGCGTCCCCTCCCCGGCCTCGCTCTACGTGTGCCGGCCCTCGGCGACCGATCCCTCGGTCGCCCCGTCCGGGCAGGAGAACCTGTTCGTGCTGGTCCCGATGCCGGCCGAGCCCGGCCTGGGGCACGGCGGGGTCGACGGGACGGGATCGGCGGAGGTCGAGGCGATCGCCGACGAGGCCCTCGCACAGATCGCCGCCTGGGCAGGGATCCCTGACCTGGCCGAGCGAGTGGTGGTGCGCCGCACCGTCGGCCCGGAGGAGTTCGCCACCGATCTGCGCACCTGGAAGGGCGGCATGCTCGGCCCGGCGCACACCCTGCGCCAGAGCGCGTTCCTGCGCGCCGGGAACACCTCGCGGAAGGTCGACTCCCTGCTCTACGCGGGCTCCAGCACGATCCCGGGGATCGGCCTGCCGATGTGTCTGATCAGCGCTGAGCTGGTCGCCAAGCGACTGCGCGGCGACCACTCCGCCTCCCCGCTGCCGGAGCCTGCCTCTGAATCGGCGCGCCCCGCCCAGAGCGGAGCGGAGGCATGACCTCGCTGGTGTACCTCCTCGCGCTGCTGATCCCGCTGGTGTGCATGGGCCTGCTGGATCGGCGCTTCCGCCTGGTGCTGTGGCGCGCGCCCCGGCGCGCGGTGATCGTGCTGGCGGCGGGGATCGGGCTGTTCCTGCTCTGGGACCTCGCCGCGATCGCCGCCGGCCACTACCGGATGGGGGCGAGCCCGTGGATGACCGGGATCCTGCTGGGCCGCGAGCTCCCCCTCGAGGAGCTGGTGTTCATCACCTTCCTCAGCTACCACGCCCTGGTGCTGTGGGGGCTGGTGGACCTGCTGCTGAGGCGGGCCCGCCGCCGGACGAGCTCCGTCATCCGGGAGGAGGCACGATGAGCTACGCCGCCCTGGCCGGACTGTTCCTGCTGGTGCCCCTCGTGGTGCTGCTGCTCGCCGCGGTGCTGCGCCGTCCCGGACGCCGCTGGTGGCTGACCACCGCGGTGACGATCGCGGTGCTGCTGGTGCTCACCGTCGTGTTCGACACGGTGATGATCGCTGCGGACCTGTTCCGCTTCGCCGAGAGCGACCTGCTGGGCATCAGGATCGGCCTGGCACCGCTGGAGGACCTGGCCTGGCCGCTGGCCGCCGGGCTGCTGCTGCCCTCGCTGTGGCTGCTGCTGACCCCGCAGGAGGAAGAATGACCGCTGTGAGCACTGCACCCCGTGCGGCGGCCCAGCTGCTGGGCACCTCGCGCCCGCTGAGCTGGGTCAACACCGCCTATCCCTTCGCCGCCGCCTACCTGCTGGCCGGGGCGGCGTCGATGCCGCCCTGGTGGTGGGCACGCTGTTCTTCCTCGTCCCGTACAACCTGCTGATGTACGGGGTCAACGACGTCTTCGACCACGAATCCGATCTGCGCAATCCCCGCAAGGGCGGGGTCGAGGGCATCGTGCTGGACCGGCGCATGCACCGCCTCACGCTGTGGTCGGCCGCGCTGACGACGCTGCCCTTCGCGGTGGCGCTGCTGGCGATGGGCAGCGCGGTCTCGGCACTGGTGCTGCTGGTGGTGCTCGCGGCCGTGGTCGGGTACTCCGCCCCGGGGCTGCGGCTCAAGGAGCGCCCGGTGCTGGACTCGGTGACCTCCTCCACCCACTTCATGGGCCCGGCCGCGTTCGGGCTGGCCCTCGCCGGAGCCCCGCTGGGGCTGACCGCAGCGGCGGCGCTGGTGGCGTTCTTCCTATGGGGGATGGCCTCGCACGCCTTCGGCGCAGTCCAGGACGTCCAGCCCGACCGGGACGCCGGAATCGGCTCGATCGCCACGGTGATCGGTGCGGCGCGCACGGTGCGGCTGTCGCTGGTCCTCTACGCCGCCGCCGGGGCGGTGATGCTGCTGACCGGGTGGCCGGCCGCCCTCGCCGGGCTGCTGACTCTGCCCTACATCGTGAGCATCTGGCCGTTCCGCGCGCTCAGCGACGACCGGGCCGAACAGGCGAACCGCGGCTGGCGGCGCTTCCTGTGGCTGAACCTGGTGACGGGGTTCCTGCTCACCCAGCTGCTGATCGTGATCGCGCTGATGCGCTGATGGGCGCAGGCGCGGAGCTGCTCACCGGGCGGGCCGCGCGCGTCGTCGCTCGGCACGACCGGTGCGATGCCACAGCAGCGCCGCCGCCGCGGCGCCGGTGACGCCCGCGGCGATGTCGAGCGCGGTATCCGCCGGTGCCACATAGATGGAGGAGTCCACCCAGCGCGCCCCCGCGGACTCCATCAGCTCCCACACCACCGCCAGCACGGCCCCGGTCACGACGATGGCCCGGGGCGAGGGCACCCCGCGGCGGACCACGTGCGCGACCAGGACCGCCAGCACCCCGGTCACGGTGACGTGCACCGGGATATCCCACCAGGGGAACCGCTCGAAGAGCAGGAGGAACGAGCTCACGGCGGCGATCATGCAGGCCGCCGAGACCGCGGCCTCCCAGCAGATCGGCAGGCGGTGGCGCCAGGCCACCACCTGGGCGAGTGCGACCAGCATCGCCACCGCGACCTCCACCCACATCTGGAACGCGGCGAACCCGAGGGCGAGGCCCAGCCCCGACCACCGCATCAGAAGCAGCGCGAGCAGCCGGACGACGCGACGCGGCGCCGGACCGCTCACGCCGCGCCCCCGTTCGCCCGCCGCCACCGTCGCGAGACCGTCGCCGGCGCGAGCCGCGCCGCCCAGCGCTCCCAGGGCCGCTGTCGGCGCCAGTTGCGCCGCAGGGTGCTGATCGCCCGCTGCCAGCGCAACCGGCCGTCCCGACGGAACCGCAGAGCGCGCGGAGACATCCCCACCCGCGCCGCAAGGGACAGCCGCACCTGCTCGGTGGGCCCGACCTGGAAGGACAGATCCATGTCGTCGTGCACGTCGCAGCGGCGGGAGACGCCCCCGCTCACCCGGGACCACCAGGACCTCCGCATGGACATGGTGGTGCCGAAGGCGGGCAGATGCCCCAGGGCGGCACTCATCGTCAGCATGTACGTGCCCAGATAGAGAGCCGCCAGCACCGCCCCGAACGGGCAGGGCATCCGGAAATGGGCCGGGCCCGTGACGATCACACTGGATGCGCCGTGCCGGGCGTGCGCGTCCTGGTGGGCGGCGACCCAGCCGGGCGCGGGTCGGCTGTCCGCATCGCATCTCAGGATCACCTCGCCCCGAGCGGCGTCGTATCCCGCCGCGGCGGCCGCCGGGATCCCGGGCTCCGCCTCCACGACGACCCGGCAGCCTCCCGCCCGCGCCACCTCCGCACTGTCGTCCCGGGATCCGTTGTCGACCACGATGATCTCCAGCGGAGCCCGCGACTGCCTCCTGAGGGCCGCCAGCAGGCCCTCGAGCTCGCGGGCGTCGTCCCGCACCGGGACGACGACGGAGCAGCTCGGCAGGGTCGACGGCAGGACGGATCCCATGGGGGATGACGGTACGCGTGCACCCTGCCTACCGCGACCGACGCGCTCGAGCAGCCGCGCCCGGATCTGCGATTCCAGCCTCAGCGGCCTCAGTCCTTCCTGCGTGACGGGTCAGGCATCCGCGGTCAGCCGATCATGATCCCGGCGATGGTGGCGCTCATGAGGTTCGCGAGGGTGCCGGCGAGGATCGCCTTCAGCCCCAGCTGCGCGATCTCGGAACGCCGCTCGGGGCGATGCCGCCGAGCCCGCCCAGCAGGATCCCCAGGGAGCTGAGGTTCGCGAAGCCGGTCAGCGCGAAGCTCGTGATGGCGGCGGTCTTCGGGCTGAAGCTGTCGATCTGCGGGGCGAAGTCGGAGAAGGCCACGAACTCGTTGACGACCACCTTCTGGCCCACGAAGCTGCCGGCGGCGACGGCCTCGTCCCAGGGCACCCCGATCATCGCCATGATCGGGGCGAACAGCCAGCCCAGGATCTGCTCGAAGGTCAGATCGCCGGCGCCGAACCAGCCGCCGACGAGCCCGATCAGCAGGTTGATCAGAGCGATCAGCGAGATGAAGGCGAGCAGCATCGCGCCGACGTTCAGAGCCAGCCTGAGCCCGTCGGCCGCACCGCCGGCGGCGGCGTCGATGACGTTCGCGTAACCGGTGTCCGTCTCCTCCTCGTCGCGGTCCGGGGTGTCGCGGTCCGTGGCATCGCGGTCCGGGGTGTCACGGTCCGGGGCGTCGCGGTCCGGGGCGTCGCGGTCCGGGGCGGGGTTCTCCGGCGCGCTCTCCCCGTCGGCGGTGGTGGCGGTCGCGGCGCCGGTCCCTGCCCCGTCGGCCGACCGCGCGGAGCGTCCGCGGCTGTGGGCCGTGACGAGCTCGGCCTCCCGCGCGACGGCGTCCGGGTCGTTCTCCGGCACCAGGATCTTGGCCATCAGCAGCGCCCCCGGCGCCGCCATGAAGCTCGCGGCGATGAGGTACTCCAGCGGTGCGCCCAGCAGTGAGTAGCCCACCAGCACGGAGCCGGCGACGGTGGAGAGGCCGCCCACCATCACCGCGAACAGGCCGGAGCGGGACAGGCCCTTGACGTAGGGGCGGATCACCAGCGGCGCCTCGGTCTGGCCCACGAAGATGTTCGCGGCGGCGTTGACGGACTCGCCGTAGCTGGTGCCGAGGGCCTTGCCCAGCGCCCCGCCGAGCCACTGGACCACCTTCGGCAGGATCTTCCAGTGGTAGAGCACTGCGGTCAGCGAGGCGAAGAAGACGATGACCGGCAGCACCTGGAGCGCGAAGATGCTGCCCTCGCCCTCCTTCGGCAGCAGCGGCCCGAACAGGAAGGAGATGCCCTCGCTCGAGGTGTCGATGACGGCCTGGAAACCGGCGGAGGCCTTCTCGAGCACCCACTGGCCCGGTCCCCAGTACAGGACGATCACCCCCAGGCCGAGCTGGATCGCGAACGCGCCGATCACGGTGCGCGGCCGGATCGCCCCGCGATCGCTGGACAGCGCGACGGCGATGAGCAGCAGCCCGGCCATCCCACCGATGCCCCAGAGCAGGTCGATCATCACGCTCACCTCATAGCGGATCAGGAAGACGACGATGTCATGCGGGCCAGTCTAGGGACGGCGCGCGGGAAGAGCCGCACAGATGAGCGGCGGGGGCCGATGAGCCGCGCTCCCCGGCTACGGTGATTCCATGGATCGAGACCGGCCCCTGCACGTGCGCGCCTCCGCCGAGGAGGTCACCGACCAGGCACTGGTGGCCGAGCTGCGGGACCTGCTCGCGCAGGCCGACGGGGTGGAGGAGCTCGCAGACCGCATGGCCCTGCTCTCGGACCCGCGGCGCCTGCGGATCCTGTTCTGCCTGCACGCCCACCCCGGGGTGCGCAGCTCGGACCTCGCCAGCGCGATCGATGCACACGAGTCGACCACCTCGCACGCCCTCGCGCTGCTGCGGGAGGCCGGCTGGATCCGGGCACGTAGAGCCGGCCGCGAAGTCCGGTACGAGCTGGCCGACGGGACGATCCACGAGCTGCTGCACGATCTCGGATCCCCGCATCTGCCCGGGGTCCATCACCCGGGCGAGCACGAGCCGGCCCCGCCACCCGCTCCCCTCTGAGCCGGCCACCGGCAACCACCGGCACGCTCGTCTCCCGACTCCCGAGATACTTGTACATTCGTGCAAGTGATCGGAGAGGAGGAGGCCGTGGCCGCCACGCACAGCCCCTCCGCGCCGTCGACCGCTGCCGGGACGGGGGCCGCTGAGTCGTCGGCTGCTGAGCCGACGCCTGCTGCGCCGTCGGTTGCTGCGCCGTCGATATCACCGCCCGCCGCAGCACCCCACGATCCCCTCGGTCTGCGCGCCCGCGCCCGCCGCAGCGATCTGCTCCTCACCGTGCTCGGCGGCGCCCTCGCCCTCACCCTCCTGCTGTGCGTGGGCATCGGCCCGGTGCCGCTCTCGCCCGCGCTCACTCTGCAGGTCATCGCTCACCATCTCGGACTGCCGGTCGCCATGCCCGCCGACCCGGCGGCCGAGGCGATCATCTGGTCCGTCCGGGTGCCGCGGGTGCTGATGGGCGCGGCGGTCGGGGCCTGCCTCGCGATCAGCGGCGCGGCGCTGCAGGCGATGGTGCGGAACCTGCTGGCCGATCCGTACATCCTCGGTGTCTCCGGCGGCGCCTCGACCGGCGCGGCGGCGGCGATCCTCTTCGGCGTGGGTGCGGCGCTGGGCGAGTACGCGCAGTCGGTGCTGGCCTTCGTCGGGGCGCTCGCGGCGGCGCTGCTGGTGTTCGTGATCGCGCGAAGCAACGGGCGCGTCACCTCACTGCGGCTGCTGCTGTCCGGGGTGGCGGTCGGCTACGCGCTCTCGGCGGCGACCAGTCTGCTGATCTTCTCCTCCGACTCCGCGGAGGGCTCGCGCTCGGTGATGTTCTGGATGCTGGGCTCGCTCTCGCTGGGCCAGTGGAACGCCTTCCTGCTGATCGCGCTGGCAGCCGGTCTGCTCGGCACCGCGGTGCTCACCGCGCGCGCCCCGCTGCTGGACGCCCTCGCCGCCGGGGACGGCATCGCGCACGGCCTGGGCATCTCCCCGGACCGGGCGCGCATCGGTCTGCTGGTGGTGGTCTCACTGTGCACCGCGGCGGCCGTCGCCGGGGCCGGGGCGATCGGTTTCGTGGGTCTGGTGGTCCCGCATCTGGCCCGGCGCCTGGTGGGCTCCCGCCACCGGGTGACGATCCCGGCGAGCGCGCTGCTGGGGGCCGGTTTCCTGGTGTGGGCCGACGTCGTCGCCCGGCTGGTGATGGCGCCGCGGGAGCTGCCCATCGGGGTGATCACCGCAGCCGTCGGCGCTCCGTTCCTGCTGATCCTCATCCGCCGGATGCAGGCGCGGGAGGGGTGAGCCCGGTCCCTCCTCCCGCCCCCTTCCCCCCGGCACGTCGTCCGCAGCCCGCAGCACGCAGGCCGCCGCCCCGACGCCCCCGGCCCGCTCCCCTCCGCTCCCGTCCGCCGCCTCCCGAAGGGACCACCCATGACCTCCTCCCCCACCCGCCGCACCATGATGGTCTCCCTCGTCGGGGCCCTCGGCCTCGCAGCGACCGCGTGCACCGCGTCCGACGACGGGGCGCCGGAGGCCGGCGGAGGTGAAGAGGCCGCCGCGGGCTTCCCCCTGACCCTCACCGACTGCGACGCCGAGGTGGTCCTGCCGGCGGCGCCCGAGCGGGTGGTGCTCCTGGACAGCGCGCCCGTGACCACGCTCGACGGGCTCGGGGTGCTGGACCGGGTCGTGGCCCGGGCCGGCTCCTTCCCCGAGGGCTACTACGACGCGGACCTCGCCGGCCGGCTCGAGGCGATCCCGGTGCTCTCCGAGGACATCGACACCAGCGGGCACCTGCAGATCAGCCAGGAGGTGGTGATCGCGCAGCGTCCGGACCTGGTGCTGGGCCTGCCCGACGGCGTCACCCGCGAGGGGATGCGGGCGGCGGGCGCCGAGGTGCTGATGCCGCGCTCGTACTGCGGCGGCCTCGACCAGCGGGCGACCTTCACCATGCTCTTCGCGGAGATCACCGCCCACGGCGCCGTGTTCGACCGCACTGACCGGGCAGAGGTCCTGGTCGGGACGCTGCAGGAGCGCATCGACACGGTCGCGTCCCTCTCCCCTGCGGCGCGCACCGCGGCGGTGCTGTACCCGAGCGTCGGCGGTGGACCGCTGTACGCCTACGGCGCACTCTCGATGGCGACCGCGCAGCTGGACGCGCTCGGGATCCAGAACGTCTTCGCCGACACCGCGCAACGAGTCTTCGAGAGCGGGACCGAACCGCTGCTCGCCTCCGACCCCGATCTCCTCATCGTGCTGCACCAGGGCACCGTCCCGGTGGACGAGCTGCTGGGCGAGGTCCTCGGCGACGGCCGGCTCGCCTCGCTGCGCGCAGCACGGGACGGCGCGGTGCTGCCGCTGCTGTTCAACTTCACCGAGCCCGCCTCGCCGCTGATCGTCGACGGGCTCGAACGGATCGGCGACTGGCTGAGCGAGCGGGAGCAGGAGCGATGAGCGAGGTGGTGCTGGAGGCGCGCGGCCTCACCCACCGCTTCGGGGCCCTCGAGGTGCTGCACGGCGTGGACCTGGTCGCCCATCGCCACGAGGTGGTGGGGCTGGTGGGCCCCAACGGCAGCGGGAAGACCACCGCGCTGCGGATCCTGCACCGGGATCTGGTGCCCGATGCCGGGCAGGTGCGGCTCGAGGGCCGGGATCTGGCGTCGCTGTCGGGACGTGAGCGGGCGCGCCGCCTCGCAGTGATGGCGCAGGAGAGCCCGGGCGAGCTGCCGATCACTGCGGCCGATGCGGTGATGCTGGGCCGCCTGCCCCACCGGGGCCTCTTCGGCGCCACCACCGGCCGGGACGAGCGCATCGCCGCGGAGGCCCTGGAGCTGGCCGGCGCCGCGCACCTGGCCCGCCAGGACCTCACCACCCTCTCCGGCGGCGAGCGCCAGCGGGTGCTGATCGCCCGGGCCCTCGCCCAGCAGCCGCGCCTGCTGCTGCTCGACGAGCCGACCAACCATCTCGACATCGGCGCCCAGCATCACACCCTCCAGCTGATGCGGTCCCAGCGCCTGACCACGATCGTGGTGCTGCACGATCTGAACCTCGCCGCGCGCTACTGCGACCGGGTGGTGGTGCTGGCAGGCGGACGGGTCCGCGCCGACGGGCCGCCGTCCGAGGTGCTGGAGGAGGCGCTGGTCGGAGAGATGTACGCGGTGGCGGCGGACCGCCGCATCGCCGCCGACGGGACCGCGCAGCTCCTGTTCCGGGGCCGGCGGGCCTCACCGCGCGCCCACCGCGCCGACGGCGCCGGCGCTCACTCCGTCCAGGGGTAGTCCACGTAGGCGAGGCGGCGCGAGTCCGGGGCCCAGCTGTTCACATTCATCGTGCCCTGCCCGCCGCGCAGCCGCACCAGGTCGCGGGCCTCGGAACCGTCGGCTGCGCACAGCCGCAGGAGCACCTCGCGGTCGGCGGGGTGCCCCTGTGTGCCGGGTGGGAAGCTGACGTAGGCGAGCCGTCCGCCGTCCGGGGAGGGGTGCGGGAACCAGTTCACCCGCTCGTCGTGGGTGAGCTGCTCCCTGCCGGTGCCGTCGGGGCGCATCCGGAAGAGCTGCGCGTGGCCGGCCGCGGTCCCGCCCCGCTCGGAGTTGATGTACAGCCAGCTGCCGTCCGGGGAGTACTCCGGACCGTCGTCGGGGAACTCGTCGTCGGTCAGCGCCGTCGCCTCGCCCCCGGCGGCGGGGATCGTGACGATGCCCGGCGCGAGCCAGGACCCGTCGGGACGCCGCCGCACCCCGGTGCAGGCGAGGGTCGTGCCGTCGGGGCTGACCCCGTGCAGGAAGTGCAGGTATCCGTCGTCCTCGGTGATCCGGGTGGCGGTGCCGCCGGAGAGCGGGGCGCGGTGGACCTGGCCGTCATCCGCCGAGACGTACACGTGCTCGCCGTCGGGATCGAGCACATGGTCGTTGTTCAGCGGGGCCATGGCACCGAGATCGAGGCGCTGCGGCCGGCCGCCGTCGACGGCGAGCTCGAACAGATGCCCGTCCCCGTTGAGGATCAGCGTCCTCCCGTCGAGCGTCCAGTTCGGCGCCTCGTACAGCACGGTCGAGGATTCGTGGAGGATCCGATCCTCGCCGGTGTCGACGTCGAGCACATGGATCCGGCAGCGCTGGCCGGGGGCGAGGGTGCGGGGCACGGGGCGTCCTTTTCGTCGCGGGGTGCAGGGATCCATCCTGCCGTGCTCGCCTCGGGCGTCACAGCCCGGGCGCGGCCTTCCGGGGCGAGGGGCTCACAGCTCGGTGGTGTCGGTCCCGCCCGGGGCACGGTCACCGGTCGCCTTGGCCTTGACGATCTGTGCGAGGCCCGCAACCTTGCCGCCGGGCAGCCCCCAGAACTGGGCAGAGTCACCGCTGACCCGCAGCAGACCGAGGTCGGGGTCGTCCTTGCCGCCAAGGAAGTACGCCTTCGCCTCGTCGTTCCAGAGCTGGTCGACGAGCGCCGGGTCGTCGACGAATTCGGCGTCCCCGGCCACGGAGAGCCAGGAGCCCGCCTCGGCGACGGCGAGGTTCACGTGCGGCCCGCTGCGCAGCGCTTCGGCCTGACCTCCCTGCAGGCCCACGAAGAACCAGATGTCCGCGTCCTCGCTGACGCCCTGGATGGTCATCGGATGCGAGAGGAGCTTCCCGTCCGGGAGCGCCGTGGTGAGCATGACCAGGTCGGCGTCGCGGAGCTTCTCCACGACGTCCTGCTGGGTGAGCGTGTCGTTCGTCGCCATGGGTCCTCCATCGTCGGGTCGTGCGATCGGACAGTGCTGTCTCGCGCTGACGCTACTCGTCGGCCGCAGGGAACCCCAGGGTCCCGACCGGTCGGTGCACCCCCGCACGACGCCGCCCACCCCTGGACGATGGACAACACTGTGCGTCACACACTATGGTGTGAGGCATGAGCGACCGTCTCGATCTCCACCTGCAGGAGCTGCGTCGCGGCACCGTCGTGCTGGCGTGCCTGCAGCTCCTGCGCTCCCCCGGGTACGGCTACGGATTGCTCGAGGACCTCGCCCGCCACGGCTTCGCCACCGATGCCAACACGCTGTACCCCCTCCTGCGACGCCTGGAGAAGCAGGGGTTCCTCACCAGTGAGTGGAACACCGACGAGGCCCGGCCCCGGAAGTTCTACCGCACCGCCGGCGAGGGCGAGCTCCTCGCCGACACCCTCACCGCCGAATGGAGCGCGCTGACCGGCGCGATCCGCTCGCTCACCGCCACCGATCCCGTCGCCGACGAGGAGCACTGACATGCCCGCGACACTCACCACCCGCTACATCGACACCACCGCCCGCTCCCTGCCGGCCGAGCTCCAGGAGGACGTCCGCGAGGAGCTCTCCGCCTCCATCGCCGACGCCGTCGAGGCCCGCCTCCACCGCGGCGAGGATCCCCTCGTCGCGGAGCGCGCCGTCCTCACCGAGCTCGGGGATCCCGCCGTGCTCGCAGCCGGCTACGCCGATCGACCGCTCCAGCTGATCGGGCCGCGCCACTACCTCACCTGGATCCGTCTGCTGCGGCTGCTGCTGCTGATCGTCGTGCCCGTCGTCGCAGTCGTCGTCGGCCTGGTCGAGGGCCTGTCCGGTGGCAGCATCGGCGACGTCATCGGCGAGGTCATCGGCGTCGGCCTCTCCACCGCGGTCCATATCGCGTTCTGGGTGACCGTGGTGTTCGCGGTGCTCGAGCGCAGCGGCGCGGAGACCGGCCTGACCTGGACCGTGGATCAGCTGCCGAAGGAGCGGAGCACCGGCACCGGCTGGGTGGACCTCCTCGCCTCTCTGATCTTCCTGGCCCTGGCGCTCGTCGCGGTGACCTGGGACCACCTGCGCGGCCTGGCGGTCGTGGACGGCGAGGCGCTGGAGGTCCTGAGCCCTGACCTCTGGCCCGCCGGGATCCTGGTGCTGGTGGTGCTGGTACTGCTGGAGGCCGCGCTCGCCGTAGCGATCTTCCGGGGCGGCCGCTGGAGCATCGGGACGGCAGTGGCGAACTCCGCGCTCGCGGTGGGCTTCATGAGCTGGGCACTGACCCTGCTAGGTCGGGAGCAGCTGCTGAATCCGGAGCTGCTGGTGGCCGCCCGCAGTCACGGCGTGGACGCGGAGACGATGCGCATCCTGGGGATCATCCTGGTGCTCAGCATCGTCGGGATCAGCATCTGGGACATCATCGACGGCTGGGTGAAGACCGCCCGCGATCGCCGACGCTGACGGTGCGGGCTGGCGCGGCGGGCGCGCGGGACATGCGCGGGCCGACCGCCCCTCCCGCAGATGCGTCCGCACCGCCGACCCTCACTCCCCCAGCACGTTCCGGGGTTGCCAGTCCAGCAGCCGCGCCGCGGAGTCATCGGCGATCGAGTGGGCGGCGGCGGTGACGGCGATCGCCTCATAGGCCCCGCCGCGCTCCCGTCGCAGAGCGGCCAGCACCGCGGCGGCCAGGTCCTCCGGGTGCAGGGAGCTGATCGGGGTGCCGTCCTCGAGAGTGTGCAGCACCGGCTCGGCCTGCTCCTCGCGCAGCGGGGTGACCCAGCGGGGCCAGGCCTCGGCGGTGGTGGGGAAGGCCAAGCGCAGCGAGGTGATGGTCAGCGGTCCCTCCTCCGCCGTGGGCGCGGGCCCCTCGACGGACAGCCGCAGCGCCTGCTCCGCCAACCGTTTCGAGAGGCCGTACAGGGCCGTCGCATCCGGGAGGGCCCCGGCCGGGATCGGCGACTCGCCATATCGGGCGAAGACGTCGAGCGAGCTGATGTGCACGAAGGAGCCCGCGCCGAGGCACCGGGCGAGCCGCATAGCCAGCAGCACCGAGCCGACATTCACCCCGATCGCGGCAGCGGTGCCCGGCAGCTGCTCCGCCTCACTGCCGTGCGGGAGATGCGCGGCCAGATGCACCACGGCCTCGGCGCCCTCGAGAGCGGCGGTCAGCGCTTCGGGGTCATCCGCCTCCCCCACCACCTCCCGCACGCCGGGCAGCGGGACAGTGCTGCGGTCCAGGACCGTCAGCTCGTGCTCGGCCCGCCAGGCCTCGACGAGGGAGCTGCCGACCCCGCCCTTGCCGCCGATCAGTGCGATGCGCATGGGGTGATCCTCGCAGAGCCGGGCCGGTGGCGCGCGGGTCTGGGCCCACCTCCTGACCCCGGCCCCGCCCCCTGGGCCCATCTTCTGAACCTGGCCCCGGCGCCCTGGTCCCGCCACCAGAGAACTGCCTCTGGTGAGGTCTGAACCCCACAGACGCGTTCTGACCCGTGAGAACGACAGGAATCTGGTGGCACCAGGGGTGGCCGAGGGTGGGAAGCGGGCGGGTTGCCCAGGCGCGAGAGGGATCGCGCGTTCTCGGGGCGCCGCTCAGGCTGCGGCGCGGACGCGATGGGCGGCGACGGCCGCCTCCGCATCGGCCATCACGAGCATCCCGTGGAGGTGGGCGCCGGCGAGCGCACCGCCGGCAGCTGCGGCCCCGACCTGCGCGGCGGGGTCCGCGGCGTTGCCGGCGACCCACACCCCGGGCACCTCGGTGGCGCCGGCGTTCCCGGTCGCGATCTTCGCCCCCATCCCGGCGGGCATCTCCTCGAGCCGGAGCCCGAGGTCCTCGAGCCCGTCCAGTCGCGGAAGCATCACGGTCGCGGTGGTCAGCACGGTGCGGGGCACCAGCTCCCCGCCCACGAGTCGCACTCCGGCGAGGCCGCCCTCAGCATCCGCGACGACCTCTTCGATCCCGGTCTCGACGACGGTGACCCCGAGCGCCGCGAAGCGCTCCCGGGTCTCCTCGTCCACCTCGAGGCCCTCGGCCACGAACACGATGACGTCCTCGCTCAGGGCGCGGAACATGAGCACCTGATGGAAGGACATGGCACGGGTGGCGATCACGCCGATGGCCTGGTCGCGCACCTCCCAGCCGTGGCAGAAGGGGCAGTGGACGAGGCTGGTGCCCCAGTGCGCGGCCAGCCCCGGGATCTCAGGCAGCTCGTCGCGGGTCCCGGTGGCGATCAGCAGGCGGCGGGCGGTGAGGGTACGGCCGTCGGCGAGGGTGAGCGTGAAGCGCAGGTCCCCGTCGGCCGAGGGCTCGGCGGCGCGGGCCGAGGCGACCTCTCCGGCGACGATCAGGCCGCCGTACTGCCGCACCTCAGCGCGGCCGCGGGCGAGATACTCCGCAGGCGGGGTGCCCTCGTTGCCGAGCAGGGCGTGGATGCCTTCGGCGGGGGCATTGCGGGGCGCACCGGAGTCGATGACGACGACGCTGCGGCGGGACCGGGCGAGCATCAGGGCGCCGCTCAGTCCGGCGGCGCCGCCGCCGATCACGACCGCGTCGACGAGGGCGGTGGGGAGAGCATCAGAGGTGAGGGGCGACGCATCGGCGCCGGCGGTGGCGGCGTCCGCGGTGGTGGCGTCGGCGCTGGTGGCCTGCGGGTCGATGGTGGTCATGGTGGTCCTCTCGGTCGGGAGCCTCCGGCAGGAGGCACGCTCCGACCGTAGACAGGCCTTGCCGCCAAGGCATAGCATCTTGCGCATGGCGCAAACTTCTGAGGGTGTGGATGGCCTGGTCCGGCAACGGCTGCGTGCACTGCGTCTCGCCCAGGGCCTCTCTTTGGGGGATCTCGCCGCCCGCGCCCACCTCAGCCCCTCCACCCTCTCCCGGATCGAGAACGGGCAGCGCCGCCTCGCCCTGGATCAGCTGGTGGTGCTCGCCCGCGCTCTGGACACAGGTCTGGACGAGCTCGTGGAGACCCAGGGCGAGGAGGTCGTCTCGAACGCGATCACCGAGCACGGCATGGACGCACTGCGCTGGCGGATCCGTCACGCCCCCGACACCGTGATCCTCCGTCGCCGGGTCACCGGGCCGCCCCCGGCGCCCGAGCGGATGCGCGCCCATCCCGGGCACGAATGGCTGGTGGTCCTCTCCGGCACCCTCACCCTGCTCCTCGGCGAGCGCCGCTACCGGGTCACGGAGAACCAGTGCGCCGAATTCGACACGATGCTGCCCCATGCCTTCGGTGCCGAGGGCGGCCCCGTCGATGTGCTGCTCATCGTGGATCCTGCGGCGCGGCGCGGCCATGCGCAGGACGGGCAGGACTGACAGCCCGGCGTCACACTCGGCCGGGCAGGGACCGGTCGAGCGGCTCGACCGCTCCTCCATGGCTTGGCCCCTCCAGTTGCTGGTCAGCTGCCCCTCAGCCGCCCTCCAGGCGACAATCGGGAATCCCGGCGCATACTTGTGGAGACGCCGCCGCATCGACGACGCCCCGCCTCGGGTGGACGGGTTCGAACGATCCCGCCCTTAGAAGGATCCTCCGATGAACCAGCAGCCCGCAGCCACCGTCCACTACCCCTGGTACCTGCGTTTCTCGTGGATCCTCGCCCTGATCATCGGGATCCTCGCCTACGTGGTCACCTTCGTGATCATGCTGCTGACCAGGAACCCCACCATGGTGCCCTCGGTGCTGCTCGTCGGCGCCGTGACGATCCCGCTGTCGGTGCTGCTGTTCGCCCAGTCCAGCCGCGTCGGCCCGCTGGTACCCACCGGGACGCTGCTGCTGACGGTCGGGCTGGGAGGCCTGTTCGGGATCTGCGCCGCCGGTCTCGAGGAGACTGTCGCCGGACTGCTGCTGGGCAAGGAGTCGATCCTGCTGGTCGGCGTGATCGAGGAGACCGCGAAGCTGGTGGTCCCGCTGATCGTGCTGGCGCTCGCCCATCGCAGCACCCGTGGTGGCGGCATCGTGATCGGCATCGCCGCGGGCATGGGCTTCGCGGTGCTGGAGACGATGGGGTACGGATTCAACGCCCTGCTGGCGAAGAACGGCGGGCTGGGCGCTCTGGATGCGACCCTCGTCTTCCGCGGCATCCTGGTGCCGGCCGGGCACGTGGCCTGGACCGGCGCGATCTGCGCCGCGCTGTGGTATCTGGTGGAGACCTCGCACAAGGGGCGCGGAGTGCTGGCGCTGGTCGTCTCCTACGTCGGCGCGATCGTGCTGCACACCGCCTGGGACGCGACCGCCAGCGGGATCCTCCACCTGCTGATCGGGCTGGTGAGCGTCGCCGCACTGTTGACCCTGACGATCCTCACGCATCGCGCCTTCGTGCGGTCCCATCTGCCCGCCGTCCCCGCGACGGCCTGACGGCGAGGAACCGCTGGACACCCCTGCCGAGGTGACCCCGGCGGTGCCACAGGAATAAACCCTTGGGGTTTGCGGTTGATGCTGGTAGCGTCTGACGCGGTCCCGGGTGGTCGAAGCCCGCGACTCGGACAGGCGACCTCGTCGCCACCCCGGCGGAGAGACCCGCCACCAGGGCGAAGACACCGCCCACTCGACCACAGCGAACCCCGCGGTTCTGCGCATTGCCACGACGGCAGCGCATCAGAGCCCGGATCGCACGGCTTGCGCCCCCGCGCCGCCTCCATCTCGCCGACCAGGCGACCTCCCGTGGAGCAGCAGCGGTTGGTGCGCGCCGAGGGCCCTCCCGCCCCAGCGGGTCCGGCCCGGCGATCGTCCGCCCCAGCGGACAGGTCGCCTCCCGCGCAGACAGCGCATCCCGGCACCCTGCCGGCACCAGACATCCGGTCGGCCCCGCGCCGGCCCTGAAGGAGAAGCACCTTGCAGTACACCGATCATCGAACCTCCAGTCCGCAGGCCTCTCAGGCTCCCCTCGTCGTCTTCCGCGACCAGAGCGCGGGCCTGCGCTATCTCACCCGCTCCGAGCGGACCTCGGAGCACACCACCACCTGGGAGGACGGCAACGTCTACCCCGTGGTCGAGGTGGACCTGTCCTCCGCCGCGCACTTCGCGCGGGTGAGCGGCAGTCGCCGTCGGCGCGAGCTGGCCGGCGCCACGGCCTGACCCGGGCGGGCGCTCGCCCGCTGACACCGCGCCCGTCGCGTGACGGCGCGCAGCGATGCCCCGTGGCGTCTCCCCTGCCGATGCGCAGGAGATGCCGCGGGGCACTGCTGTGCCCGCATGACCCGGCCCCCGGTGCGTGCCGGCCGGCGGGGATGCTCTTCGGCGCGGCGGGGGTCTACCGTGGACTCAGGACCGACCCGTCGTCGCGTCGAGAAGAGGCCCGCCATGCCCACCGCCCCTGTACTGCTGGAGACCGAGGTGCTGGTGGTCGGCGCCGGGCCCACCGGGCTGATGGCCGGCCTGGTCCTGCACCGCCGCGGCATCGACGCCCTCGTGATCGATGGCAAGAGCGGACCCACCCGGGAGTCCCGGGCGCTCGTGGTCCAGGCCCGCAGCATGGAGATCTATGACCAGCTGGGTCTCGCCGCGCAGGTCCTGGCCGAGGCCAATCCGGCCCAGCGCATCCAGTTCGGACCGGGCAGCACCGCGACCGGGATCGATTTCGCGAGGGCGCAGGAGGGCTGGACCTCGTTCCCCGGTGCGCAGGTCTTCGAGCAGTCCCGGAACGAGGAGCTGCTCTCCCGGACTCTTGCCGCCGAAGGGGCTCCCGTGCGCTGGGGCCACCGCTTCACAGATCTTGCCGAGGGATCCGGGCTGGAAGCGAGCACCGGCCCGGATTCCCCCATAGAGGTGCGGGCCCAGGGGCCGGAGGGTCCGCTGCGGATCCGTGCCCGCTGGGTGATCGGGGCCGACGGCGCGAGCTCGCCGGTGCGCCACGCCCTGGACCTGCCGTTCGAGGGGGTCACCGATGATGCGACCTTCTGCGTGGCGGACCTGCGCGGGGTGGACGGCGCCCCGGCGACCTCCCTCACGGCCCGCTTCGGACAGCAGCGCTTCGCGCTCACCTTCCCGATGGGCCCGGACGGCCATGTGCGGGTGGTGTGGCTGCATGGTGAGAAGGACCCGGTGCGGGGGGAGGCCCTCGCCGGGATGCGGGAGGACCTCGGGATCACCTACGAGCGGGTGGACTGGTACTCCGCCTACCGCGTCCATCACCGGGTGGCCTCGCACTTCCGCCGCGGCCCGGTGTTCCTCGCCGGGGACGCCGCCCATGTGCACTCTCCCGTGGGCGGGCAGGGCATGAACACGGGCCTGCAGGACGGGCACCATCTGGCGCACCTGCTGGCCGACGTCGCCGCGGGCCGGCTGGCCGAGACGGCTCTGGACCGCTTCGAGCGCGAGCGTCGGCCGGTGGCGATGACGCTGATCAACGCCACCGACCGGGCCTTCGGCGTCATCGCCCGTCCGGGCCGCGGCACGGCATTCCTTCGCCGACGGGCCCGCGACGTCCTGTCCGTGCTGGCCCCGCGACTGCTCGCCACGGCGCTCGGGCCGTACCTCGGCGGGCTGCTCGGCCAGTACCGGATCCGCTACCGCGCGGTGGCCGACGGCGAGCCCTCACCGCGCTGGGCGCAGGACCCTGCCGTCGGCCTGCGTCTGCCACCGACCGCTGAGAATGCCGAGGCGCTGCGGGCGATGACCTGGCAGCTGCACAGTTACGGCTACGGGACCGCCGCCATACGGCCGGCCGGACTACCGCACTGGATCCAGGGGCCGCTCGCCTTCTCCCCTGATCCACGGTGCCGCCTGCGCTCGGATCACCTGTACCTGGTGCGGCCCGACGGCTTCGTCGCCGCGTCATGGCCGCTGCACGCCGGCGCGACAGCGAGCGAGGACGTGCGGGAGGCGCTGGCGGCGTACACGGTCACCGGCTGAGCCGACCGCACGCCCTCCCGGCGCGGCGGGAATATTGGGACCCCTCCTGTAGTTGATCTTTCAGCAACCTACGGAGGGGATCCTCATGCAGAAGAACATCCATCCCGACTACCGGCCCGTCATCTTCCGTGACCGCAGCGCCGGCACCGCCTTCCTCACCAACTCGACCCGGTCCTCCGAGCGGACGGTGACCTGGGAGGACGGCTACGAGTATCCGGTGATCGACGTGGAGGTCTCCGCAGCCTCGCACCCGTTCTGGACCGGCCGCTCCGGCGTGGTCGACACCGCCGGCCGCGTGGAGCGCTTCCGCCGCCGCTACGCGGACAAGATCGTCACGCCCCACCGCGCCACGGCCTGAGGCAGAGGCAGGTGCACCCACCGGGGCCGCGGTCGCCGGCACACCCTTTCATCACCGGACCCGCTCCGGTCGGCGGGCCATCTCCAGGATTCTCGGACAGGGGCCCGACATTCCTGAGCCCCCTGGAACGCCGCTCCCCTAGGGTGCAGGGATGGAGCTGAACCATATCGCCGACCGGATCGAGGCACTCTCCGCGCAGTACGCGGAGGTCTACGGCATCGAGAGATCCGCGAGCTGGGCGCTGCTGAAGCTCACCGAGGAGGTCGGCGAGCTCGCCCAGGCGCACCTGACCTCCACCGGGCAGAGCCGCCACCGCGGCCTGAGCCCCGATGAGCAGGAACGGGTCGTGGCGGAGGAGCTGGGCGATGTGCTCGGCATGTGCCTGGTCTACGCGCGCCAGAGGGGCATCGACCCCGAGCTGGCCGTCACCGACAAGTGGTTCCGATACGAGCGCGGCACACCGGCAGCGGCCGATCCCGAGCGGCCGTCTCTCAGTCCGCCGCGAACTCCCTGACCCATTCGGCCTCGCTGCGCAGCGGCCTGCCGGGCACCAGCGCCCCGTCGCTCACGAAGCCCTCCTCGCGGTCCTTCAGATGGGCGATCAGCAGCTCCCGGTGCCGGGTGAGCTCGGCCGTGTGCCCGCCCGCCGCGACCAGGTCGACGCACTCATAGGGGTCCTCACGCAGGTCGAACAGCTGCTCGCGCCCGTCGCCGGAGAACCACACGTACTTGTGGCGCTCGGTGAGGATCCACTGCATGGAGTGCCGACCGAGCTGATGGATCAGGTGCTCGCCCTGCAGGTGGTCGCGCACCGCGGTGCCCTCCGCCACCGGCCGGCGCACACTGGTGCCGGTGACAGTTCCGGGGATCGGCACTCCGGCGAGATCCAGCAGCGTGGGCATCACATCGCGCAGCTCCACGATCGCCTCGACGTCCCCTGCCGGGCCCCAGTCCTTCCGCAGCCGCGGCGGCAGGTGCAGCAGGAAGGGGATGTGGCTGGAGCCCTCATAGGCCACGGACTTCCGGTACAGGTCGTGGTCGCCGAGCATCTCACCGTGGTCGGAGACGAACAGGATCGCGGTGTCCTCGGCGACGCCCTGGTCATGCAGGGTCTCCATCAGGCGATTGATCTGGAAGTCGATGAACTCGACGCTGCCGTAGTACCCGGCCTTCACGGCATCGTGCCGCGACCGGGAGCGGTGGGCGAACTCGGCCTCGTCGTCGCCGTCGCGACGGAACTCGTCGAACTGCTGGACCCAGTCCCCCATCGGCCGTTCCGGCTGGTCGCGGCGGGAGTACTTGTCCCACAGCCAGGCAGGCGGGTCGAAGGGGCGTGCGGGCGGTGGAAGGACATGTACAGGAAGAACGGACGGGTGGGATCCCGGCGGCCGAGGAACTCGAAGGAGGTATCGGCCACCCAGCGGGTGGGGTGCAGCCGCTCCTGTCGCTCCCAGGGCCGGGCCACCATCGAATTGCAGCCCAGACCGGTGTCCTGGTAGTCGGCGGCGGGGTCGCCGGTCTGCGCCCGCAGCCAGGGCAGGTAGTCGTCGGCGCGGGCCGAGGCACCGCGGTGCTCAGCCCGGCTGACGTGCAGGTAGCCGTCGTGCAGCTGCACGTCGTCGAAGCCGCAGCGCGCCCGCTCGGGGAACACGTGCATCTTGCCCACACCGTAGGTCTGGTACCCGTGCTCGCGCAGGGTGCCCGGCAGCGTGGTCGGGTATGCGTCGGGAAAATTGATCCCCTCCCGGTAGCCGTAGCGGCCGTGGGTCTCCGGGCCGGTGCCGGTGAACATGCCCACCCGCGCCGGGATGCAGGTCGGCGTCGAGGAGTAGGCGCGGGTGAAGCGGTTGCCGCGCCGAGCCAGGGAATCGAGGTACGGGGTGTCGATGTGCTCGTTGCCCGCGCAGCCCATGGCGTCGAACCGCATCTGGTCCACACAGACCAGCACAAGGTTCGGGCGCCGCCCTGGCTGCGGGGAGGAGTCGGTGCAAGCGGGGCTCATCGGACCACCCTATGACCGGCGATGACGGGGCAACCGGTTCACGGCTGGCCCTCGTCGAAGTAGCGGCGCACTGCCTCCGGCACGGCCGGGACGTCATACGGCATCCCGCCGTTGCGGATCGACTCCGCGCCGTAGACCCCGGTGGCCACGGCCTCGCGGGCTGCGACGGCAGAGACATCGGTGATGCCGCCATGGCGCACGAAGGCCAGGAACTCGGCGACCAGGCTGGGGTCTGCGCCGCCGTGTCCGCCGTCGGCGCGGGCGATCACCTCGACGTCGTCGGGCCGGCCGGGGCCGGAGCGGCGGGACTCCCAGATGTGGATCTGGTCCCCGCTGCCATCACCCATGTTCTCGATCCGGCCGGCGTCCCCGATCACCGTGTAGTTGCGGAAGTAGTCCGGGGTGAAGTGGCACTGCTGGTAGGAGGCCAGCACCCCGTTGTCCAGCGTCATGTTGATCATCGAGATGTCCTCGACGTCGATGACGGGGTTCAACTCCTTCTGCGCGGTGGGCGGCCAGATGTCCGCGTCGTACCAGTCGCGCATCTGGCGGTCGGAGTTGTCGCGGCGGTCGGTGATGTCTCCGTAGACGGCGAGGTCGCCGATCCCGGAGACACGGCGGGTGTAGCCGCCGGCCAGCCAGTGGATCACGTCGATGTCGTGGGCGCCCTTCTGCAGCAGCAGGCTCGTCGACTTCGCCCGTTCGGCGTGCCAGTCCTTGAAGTAGAAGTCGCCGCCGGCGCCCACGAAGTGCCGGCACCAGATCGCCCGCACCCGGCCGATCCGGCCGGAGTCGACGATCGCCTTCATCTGTCGCACCACCGGCATGTGCCGCATGTTGTGACCGATGTACAGCCGCGCCCGCTTCTCCTTCGCCAGCGCCAGCATCGCGTCGGTGTCCTCGACACCGATCGCCATCGGCTTCTCGCAGAAGGTGGGGATCCCGGCCTCGAGGGTCTGCAGCGCGACCGCGGCATGCGCGAAGTCCGGGGTCAGGATCATCACCGCATCGACCTCGTGATGGGCCAGCAGCTCCTCGACGGTGTCGACGGTCGGGATGCCCTCACCGAAGGCCTCTCGGGCGTTCGCCTTCCCGCGCTCGCCGGGATCGGCCACGACGGTGACCGCCGACCCCTCTCCCGGCTGGTGGGCGTGGAGCGCGAGGTAGTGGCGGGCGCCGAAACCGATGACGCCGATCCTGAGGTCGTTCATAGAGTGAGACCGCTTTCGAGTGGTGTCAGAGCCCACACGACCCAACCTTGCAGCTTCGTGATCGGGGCCGGCGGCCAATGACTGTGAACTGATTTACAAACTGTGTGAAAGCATTTACGATCTTCATCACCCTGTCAAGGCAGACCTGCAGCGGCAGTCTCTGCTCTCCTCGGCCAGGGCAGACCGAGAGGACCAGCTCGTGATGACGCGAAGCAGCGCACCGTCCGTCGCGCCACCCGGTGACGTGCGACCGGACGCCGGCATCCAGCACGACCCCGACGAGACCGACGGCGTAACCCGGAGCGCCCGCAGGAGACCAGAGGGCGCTCGAGCAACCGCCACCTCGGCGAGATCCAGGAAGCCGCTGCGCGCGAGGTTGCGCAAGGACTGGCAGATGCTGGTGCTGATGGTCCCCGGGGCCCTCGCGCTGTTGCTGTTCTTCTACATCCCGATTCTCGGGAACATCATCGCTTT
The DNA here is from genome assembly GCF_002216795.1 of Brachybacterium avium. Taxonomy (NCBI): domain Bacteria; kingdom Bacillati; phylum Actinomycetota; class Actinomycetes; order Micrococcales; family Dermabacteraceae; genus Brachybacterium; species Brachybacterium avium. Next base: position 2,243,550 of record NZ_CP022316.1, on the reverse strand, counting down.
CCAGGACTATCAGCCCTATTACACGATCCCCGAAGCCCCCTTCGTCGGCCTCGAGAAGTTCGGTGAACTGCTTCAGGACGATCGCTTCGGCCTTGCTCTCCGCAATACTCTGATCTACGCGGCGTTCCAGCTCACGCTGTTCTTCCCGGTACCGATCCTGCTGGCACTGGTCGTCGATTCGATGATGAGTCAGCGCCTGCGCAAAGCCTTCCAATCCATCGTGTATCTGCCGCACTTCCTCTCCTGGGTGCTGGTCATCGCGCTGTTCCAGCAGATGCTCGGCGGCGCAGGCCTGATCAACCAGGCAATGGTGCAGTCCGGCATGGACCCCATCCCGTTCATGACCAACTCGGACACCTTCGCTCTGCTGATCGTCGCGGAGGTGGCCTGGAAGGACGCCGGCTGGGGCATGATCATCTTCCTCGCAGCTCTTGCCTCGATCGACCAGTCGCTGTACGAGTCCGCCGCCTCCGACGGCGCCGGCCGACTTCGTCGCACCTGGCACATCACCCTGCCGGGCATGCGCCCCGTCATCGTGCTGCTGCTGATCCTGAACCTCGGGTCGATCCTCACCGTCGGGTTCGAGCAGTTCATCCTCCAGCGGGACGCTGTGGGCGCCGACACCGCCGAAGTGCTGGACACCTACTCCTACTACACCGGGGTGATAGGCGGCGATTGGTCGATGGGCGCTGCGGCAGGGCTTGCCAAGGGCATCGTCGGCACGATCCTCATCATCCTGGCCAACAAAGTCGCCCACCTGCTCGGTGAGGACGGCATCTACCGCGGGAGGCCCCAGTGACCGCACCGACCCCCACCGTGCCCGCACCCTCCGGCACTCGGCGCACGCCGCGACCGCTCCATCAGCGAATCTGGTCCTTCGCCTTCGGCGAGAGCATCCGACCGACGTGGATGGAGAAGCCGAGTCTGCCGCTGACCATCGCGAAGACCTTTCTCATCGTCGCCGTGAGCCTGTCGATCATCGTGCCGATGCTCGTGGTCGTCTCCACCTCTCTCGCCTCGGGCGAGCAGATCTCGGAAGCCGGCGGCTACGTCCTGTTCCCCACGGATCCGACGCTCGAGGCGTACGAGACGATCTTCGCCAGCCCGCTCGTCTTCCGCTCCCTCGGGGTCAGCATCTTCGTCACCGTCGTGGGCACGCTGCTGGCATTGTTCGTGACGATCTGCATGGCCTACGCGCTCAGCCGACCGGTGCTCGGTGGCAAGTTCATGCTCATGGCCATCATCCTCACGCTGTTCTTCAGCCCCGGCCTGATCCCGATGTTCCTGATGGTCAAGCAGTTGGGCCTGCTCAACTCGATCTGGTCACTGATCCTGCCGGGCGTTTTCGCCGGCTTCAACTTCATCGTCATGCGCTCCTTCTTCATGGGCATCCCCTCCGAACTCACCGAGGCCGCGCGCATCGACGGGGCCAGTGATTTCCGGATCCTGCGCACAGTGGTGCTGCCGCTGTCAAAAGCGGTCATCGCCGTCATCGGCCTGTTCTACGCAGTCGGGTTCTGGAACGCGTTCTTCAACGCGATGCTCTACATCAACGACCAGACGCTGTGGCCGATCCAGATGATCCTGCGCAGCTACGTCATCCAAGGCACCTCGCTCACCGCTGACCAGCTCGGAGTCCAGCAGGCCCCTCCCCCGCAGTCGATAAAGATGGCCGTCGTCGTGGTGGCTCTCGCTCCCATCGTGCTGGTCTACCCCTTCCTCCAGAAGTACTTCTCCAAGGGCGTCATCACTGGCGCCATCAAGGGCTGACTGCCCGATCCCACCCCCACTGGGCACCTCACACGGTGCCCCAGAAAGGAATCCCTGATGCGATTCGAGATCCGACGACGCGACCTCTTCGCCCTGACGGGTGCCACCGCTGTGGCAGCGAGCGCCACTGCCTGCGGCGGAGGAGGAGGCGGACGGAGCGGAGGCGCGGAAGCCTCCGCAGACGTCACGCTGCCCACCTATCAGCCGATCGACGGTCTTGCCCCGGACCTGGCGGGGAACGAGGAGGGGCTCCACAATGTCTTCCTCAGAGCCCCCGAGGAGCTTCTCGCGACCACTGATGCCGCGCCGATCACCTCGGGCGAGATCAGCGCGCTCTCCCAGACCTTCGCCACGCCACCCACGCCGATGGACAGCAACGGCATGTGGGGACGACTGAACGAGGCGCTGGGCGGCACCCTGAACCTCGACATCGCCATCGACTCCTACCCGGAGAAGTTCGCAACGATCCTCGCCTCCGGAGACCTTCCCGACCTGATGTGGGTTCCGCCGAACCAGGGCATCCCGAACGTCGGACCGATGCTGGAGTCCCAGTTCACCGATCTCACCGGATACCTCTCCGGGGATGCAGTGCTGGACTACCCGAATCTCGCTGCTCTGACCCCGGGATCGTGGCGCACCGCCGTGGTCAACGGGAAGATCTGGGGCGCTCCGATCCCTTCCACCCCCTTCGGCCAGGTCTACCTGGGCAACCCCGGCGTCTGGGAGGAAGTCGACGGCTTCCAGTCCAGCAGCGCCGACGAATTCCTCGAGAAGTGCAAGGAGATCCTGATCCCCGGCCAGCGCTGGGCGCTGGAGCCGTTCCTGCCCAATGCCTTCCACATGTTCAGCCAGTGGTTCGGCGTGCCCAATCAGTACCGGGTGAATGAGGACCGCACGCTGACGGCGAACCACCAGTTGGACGAGTACCTCGAGACCCTCGAATACGCACAGAAGGTCTTCGCGGCAGGAGCGTTCTACCCGGATCTCAACCATGCGGAGACCGCTCAGGACTTCGCCAATGGTTCGATCGCGGCGCTGGTCTCCGTCGGGCCGCGGGGTGCGACGGAATACCGCCAGTACAACCCCGACCTGCTCGCAGACATCATGGTGCCCTTCTCCGCCGTCGAGGGCCGCCGCCCGGTGTACAACATGGGTTACGGCACCGTGGGCTTCACTCCCTTCAAGAAGACCGACGACGAGGCGAAGATCCGCGAGCTGCTGGACCTGATCAACTGGCTGTCCGCCCCCTTCGGGACCGTGGAGTACATGCAGAAGAACTACGGCACCGAAGGCAAGGACTACGAGGTCCGCGACGGCAACTACGTGCCGATCGGTGACGCTCCCGCCGAGGTGCCGGGCCTGGTCAGTGCCCTGAACATCATGACCGCCGGGGAAGGCGTCATCTACAACACCATCCCCTCGGACTCCGAATACATCTACGGCAAGGAGCAGGAGCTCCTCGAACTGATGATGCGTAGGCCCACCAACGGCCTGTACTCGGACACCAATTCGTCCGAGGGGGCCCAGCTCTCCAGTCGGCTCAGCGATGTCCGCAACGATGTCATCCAGGGCCGCAAGACCCTCGATGACTTCACCGCTGCGGTCAAGGAGTGGGAGGAAGGCGGCGGTTTGAAGATCCTCGAGGAGTACGCCGAGGTCCTGCCTGCCGATGTCCCGGTCACCCCCAGCAGTTCGCTGTGATCTGACTCCCTCCGATCTCCGCAGGCCCGGCCGGATTCCCCGTCGGGCCTGCGGTCATAGCGACGGAGCCGGAGCGGTCGACCCGGTGAGGCTCAGACCCCCGGCGTCGCGAACACGTGCTCCGTCACCAGCGCGAGCGCGGTCGGCCGCTTCTCGAGGTCCAGCAGCAGCACCTCGTTGCGGCCCGGGCGGACCAGCGGCGCCGGCACGTACAGGCTCTGCTGGGGGCCGATGTTCCAGTACCGGCCCACGCAGAAGCCGTTGACATAGGCGACGCCGTGCCCGGCGGCGGAGACGTCGAGGAAGGTGTCCGTCGGTGCCTCCGCGTCGAAGGCCGCCCCGACCAGCACCGGCAGCGCATCATTGTCGGCGCTGGTGTCGGCGTCGGTCTCCGCGGCGAGTGCGGGCGCGTTCTCGAGCAGTCCGGCCAGTTCCTCGCCCATCTCCTCGAGCGGCCAGGCGTCGGCCTCCCAGTCGTTGAGGTAGCGGATGGTCTGCCAGACCCCGCCGAGGATGCCCTTGCGCTCTCCGAGGCGGGGGCCGAAGTTCACCCGCCCCAGGTTCTCGACCAGGATCTCCACCCGCACGGTGCGGTGACCGCCGTCCGGCAGCAGCCGGTCGACGAAGGGCGTGAGCTCGACGACGGCCGGGTCGGTGGCGTCGGTGCGCTCCGCGTGCGGGACGTCGGCCTGTGCCGGGTCCAGCCCGGTGGCTCCGACGTACACCCCATCGACGTACACCCAGGCACGGTCATGCAGGTCGTAGAGCTTCAGCGGGGAGATCTCGGTGCGGCCCTCGCGCTCGGCGGCAGCGATCTCGATCTCGCGGGACAGGCGCAGCAGGCCGCGCTCGAGACCGAGGTCCTCGAAGGCGGGCGGGGTCGGATGCACCTCGGCGGGACGGGTGAAGCGCTCGGTGCCGCGCAGGGAGGTGACCTTCTCGATCGCGACCTCGCCCGCCGGGAGGGTTGCCGGCAGTTCGGAGAGGCCCAGCTGCGCGAGATGCTCCTCGTACGACGGGAGGTCACGATGCTGCGCGACGACCTCGCGGAAGGCGCGGAACTTCTCGGTGAGCGCGCCGTTCTCGGCGATCGGGGCGTCGTAGTCGTAGCTGGTGGTGGTGGGCTGCAGCGTGCCGTCATGGTTGGCGCCGGCCTGCAGGCCGAAGTTGGTGCCGCCGTGGGCCATGTAGAAGTTCACACTCATGCCGTTGTTCAGCATGTCGGCGAGCTCGCCCGCTGCATCGCCGCCGGTGCGCTCGTGGTGCTGCTCGCCCCAGTGGTCGAACCAGCCGTTCCAGAACTCCATGCACATCTGCGGCTGGGCGGGCAGCTCCCGCTCGGCCATCGCGAGCACCTCGAGGGTGCGGGAGCCGAAGTTCACGGTGCCCAGCGTCCCCTCGACGGTGCCGCCGGTCAGCCACATCCGTGCCGGGCCGTCGGAGGTCACCAGCAGCTCCTCGATGCCGCGGGCGATCAGGCCGTCGCGCAGGTGGGCGAGGTAGACCTTGTCATCACCGAAGCTGCCGTACTCGTTCTCGACCTGCACCATCACCACGTTGCCGCCGCGGGCGGCCTGCCGCTCGGCGATCACCGGGATCAACTGGTCGAACCAGGCGTCGACCAGCTGCAGGTATGGGGCGTTGCGATTCCGCAGGCGCAGGTTGCGGTCGGCGAGGATCCAGCCGGGGAAGCCGCCGTTCTCCCATTCGGCGCAGATGTAGGGGCCCGGGCGCACGATCGCGTCGAGGCCCTCCTCGGCGGCGATGTCGAGGAAGCGACCGAGGTCCGCGATGCCGTCGAAGGTGGTGACGTCCTGCGCGGGCTGGTGCACGTTCCAGGCCACGTAGGTCTCCACGGTGTTGCAGCCCATCGCGACCAGGCGGCGCAGGCGGTCGCGCCACTGCTCGGGATGGACCCGGAAGTAGTGGAGCGCACCGGAGATCACCAGGTGCGGATCCCCGTCGCGGAGGAAACCGTCAGGGGTGGGTCGGAGCAGGGCGGTCATCGTCGGATGTCCTTTCGTGTAAAACGTCTTACGACAGTGTGTCAGGTGTTCGACCGCGGGGCGCGCCCAGCGGGCCGCGTCTCGCGCGGCACCGCTCCCCGGCCGGTCAGCGGGTCTGCGTGGGATCGCCGATCCAGCCGACGACGAGCGGAGCGAGCGTGGTCCGCTCATAGGCGACGAGCAGGAACGGCGAGTCCAGCACCAGCTCCTGCTCGGGCACCTGGGCCGAGGTCTCGACGGCCACCACGGCGGTCGCGGCGGCGGCCTCCATCCCGTTCTCGTCGACGGTGATCACCGCCTTCTGCAGCACCTCGTCGATCACCAGGTCCGTCGATCCGGTGATCCCGGAGAAATCGGCCGCACCGGAGAACGCATCGGTCATGCCGAGCCCCTGCAGGACGTCCTTCAGCGAGGCCCCCCAGCTGATATCGAAGGCGGGGACGCTCAGCTGGGTGCTCACCTCGGAGCCCTCGAGGCCGTCCAGCAGTGCGGCGAGACCGGAGCCGTCTTCCCCGGCCGCCGCCGACCAGGTCTCGAGCACCTCTGTGAGGTCGCCGGTGGGCTGGACGAGGGCGAGGGCGAGGGCGTCCCCGTAGGTGTCCAGGGAGGTCGCCCGGCACACCTCGTCCTCGTACCAGGTGGCGGTGGTGCCGTGGAGCATCTCGCAGCTGCGCTCCTCGCCGTCGGCGGTGGTGAAGCGCCCGCCCTCCACGGTCAGCGGCTGCTGCCACGCGGCTTTCAGGTGCAGAGCGTTGACCAGCACCAGGCGGGTGGCCGCCGTCAGGGCGCCCGTGGGGATCAGCTCCTCGATGAGGTCGTCGGTGGAGTCGGCGACCCAGTCGTTGATCTCCTCGCGGGCCGCCTCCCGCTCGGCGTGGTCGGCGAAGTCCGCCTCGAAGACCCCGCTGCCGAACCAGGTGGCGAGATCCTCGAGGAAGCTCTGCTGGATCTCGAACCCCTCCTGCAGCCAGGTCCCGTTCACGAGCGAGGCGCGGGCCGGCGCGGGCCGGTCCTCGTCCTCCGCCTCGCGCTCCTGGGCACCGACGGCGGCGAGCACTGTCGAGAGCGTGTTCGCGCTCCCTGCCAGCTCGTCCATGCGCGCTCCGAGGACTGCCTCCATCTGGGCGAGCGTCTCCCCCGCGGCGCCCATGCCGACCATCGTGAGCGCCACCTGGGCGGACAGCGGCGAGCAGACGGTATTGGTCTCCGCCCGCTCGAGCGAACCGAGCATCCGGGCGGTGAAGGGCACTACGAACGCGCCGGCACCCGTCGCGGGCCCCGGCTCCGCCCGCGGCAGCTCCGCCGACAGGTCCGGGGCGGCACCGCCCTGCTCCGTCCCTTCGCAGGCGGCGAGGCCGAGGGCCGCCAGCGGCAGGGATGCGCTGCCGGCCAGCACCGCCCGACGTCCCGGAGTCGCCGAGCGGCGCAGCGGGGTGCGGGGATGGTCGACGTCCATCGTCATGCTCCTCTCGAGCTCTGTGGCGGGCGCGGGGCGGTCACCCCTTGACCGATCCCTCCGTCAGCCCGCCGCGCCAGAAGCGCTGCAGGACGAGGATGAGGATCGCCAGCGGGATCACCGACAGCAGCGCGCCGCCGGTGGTGAGCTGGTAGAACTCCGGCAGCCGGTCGGTCTGGGCCCGCCAGTTGTCCAGGCCCAGGGTGATCGGGTAGAGCTTCTCGTCGGCCAGCATGACCAGCGGGAGCATGTAGTTGTTCCAGATCGCGACGAACTGGAACAGCAGGATGGTGACGATCGCGGGGGTCAGCTGCGGCAGCGCGAGGCGGTGGAACAGTCCCAGCTCCCCCACTCCGTCGATCCGGCCGGCTTCGAGCAGCTCATCGGGCACTGCGGCGCTCGCGTAGATCGAGGCCAGGAACAGCCCGAAGGGGCTCACCAGCGAGGGGATCAGCACGGACCAGTAGGTGTTGGTGATCCCGATCGAGCTGAACAGGAAGAACAGCGGCAGTGCGACGGCGGTGCCGGGCACCAGCACCCCGCCGAGGACCAGCACATAGATGAAGCGCCTGCCCGGGAAGCGGTACTTGGCCAGGGCATACCCCGCAGCGGTCGCGAAGTAGGTGGCGAGCACGGAGCCCAGACCCGCGTACAGGATGGAGTTCAGTCCCCAGCGCGGGAAGATCCCGCCGTTGGCGCTGAGCACGGCCTTGAGGTTCTCCCACAGCTGGAAGCTCTCGCCGAACCAGAAGCCGTTGGTGCCGAAGAGGTCCTCGGTGGACTTGGTGGCATTGATGAGCACCCAGTAGACGGGGACCAGGAAGTACAGCGCGATGATCACGAGGATCGCGGTGACCAGGATGGTGGTCGTCGGCTTCCGGCCGGCGTCTCGCGCGCCGGTGCGGCTCTCGTGCGCCGCGCTCTTCGTGGCTTTCGAACCCTTCGCGGGCTTCGTGGCCCTGCGGCGCCCGGTCGGTGCGGTGGTGTCGGGGGTGTGGTGCGAGGTGCTCATCGACGCTTCTCCATCCAGGAGGAGACTCCCAGCGCGACCGCCGAGAGGAGGAAGGCGGAGACCGCGATGATCACGGCCTGGGCGGCCGCCATGCCGATGTCGTTGTACTGGAACGCGAAGGCATAGGCGGACATGTTCGGGGTGTACTCCGAGGTGATCCCGGCGCTCATGGACTGCATCAGCCGCGGCTCGGCGAACAGCTGCAGGGTGCCGATGATCGAGAAGATCACCGTGAGCATCACGGCCGGGCGGATCAGCGGCAGCTGGATCGAGGTGGCCACCCGGATCGAGCCGGCGCCGTCGATCTTCGCGGCCTCGTACAGCTCACCGGGGATCGACTTGAGCTGGGCGATGATGATGAGCATGTTGTAGCCGGTGTAGGTCCAGGTCACGATGTTCGCGATAGACCACAGCACCATGTTCGGGCCCAGGAAGTCGATCGGCAGGCCCACCAGCTCCAGCACGTCCACGATCGGGCTCAGCCCGGGGATGTACAGGAACGACCACAGGATCGTGGCGATCACGCCGGGGATCCCGTAGGGCAGGAAGTAGGTGGCGCGGAAGAACCCGGGCCACTTGGCGCTCGCGCTCTCCAGCAGCAGTGCCAGGATCACTGCGGCCACGATCATCACGGTCACCTGGACGACGCCGAACAGGACCATGCGTCCGATCGACTCGACGAAGTTCGCGTTCGACAGGGCCTTGAGGTAGTTCTCGAACCCGGCGAAGCTGTTGGTGATGCCGTCCTCGCCGAGCAGGCCGTGGCGCTCGACGGAGCTGAACGAGTACCCGATCGCCATGATGATCGGCACGATCATGGTGCCGAGGAAGACGACCAGGAACGGTGCCAGCAGCACCCAGGGAGCTGTCTTGGATCTCATCGTGCCTCCTCCGCGTTCAGTCCCATGTCCCGCATGATCTTGACGATCTTCGCCTGGGTCTGCGGGAACATGTCCACCAAGGGGACTTCACCGGTGACCGCAGCGCTCATCCCGTCGCCGATCATGGCCTGCACACGCTGCATGAGCGGGGCCCAGGTCCACTCGAGGTTCTGCCCCTCGGCCATCGGCAGGATGACCTCCTCGTTGTAGTTCTGTCCCGAGAAGAACTCCGAGGGCTGCTGTCGCGTCTTGCCGATGTAGTCCTTGGACGGCGACCAGCCGATCCCGGAGAACTCGATCATCGCGTCGATCCCGTCGGGATCCGTGCACATCCAGTTGAGGAACTCCAGCGCCTCCGCGGGGTGCTGGGCGTTGGACAGCACCGCGGCGGCCGAGCCGCCGTGGGCGCCGGAGGCGTAGCCGCTCCCATCGGCCCACGTGGGCATCGGGGCCGCCGCCCATTTCCCCTCCGCGTCGGGCACCGACTTCACGAGCGCATCACCCCAGGAGCCACCGATGGTGGCGAGCACTTTCCCCTCGCCGGCGGCGGCCATCCACGGCGTCGAGAACGCGCCGTATCCCGTCCCGATGATCTTCGCGCCCAGGATCTCGTCCCAGAACTCGGCCACCCGCATCGAGGCGGCACCGGTCATGTCGACCACCCATGTGTCCCCCTCGGTCCGGAACCACACGGCGCCGGACTGCATGATCCAGGAGATGAGGTACGAACCGTCCGACGGGTCAAGGGTGATGAGGTTCCTGCCGGCCTCGGAGACGATCTCGGCAGTCTCCCTGAACTCCTCCCACGTGGCCGGGGGCTGCAGCCCGAGCTCCCCTTCGAGCACCTCGCGGTTATAGAAGGTGGCCACGGGGCCGGTGTCCTGGGGGACGGCCCAGTAGGAGTCACCGACCTTCACCTGGCTGAGGGCGCCGGGGTCGAAGGCGTCGACCTGCTCGTCGAAGCCGTAGCGATCGAGCTCGGTCAGGGCACCGGCGAGGGCGAACTCAGGGACCTGCCGCAGCTCCACCTGGGCGATGTCCGGACCGCCACCGGCGGAGACTGCGGAGAGGATCTTGGCGTAGCCGCCGTCTTTGCCGCCGGGGATCCAGGTGGTCTCGACCTTGATCCGGTCCTGCTTCTGGTTGAAGATGTCGGCGACCTTCTGCAGGTCTTTCAACCAGGCCCAGTAGCTTAGTGTCACCGGCCCATCGCTGGGCGGGATGGCCGCTTCGGCATTGACGTCGCCCGGATTGGGGGGTGCGCAGGCTGCGAGGCCTGCCAGTATTCCTGCTCCGGTTCCTGCCAACGCGGTGCGCCGGGTGGGACGTGGCTTCATCGCTGGTACGTCGTCCTTCCTCGTCGTCGAGTGCTGCGTGCCGGCGCCGATTCTGCGCGGCGGCACAACATCCGGCCGTGAACGTTCACGTCCCGTGATGCTACGCGATGCGCCGTCCGCTGCCCAGACCCGGGCCCCGGAATGACCGGCGGCGCGGATCCGCACGACCGGACGGGGTCGGCGTCCGGCACGCTCTATCACACCCGGGTCGCTCCCATCGGCACGGCTCTCCGGTCCCGCGCCGGCGGTGTCATCCGGTGGTAACGTGATCGACCGTCGGTACAGTTGCCGCACCGCCTCCTGGTGGGCGCTGCGAGCGCTCCGAGGCGCCCTTCTCATCTCCCAAGGAGAACGTCTCCTATGGTCGACCTCCTCCTCGACGCACACTGGATCGACTACGCGGTCATCGCGTTGTACTTCGTCTTCGTCCTCGGTGTGGGCTGGTACGCCAAGCGCGGTGTCTCCACGTCCATCGAGTTCTTCCTCTCCGGCCGCTCGCTGCCCGCCTGGGTCACCGGCCTCGCCTTCATCTCCGCCAACCTCGGCGCGGTCGAGATCATGGGCATGTCCGCCACCGGCGCGGAGTACGGCATGCCCACGATGCACTACTTCTGGGTCGGCGCCGTCCCGGCGATGCTGTTCCTGGGCGTGGTGATGATGCCCTTCTACTACGGCTCGAAGGTGCGCTCGGTCCCGGAGTTCATGCGCATGCGCTTCGGCACCGGGGCGCACCTGGTCAACGCGATCAGCTTCGCGGTCGCCCAGCTGCTGATCGCCGGTGTGAACCTGTACCTGCTGGCCATGATCGTGCACCGCCTGCTGGGCTGGCCCCAGTGGGTGGGCCTGATCGTCGCCGCGGCGTTCGTGCTGTTCTACATCACCGTCGGCGGGCTCTCCGCCGCGATCTACAACGAGGTGCTGCAGTTCTTCGTGATCGTCGCGGCCCTGCTGCCGCTGACCCTCATCGGCCTGCACCGCGTGGGCGGCTGGAGCGGTATGAAGGAGCGCATCGCCTCCGACGGCATGCTCGGCTCGGAGCAGCTGCACACCTGGCCCGGCCAGGCACTGTCCGGCTTCGACAGCCCGGTGCTGTCCGTGATCGGCATCGTGTTCGGCCTGGGCTTCGTGCTCTCCTTCGGCTACTGGACGACGAACTTCGTCGAGGTCCAGCGCGCGATGGCCAGCAAGTCCATCACCTCCGCCCGGATGACCCCGATCATCGGCGCGTTCCCCAAGATGTTCATCCCGTTCATCGTGATCATCCCGGGCATGATCGCTGCCGTCCTGGTCGGCGAGCTCGCCGAGTACAAGCAGCTCGACCATGCCGGCAGCGCCGACGCCGCGGCCGCCACCGGCGTCACCTACAACGACGCTCTGCTGCTGCTGATGCGCGACGTGCTGCCCAACGGTCTGCTGGGCGTGGCGATCGCCGGCCTGCTGGCCGCGTTCATGGCCGGCATGGCCGCGAACATCTCCGCCTTCAACACCGTGGTCAGCTACGACCTGTACCAGCAGTACGTGAAGAAGGACGCCCCGGACGGGCACTACCTGAAGGTGGGCCGCATCGCGACGGCGGCCGCCTGCGTGATCGCGATCTTCACCGCGCTCATCGCCGGGCAGTTCTCGAACCTGATGGACTACCTGCAGACCCTCTTCGGGTTCTTCAACGCCCCGCTGTTCGCGACCTTCATCCTGGGCATGTTCTGGAAGCGGATGACTCCGGCGGCCGGCTGGACGGGTCTGGTCTCCGGCACCCTCGCCGCGGTCGCGCTGTGGAGCTCCTCAACGTTCTTCGGGGTGTTCGACCTGCCCGGCCAGGGCCTGGCCTTCGTCAGCGCCGCCACCGCGTTCGTGGTCGACATCGTGGTGTCCGTCGTGGTCACCCGGTTCACCACCCCCAAGCCCGCCCACGCGCTGAAGGGCCTGGTCTACTCGGAGACCCCGAAGGCGGATCTGGTCGATCCCGAGGAGAAGGACATGCCGTTCTGGCGTCGTCCCGTCCCCATGGCCGGCATCGGACTGGTCCTGGTCATCATCCTGAACATCGTCTTCGCCTGAGCGCGGACCGAGGAGGAAACTCATGAGTGCACACAAGCCTCAGAACCCGGGCACCGGCAGCGATCCCGCAGCCGACGTCCCCGCGGACGCGACGGTGCAGACCGCCGGCGCCTTCGACATCCGCAACTTCATCGGCACCCTGCTGGCCCTGTTCGGCCTGATCCTGGTCGGCGCAGGCATCTTCGCCTTCGGCGCCGAAGAGGCCGCGAAGACCGACGGGCTCAATGCCAACCTCTGGGCGGGCCTGGGAATGCTGGTGGTCGGCATCCTCTTCGTCGTCTGGACGAAGGTGGATCCGATCCGGATGGTCGTCCGCGACAACGATGACGGTGCCGAGGAGCCCCGCGACATCTCGGCGCTGGACTGATCCCGGATCTCGGTCGGGACCTGGCTCCGGCCGCCCGCGCCGCTGACGCTCGCCGCGCCGAAGGCCCGTCACCGAATCCCCCGGTCTGCCCCACCCTTGGGGCAGATCGGGGGATTCGCATGTCCACCTGTGCGTGTCGCACGGAGGCGAGGGCCCGGCCCCGGCCCCGACCCGGTTCCGGAGAGCGCCATCATCTCCACCAGCACCGCCACCGCCACCGCCACCGCCACCGGCGACGGTCGTCCGACGGCCCCGTCCGCGTAGCATCGACGCCGACGCCACCGATCCGAAGGAGCACGAGTGACCGAGCAGACCCGCCCCGCCACCACCGCCGCAGGAGCGCCCGCCGACCCGTCGGCCGCCGAGAAGCCCGCGGCCTCGACGCCCGCGCCGCCCGAGGACCACCTGGTCACCACGCTGCACTCCCTGTCCCTGCCCGACGGGGCGCTGGACTACACGGCGACCACCGGCACCGTGGTGCTGAAGGAGGAGCCCGAGGGTGAGGAGTACGGGCGCGGTGCGGCGTATGCGGAGCTGTTCTCCGTCTCCTACGTAGCCCAGGGCACCGACGCGGCCGAGCGCCCGGTGGTGTTCGCCTTCAACGGCGGGCCTGGTGCCTCGACGGTGTGGCTGCATCTGGGGCTGCTGGGTCCGCGCCGGGTCGACGCGGGCGATGCCGGAGCCCCGGCCGCTCCCCCGCACCGGCTGCTGGACAACCACGAGACGATCCTCAAGGACGCGGATCTGGTGGTCGTGGACGCGATGACCACGGGCTACTCGCGCCCCGCCCCCGGCCAGAAGCCCAGCCGCCATCACGGGCTGGCGGAGGATCGTGATCTGATCACCGCCTTCGTCATCGACTGGCTGACCCGCCACCAGCGCTGGACCTCGCCGCTCTACCTGGCCGGCGAGTCCTATGGCACCACCCGGGCCTCCGCCGTGGCCGCGCACCTCATGGACCGCTACTACGTGGCCGTCGCCGGGATCGCGCTGATCTCCCCGGTGCTCGACTTCGGCACCATCCGCTTCCATCCCGGCAATGACCGCCCCTACCTGCACTACCTGCCCACCTACGCCGCGATCGCCCACGCGCACGGCAAGCATGAGGACCGGATGCTGCAGGACGTGGTCGACGAGGCCGAGGCCTTCGCCGAGCAGGAGTACCCGGCGCTGCTCGCCGCCGGTCTGCGGCTGGCGCCGGAGCAGAAGCAGGAGGCCGCCGCCCGCATCGGCGGCCTGATCGGGGTGGATCCGGACTGGGTGGAGCGCGCCGACCTGCGAATCGAGCACATGGCGTTCCTCGCCGAGCTGCTGCGACAGGAGGGCCTGATGACCGGCCGCATCGACGGCCGCTTCACCGCCCCGGCCGGGAATGGCAACGCCCCGCAGATGGAGACCGACCCGTCCATCGATCAGCTCGCCCCCGCCTACACGGCGACGATCAACCAGTACCTGCGCGGGGAGCTGGAGTTCACCAGCGACGTGGTCTACGAGATCATGTCCGGCCGGGTGCACCCGTGGAGCTACAAGGACTTCGAGAACCGCTCGGTGGAGGTCGCCTCGGACCTCGCTCGACTGCTGCGGAAGTCCCCGCACACCAAGGTGCTGGTCTCCCACGGCTACCACGACGCCGCGACCCCGTTCCACGCCAGCGAGCACGTGCTCGCCCAGCTCGCGATCCCGCGCGAGGACTACAGCGAGCGGATCCGCATCGAGTACTACGAGGCCGGGCACATGATGTACTGCCACGAGCCCAGCCGGCTCGCGCTCTCGCAGCACCTCAGCGAATTCGTCACCGGGACGGAGCCCGACACGGCGGCGTGAGCGCCGCCGATCCCCCGTCGCTCTCCCCAGCACCGGCGGTCCGTGATGGACTGTCCCCATGTCGAACCCACTCATCGAAGATCATGCCCTGCTGTCGGACCAGCGCGCCTCCGCGCTCGTGACCCGGGAGGGCGATGTCGACTGGCTGTGCCTGCCCCGCTTCGATTCCGACGCCCTGCTCTGCTCCCTGCTGGGGACCGAGGAGAACGGTCACTGGTCGCTGCGGATCACGGACGGCGAGGTGCTCTCCCGCCGCTATCTGCCGGGCACGATGGTGCTGGAGACGGTGTGGCGCTCCCCCACCGGGACCGCCACGGTCACCGAGTTCATGCCGGTCAGCGGAGCGGGTGGGGATTCCGGCACGACCGGCGGCGCGATCTCCTCGGCCTCGGGCGGGGCTCGCTCCCGCAGCGCGGCATCCCTGTCCGGAGACGTCGATGATCTCGCTGACCTGGTGCGCAGCGTCGAGTGCGTCGAGGGCGAGGTCGAGGTGGTCCAGGAGCTGAGGATCCGCTTCGACTACGGGCAGACGATGCCCTGGGTGCGCCGCGGCGAGGACGAGTCCGGGGACCCGGTGCTGATCGCAGTCGCCGGCGGGGACGGGGTCGCTCTGCACGGCCCCGCACTGCGCGGGAAGGATCGTGCCCACCGCGGCCACCACCGTCTGGCCGCCGGGGAGAGCGCCTCCTGGGTACTGACCTGGTTCCCGTCCTGGCAGCCGGTCCCGGCGACGCCGGACATCGAGGTCTCGCTGGCCACCACCGTGGCCGAATGGTCCGGCTGGCTGGGGCAGGTAAGGGTCGATGAGGAGTACGCCGAGCCCGTGACCCGCTCGCTGCTGGTGCTGCGGGCCCTCACCCACCGCCGCACCGGCGGCATCGTCGCCGCCCCGACCACCAGCCTCCCCGAGGACTTCGGCGGGGTGCGCAACTGGGACTATCGCTTCTGCTGGCTGCGCGACGCCGCGCTCTCGCTCGAGGCGCTGCTCGCCCACGGCCACCTCGATGCCGCCCAGACCTGGCGCCGCTGGCTGCTGCGTGCGATCGCCGGGGACCCCGAGCGGTTGCAGATCATGTACTCGATCACCGGCGACCGGAATCTGCCCGAGCGGGAGGTGGAGCACCTGACCGGCTATGCGGGATCACTGCCGGTGCGGGTCGGGAACGGTGCGGCCGGCCAGTACCAGGCCGATGTGGTGGGTGAGGTGATGATCGCCCTGGCGGCGATGCGTGACGCCGGCGTCGAGGAGACGCAGTGGTCGTGGCCGCTGCAGAAGGCGCTGCTGCGCTACACGGAGAAGCGCATCGACCAGCCCGATCAGGGCATCTGGGAGATGCGCGGGGATCCGGCGTACTTCACCCATGGCCGGGTTATGGTGTGGGCGACCTTCGACCGCGCCGTCCGGGCGGTCCGCGAGCACGGGCTGTCCGCCACCGAGGAGGAGGTCTCCCGCTGGGAGCTGCTGCGTGACCAGGTGCGCGAGGAGGTCATGACCCGCGGGGTGGGAGCCGACGGCGCGTTCACCCAGACCTACGGCTCCACGGAGGTCGACGCCTCCCTGCTCCAGATCCCCCACACCGGCTTCCTGCCGGCCGACGACCCGCACATGCTCGCCACCGTCGCCCGCATCGAGCAGGATCTGCGCACCGCGGACGGGCTCGTCCTGCGCTATCGCACGCAGGGACAGGACGGCCTGCCCGGCGACGAGCACCCCTTCCTGGTGTGCTGCTTCTGGCTGGTCGAGCAGTACGCCGCCTCCGGCCGTCGCGCGGATGCCGAGACGCTGATGGATCAGCTGCTGGGCTGCGGCAATGATCTGGACCTGTTCGCGGAGGAGTTCGATGGGGGCGCCGGGCGGATGGCGGGCAACTTCCCGCAGGCCTTCAGTCACCTGGGGCTGGTCCGCGCGGTCGACGCGCTCGCCGCCGGCTGATCCGCTCCACGACGCCGGTCATACGGCCGGCTGCGACGCTCAGTGGAGACGACGGTCACTGCGCGGGTCACGACGGGATCGCTGTTCGGTGACGCCGCCCGGGCGGGCGGGTGAACATCGGAGGTCCCGCCGGTGGCCGCCCGGGGACGGAGGACCGATCCGGTAGCGCCCGGGCCGCGCCTCGCGCTCTCGTCACCCGCTTGTGACCTGGGGTGATGCCCAAGCGTCGGGGGCCGCCGCGGGACGGATTCCGAGAAGGTCACAGATCGACCCCGATCTCTCGGACTTCGCACGGCACGGCCGCCCCGCCAGTACTGTGACCCTCGTGACGTCCCCCGCGATTCCCGGCCTCGAGAAGTCGGCCTCTGACCAGGACCCGGTCAAGCGATCCCGCTCGCTCAACTGGCGGCATATCGGCCTGGCCACGGCCCTGATCCTGCCGAACATGATCCTGCTGGGCCTGTTCACCTACCGCCCGCTGATCGACAACTTCCGCATCTCGTTCTTCAACTGGAACATCTCCTCCCCGAACATGACGTTCATCGGCTTCGACAACTACGTCGAGTGGTTCACCGATGACACCAGCTGGCAGATCGCCCGCAATACCGCGATCTTCACCGTCGTGGCCGTGCTCGGTTCGATGGCGATCGGGCTGGCGCTGGCGATGCTGCTGGATCAGCACCTGCGGGGTCGTGGCCTGGTGCGGACCATCGTGTTCGCGCCCTACGTCATCGCCGGTGCGGCGATCGGCGTCGCCTTCCAGTTCGTCTTCGATCCCGGCTACGGCCTGGTCCAGGGCGTGCTCGCCTTCTTCGGGGTGGACTCCCCGCACTTCTACCAGCACTCCGGCTGGGCGCTGTTCATGATCACCACCACGTACGTGTGGAAGAACCTCGGCTACACCTTCGTGATCTACCTGGCGGCGCTGCAGGGGCGACGCAAGGACCTCGATGAGGCGGCCGAGATCGACGGCACCTCCGCCTGGCGGAAGTTCTGGCGGGTCATCCTCCCGCAGCTCAAGGGCACCACGTTCTTCCTGTCCGTCACGGTGCTGCTGAACTCATTCACGGTCTTCGACATCATCCAGGTGATGACCCAGGGCGGCCCCTTCGGCACCGGCACCTCGACGCTGATCTACCAGGTCTACCAGGAGACCTTCGTGAACAACCGGGCCGGCTACGGCGCAGCGGTCGCGACGATCATGTTCCTCGTCATCCTGATCATCACGCTGATCCAGGTGAAGCTCCAGGACACACAGGACTAGAAGGGAGGAGGACACCATGACCATGACCGATGACACCAAGCCCGTCCTCCCGCCCGTGCCCGGGACGAGCCCCGAGGGCGCGCCCGAGCTCACCGCCGCGCAGAGGAGACGAGCCGGCTCCCGGCACCAGGCCTTCGAGGGCGGGACGGGCGGGAAGCTGCTCGGCTATGTCGGGATGGCGGCCGCCGTGCTGCTGTTCTTCGTGCCGCTGTACTTCATCGCGATGACATCGCTGAAGACCCACGGCGACATCTACTCCGACCCCATCAGCTGGTTCCCGAACCCGTTCGCGCCGGAGAACTACTCCTACGTGCTCTCCGAGCTGCGGTTCGACCGCTACCTGCGCAACTCGATCATCATCACCTCGATCCTCACCGTGATCGAGGTGAGCCTGGGAGTGATGTGCGCCTATGGCTTCTCGTTCCTGCGCTTCCCGGGCCGGAACCTGCTGTTCCTGCTGGTGATCGCCTCGCTGATGGTGCCCAACCAGGTCACCGTGATCTCCAACTACGCGCTGGTGGCGAGCTGGGGCTGGCGCAACACCTTTCAGGGCATCATCGTGCCGCTGGCGGCCGTCGCCTTCGGCACCTTCCTGATGCGCAACCACTTCCTGTCGTTGCCGAAGGAGGTCATGGAGGCCGCCGAGCTCGACGGCACGGGCTTCTTCCGGACCCTGTTCCGGGTGGTGCTGCCGATGTCCTGGCCCACCCTGATCGCCTTCACGCTGATCACCGTGGTCAACGAGTGGAACCAGTACCTGTGGCCGTTCCTGATGTCGGACACCGACAAGGTCGCGCCCCTGCCCATCGGCCTGACCCAGCTGCAGGACAACGAGGGGCTGACCAACTGGGGCCCGGTGATGGCCGGCACCGTCCTGACCGCCGTCCCCATGCTCATCGTGTTCCTGATCCTGCAGAAGCAGATGATCAAGGGCCTCACCGCCGGGGCTGTCAAGGGCTGACCGCCCGATCCCGCCCTGCTGTCCCCGTTCCCCGTCCATCCCGCACCGACCCCGTCGGC
This sequence comes from Brachybacterium avium, assembly GCF_002216795.1. Classification (NCBI taxonomy): domain Bacteria; kingdom Bacillati; phylum Actinomycetota; class Actinomycetes; order Micrococcales; family Dermabacteraceae; genus Brachybacterium; species Brachybacterium avium. Next base: position 2,224,921 of record NZ_CP022316.1, on the reverse strand, counting down.
CGCATCCCCTCCCCGCAGGACCTCACGAATTGGAGATCGACATGGCATTCTCGCGACGCTCACTTCTCGGTATGGCCGGTGCCGGCTCGGCAGCGGTAGCACTCGGCGCCTGCGCCGGCGGTTCCACCTCCGCCGGCGGTGGAGCTGGTGAAGAGGGTGACGGCACCCTCCAGTTCTGGTCCAACCACCCCGGCGAATCGAAGGATCTCGAGCAGTCCCTCATCGACCTCTGGAACGAGGAGAATCCCGACACCCCGGCGAAGCTCATCGACGGCGGTGCCAACTACGAGGAGCTGGGGCAGAAGTTCAACGCGGCACTGGCCGGCGGCGGCCTGCCGGACCTGATCGTGGCCTCGGACGTCACCTGGTTCAACTTCGCCTTCACCGGCGCGACCACGGCGATGGATGACCTGTGGGAGGAGGCCGGTGTCGATTCCGAGGACATCGTGGATACCCTGCGCGAGGACTACGCCTTCGACGGCAAGCACTACGGCATGCCGTACTCCCGCTCCACGACCCTGATGTACTTCAACACAGAGGTTCTCAAGAAGGCCGGGCTGCCCACCGACCGCGGCCCGGAGACCTGGGACGAGTTCGCCGAGTGGGCTCCGAAGATCATGGAGGCGGGCGGCGGCGACCCGGCCCTCGTCGTCCCCGACGGCTCCAACTACCTCGACTGGTACTTCCAGGGCATGATCTGGACCTTCGGCGGCGCCTACTCGGACGAATGGAACCCGACGTTCACCGACCAGGGGTCGATCGATGCGGCGACCTTCCTGCAGGAGCAGGTCGCGGCCGGTCACATCCAGATCGAGCAGGATGCCAACAACACCTTCGCCATCGGCAATGCCTCGGGCCTGCTGCAGTCCACCGGCTCGCTCGGCGGGCTCAACGACTCGGCGGACTTCGACTTCCACACCACCTACCTGCCCGGGCCCACGCCCGGCGCTTGCACCGGTGGAGCCGGGATCGCGATCCCCGACGGGATCAGCGACGAGCGCAAGGTGACGGCCATGAAGTTCGCCGACTTCCTGACGAACACCGAGAACACCATCACCTTCAGCCAGGCCACCGGCTATATGCCGGTGCGGAAGTCCGCGATGGAGGATCCCGAGGAGGCGAAGTACCTCGAGGAGAACCCCAACGCGATGACCGCGATCCGCCAGCTGAACGAGAACACGGCGCCGCAGGATTACGCCCGCGTGTTCGTCTCCGGCGGCGGCCAGCGCATCGGCGCGGGCCTGGACCGGATCGCGATCGCGCAGGAGGACGTCGCCACGGTGATGCAGGACCTGCAGGACGAGACGCAGAAGGTCGTCGACCGGGACATCACCCCCAACCTGTGAGCGTCCGCCCGATCCCCTGAAAGAGCACGAGGAACACCATGGCCACCGTCGAGTACCAGCAGGCCTCCCGCATCTACGATCCCTCCCGCCCGCCCGCGGTCAACCGGGTCTCCCTCACCGTCGCCGACGGCGAGTTCCTGGTCCTGGTGGGGCCCTCCGGCAGCGGGAAATCCACGGCGATGCGGATGCTGGCCGGTCTCGAGCCGATCGACGAGGGCTCCGTCCTCATCGACGATGTCGATGTCAGCGAGATGCGCGCCCGGGACCGCGACGTGGCCATGGTGTTCCAGTCCTACGCCCTCTACCCGAACATGACCGCGCGGCAGAACATGGCCTTCGCCCTGCAGAACCTCAAGCTGCCGAAGGCGGAGATCGCCCAGCAGGTCGACCGGGCCGCCGCGATGCTCGAGCTCGAGCCGCTGATGGACAAGAAGCCCTCGCAGATGTCCGGCGGGCAGCGCCAGCGGGTGGCCATGGGCCGCTCGATCGTGCGCAACCCCAAGGTGTTCTGCATGGACGAGCCGCTGTCGAACCTGGATGCGAAGCTGCGCGTCTCCACCCGCGCGCAGATCGGCTCTCTCCAGCGTGAGCTGGGCGTGACCACGGTGTACGTGACCCACGACCAGACCGAGGCGATGACCATGGGTGACCGGGTCGCGGTGCTCAAGGACGGCATCCTGCAGCAGGTCGACGAACCGACCCACCTGTACGAGCACCCCGGCAACACCTTCGTCGCCGGGTTCATCGGCTCCCCCGCGATGACCCTGATCGACGGCGCCACCGTCACCTCCGACGGCCTGGCGCTGCTGGGCCCGGGGCACGGCATGGATCTCGGACTGCCCCGGGAGCACGTCGCGAAGACCACCGACCAGGTGATCGTCGGCGTGCGCCCCGAGAGCTGGGAGATCGTCGGCGGCTCCGACGGTGCGCCCGACGGGCAGGACAGCCTGCCGCTGACCGTGCGGCTGGTCGAGAAGCTGGGCGGGGAGGCGTTCCTGCACTGCCACACGCGGGAGACCGAGTCGATGACCGCCACCGTGCGCGGCCATCAGCTGGTGCTGCGCCTGGACCACGGCTTCAAGGACATCGCCCCGGACTCCACGATCCACGTGCGGCCCAAGCCCGGCTCTTGCGTGTTCTTCCACCCCGAGAACGAGATCAACCTCGAGTACCTCTGAGATCGGCGACGTCGCCGGCAGCGAAGGCGCCGTTCCGCCCGGGCCCCGGAGGCCTCCTCGGGAAATCTTCGCAAACGCCTGCGGGGGCCACGGGGAATCGGTACGGTCGGTGACCGAACGTCCCCCATTCCCCACCTTCGCCGCGGCCCGCAGCCGGACGCGGTGACACCAGGAGCCTGCCATGCGCCCCCTCCCCCGTTCCGTCGTCGTGCTGTCCACCATCGCCCTCGCCTCCACCGGTCTCGCGCTCGGCGCCGGTTCCGCCTCCGCCGCGCTGACCACCCACTGCGACGGTTCCGCGGCTGACGTCACCGTCCCCGGGGACCTGGTGGTCGCCAAGGGCGACTCCTGCGTCCTCACCAACGTCACCGTGGAGGGCGAGGTGCGCGTGCGGGCCGATGCCGATCTCCTGCTCACCGACTCCACGATCGCCGACCGCGTGGTCGTCCGGGCCGACGGGTACGTCGACTCCGTCGGCACCACGATCGGCGGGAACGTCATCTCCCACGGCGGCTACGGCGTCTACCTCGACCAGTCCTCCGTGGCCGGCGCCTACCGGGGCCAGGCCGCGGACGGCGCCGATCCGTTCCTGTACTCCTACGACTCCTCCATCGAAGGCCGCGTGAACGTCGCCCAGGGCGCCGTCCACCTCGAGACCGTCACCGTCGGCGGCAACGTGACCACCGAGAACACGGTGTACACCGACATCATCGACTCGACCCTCGCCCGCGACCTCACCGTCACCGGCAACGCCGAGGGCACCGCGGTGTGCGCCTCGGAGGTCGACGGCGCGGTCACCGCCACCGGCAACGCCGGCGTGCAGCTCGGCATCGGCGACGGGATCGTGAACTGCGAGGACGGCAACTACTTCGGCTCCGACGTGACCGTCTCCGAGAACACCGACGGGACGGACGTCAGCGGCAACATCATCCGGGGCGCCCTCACCGGCGAGGCCAACCAGCCCGCGCCGACCGGCAGCGACAACCGCGTGCGCGGTGAGGTGGGCGGGCAGTTCACCGACCTCGCCCCGGCGATGCGGACGATGTCGGCCTCGGCGACCGAGGACCACGCCGAGCAGCTCGACACCCAGCGCGCCGAGCGTCGCGCCGCCGCCGAGAAGGCCGCCGAGCACGCGGGCCCGGCGAACCTGCGCTGATCCCCGCGGCGGCGGGCCGACAGGCCTCTGCGACCCGATCGTCCACCCGGAGGACTCCACGTCGATGGCAGAGCACGGCGACACCCCGGACTTCGTCCCCCCGACGTTCTCCCTCGCCCTCATGGGGCACCTCGCGACCGGGGTGGTCAAGGCCGCAGCGATCGCACTGCTGCTATGGGTGCTGGGCCTCACCGGGGTGACCAAGGGCGTTCCTGCTGGCACGGCGATCATCACGGCTGCGGTCGTGATGATCGCCGTCGCCGTCGTCTACTGGGCCGCTCTTCTCACTCTGGAGCGTCCCTGGCGCGACGGGGACACCCGAGCCGATATCCGGGCGAAGTACGAGCAGACGAAGCACATGACTCGTGAGCAGTTCCGGCCCCGGTGACCGGCGCGCCCGGCGGGCGGCTTCTCGGGCGGGTGCCCGGACTCCGCTCCACCGGTGGTGACACCCTCTCCCCGAAGCCACCCGGCGGACCGCGACTGCGGTCCCCTTGCCGAGCCGAGAACTATCATGACCGCAGCCGGCTCCGTGGCCCTCGCCCGACGCACGGCCCGCAGCACCGCTGCGTCGAGCGCCGAGCGCACTGTCCCGGCCACCGCCCCCGACCTGGAGTCGCCTCATGCCGCGGAAGTCCTCCCGCCCGACCGTCGCCACCATCGCGCGCGACCTCGGCATCTCCCCCGCGACCGTGAGCTACGCCCTGAACGACAAGCCCGGGGTGAGCGCGGCGATGCGCGCACGGGTGCTCGAGCATGCCTCCGCCATCGGCTGGACCCCGCACTCCGGGGCGCAGGCCCTGCGCCGCGGCCGCAGCGGGAACATCGGGCTGGTGCTGGTACGAGATCCGGAGGAGCTCTCCCGCGAGCCCTTCTACTCGGCCGTCACCGCGGGCATCGAGGCGGCGACCAGCGCCCATGGCTTCGAGCTGCTGATCCGTTTCGTGCGCGGCGGTGCCGACGACGAGGTCGACGTCTTCCGTGCCTGGTCGCATCAGCGTCGCGTCGACGGAGTGGTACTGCTGGACCTGGCCAAGGACGACCACCGCCCACCGGTGCTGGAGGCCCTGTCCCTGGACTTCGCGGTGCTCGGCCACTACTCGGGCCCCGAGGACTTCGTCAAGGTGACGACCGCGGAGCCCGCTGACGCCGCCACCGTGATCGACCACCTCCTCGAGCGTGGCTACGACGGATGTCTCCAGCTCACCGGCCCCTTCGAGTACGCGCACGAGGGGCGGCGCCGTGAGCTGCTCGCGAGGCTGTGCGCGGAGCGCGGCATCCCGCACCTGCATGTCCCCGGCACCTACACGGTCGACTCCGGCTACCGCGCCTTCCAGGCGGCGGACACGTCGCTCAGCGCCCGCCCCGCCGTGGTCACCTCGAGCGACCTGATCGCCGTCGGGGCCCTGCGCGCGGCCGCCGCACAGGGCGTCGCCATCCCGCGCGACCTCGGCCTGGTGAGCTGGGACGACTCGCTGATCGCTGAGGTGACCTCTCCGAGCATCACCGCCCTCAGCCGTCGCCCCTTCGACATGGGCCGCGCCGCCGGCGACCTGCTGGCGCAGAAGATCGACGGCCGGATCCCCGGCGGCAGCACCATCGAGAACTCCCCCGCGGCACTGATCCCGCGCGGCTCGACCGCCCGCCCCTGACCAGCCCCGGTCACGTGGAACCGAGCCGCAGACGGTTCCGCACACCGTCACGGATGGCATCCCCCAGGGCCCATTGCAGCCCGTGACCGCTCTGTGACCCAGCTCCGTTGACATTCGCGTCGGGCTCCGGCCATACTTACCGAATCGATTAAGTTCGAATCGATTAAGCTTCGGTGTCCCCGACGACCGGAGCGGCAGTCCCCCTTCGCTGTCCCCTCTGCGACCGCTCACCGATGACGGCGCACCAAGGAGTCCCCCGATGCGACGACGCACACTTCTGTCCGCTGCCCCTCTCGCCGCCGTGACCGCGGCCGGCCTCGCCGCCTGCGGCTCCGGCTCCGGCGGTGGCGGGTCCAACGACTCGCCCGATTCCCTCACCTACTGGGCCTCGAACCAGGGCACCAGCCTCGAGAACGACAAGGAGGTGCTCACCCCGGTCCTGGAGAAGTTCACCGAGGAGACCGGCATCGAGGTGTCGCTCGAGGTCATCGGCTGGTCCGATCTCCAGACCCGTATCCAGACCGCGATCACCTCCGGGCAGGGCCCGGACGTGCTCAACATCGGCAACACCTGGGGCGTGAGCCTGCAGGCCACCGGCGGGCTGCTCGAGCTGGGCGATGCCGAGTTCGAGGCGCTCGGCGGGCGCGACCGCTACGTCCCGGCCGCTCTGGCCACCGGCGGTGCGGTCGACACCGACCCCACCTCGATCCCGCTGTACGGCCTGGCCTATGGCATGTACTACAACGTGCAGATGTTCGAGGACGCCGGCATCGAGCCGCCCACCACCTGGGAGGAGATGGTCGAGGCCGCCAAGGCCCTGACGGATCCCGACAAGGATGTCTACGGGATGTCGCTGGCGGCGGGCTCCTACACCGAGAACAACCACTTCGCCTTCATCAACGCCACCCAGAACGGCGCCTCCCTCAACAGTCCCGACGGGAAGCCCACCTTCACCGAGGACGGCGTGGTCGACGGCATCCTGCGCTACCTGGACCTGATGCAGGAGCACAAGGTGGTCAACCCCTCCAACGCGCAGTTCGACAACGGCACCAAGTCCGTCACCGCCTTCGCCAACAAGCAGGCGGCGATGATCATCAACCAGAACAACGCCAACGCCACCATCGAGTCCCAGGGCATGACGCCCGAGGAGTTCAAGGCGGTCCCCTTCCCGGCACCCGCCGATGCGGTGGACGACTGCGCCTCGCACCTGGCCGGGATCAACCTCGCCGCCATGGCGGACACCGACAACCGCGACGGTGCCCTCGCGTTCATGAAGTTCATGACCTCGCCGGAGACCCAGGCCGAGCTCGGCAAGCCCTTCGCCTCCCTGCCGGTGCTGGTGGACGGCGAGCCCACCTTCACCGATGACACCGAGCAGGCGGAGATGTTCATGGAGATCTACGCCGAGCGCTCCGCCCCGCTGCCGCTGGTGCCGTGGGAGGACCAGTTCGAGACCACCGTCGGCCAGGCGATGAACAGCATGTTCGCCAAGATCGCCACCGGCGGCACCGTCACCCGCGAGGACGTCGTCACCGCCATGCAGACGGCCCAGGACTCGATCCGCGCCTGAGCGCACGACGGCCGAGGGGCGGGAGCACGCCGCTTCCGCCCCTCGGTCGCCCCGATCCGGCCCGTCGCTCGCCCTATCCGGCCCGTCGGCCGCTCCGATCCGTGCCTCCCCCGCCCGAAGGACCCCCATGACCCTCTCCACCCGTCCCGGGACCGCGGCGCCCGCCTCGCGCCCGGACCCCCCGGCACCGCGCCGCCGCCCGCGCCGCACCTGGTTCCCGTACCTGATCCTGCTGCCCGCCGTGGTGCTGGAGGTGCTGATCCACATCATCCCGATGGTGACCGGTTTCTGGATGAGCTTCGTCGAGCTCACCAAGTTCTTCATCCGTCGCTGGACGGAGGCCCCCTTCGCGGGGCTGGAGAACTACCGGATCGCCGTCGACCTGAACACCCCCGTCGGTCAGGAGCTGCTCAGCTCCTTCCTGGTCACCCTCGGCTTCACCATCCTGGTGGTGGGTCTGAGCTGGGGGCTGGGCATGGCGGCGGCCGTCGCCCTGCAGCGTCCCTTCCGCGGGCGCGGCGTGTTCCGCACCCTGTTCCTGATCCCCTACGCCCTGCCGCTGTACGCCGCCGTGATCACCTGGAACTTCCTGCTCCAGCGCGACACCGGAGTCATCAACCACATCCTGGTCGAACAGCTGGGACTGTTCGAGGATGCGCCGTTCTGGCTGATCGGCGACAACGCCTTCATCTCCGTGGTGGTGGTCGCCGTCTGGCGCATGTGGCCCTTCGCGTTCCTGATGTTCATGGCCGGGCTGCAGTCCATCCCCGGCGAGCTCTACGAGGCCAGCGCCATGGACGGCGCCACCCCGCTGCGGCAGTGGCGCGCCGTCACCCTGCCGATGCTCGCCCCGGTCAACCAGACGATGCTGCTGGTGATGTTCCTGTGGGTGTTCAACGACTTCAACACCCCGTACATCCTGTTCGGCACCGCCCAGCCCCCGGCCGGTGACCTCATCAGCTTCCACATCTACAACGCCTCGTTCCTGTCCTGGGACTTCGGCGTGGGCAGCGCGATGAGCGTCCTGCTGCTGCTGTTCCTGCTGGTGGTGTCCCTGCTCTACCTGTACTTCACCCAGTGGAGGAAGGAGTCCTCCCATGCGTGAGACCCTCGGCGAGAAGATCTTCCGCACCGTCGTGCTCGTCGGCCTCGGCCTGTTCGTGCTGCTGCCGCTGTACGTCATGATCACCACGAGCCTCAAACCGCTCGGGGACGTCCAGGCCGGGTTCTCCTGGCTGCCCAGTCGCGTCACCTTCGGGCCGTTCATCGAGATGTGGTCCACGGTGCCGCTGGCGCGCTACTTCATGAACTCGCTCGTGGTCACCTCGGTGGCGACGCTGTGCAGCGTGGTGGTGGCGATCTTCGCCGCCTATGCCGTCTCCCGCTGGCGGTTCCGCGGTCGCACCCCGTTCATGACCACCGTGCTGTCCACCCAGATGTTCCCCGGCGTGCTGTTCCTGCTGCCGCTGTACCTGATCTTCGTCAACATCGACACCACCTTCGGGATCCCGCTGGTGGGCACCCGCATCGGCCTGATCATCACCTACCTGACCTTCTCCCTGCCGTTCTCCATCTGGATGCTCGCCGGCTATTTCGACGGCATCCCCCGGGAGCTGGACCAGGCGGGCAAGGTCGACGGCGCCGGAAACCTCACCATCCTGCTGCGCATCATCCTGCCCGCCGCCCGCCCCGGCATCGTGGCGGTCGCGATCTACGCATTCATGACAGCCTGGGGCGAGGTGCTGTTCGCCTCCGTGCTCACCACGGAGGACACCCGCACCCTGGCCGTGGGCCTGCGCCAGTACGCCACCCAGACCAACGTCTACTGGAACCAGGTCCTCGCCGCCTCGATCGCGGTGTCGATCCCGGTGGTGGTCGGCTTCTTGATGATGCAGAAGAACTTCGTCGCCGGCCTCACCGCCGGAGCCGTGAAATGATCCCACCACTTCTCACCCACCGCGAAAGGACCCCGATGGAGATCTCCGTCCAGATGTACAGCGTGCGCGAAGCGCTCGCGACCGACGTCCAGGGCACCGTGCAGCGCCTGGTCGAACTCGAGCTCACCCACGCCGAGCCGTACCACCTGCTGGAATACCGCGACGAGCTGGTCCGTGCCCGTGAGCAGTTCCCGATCGACTTCCCCAGCGCCCACCAGTCGTTCCTCGGCGAGGTGGACTTCCCAGCCGTGCTCGAGGCCGCCCAAGCCGTCGGCGTGCAGTACCTCGTGGATCCGTTCTGGAACCCGGAGGACTGGACCGACGCCGAGAAGGTCCGCGCCCTGGCCGACACACTGAACCAGCGGGCCGTCGCCGCCGCCGAGGCGGGCATCCGCGTCGGCTACCACAACCACCACTTCGAGCTCGCCTCGCAGCTGGGCGGGCGCTCCGCGCTCGAGGTCTTCGCCGAGGCGCTGGACCCGCAGGTGGTCCTCGAGGTCGACACCTACTGGGCGGCCGTCGGCGGCGCCGATGTGCCCGCACTGCTGGGTCGCCTCGGCGAGCGCGTGCAGCTGGTCCACCTCAAGGACGGCGACCTCTCCACGGATCCCGCCGCCCAGCTCCCCCTCGGCACCGGGGCGATGCCCCTGGCGGAGACGCTGCAGGCCGCCTCCGGCGCCGCCTACGGCGTGATCGAGTTCGACGACTACGCAGGCGACATGTTCGAGGGCATCGCGGCGTCGGTCGCCCACCTGCGCTCCGTCCTCTGACCTGACCCGCTGCCACCACCGCGAACCCGCACCCACTCCTCGAAGGACACCCCTATGACCTCTCAGACCCCGACCGGCCCCGTCGGCGTCGGCCTCATCGGCGCCGGCACCATCTCCTCCCAGTACCTCACCCACCTCACCTCCTTCCCGGACCTCGTCGTGCACATCGTCGGCGACCTGGTCCCCGAGGCCGCCGCGGCCCGCGCGGAGGAGTTCGGCATCCCCGCCTCCGGCACCGCCCAGGACGTGCTGGACCACCCCGAGGTGGAGATCGTGGTCAACCTGACCATCCCCACCGCCCATGCCGAGGTCTCCCGAGCGATCGTCGCGGCCGGCAAGCACGTGTGGACCGAGAAGCCGATCACCACCGACCCGGCCGACGCGAAGGCCCTGCTCGCTGCCGCCGCGGAGGCCGGGGTGCGGGTGGGCGGCGCGCCCGACACCGTGCTCGGCGCCGGCATCCAGACCGCACTGCGCACCCTGCGCGACGGCGGGGTCGGCGCCCCGGCCAGCGCCCTGACCCTGTTCCAGTCCCCGGGCCCGGAGTCCTGGCATCCCAATCCCGCGTTCCTGTTCCAGGAGGGCGCCGGCCCGCTGTACGACATCGCCCCCTACTACACGACCACCCTGGTGCTCGCCCTGGGGCCCGTGGCCTCGGTCAGCGCCGTCGGCTCGAAGGCGCGTGAGCAGCGCACCATCGGCTCGGGCCCCAAGGCCGGGGAGGTCTTCGACGTCACCGTGCCCACGCAGGTCGCAGCGCTGCTGCGCTTCACCTCGGGCCAGAACGCGACCGTGCTGCTGAGCTTCGACTCCCCGCACACGCGCACCGGCTTCGTCGAGGTGTACGGCACCGAGGCGACGCTCGCCTTCCCCGATCCCAACGTCTTCGACGGCGACTCGGCCCTGACCGCCTACCGCGGCGAGGAGCCGACCGCAGTGCCCGCCACCGGCGCGACCACCGGCCGCGGCCTGGGCGTGCTGGAGATGGCCCGGGCGCTCCGCGCCGGGGTGCCCCACCGTGCCCAGGGCGAGATCGCCGCGCACGTCCTGGACATCATGGTGGGCATCGAGACCGCGATCGCCGAGGACTCGATCGTCCAGATCGACTCGCGCTTCACCGAGGTCGAACCGATGCCGGCCGACTTCGACCCCTTCGCCGCGACGCTGGCGACGGTGCCTGCCGGGGTCTGATCTGCGGCGAGTCGTGGGTTCCGTGCCACCAGGGTGGTCAGAGCGCACGGAACTCACGGCTCACCCCGCGAACCACTCGCGGGCATGACGCTCGAGATCGACCTCATCCGTCGCCTCGAGCATCCCGCGCACGGACTCGGGCTCCTGCAGCCGAGCCACCAGGGTCTGCAGCGCGGCCTGCTGGCTCTGAGCGTCATCGAGCACCAGCATGACCACCAGCTCCGCCCAGATGGTGCGCTCCCCGGAGGAGCCGATCGCACCGAAGGCCACCGGATGCTTCGGGACAGCGATCGCGATGCCCGGGGTGATCACATGCTCCGGATCGGTGTGCGGGATCGCTGCGGGCACGAGCGTGGGCAGGCCGGTGGGCTGCTTCTGCTCGCGCCGCAGCACTGCGTCCTCGAAGGACCCGGTGACCGCGCCGATCTCCCGCAGTCGGGCCGAGAGGGCCCGCAGCGCGGCCGAGGCGTCGTCCACCTCCAGTCCGACGATCGCCGCCCCGGGCAGGATGCTCGTGCCGGGCGTCTCGGCGCTGTCCTCACTCATGCTCCGGCTCCTTCGCGCGCCGCGGCGCGGTCGGCTGCTTCCGCGCACATTTCCCGGTCACGGGTCCTCCCGGCTCAGGCGCCCTGGTGCCCGGCGAACTCGGCCGGATGCAGGCCGCGGCGGCCGTCCTCACCCTTGTGCAGGGCGCTGATCCGGGCGACCTCGTCCTCGGTGAGGGTCAGCTCGAGGGAGGCGAAGTTCGCCACGATCCGCTCGGGCGTGACGGACTTGGGGATCACCACGTTGCCGAGCGCGAGGTTCCAGCCGATCATCACCTGGGCCGGGCTGACGTCGTGGGCATCGGCGATCTGCGTGATGACGGGATCCTCGAGCTCCCCGCCGTTCTGCCCCAACGGCGACCAGGACTCGGTGACGATCCCCTTGGCCGCATGGAAGCGACGCAGCTCGGGCTGGTTGAAGTACGGATGCAGCTCGATCTGGTTCAGCACCGGCACCACGCCGGTCTTGGACTCGAGCTCGATGAGGTCCTCCATGCGGAAGTTCGAGGTGCCGATCGAGCGGATGCGGCCCTGCTTCTGCAGCTCGATGAGGGCCTTCCAGGTCCCGACCGACAGCCCGGCCGACGGGGCGGGCCAGTGGATCAGGTAGAGGTCGAGCTCGTCGAGGCCGAGATCGGCCATGGTGGCGTCGAAGGAGGCGTGGGTCGCGTCGTAGCCCTGGTCCTGGTTGGGGACCTTGGAGGTCACGAAGACGTCGTCGCGCGGCAGGCCCGCGGTGCGCAGCGCCTGGCCCACGCCGGCCTCGTTGTTGTAGCCGCGGGCGGTGTCGACGTGGCGGTAGCCGGCCTCGAGCGCCGCGACCACCACCTCGGCGGCGACGTCGTTCTCGACCTGCCAGACCCCGTAGCCGAGCTGCGGGATCGAGTGGCCGTCACGGAAGGGGAGGCGGGGCGAGGTGGTCATGGTGCTCCTGGCTCTCGGGTCGCGGTGGGCCGCCGCGAGGGGCGGTCCCGCCAATCTATCGGCTCGCCAGCGGCTCGGCACCGACCCGCTGCCGCCTCATCCCCGGCTCACGCCGAGGGAGAGCGGGCGGTCGCTGGGATCGGACTCGAGCCAGCGCGCGAGCGCCGGCGGCTGGATGTCGTACTCAGCGAGCCGGCCCAGCGGCAACCACGCCGTGCCGGCCTGCCGGCGGTCGGGATCGATGCCCTCCCCCGGCTCCTCCCCCTCGGCCAGACCGCACCAGTACGCCACGTTGACCTGGTGGAAGGGTGCGATCGAGGAGTCATCGCGGACGCTCCGCTCGGTCATGAACTCGAACAGGCATGCCACCTGGTGGACCTCGACCTGCGCACCGATCTCCTCCCGGCACTCGCGGATCAGGGCGGCAGGCTGGTCCTCGCCGTGCTCCTGGCCGCCGCCGGGCAACTCGAACAGCTCTCGGCCGGTGGGGTGGACGTACCGGTTCATGAGCACCTGCCGGTTGCGGATGATGAGGGCCTTCACGGCCACGCGCGGGCCCTTCACGCCTCGGCTCCCGGGTCGTCGTCGGGCTCTTCACCGTCGGCGGCGCCGGGATCAGCGGCGCCGGGATCGGCGGCCCCGCAGCCGACGACGTCGGGGTCGGAGGTCGCGGTGTCGGTGGCAGCGCGCTCAGTGCCGCTGCCTCCCGGGTCGCTGCTGCCGGCCCCATCCCGCTCGGGGGCCGGCAGCGCCTCGGCGAGGAGCACAGCGGCGAGCTCCCGCAGCTCATCGTCCCCCTCTGCCTGCAGCAGCTCCGCGACGGCGGCCTCGTCCCGCAGCAGACCCATCAGGCGCTGCAGTGCGGCGAGGTGCTCCCTGGCGTCGGTCAGCAGCGGCATCGCCACCAGGCGCGTCTGGACCGTGCTCCCCTTCGCTCCCATCTCTCCGAAGGGGACGGGGCGAGCGAGGGTCGCGAGGACCAGTCCCGGGACCACCACGTGCTGCGGATCCGCATGCGGGATCGCGGTGGGGATCGGGGTGGGCAGGCCGGTGGGGTAGGTCCGCTCGCGCGCCTGCAGCGCCTCGGGGAAGTCGACGGTGACAGCGCCGGCGTCGAGCAGCCTGCCGGCGAGGGAGCGCAGCACGTCCTCGGCATCGGAGACGTCCAGGTGCGCGAGGACCACCGTCAGCGCCAGGGGCGCGCGGGGCTCGTCGGCGGAGGGTCGCGGTTCTGTGCTCATGGTTCCTCCCGGGTCGGTCACCCCTGATTCTGGCACCTCTCACCGCTCGCCTGCGTACGCTGGGCGGATTCATCCGGTCATCGTCTCGCGACCGGCAGGAACCTGCCCAGGAGCACCCATGCCCGCCCCTCGTGACACCGCCCTCGTCGTGCGTGCGGCGCGCCTGTACTACGAACGGGGCCGCTCGCAGACGGAGGTGGCGCAGGAGCTGGCACTCTCCCGCTCGAACGTCTCCAGGATCCTCGCCCAGGCCCGGGAGCGGGGCATCGTGGAGGTCACGATCCATGACCCCGACGGGCCCCCGCAGCGCGACGAGGCGCTCGAGGCCGCCCTGCGCACCGCCTTCACCCTGCGCGAGGCGCACGTGGTCTCCGCTCCGCGCACGACGGCGATGGAGTCGGTGGCCCGTGCGGGAGCGGCGGTGCTCAGCCGGCGGGTCGCCTCGGTGCGCAGCATCGGGGTCTCCTGGGGGGAGACGGTCCAGAGCGTCGTCGCACAGCTGGAGACGCTGCGCCCCCGACCGACGCCCGCGGTGCTGCCGCTGGTGGGCGGGCACAGCGCGCTGGACCAGTTCGACTCGGGCGAGTCCGTGCTGCGGGTCCTCGGCTCCCGCCTGGGGGCGACGCCGCGCACGCTCTACGCACCGGCGGTGCTGGAATCGTCCACGGCAGCGGCGACGCTGCGCGGCGAGTCGAGCATCAGGGAGGTGCTGGCCGCGGCGGCTCGCGTGGAGCTGGCGCTGGTGGGCATCGGCTCGCTGGGAGTGCACTCCTCACCGCATGTGCTCGAGCTGATGGGGCTGGACGCCTCCGAGCGCGCCGCGTTCGCCGCGCAGCATCCGGTGGGGGATGTGTGCGGGCGCTTCATCGACGCCCACGGGATACCGCTGGGTGCACCGACGGATCAGCGGGTGCTGGCCGTGACCTTCTCGGAGCTGCTGCGGATCCCGGAGGTGGTGGGGGTCGCGGCCGGAGCGGAGAAGGCGCCGGGCGTGCTCGGGGTGCTGCGCAGCGGCGCGATCGACACCGTGGTGCTCGATGTCGACCTCGCCCGGGAGATCCTCGCGCGCGCCTGACTGCGCCCAACGAGCACCCGAGCACCTGAGCACCCTGCCTCAGCTGTCGCTGAGCAGGGGGCGTGGCGACAGCTGAGGCAGCTCGAGGAGCGATGACCACACCGACGCAGCTCGGGCCCCGCAGCCTGCGCGCCCGGCAGCTCAAGCTCAGCAGCTCGCGGGTGCTGCACCCTGCGCCCGGCAGCTCAGGCCTGGCCCTTGAGGACCGTCTGGAAGCGGGCGGTGAGCTCGGGGTCCACCGGCAGCTCCGCCTCGTCGAGATGGGTGATCGGTGCGGCGAGCCGGGTCGAGGAGAGCAGCCAGGCGCCGTCGGAGCCGGCCACGTCCGCCGCCGTCATCAGCTCGTCCCGCGCCGTGACGCCGTCCTGCTGCAGCCACGTGAACAGGCTCTTCACACTGGTGCCGGGCAGCACCCCGGCGCTGACCGGGGTGGTGAGGAACTCTTCGCCGCGGCGCACCAGCAGGGTGGACGTCGGCCCCTCGAGCACGAAGCCGTCGCTCGACAGGAACAGCACGTCGGCGGCGCCGCGCCGCTTCGCCTCGCGCACGGCTGCCATGTTCACCGCGTAGCTGAGGGTCTTCGCTCCGGGCAGCAGCCAGGGGCTGGTCCCGGTGACGGTGGTGGACAGGCCGCGATCGAGCACCGCGACGCGCATGCCGGCCCGGAACGGGCTCCAGTCATCAGAGACCCGGGCGTGGATCCAGCAGGTGGGGACGCCGGAGCCCTCGATGCCGCGGGTGAGCATGACGCGCACGCTGAGCTCGGCGACCGGCTGGTGGGCTGCGATCGCGGCGTCGACGGCCTCGGCGAGGACCGCCTGGTCGGGCGCGGGCAGCTCGATCTGGGCGGCGCTGCGGGAGAGCCGCGCCAGATGGGGGCCGACGTTGACGGGCTCCCCGTCGAAGGCCCCGATGGTCTCGAAGACGCCGTCGCCGCGGGTGGCGACCAGATCGGTGACCGACAGCTGCGGGACGGTCGCGTCGGCCAGGTGGAACGGGGCGCCGCCGTCGGCCGGGGCGCCGGTGGCACCGGGGACGAGGAGGAGGACCGGAGCGGGGGCTGCGGGGCTGGTCGTGGTCATGTCACGGCTCCTGATCGTGGGGCCTCACGGGTTGGGAGGCGGTCCGACCAGGGTAGACCCGTCACCCCGTCGGTTCCACGACGGGGCGGCGGTCAGCCGCCGAGCACGGCGATGACGCGGCCGCGCTCGCTCCAGGCGATATGCGTCTCGAGCGGGTCGCCGGGCACCTCGATCTCCATCAGGTCCACCCGAGCACCGGCGGGTGCTGTGCGCAGATCGGCGACGGCGAGCGTCCCGGCGGGCAGACCGTCGATGCCGGCGACGGCAGGGTCCTGCAGCGGCACCTCGAGGGCCGGGGCGGAATCGGTCATGCCCAGGAGCGCGGCGAAGAGATGCTCATCCATCAGCTGCTCCGCCGCATCGGTGCGTGCGCTCTCGGAGTCCTCGGCGGCCGGCCCCCGGGCCGCGAGCGCATCCAGGGTGGCCTCCAGGGCGTCCGCGAACCGCTCGAGGTAGGCGGCGAGGTCGTCGGCGGCCAGCTGCAGGGCGAGGTCCTCGCCGATGCCGTACACGGCCCCGGGGGCGCCGTCCTCGTCCAATGCCAGCACCACTGCCGCCTCGGGCGTCTCGTACAGCGGGTAGAAGCTGGTGGCGGCACCGAGCAGGGTGTACGGCCCGACATCGGTGCGGTCCTCGATCTGGAGCGTCAGCATGGTCAGCCCCCGCACCTCGATGCCACCGAGCTCGTCGCCGATCTGCTCGAGGGCGGGCGGCGGATCGGCCGCCACCTCCTCCTCGGTGACGGCGAGGCCGGGGATCAGCGCGGCGTCCTCCTCGTGGGTGTTCACCAGCGAGGCGAGACGGTCCAGGACCGGTCGCACGGAGGCCAGCGGCAGCACCTGGGCCTCGGTGGGCCAGGGCAGGGAGTTGTTCATCGGCGTGCTCACGGGCCCAGTCTGTCACGGGCTGCGGCGCCTGCCCGGGCCGGGGCCACGCCGCCCGCCCGGCAGCTGCCCGCCCGGGACGGGGCCGCACACTCAGCCCGGGGTGATCTGCCCGTCCAGCTCCTCGGGGGCGAGCTGATCGTTCTGGGAGGCGGCGATGACCTCCCGCGCGCGGTCCACCGAGTCCCAGGTGTTCCACAGCAGCACGCCCTCGACCTTCCCGTCCTCGAGATAGTGGACGACGGCGGCGGTGCGGTCCTGGTTCCACACCTCGCGCATCTCCAGCGAGGCGTCCAGGCGGCCCACGGCCTCGTACCCGTCGTCGAAGAGGTCGGAGAAGAACAGCGGCGTGTAGTCGTACGCCTCTTCGGCGCCGGCCATGTTCTTCCCGGCCGCGGTGCCGGAGGCCTGGGCGTGGTCGACGTGCTCGACATGGCGCAGGCCCAGCAGCGGGTCGTCGAACAGGGCGATGTCCCCGGCCGCGTACACATCCCGCGCGCTCGTGCGCAGGTAGGGGTCCACGACCACGGCGCCGCTGTCGAGGTCCAGGCCCCCGTGCTCGGCCAGGTTCGTGTTCAGCACGGCGCCGAGGCCGAGCACGGCGACGTCGGCATGCAGGGACTCCGCCTGCCCGGAGTGGAGCACCAGCTCATCCTCGGTATCGATGCCCATCAGCCGGAACCCCGGCACCAGAGTGACGCTGTGCTCGGCGAAGGTCTGCTCGAGATGGCCGGTGATCGAGGCGGGGAAGAGATGCTCGAGCAGGTGGCGGCCGGCATGGGCCAGCGTCACCTGGGCACCGGTGCGGGTCAGTGCGGCGGCGACCTCGGAGCCGATGTAGCCGCCGCCGACCACCACCATCCGGGCGCCGTCCTGCGCGAGCCCGCGCAGGTGGCGGTAGTCGCCGACGGTCCGCAGGCAGACGACCCGGTCGTCCTCGACGCCCGGGAAGTGACGGGCGGAGGACCCCGTGGCCAGCAGTGCCTTCCCGTAGTGGATGGACTGCCCGCGCGCGGTGCCCACGCGGTGCGAGTTGGGCCACAGCTCGGTGACCAGGGTCGAGGTGAACAGCGACGCGCCGGTCTCCTCCGCGGTGTGCAGCTCCTGACTGGCGGGGTCCGCGTCCTCCCCGGTCCAGAGGTCCTTGGACAGAGCGGGCCGGTAGACCGGGCTGTGCGGATCGGCCGAGAGGATCGCGATGGTGGCTTCCGGAGACGCGGTGCGGATCGCTCGGGCGGCGGAATCGGCGGCCATACCGCCACCGATGATCACGTGGTCGTAATGGGCTTCCAGATTCGTCATCGCAGGCTCCTTCGCCGACCGGGTGGTTCCTCCACAGTATTCTGGAGCAGTCATCGCGGCAATCTCTCCGCCGTGGGCAGGCCGGGATCGGTGCGTCGGCCGCCGCCCGCAGCGCCGTGCAGTCCGGTCAGCGGCCCCCGCTGCCCGTCGGCGCGCTCGGCGTGCTTGGATGAGCGTTCCCCGCCCCGCCAGCCCCGGAGGTCCCCATGGGACGCGAGATCGGCAGCACCGAGTACACCCGCTCCCAGCGCACGCGCTACCGCCGGGAGCTGCGTCGCAACCTCGACCTCTTCGAGTCCTTCCTGGACACGGCCGAGTTCGTGGACGAGGGGACCGTGGGCGTCGAGCTCGAGATGAACCTCGCCCGCACGGACACGATGGCTCCGGCGCTGATCTCCGACCTGGTGCTCGAGGACCTGGACGACGAGGCCTATGTCCACGAGATCGGTCGCTTCAACCTCGAGGCGAACCTGCCGGTCACCCACCCCGAGGGCAGCGGCCTGCGGGAGCTCGAGCAGGAGCTGGCAGAGAAGATCGACCGCGCCGACGTCGCCGCTCAGGCCCGGGGCGCGCGGGTCATCCCCGTCGGCCATCTGCCCACGATCACCGAGGAGCTCTTCGCCACCGACGAGTGGCGCGCTCCCGGCGCCCGGTACGAGGCCCTCGAGCGCACTGTCCTGGAAGCGCGCGGGGAGGAGATCGCGCTGCGGATCGAGGGCGAGGGGAAGGGGCGCGGCCTGGACGTCACCTTCGACTCCATCGCACCGGAATCCGCCTGCACCTCGATGCAGCTGCATCTGCAGGTCCCGCCCGAGCAGTTCGCCGATGCCTGGAACGCCGCCCAGGCGATCGCCGGGCCCCAGGTGGCGCTGGCCGCGAACTCGCCGTTCCTGCTGGGCAAGCGGCTGTGGCACGAGACCCGCATCCCCACCTTCGTGCAGGCGCTGGACACCCGGCCCCCGGAGTACGAGGCCCAGGGCGTGCGCCCCCGGGTGTGGTTCGGCGAGCGCTGGATCACCTCGATGTTCGACCTCTTCGAGGAGAACGTGCGCCTGTTCCCGGCACTGATCCCTGAGCTGCGGGAGATGGCGGAGGAACCGCTGCTGACCGAGGGCTCCTCCCCCGCCTGCACGAGCTGATGCTCCACAACGGCACCGTGTGGCGCTGGAACCGACCGATCTACGATCCCGGCGTCGATGTCCCGCACCTGCGACTGGAGAACCGCCTGCTGCCGGCGGGCCCGACCCCCGCGGACATGGCCGCCAATGCCGCCTTCTTCTACGGGATCCTCCATGCGCTGGTCCATGAGCGACGCCCGCTGTGGTCGCGGATGAGCTTCGAGCAGGCCGCAGAGGCCTTCCAGCAGTGCGCCCGCTGGGGCCTGGAGGCTCGGGTGCGCTGGCCCCGGGTGGGCCGGGTGCGGGTCGCGGACCTGCTGCTCGAGCAGCTGATCCCGCAGGCCATGGACGGGCTGCGGAGCCTCGGGGCGGACGCCGTCGTGGTCGAGCACTACAGCGGGATCCTCTCCGAGCGCGCCCGCACCGGTCGCAACGGTGCCCGCTGGCAGATCGACACCGTCACCTCGCTCGAGGTGCGCGGTGCGAGCCGCCCCGAGGCGCTGGCGGAGATGACCCGGCTCTACCGCTGTGCGGTGGACTCGGGCGCGCCGGTCCACGCCTGGCCCGTCCCCGCACGGCAGCGCGGCTGAGCGCCTCGGCGGAGCCCGGAGCTGCCGAGTCTCGGATCACACGGCAACAAGTGGTCCACATGATGGGATGTCGTCTCATAGCGCAGTACGATGCGGCGCATGACTCCTTCATCCCCGTCCCCCACGACGAAGGACCCCGCTGTCGCCCCCGGCACGTCGTCCCCCTCCCGGTCCCCGGAGGATCGTTCGGCCCGTATCGCGGTGACCGTCTTCCCGGTCCTGATCCTCGCCGCGGCCGTCTTCGCCTTCTTCGTCCCCTCCGCGGGCCAGGCCCTCGCCCCGTTCACGGCGATCTTCCTCGGCATCATCATGTTCGCGATGGGCCTGACCCTCACGATCCCGGACTTCGCCCTGGTCGTCCGGCGCCCGCTGCCGGTGCTGATCGGCATCGTCGCCCAGTACCTGCTCATGCCGCTGCTCGGCCTCGGCATCGCCCTGCTGCTGCAGCTCCCGCCGGAGCTCGCCGTCGGCGTCATCCTGGTGGGCAGCGCCCCGGGCGGCACCAGCTCCAACGTCATCGCCTACCTCTCCAAGGCGGATACCGCCCTGTCGGTGACGATGACGTCGATCTCCACCCTGCTCGCCCCGCTGCTGACGCCGCTGCTGACGCTGTGGCTGGCCGGCTCCTATCTGCCGGTGGATGCGGGCGCCATGGCGATGTCGATCGTGAAGATGGTGCTCATCCCGGTCGTCGGCGGTCTCGTGGTGCGGCTGCTGCTGAGCAGGCTCGTCGACAAGGTGCTGCCGGCGCTGCCGTGGGTCAGCGTCGCCGGCATCTCGCTGGTGATCGTCGCCGTGGTCAGCGGCTCCACCGAGGCGATCGTCTCCGCCGGAGCGATCGTGCTGCTGGCCGTGGTGCTCCACAACGGTCTGGGCTATCTGCTCGGCTACTGGGCCGCCCGCCTGCTGCGCCAGGGTGAGCGCGCCGCCCGCACCACCTCGATCGAGGTCGGGATGCAGAACTCGGGCCTGGCCGCGACCCTCGCCGCGAGCGCCTTCGCCCCCGCTGCCGCCCTGCCTGCGGCGATCTTCTCGATCTGGCACAACCTCTCCGGCGCCATGCTGGCGACGTACTACCGTCGCAGCGCCGAGAAGCACCGGAGCGACGCCGCCTGAGCCGGCTCCGCGCTCCGAGGACGGGCCGACGCCCCGCAGCTGCGGGCATCGGCCCGTTCCGCTTCCCTCGGAGCTCGGCCGGTCGGTGGTTCAGCCGGCCGACGCGAGTCGGTGGTTCAGCCGGCCGACGGGAGGACGACGATGCCGTCCTCGTCGCTGACGAGGATCGCCCCCGGAGTGAAGACGGCGCCACCGAAGCCGACCGGGACGTCGCGCTCGCCCAGCCCGTGCTTGTGGGAGCGGCGCGGGTTCGTGCCGAGCGCCTTGAGGCCGAGGTCCAGCTCCGCCAGGGCTGCGCTGTCACGGACCGCTCCATGGACCACCAGGCCTGCCCAGCCGTTCTCCTGCGCAGTCGCCGCCATGCGGTCGCCGAGCATCGCGCAGTGCAGCGAGCCGCTCGCGTCCACCACGATCACCCGACCGCGACCGGGCTCTCGGACGATCTCCTTGAGCAGGGAGTTGTCCTCATGGCTGCGGACGGTGACGATCTCGCCGCGGAAGCGGTGGCGGGCGCCGAACTGGCGGAACTGGGTGTCGCAGGTCATCAGCGCCTCACCGTGCTCGTCATGCAGGTCGGTGGTGGCGGGGACGTCGGTCATCGGGTTCCTTTCGAGAGGAGAACGGCTCCTCGGGAGCCGCCCCGGGTCGAGCGGCCGGAGTCGGCCGGTGCCGGATCCAGGAGGGGCCGACGCACCGCTGTCGCGGCCGTCGGCCCCTCCTCATGGGACGACCTGACGAGTCAGCTCCCCTCGACCCGTCCGTCCTCCGGCAGCTCGGCACGTGCGCTGCCCGTGCGCGAGGGCAGGGTGCCCTGCTCCGGCTGGTAGTCCAGGTCGATGTCCGCGATCTCCTCGTAGGGATCGGTGAGCACCGGCACCTCGGAGGTGAAGGTCGGCTCGACGACGTAGTCGTCGGTGTCGTACTCCCCGTCCTCCTCGCGCCGCTCGTACTCCTCCGGCGGCAGCACCTGGGCCCATTCGCGGGTGCGGATCGGAGGCAGCTCACCGGCGTCCTCCTTCAGCGCCCGCAGCAGGGCGTACATCTGGAACCAGCCCATGACGAAGAACGGCAACCCCACCAGGATGATCGTGGATTGCAGCGCCGTCAGCCCGTCTGCGCCGGAGAAGACCAGCAGCGCGGCGGTGACCAGCGCGATCGCCACGCCCCAGAAGATGCGCTGCCCGAGCGGGTTGTAGTCCTCGTGGCCGTTGGCCATCGAGTCCGTGACCAGCGCGGCAGAGTCCACCGAGGTGACGAAGAAGATGATCACCAGGATGATCGCGATCACCGAGATGACGAACGCCCCCGGGTAGTTGTCGAGGAAGGCGAACAGCGCTCCGGGGATGTCCCCATCGCCGACCACCCGGTCCACGAGGCCGCCCTCGCCGTTGAGCTCGATGTTGAAGCTCGAGTAGCCGAAGATGCCGAACCAGATCACGGAGAAGGCCGAGGGCACGGCGAGCACGCCCGTGACGAACTGGCGGATGCTGCGGCCCTTGGAGATGCGGGCGATGAAGATGCCCACGAACGGCGACCAGGTGATCGTCCAGGCCCAGTAGAAGACGGTCCAGGTGTTCTGCCAGCCGGTGTTCGCGAAGGTGTCGTTCCACAGTGCGAGCTCAGGCAGGTTGACGATGTAGCTGCCGAACGACTCGACGGTCCCCTTGATGATGAACAGGGTCGCACCGCTGGCGAGCAGCACGAAGATCAGCATCAGCACCGCCACGACGATGTTGAAGTTCGAGAGCACCTTGATGCCCTTGTCCAGGCCCATCGAGACCGAGATCAGCGCGAGCCCGCAGACCACGCCGATGATGATGAGGTTCCAGCCGGCGTTCTCGGGGACGCCGAACAGCTGGTTGAGCCCGCCGTTGATCTGCAGCGTCCCCAGGCCCACCGAGACCGCGACGCCGAAGACGGTGCCGATGATGGCGATGATGTCGATCGTCTTGCCGATCGGCCCGTGGATCCCCTCCCCCAGCAGCGGCTGGAAGATCGAGCTGACGCGCGGCGGCAGGTTCCGCTTGTGGATGAAGTAGGCGAAGCACAGCGCCGGCAGGGTGAAGATCGTCCAGGTGTGCAGCGTGAAGTGGTAGTACGTGAAGTTCATGGCGTCGCGCGCGGCATCCATGGTGCCGCCCTCGATGCCCAGCTCGGCGGCGCGCGGCGGGTTGCCGAAGTGGCTGACCGGCTCCGCGACGCCCCAGAACATCAGGATCGAGCCGATGCCGGCGGCGAAGAGCATCGCGAACCAGGCACCGCCGGAGTGCTCCGGCGGCTCGTCGTCCGGTCCCAGCTTCACGCGGCCGAACCGACCCATCGCGATGAAGATCAGGAAGGCCAGGAATACGGTGACGCCGAGGATGTAGAACCATCCCAGGTTCGTCAGCAGCCAGTCCGAGGCCACCTCCGTCGCCTTGCCCATGGGCTCGGTGAAGGCGATCGTCCCGACCACGAAGGCGATGATGATCGCCGCCGAGCCGAAGAAGATCACCGGTGAGGTGCGCAATCGCAATGCGTCGTGCAGTCTGTTCAGCAAGTTTCTCGACTCCTCGTGTGCTCAAGAGGCAAGCACGTCGTCGTCCGAAGGGCGGGTCCGAACTGGTCCCTGTGACCGAGCATAATTCCGACACCGGCCGGAATTCACAAGTTCTCCGCTTTCCCAGCCGGGAGAATCCCTCCCTCATCGGCCGCTTCGCGCCGGTGGGGACTCCTCCCCATCGCCTCATGGACACCTGCCCGATACCGTGATTCGGACGAACTTGGCGTCGACGCGGAAGAGACCATGAGCACCCCCTACGGAATGCCCCCTGCGGATCCCCAGCCTCCTGCGGCCCCTCAGAAGAGCCGCACCGGGCTGTACATCGGGATCGCGTGCGGGTGCCTGCTTCTGATCGCCGTCGTGGCCGCGGTGGGCGGTGTGGGGCTGTGGATGTTCTCCCGCGACGGCGGCGAGGACGGTCCCACTGCCGCGCCCTCCACCAGCGAGTCCTCGACCGAGGACCCCACCGACGAGCCGACGGACGAGGTGACCGAGGAGGAGTCCGATGACCCTCTCGAGACGCCGAGCGAGGACCCCTCGGAGGAGCCGACCTCGGAGGCCGGTGCCTCGTTCACGATCAAGGTCTCCTCTCCCGAGGAGGGCACCACGCTGGAGACCTCCACGGAGACGCTGACCACCGAGAACGGCAAGTTCATCGGAGTGGCGGTGACCATCACGAACGACGGCGGCAAGGAGATCGGCCTGGATCTCGACAACTTCACCTTCGTCGACGCGGACGGGGAGGAGCACGCCCTGATCTACGGCTCCTTCTCCACCGCTGGGCCGCAGATCGCGCCGGACGAGGAGGCGGACGCGCTGCTGTACGCGGATGTCCCGGAGGACATGGAGCTGGAGTCGATCACCTACACCGACGCGGTCGGCACCAGCGGGAAGAAGATCGAGATCCCGGTCGATTGATCGACCGTCCGGTCGGCCCCGATGTCCGTGCTGGTCGACGAGGTGCTCCGGGTGCGGGCGGCCCGACGCCCAGGGAAAGACCAGCGTCACCACAGGGGTCTTTCCGGGAGCTGTCGTCTACTGGAGCCAACGCGTCACCGGAGGACCCGCCGACTGAGGAGGAAGCGGGATCCACAGATCCGGGGGCGCGGGGGAAAGGGATGGCCCCGGCTCGTGGGGACGAGCCGGGGCACTTTTCTGTCTCGGCTCGCACCAGGGACCGGCCGAGCCCGTGCCGACCTCTCGGCTCAGCGCCGCAGGTCGATCCCGAACACCCGCCGGATCTGCGCCACCGCGTGGCGGGTGAAGCGCCGGTCCGAGGGCGTCGAGGCGAAGGGCAGCACCAGGCCCGGATGGTCGGGATGGGTGACCCGGCCGTGCGTGGCCCCGGAGGTGACCACGAATCCCACGGACTCCATGCGGCGCAGCAGCTCCCGGCGCGAGGTGGGGTGACGGGTCCCCTGACCACCGCGGGCGCTCGGCCCCGCGGCCTCCTCGGCGATGTCCGCAGCGGGCTCGTACTCCGCCGGCCGCACCGAGAGCGCGTAGCGCGTGGAGAACAGGCCGATCACGGTGTTGTCCGCCCGGCGCACCTGCACCACCAGCTCCGCGCGCAGGAAGTGGTCACTGGCCCCGGCGTCCGCGGTCCAGGCGTCCGCCGGGTCGGCGACGGTCTGCACGATCTGTTCGGTGGGCAGGCCGGGCACGCCGACGGAGCGGATGTCCTCGTCGGCGATCCGCAGCGGGCGCGGGAGCGGGCGGGGGTCCTCGGCGCTCAGGGAGTGCACGGCCTCCCCCGGCGGCGCCGGGACGGGGCGCGGCAGCTCGACGGTGCGCGCCCGCTGCCGCGGCAGGCGGGCCGAGGGGGACCGGGACGGGCGGGATGCTCCATCACCGCCCTGCGCGGGCGCCCTCCCTGCCGATGAGGTCGGTTCAGCGCTGGGCGGTCGTCCGCTCGCGCTCCAGTCGACGGGCCGCACCCGGCGGGCGGGGTCGGTGCTCCCGCCCAGCGCGTTCGGGGTCGGTCGGGGCGGGGTCGCTCGGCGTGCGCCGTCGCTGTCATGCGCCATGTCCTCGCCCCTCTCCACGAACTGGTTCTCCCCTGAGATGGTGGCATGCCGGAACGGTCCGCTAGCGTGTCGCTGGTCAACCCCCGCCGTGAGGATCCCCGTGTCAACTCGCATCTCCCCCGTCCGTCCCTCCGCCGCCCGCCTCGCCGGGGCCCTGCTCGCCCTGATGCTGGTCGCCGCCGGCTGCGGGGAGAGCGCGCCCGGCCCGGAGCAGCCGCCCTCCAGCCCTGCGGCGTCCGACGCCGGCGGCTCGGAGCCCGGCGCCTCGGACGACGGTGGGCAGACGGCCGCCGCGGTGCCGCAGGAGAAGTACTCCGTCACCCCGGCTCCCGAGGGCTTCACCCCGCCGGAACCGTGCTCCGGCGAGGGCGCCTACTTCGCGGAGGTCGGCGGCACGGCCACCCCGGAGCTGCCCGAACGTGCCGGGGAGACCCTCACCATCACGGCCGAGGGCATCGACGGAGCGGACGCACAGCTGACCGCCACTATCGGTGACGGCAGCTCCCGCCCGATCCAGGACATCACCCTCGGGGAGAGCGTGACCATCGATCTGTGGACGATCTCGGTCACCAGCGTCTGCGAGGACACCCAGCAGGTGGAGTTCGATCTCATCGACTGACGGCGGGCCGCTCGGGTCAGGCGGGAGCGGTGCCGCATCCACGGGTCTGCGGCCAACGGTGCCGGCGCGGCATGATGGGTGGATGCCCGCCCCGCAGTCCGTCCCGCAGTCCGCTCCGCACCGCTTCGACCTCGACGTCATCGGTGCGGGCCTGCCCGTCGGTGCGGCCCGGGCCGAGCTGGAGGCGGCCGCACGCAGCGGTGCGCTGGTGGTCACCGCACCGCCCGGCACCGGCAAGACCACCCTGGTGCCGCCGCTGGTGGCGAACCTCGCCGACGGCCTCACCCTGGTCACCCAGCCGCGCCGGGTCGCGGTCCGCGCCGCTGCCCGCCGCCTCGCCCAGCTGGACGGTACCCCGCTCGGCGGACCGGTCGGCTTCACCGTGCGCGGGCAGCGGGAGGTGGGAGCCGGGACCCGGTTGGAGATGCTCACCCCCGGCGTGCTGCTGCGGCGCCTGCTCGCCGATCCGGAGCTGCCCGGCGTCGCCGCGGTGGTGCTGGACGAGGTCCATGAGCGGTCCCTGGAGACGGATCTGCTGCTGGGGATGCTCGCCGAGGCCCGCCAGCTGCGAGAGGACCTGCTGGTCGGAGCGATGTCCGCGACGCTCGATGCGGCGGCGGTGGCCGCGGTGCTGGACGGGGCCGCGATCGTCGAGGTCCCCAGCGCCCTGCACCCGCTGAGCATCGAGCACGCCCCCTCCTCCGGCCCGCGGCTGGATGTCCGCGGCGTCACCCGTGACTACCTCGACCACCTGGCCCGCACGGCCGCCCGGACGCAGCGCGCCCAGGGCAGCGATGCGCTGGTGTTCGTGCCGGGGGCCCGTGAGGTCGACGAGGTGGTCTCGCGCCTGCGGGGGCTGGTCGGCGAGGACGTGGAGGTGCTCGCGCTGCACGGCCGACTGCCCGCCGCCCAGCAGGACCGCGCCACCGGCGGCCGACGCCCCGGGGAGCTGCCGCGGATCGTGGTCTCCACCGCGCTGGCGGAGAGCTCGCTGACCGTGCCCGGGGTGCGTCTAGTCATCGATGCGGGGCTCTCCCGCGAGGTGCGCCGCGACCGGGGCAGGGACATGTCGGGCCTGGTCACGGTCAGCGCCTCCCGGGCCGCGGTCGAGCAGCGGGCCGGTCGTGCCGCCCGTCAGGGCCCCGGCCGGGCGGTGCGGGTGTTCTCGGAGGCGGAGCTGGCGGGGATGCCGGCGCAGTCCCCCCGGAGATCACCTCCACGGACCTCACCGATGCCGCCCTGTGGCTGGCCTGCTGGGGCACCCCGCGCGGTGAGGGTCTGCCGCTGCTGACCCCGCCGCCGCGCGCCGAGATCACCACCGCCGAGCAGACCCTGCAGGCGCTGGGCCTGGTCGACGAGGAGGGCCGACCTACCTCGTCCGGCACCCGGGTGGCCCGCCTGCCGGTGGGGGTGCGGGAGGCCCGCGCCCTGCTGGACGGGGCGCGGCGCCTCCCCGGCCGAGAGGCGGCCCGGACGGCCGCCGAGGTCGTCGCCGCCGTCTCCGACGACCACCGCCCGGCCGGCGCCGACCTCCCCCGGCTGCTGCAGGATCTGCGCTCGGGCCGCGCCCCGGGGGCGGAGCGCTGGCGGCGCGAGCGCGACCGACTCACCCGCATCGCCCGGGATGCGCCCGCGCCCTCCCGGCCGGGTGCGGGGCAGGCCTCGCCGCTGCCCCCGCTGCTGGCCCCGGATGCGGCGCACCAGGCCGGCATCGTGCTCTCCCTCGCCCGGCCCGAACGGATCGCCCGCCGCACCGGGGCCGGGTCCCGCTCCTACCTGCTCGCCTCCGGCACCCGCGCCGCCCTGCCCGAGGGCAGCGGACTGGACTCGGCGCCCTGGCTGGTGGTGTGGGAGGTGCAGCGGGCGGAGGGACACGCGGCCGACGGCACCGGGGCGGTGATCCGCGCCGCCGCCCCGCTGACCGAGGCGGACGCCCTGCTCCTCGGCGCCGGGCTGCTGGAGACGGAGCGCATCGCGATCCTCGGATCCGGCACGGTGCGGGCCCGGGAGCGCCGCGCCCTCGGCGCGATCGAGCTGTCCTCGACGCCGGTGGCCGCGACCGCCCGGGACGCGGTCCCGGCGGTGCTCGGCGCGGTGCGGGCGCAGGGCCTGTCCACGCTGCCAGATGATCCGGCGGCGATCGCCCTGCGGGCCCGACTGGCCCTGATCCATCGCGAGCTCGGCGATCCCTGGCCCGCGATGGACGAGCAGTCGCTGCTCGAGGGCCTGGAGACCTGGCTGGCCCCCCAGCTGTCGGCCCGCACCACGAAGCTCTCCGCGATCGACCTCGTCGGCGCCCTGCGCCAGCTGCTGCCCTGGCCGGAGGCGTCCGAGCTGGCCTCTCTGGCCCCGGAGAGGCTCGCCGTGCCCTCGGGCGGAACCGCCCGGATCGACTATCCGGAGCCGGAGGCGGAGGACGGCCGACCCGTGGTGTCGGTGAAGCTGCAGGAGCTGTTCGGCCTCGCCGAGACCCCGCGCCTGGTGCGTGGCCGGGTGCCGGTGCTGTTCCACCTGCTCTCCCCGGCCCGTCGGCCGCTCGCGATCACCGACGATCTGCGCTCCTTCTGGAACGGTCCGTACCAGGAGGTGCGCAAGGAGATGCGGGGCCGCTACCCCCGTCACCCCTGGCCGGAGGATCCGTGGACCGCCCCGGCCACCGCCCGCACCACGCGGCCCAGGGGCCGCTGAGGCTCAGGTCGAGATGGTGACGGCTGCGGAGGTCGCGATCATCACCGCGGTCATGTCGTCCATGACCTTCTTGACGGCCGTCGCCGCCGGATGGTCGATGTGCAGGTCCTTGATCCGCTGGTCGAGCTCGCGGCGGGAGAGGCCCGGCAGGTCCGTCTTGAGGATGCGGTGGGCGATGCCGAGAGCGCGCAGGATCTCCAGCAGGATGCCGTCCTGCAGGCTCGCGGTCCGGGGGTCGTCCACTGCGCCGGCGATGCGGGCCCGCAGTGCGGTCTCGAGGGAGTCGTCATGGGTCGGCCACTTGGTGGAGAACCACCCGTCCTTGCGCTGCACCGCGCCGGCCGCCGCGAAGCCCTCCCCGATCGCCTCGGTGAGGTCCATCGAGCGATGCTCGATCACGGACCCGATCGGCTTCCCGTCAAGCTTCGCGAGCGCTGCGAGCGCCCGGTCGAGCACGGGGAGGTCCAGCGGCCCGGGATCCAGGACGGTCACCCGCGGGGTGCGCTCCTCGCCGATGGCGATCCGCTCCCGCAGCGCGAGCTCGGCGAGCGCGGCGGCGGCGAGCGCCTGCTTGCGGGACGAGGTCGAGTCCTGGCGACCGGCGTCATCGGTCAGGAGCAGGAACAGCTCCGCGGGGATCGTGTCAGTCATCATCCCTCAAGTGTGAAGACGGCCACGGCGGCGCGGCACCGCTGATCGTCCACCGGCGGCTCCGTCTTTCGTCGGCGGCGGTCGACGCGGTGCACCTGCGATGATCGGAGCATGCATCTGCTCTCCACCCCGTCCCGTCTGTATCGCGTGCTGGCTCTCGCGGAAGTGGTGACCTGGACCCTCCTGCTGGGCGGCATGTTCGTGAAGTACGTGCTGCACTCCACCGAGCTGCTGGTGCGGATCGGCGGCGGGCTGCACGGCTTCACCTTCCTCTCCTACGTGGTGGTCACGGTGCTGGTCGCGGTCGACCAGCACTGGCGGCTGAAGGACCTGCTGCTCGGGATCGGCTCTGCGGTGATCCCGTACCTCACGGTGCCCTTCGAGCGCTCGGCGCACCGCCGCGGCCTGCTCGGCGAGAACTGGCGCCTGCGCGAGGAGCAGGGCCGCACGGCCCCGCAGCGCCTGGTGTCCCTCGCCCTGCGCCACCCGCTGCCGGCGGCGCTGATCGCGATCGTCGGCGTCGCGATCGTGTTCTCGGTGCTGCTCTCGCTGGGCCCGCCCACCGAGTGGTTCGACTGAGTCGGGTTCTTCCTGCGCGGCTCCCCGCCGCCGCCCTTCAGCGGGGCGGCGCGATCGGGTCGATCCTCACCACCGCGCCGCTGCGCAGGTGGAGCCGGTCGATCGCCGGGACCGCTGCCCGGTGGGACAGCCGGGGCACCGGCGGCTGATCGGGCTCCGGCGGCAGCGCCTCCCCGAAGCACACCCCGCAGGCCTGCACCGCGAGCGCCTGCGAGCGCCTCGCCTCCCAGTCCACCTGCGCCGCCTGCGCCCGCGCGATCCACGGCCCTCCCTGGGGCCGGCACGGTCCTGCTCCGTCGCTGCCCTGCAGCGGGCACTGCGCGGGTCGGGCCGTGACCGTCAGGTCGAGGCCCTCGAGCGCGGGCACCCGCGGATCGGAGCCGGTGGGGATCACGTCGAGGCCGCCCGGACCGATCCGCAGCACCGCCGATTGACCCTGGTCCATCGCGATCACCAGAGCGCTCTCGAGCGCCTGGTCCGGATGGTCCGCGAGCAGATCCTCCCGCGCCGCGGCGGCCGGTTCGAACCACTCTCTCCGCGGGCCGACGAGTGCTCCCAGCGCCACCGGTCCTCCGCGACGACGCAGGGCCCCGGCCACCACGGGCCGGCGGAACCAGCTCAGCGCGGGTGGGCGCATACCGCGCTGCCCACCCTCGACCGCGGCGCCGGCCCGGACCCCCTCGCGGCTGGGCCGGGCGGGAGGCTCCGTCAGTTCCGGGCGCACCTCGCACGGGGCCCGGTCACCGCCGAGGTCCGCGAGGACCGTCCCCTGCGGGGCGAGGGTGGGCAGGACCGGCCCGAGCGCGGGGACCACCAGCCAGCTGTGCTCGAGCAGGAGCGGCGACCGCTCACGCAGGGCGGCACGGACCGTGGCCTGCTCGGGAGCCGTGGTGGGACGGCACCGTCGAGGGGCGAGCTCCTGCGCATCGTCCTCGTCGGCCCGGGCCGAGGGGGCCTCCGCGCACAGCAGCGGGTCCGCGCAGGCGGTGATCGGGCCGACGCCCGGCAGGTCCAGCTCGATCAGCTGGTCGCGCCAGGTCGCCGTGAGGGGATCGCTCTCCAGGGACATCGTGATGACCTTCCGACATGGACCCTCCCGGGTCTCCTGACCGGACGGGCGGTCGCCCTCCGGCCGGGTCTTCCTCGACGGGCACCGGGTTCGGTTCCGGTTGCCGCGCGGCCTCTGTCGAAGAAGTGCAGCCGCGTCTCGTGACCCGTCTGCGACGGTAACGGAGGGGTCCGACACTCCAGGCCGCCGTCGATCCCGCCCCCGTAGACTCCTTCCGTGCGCTGCCCTCATTTCGACTCCGGCGCGTGCAGATCCTGCACGCTGCTGGACCTCCCCCGCCCCCGGCAGCTCGCCGAGGGCCGGGCCCGGGTCGAGCAGCTGCTGGCCCCTCACCTCGCCCCTGCGATGCGGTGGGAGCCGCCGATCGTCGGCCCGGAGGCGGGCTTCCGCGCCCGCGGGAAGATGGCGGTGGGCGGCACTGCGCAGGCCCCGGTGCTGACCCTGCCCGGCCAGTCGGCCGGCACGGATCTCTGCGACTGCCCGCTGTACCCAGCGGGGGTCGAAGAGGTGCTCGACGGTGCCAAGGCCCTGATCCGGCGCGCACAGGTGCCTCCCTACGATGTCGCCCGGCGCCGGGGCGAGATCAAGAACGTCCTGGTCACAGCGTCACCCGAGGGCGAGCATCTGCTGCGCCTGGTGCTGCGGAGCGAGCAGGCGCTGGAGCGGATCCGCGAGCACCTGCCCGCCCTCCTGGCTGCGCACCCCTCGGTCGTCGCGGTCACCGCGAACATCCACCCCGACCACACCACCGCGGTCGAGGGCGCCCAGGAGATCCACCTCGCCGGCGCCGCCTCGATCGCGATCCGCACCGGCGATGTCACCCTGTTCTCCCGCCCGCAGTCGTTCCTGCAGACGAACACCGAGGTCGCCGGGCAGCTCTACCGCCAGGCCGCGGCCTGGGTGCGCGAGATCCTCGCCGAGCGGTCCGCACCGCCGGGGGACGCGCCACGGATCTGGGACCTGTACTGCGGTCTCGGCGGCTTCGCCCTGCACACGGCGCTCGCCGTCCCCGGCGCCCGGATCACCGGGGTCGAGGTCTCCGCGCAGGCGATCGAGGGTGCTCGCGAGGCCGCCCGCGCCGCCGGGATCGCCTCCGCGACCTTCCTCACCGCCGACGCCACCGACTGGGCGGCGCGGACGGCCGCCGGCCCCGAGGGTCCACCCGAGCTGGTCGTGGTCAACCCGCCCCGGCGCGGCCTGGGCGGCGAGCTCGCCGGCTGGCTGGAGCGCTCCGGCGTGCAGGACGTGGTCTACTCCAGCTGCCATCCCGCCACCCTCGCCGCCGACCTCGCGGCGATGCCCTCGCTGCGCATCGTCGCCGGCCGCTACGTGGACATGTTCCCGCACACAGCGCACGCCGAGGTGATCGTGCGCCTGCGCCGCCGCTGAGCTCGCGCCGCCCGACCCCACCCGGACCCGCCCCGCACCGACCTGGCACAGTGGGTCCCGACCCCACCTTCTGAAGGAGCTCCATGACCGCCACCCCGCAGAGCCAGCTGACCGACGTCACCCGCACCGTCACCGCGGTGAAGGAGGGTCATGTCGTCTCCCTCGCCCAGACCTTCGAGGTCCATCCCGAGGAACTGTGGTCCGCGCTGACCATCGGTTCCCACCTGGAGGTCTGGTTCGGTCGGGCGAGCGGCGAGGCGGTCGAGGGCGGCCGCTACGAACTGCCCGACATGGAGGCCCGCGGGACCGTGCTCGCCGCCGAGGAGCCCCGTCGGCTGTTGCTGACCTGGCAGGTCGGCAAGAGCGGCAGCGAGATGGAGCTGCTCGTGGAGCCCGTCGAGCCGGAGCGGCCGGATGCTGCCGAGGAGGCGGGTGCGGCCGCGACGCTGACCGCCACCCGCTTCACCCTGCGCCACACCGTCCCGGCCGACGCCCACTGGCAGACCTTCGGACCGGCCGCGACCGGCTGCGGCTGGGATGCGGCGCTGTACGCGCTGGCCCTGCACCTCGAGGACCCCTCGGCCGATCAGATGCCACGACTGAGCAGCTTCGCGGCCTCCCCCGAGGGCGCCGAGTTCACCCACGCCACCGCGCATGCCTGGTTCGAGGCGCATGTCGCCTCCGGTGCGGATAAGAAGCCGGCCCGCAAGGCGTCGGTGCGCACCGCGGCGGTCTACCTGGGCGAGGAGCCGGAGCTATCGTGAGCGCGAAGGTCACGCTGCTCTCGCTCGGCGGCACCATCTTCATGTCGCAGGACCCCGCGGGCGGCAGGGCGCGCCCCGACGACGGTGCCGGCCAGCGGCTGCTGGCCACCGTCGGCGGCGGGGTCGAGATCGACTCGCATCCGCTGGCGAACGTCTCCTCCTCGGATGTGCGCCCCCACCATCTCGCCGCGGTGCTCGCGCAGGCCCGCACCGCGGTCGACGCGGGCGCCGACGGGGTGGTCCTCACCCACGGCACGGACACCCTCGAGGAGACGGCGTTCCTGCTGGAGCGCTACTGGGACCGGGAGGCGCCGCTGGCGGTCACCGGCGCGATGCGCCCGGCCAGCGATCTCGGGGCCGACGGACCGGCGAACCTGCGGGACGCCGTGCGCGTGGCGACGGCGCCCTCGGCCCGTGGGCTCGGCGTGCTGATCGCCTTCGACGGCCACGCCCATCTCGCGGACCGGGTGACCAAGGCGTCCTCCCGGTCGCTCTCCGCCTTCGTCTCCGATCCGTCGGGACCGCTGGCGATCATCGAGCAGGACGATCTGCGCCTGCTGCACCACCCGCTGCCCCGCGCGGCCCGGTTCCCCGGCGCTCCGCCGGACCGCTTCCCGGCCGTGCCCGTGCTGGCTGCGGGGCTCGACGAGGACCTCGCGCTCCTGGATCATCTGCCTCCTGAGCAGCTCAAGGGCCTCGTGATCGCCGGGGTCGGGATGGGGCACGTCTCCCCCGCCGCGATGCCCCGGCTGCGCCGCCTGCTCGGGGCCGAGATCCCCGTGGTCGTCGCCTCCCGCACCTGGTCCGGCGGCACCTCCACCCACCACTACGCCTATCCCGGCTCCGAGGTGGACCTGCTGGAGGCGGGCGCGCTGATGGCCGGGCTCCTGCCGGCGGCGAAGGCGCGCCTGCTGCTGCAGTCGCTGCTGGCCGCCGAGGCGGGTCCGGAGCAGATCCGCGAGGCGTTCTCCGTTTATGCCAGCTGAGACCCGCCGGCGGCCCGCCGTGCCGGCGCGGGGGTGATGTCCGCCCACGGCGGACCCTCCGGGACACCACTGCGCGGTGTGCAGTGACAGACTGGAGGTACACCCCGCGCGCCATCGACCGTCGAAAGGTGACCTGATGACCGTTCCTGCTGATCCGACTCCTGCCCTGCAGGACTACGCCCGCCCCGAGAAGCTGGTGAGCACGCAGTGGCTCGCCGATCAGCTCGCCGCCGGCCGCCCCGAGAGCCTGGTCGTCGTCGAGTCCGATGAGGACGTGCTGCTCTACGAGACCGGCCACATCCCCGGCGCGGTGAAGATCGACTGGCATCTGGATCTCAACGACCCGGTCACCCGCGACTACGTCGACGGCACCGGCTTCGCGAAGCTCATGGACGCCTCCGGCATCACCCGCGAGACCACCGTGGTGATCTACGGCGACAAGTCGAACTGGTGGGCCGCCTACGCGCTGTGGGTCTTCGAGCTGTTCGGGCACCAGGACGTGCGCCTGCTGGACGGCGGCCGCGCCGCCTGGCAGGCCGAGGGCCGCGAGCTCACCACCTCCGAGCAGGGCAAGCCCGCCCCCACCACCGGCTACCCGGTCGTGGAGCGGCAGGACGCCCCGATCCGCGCCTACCGTGAGGACGTGCTGGACTTCCTCGGCGGGCCGCTGATCGATGTGCGCTCCCCGCAGGAGTACACCGGCGAGCGCACCCACATGCCGGACTACCCGCAGGAGGGCACCGTGCGCGGCGGGCACATCCCCACCGCCCGGTCCGTGCCGTGGGCCCGCGCCGCCGCCGAGGACGGGCGCTTCCGCTCACGCGCCGAGCTGGAGCAGATCTACCAGGGCGAGCTCGGCTTCGACACCGCGACCCCGACGGTCGTGTACTGCCGCATCGGCGAGCGCTCCGCCCACAGCTGGTTCGTGCTCACCTATCTGCTGGGCTTCGAGAACGTGCGCAACTACGACGGCTCCTGGACCGAATGGGGCAACGGCGTGCGCCTGCCGATCGCGCAGGGCACCGAACCGGGCGAGGTCCCCGCTCGATGACCGACAGCACCGCACTGCCCAGCGCCTTCGCCGAGATCGCCGAGGATTTCCACGCCCTGAGCGGGCGGGACCGGCTGCAGCTGCTGCTGGACTTCTCGAATGATCTGCCGGCTCTGCCCGCACGCTACGCCGATCATCCCGAGCTGCTCGAGCCGGTGCCCGAATGCCAGTCCCCGATCTTCCTGATCACCGAGGTGGAGGGCACGGGCCGGGAGGCCACCGCGCGGCTGTTCTTCTCCGCCCCGGCGGAGGCGCCGACCACGCGAGGCTTCGCCTCGATCCTCGCCGAGGCGCTCGATGGCCGCACCGTCGGCGAGGTGCTGGACACCCCCGAATCGGTCACCGGCGCGCTGGGCCTGGCCGAGGTGGTCAGCCCGCTGCGGCTGAACGGCATGGCCGGGATGCTGGCCCGGATCAAGCGACAGCTCGCGGTGAAGTCCGCGGCCTGAGGGCACCCTGCCCTGCCCCCGCCGCGCTGCGGCCCGGTTCGCCCTCGGGCTCAGCTCCGCGGTGGGGTGCGGGGAGCGTTGTACCGCTCGTACGCCCTCTCCGCCCCGGTGCGCAGCGCGCCGAAGGCTGCCCGGCCGGCCTCGGACTGCGCGAACGCGAAGGCCGACCTGGCCCGTCGCCCGAAATCGGCGCGCTCCTCGGCGGTGGCGTGCTCATCCCCGGGACCGCCGGTGGGCGAGGCGAAGCCTTCATCGAACTCGCCGTGCCCCATCCGGGCGTGCCGGTCCCGGGCCACCTTCAGCTCGAGCGGCACCCGCACCTGTCGCACCAGCGCCGTGCGCACCTCCTCCCGGATGAGCTCGGCCTGCGCTGCGAGGTGCTCCTCGAGCTCCCCGTCCCCGTCGCCGAGCGCATACGCCCTGCACAGCAGGTAGGACGCGAGGTCGGAGGCCACCTCGGGAGAGAGCCCATAGGCGTCCGAGGAGCCCCGCGCATCCCGCAGCTCGACCGCATCGTCGCGCTCGAGCGGGCTGGGGGCGATGTCGACCGCGCTGAGCACATCCTCGACGAAGGCGTGGAAGCTCGCCTCGCCGGGGACATCGGCGCGGCGCAGATCGGCCCGGCCGGTGTCCTCGGGCGGCAGCGGCACCCGCGCCACCCCTTCTCGCGCGAACTCGTCCTGCGCGGCGCGGCGCAGCAGGCGGCGGGCGGCGCGCTCCAGGTGGCCGGCGTCCGCATCCCGCGGGATCTCGGGCGCCACGGCCCGGGCGTCGGCGATCACCGACGCGCGATGGGTCGAGGTCTCGGCGCGCCGGCGCACCGTGGACGGGAGCGCGGCGAGCCGCTCTCGGAGCGTGAAGATCTGCACCATGGGTGCACCTCCTGCGGGAGCGGGCTGGGCCTCCCATCGTACGGAGGGACCGGGCGGGCGGACAGCCGGGACCGGCGGCGAGCACCCCGAGTACGGTGAGATCCCGACCCCGAGGAGGATCTCGCATGCCGATCGCCGCCCCCACCGACGACGAGCTGGCCCTGCTCCAGGACGAGGCCGTCCGCTTCACCCGTGAGCTGATCCGCATCGACACCACCAACTTCGGCGGGAACGACCCCGCCACCTGGGGCAGCGGCGAGGCCGAAGCGGCTGAGCACGTCCTCGCCGCGCTGCGCGAGGTGGGACTGGAGCCGACGGTGATCGAATCCGCGCCCGGGCGACCCAGCGTGATGGTCACGATCCCCGGCGAGGACCGCTCCCGCGGCGGGCTGATCCTCCACGGCCACCTGGACGTGGTCCCCGCCCGTGCCGAGGACTGGTCGGTCGATCCCTTCGGCGCCGAGATCATCGACGGCATGATCCACGGCCGCGGCGCCGTGGACATGAAGGACATGGTCGGGATGATCCTGGCGGTGGCCCGCCATCTCGCGCGCACCGGGCAGGTCCCGCCGCGCGACCTGCTGTTCGCCTTCTTCGCCGATGAGGAGAACGGCGGCGTCTGGGGGTCCCAGTGGCTGGTTCAGAATCATCCCGAGGTCTTCGCGGGCATGACCGAGGCGATCAGCGAGGTAGGCGGCTACTCGATCACCCTGCCGGAGGAGGAGACCGGCGAGGAGGTGCGCGCCTACCTGGTCCAGACCGCAGAGAAGGGCATGGCCTGGGGCCGTCTGCGCGCCCATGGTCGCGCCGGCCACGGCTCGGTCCCCAACG
This sequence comes from Brachybacterium avium, assembly GCF_002216795.1. NCBI lineage: Bacteria > Bacillati > Actinomycetota > Actinomycetes > Micrococcales > Dermabacteraceae > Brachybacterium > Brachybacterium avium. The sequence continues at coordinate 2,187,727 of NZ_CP022316.1, read as the reverse complement.
ACGAGAACGCGATCGTGCGCCTGGCCCGGGCGATCGCCGCGATTGACGACCACGACTTCCCGATCGAGTACATCGCCAGTGTGCGGGCACTGTTCGACGGGATCACCGAGATCACCGGCACCGGTTGGGACGAGCAGGACATCGAGTCGTTCCTGCCGCTGACGGGCGGAGCCCACCAGTTCGTCTCCGGGACGCTGCGCGACTCGGCGAACCTCACCATGCTCTCCAGCGGCTACAAGGTGAACGTCATCCCGCAGACCGCCGAGGCCGGCTTCGACTGCCGCTTCCTCCCCGGCCACCAGGAGGAGGTGCTCGCGCTGCTGGACGAGCTCAGCGGTGAGCACGTCGAGCTGATCATCGACCACGTCGGCGTCTCGGTCGACTCACCGCGCGAGTCGCCGCTGATCGACGCGATGACCTCGGCGGTCCAGGCGGAGGATCCGGGCTCACGGATCCTCCCCTACTGCCTCAGCGCCGGCACCGACAACAAGGCGCTGAGCGGCCTGGGCATCACCGGCTACGGCTTCGCGCCGCTGCAGCTGCCGGCCGATCTCGACTTCGCTCCGCTGTTCCACGGCGTCGATGAGCGGGTGCCGGTGGATGCCGTGCGCTTCGGCGCTCGGGTGCTGCTGCGGCTGATGGGCGAGTGCTGAGCCTGCTCAGCTCTCCTCGTCGGCCTTGACCTGACGGCAGATCCCCATCAGCTCCGCCGCGCCGGTGGGTCCTCCGGGCTCCAGCCCGGTGTACCAGCTGGGGGCCGTGGTCAGGATCGAGTCGAGCAGCGCCGTGGCATCCAGCGCGACGCCGTCCTGCGCCTGCTGCTCGGTCGCCAGCAGCCAGTGCACGACCAGGGTGAGGCACCCGCCGACGATGCTGCGACAGGCATCCTCGGTCCGCAGGTGCGCGGGGACCTCGTCACCGAGCAGCCGCAGCGCCTCGCCGTACAGCCCGACCATGGTGTCCACCAGGATCGTGTAGGTGCGATGGGAGAACTTCCAGTCCAGCGCGCCGCGCAGGAAGGTGTGGTGGAGCTCGACGTATGCCGTCAGCATCCCGAAGCCGAACCGCACCGCATCATGGAGGCTCCGGCCCTGCCGCGCGTAGGCGATGCCACGCTCCCGGGAGCTGTCGAACATGTGCGACAGCATCGCCGCCATCAGATCGTCCAGCCCCGAGAAATGGCTGTAGAACGCGGCTCTGCTGACACCGGCCCGCTGGGCCAGCGCGTTGACCGTCACCTCCCCGTCGGCGGCGGTGAGGTCGCGGGCAGCGGCGAAGATCGCCGCCCTGGTCCGGGCGGGTCGGGGATCCGGGGCGCGCTCATTCGTGCTGGGCATCTCGTCATCCTAGCCGCGCAGCTCCCGCGAAGCCCGGACCGTTCACGGCCGGGTGCGGCACGATGGGGTTATGGCTTCTCTTCTGTCCGGAGTTTCCGGCCGCGGCCGCCCGCAGGGCCACCCACTGCTCGCTGGTCTCGCGGGACAGACCATCGTCCACACCCGGGTCGCCTCGCGCGGCACCTGGACCGTGACCGCGCGCGGATGGGTGCTGAACTCCCGGATCCAGGAGCTGGAGGACCCGTCGATCACCTCGGATCGGGCGACCGCCGTCGGGCTGCGCGATCCGCGCGTGGTCGGTGCAGCGATCCATCACGCCGAGATGCTCGACGGCCTCCTCACCCTCACCCTGGGCAGCGGGCGGGGGCCGCTGCGGCTTAGCACCGTCCCGCGCTGGCGTCTGGAGGGTCCCCGCGGCGCCCTGCTGCAGGTCGACGCGGAGGGAGAGGTCAGCGACCGTCCGCCCGGAGCACCGCTGTACGCGACCCCGGAAGCACTGGCCGAGCACGCCGCCTCCTCCCGCAGCGGCATCGAGGAGCGCCTGCTGGCCCTGGGGCGGGAGCAGTGGCTGCATCCGGGGCATGTCGTGACCGTGCTCGCGAACGCAGGGGCGCTGGACGATGCGGAGTTCGAGCGGCGCGGGCCGCTGCTGCTGGCACGGCTGCTCGCACGCGGCGAAGTCCGTGCCGGGTTCGTGACCGCCTGCCGGTTCACCGCCTGGGACCTGCCGCTGGCGGAGGTCATCGAGCACATCGGCACCACCTGGACGGCGATCGGCGGGCGCACTCCGGGCCCGGACATGATCGCCTGGTTCGAGCTGACCGACCAGGGGCGGGCGGCTGTCGGCTCCCGCAGCGCCCGGGCGATGGCGCCGGGGATGTCCGGGTACGACTCCCCCGGCGTGGTCGGGGGGTTCCGCTGACGCCTGCTGGTGAGCGACATCGGCCGGGAGCAGCGGGTCCCCCGGTGCCGGGCCGGTGTCCACCACTGCCCATGCGCGGATACCCTGTGGGGACCACGTCGAGAAAGGCGATCGAGATGCCAGCACGTACCGTGAGGGTCGCGAGCCTCAGCGGGCTCCATGCCCGCCCTGCCGCGATCTTCTCCCAGGCGGCCAGCGAGCAGCCCGTCGCCGTGACGATCGAGACGACGGAGTCGGGCCCGGTGAAGGCCTCCAGCATCCTGCTGCTGCTGACCCTGGACGTGGGCCACGGCGACGAGGTGACGCTGCGCGCCGAGGGCGACGGCGCCGAGGACTCCCTCGCGCTGCTCGCCGCGCTGCTGGAGAGGAACCTCGACGAGGAGTTCCAGGACAGCTGAACCCGGTGCCGGGAATCTCGGCCCGCTCCATGCGCGAAGGCCCCCACCGATCCGGTGGGGGCCTTCGTGGTCCTGGTATCTCTCCAGGTCAGGAGCGGTAGCGGCGGTGTGTGATCTCAAGACATAGTTCGCCCCTGTCTCGCGTCATCGTTCGCACCTCGGCGTCGTCATGATCGGCCGTAGTAGAGGGCTGGTGTCTCGCGTCATCATTCGCACGATGGAGCATGTCGAAGAACACAGCGATAGTGCTCAGCGTCATCGAGGCGGGCATGAGCACCAGCGAAGCCGCACAGAAGTTCCACGTCTCCCCGCGCTGGGTACAGATCCTCGTGGCCCGCTACCGCAAAGGTGGCGTCGAGGCCCTCGACCCCGACTCACGCCGAAGGCCTCCGTGGGAGGAACCCGCCAGAGGGACTACTCCGTGCGCACCGACAGAGTCGACACCCACGGCAAAGTGTCCCTGCGCTACGCCGGCACGATGCGCCACCTCGGCATCGGCCGCGCCCACGCCGGACTGAGAGTCCGCGTCATCCGCGAGGGTCCCGACACGATGGTCATCGACCTCGCCACCGGAGAACTACTCGCCGAACACACCATCGACCCCGACCGCGGGTACCAACCACAACGAAAAAGACCCCGGTGAACACTCACCGGGGCCTTCTCCTCGCGAACGATGTCCCAAGACATCCGCGAACGATGTCCTGAGACACCACAGAGCGGTAGCGGCGGGATTTGAACCCGCGGTGGCTATGAACCACACATCATTTCGAGTGATGCACCTTCGGCCGCTCGGACACGCTACCGTCGAACAGCTTAACCGCCGCGGCCTCGCGCGTTCAAACTCGTCGACCGTCGACGCGAGTCACATCACTCACGAGATGCCGGCCGGACCACCGCCACGTTCCCCGTGGCGTGGAGGACGGCCGCCTGCGCGGTCGAGCCGAAGGGGCTCCGGCTGCGGCCGCGATGGCCGATCACCAGCAGGCGCGCCCCCGTCGCCGCGTCCAGCAGCCCCTCGGCGACGGTGCGGTCCGCGACCAGCTTCGTCTCGACCTCAAGCCCCGCATGCCGGGCGACCGCCCGGGCGAGGCCCTCCTCGAGCACCCCGCAGGTGCGGCTGTCGTCTCTCTGCTTTACTGCCCCGCCCGCGGCGGAGCCCTCCGATCCCGCCTGCACGTGGATCACGCGCAGCACTGCTCCCCAGGCTGCAGCGAGATCCGCCGCCTCCTCGACCGCCTCGCCGGCGGCCTCGGAGCCGTCGTACGCCGCGAGCACCGGCCCTGCTCGATGCTGGTCCGAGCGGATCACCGCGACGGGACAGCCGGCGTCGTGGAGGATGCCCCGGCTCACGGATCCCAGCAGCGCCCCCATCACGGCGCCGAGCCCGCGGGTGCCGACGACCAGCAGGTCCGTGCGGTCGGAGATCTCCTCCAGCGCCTCCCGCGGCATCCCTGTGAGCAGCTCCGCCGTGACCTCCACCTCGGGGAACCGGGCCGCGACCCGCTCGGCGGCGTCATCGAGGAGCCGCATCGCCTGATTGCGCGGGCCCGTCGGATCGAGCACCGGGATCCCGGTCACGCCCTGGCCGAGCAGCGGCCAGGTCCAGGCATGGACGAGATGCAGCCTGGATCCCGTGCTGCGGGCGAGGTCCGCCGCCCAGCGGACAGCCGCCATCGCCGCGGTGGTGTCGTCATAGCCCACCACGATGTTCTGACCGGTGAAGCCCATCATCCACACCTCCCCGTACGGCCGGGCACAGATCCCCAGGATACGCCGCGGTCCCACTCCTCGGCGAGGACCCCGAGGAGCACCTCGGCCGCGTCACCCCACGCCGGCTGCGGCGCGGTGGTCGTCCTCGTCATCGTCGTACTCGTCGTCGCAGTCGTTCTCCCACTCCCAGCGCAGCCCCAGCGTCCCGGGCCCGAAACGGGCCTCGCTGACCTGGAGCCGGTCCCGCCGGTCCAGACGCACTGCGGAGGTCGACTCCCCCGAATCGGTGCGCTGGTACCGTTCGCACTCCATGGGTCGCAGGCCCCCACGGAACTCGACCTCGAGCAGCACGTCATTGGCCCGCCGCGGGAGGCTGTACACCACCGCCGACATGTCTGTGGCCCGGGCGGTCAGCTCGACCCGATAGGCGAAGGCCGCGACCTGGCCGGCATCAAGGTGTCCGTCCACCACCAGCTCGACGCCATAGGCACGACGTTCGGGCCAGATCACCCGTCGGCCGATCGAGCACCCCTCGAGAGGGGTGAAGCGCGGCGCGATGTTCGGCTCCGTGGGATCCAGCACGTACACCGCGGGCAGACGGCAGTCCCCTGATTCGAGAGCCCGCACGAGCAGTCGGAATTCGAACTGCTGCACGTTTCTGGAGGAGTCGATGGTGGCGAGCTGATGGAACACCCGTTCATGGGCGTACGTCACCGCAGAGGTGAAGCCGAGCGCCTGGAGCGCCTCACTGAACACCTCTTTCTGGGAGCGATGACCGAGGAAGCTCGTCGTGCGCACCGCCCGCCCCCGCAGCCGGGGGCCCCCACCAGCTCCGCAAGCGACTCCGGCGGCCTCCCCAGCAGCTCCTCGATCGCCGCGACGACGCCGAGCGACTGCTCTCCCCCCGGCAGGCTCCGCCCCGACTGCCAATTGCTCAGCGTGGCGACGCTGACCGGCCGTTGACGGGTCCGCAGACGCTGGGAGATCGCCGTCAGGGTCAGGCCGCTCTGCTCGATGGCCCTGCGCAGCTCGCCCGCGAATTTCTCGTCCTCACCTGCTGCCATCGGCTCTGCACTCCTGCTCCCGGCCACCGGACCATCGACCGATCCCGACGGTCCGCACTGCCGTTCACTATTTCTGCCATACCTCTGAAAAGCCAACAGTAGCCTGTATGGCAGATCTCACACGTGAGGTTGGAGGCGAGAGGATTTGGAGGCCATCTGCTCGATGTGACCGTCCCAGGACGGCACCCCTGCGTCATCCCCTGCCGCTGTCCCACCCCGTTCCCCGAGTTCTTTCAGTTCCCGTCATTTCCCGCCAGTCCCCGTTGCACCACCCCGGTCGATCTGTGACGCACAGCGGTCGGCGATGACGCCGACGCAGCTCCAGTTCCCGAGCGGCAGACATCCCCCGGCCCGCCCGGCACGACACAGGACCACTGCGGAACCCATCGCATCCCGCATCGGCCACCACGAGAGGAAAGCTGCACCCATGTCTCAGCACACCGTCTCCTCGACGAGCTCGCTCCGAGGAGCCGCCGAAGGAGCCCTCCGCTCCGCCCCCCGGCCTGCTCCCCGCCATGCCGAACGGAGCCTGTTCGGGGACACGGTCCCGGTCCCGTACCGCTGGTTGCGCGATACCCGCTCGACCGAGGTGAGCGAGCACTTCGCTGCGGAGAACGCGCACACCGATGCACGGACCGCGCATCTCGCACCGCTGCGCGATGCGCTGCATGCCGCTGTCGACGACCCGCAGTCGCCGCTCGAGCTGTCCGCGCCCGTGCTCCTCGACGGCTGGTGGTACATCGACCGATTCGAGCCCGACGGCACCGCCACCCTGTCCCGGGTCCGCGACCGGGACGGGCTGCGCGGACCGGCCGGGATCCCGCAGATCATCCCCGGCCGGCTCCTGGACGGCGAGGAGATCCTGGTGGCCGACTGCCTGTCGATGATCAGCTTCGCGGTCTCCGCCGACCATCGGCTGCTCGCCCGCGCCGAGGCATCGCTCGGCGGATGCCAGCTGATCGTCACCGACGCCGACACCGGCGAGGTCGTCGACAGCACCGTCGGCGGAGCCGGACCCGATCTCGTCTTCTCCGCCGATTCCCGGTCCCTGCTGCATACCCGGCTCGATGACCTCGGCCGCCGCCACCAGGTCCGCAGTCACCGCCTGGGCACCCCCGCGGAGGACGACCTCCTCCTGCTCGAGGAATCCGACCACTGGGCGCAGCTGGAGCTCTCCCGCTCCCGGGACGGCTCTGCGCTGATGGTCCGCTCCCTCTCCCCGCAGGGAGGCGAGGTCTGGCTCGCCGACCTCCGCGCCGCCGAGATAACGCTGCGGCCGGTGACCGGGCGGCTCATCGGCGCGCGACCCGCGCTCCTGGAGCACGCCGGGGATCGGCTGCTGGTGATCCATGAGGACGGCGCCGCTCAGCGGACCGTGCTCAGCGAGACCCCGCTGGACACGACCGGCGGCCTGCCGGCCATGTCGGCTCTGCTCACCGCCGAGGACGGCGAGCACTTCGAATCCGTGGAGGCCTTCGCCCACGTCATCGCCCTCCAGCTGCGAGGCGACGGCGTCCCGCAGCTGCGGCTCATCCCTCGTCGGGCGGACGGCTCCCTGGACACGCAGGCGGCGCACACCGTGGGTCGTGGCGGGGGGCTCGACTCGGTGCGCCTCGAGCCCGTCCCGGCCTGGGGCACCCGACGGATCCGCTACCGTCTGGACAGCTTCCTCAACTCCGGCATGCTCCTGGAGCACGACCTGGACACCGGGGAGAGCATCGAGCTGCTCCGCGAGGACAGCACCGGATTCGATCCCGCGCAGTACGTGGAGCGTCGGCTGTGGGCGACCTCGGCCGACGGCACCCGGGTGCCGATCTCGCTGCTCGCCCGGCGGGACACGCCGCGCGACGGCACCGCCCCCGCGCTGCTCTACGGCCACGGGGCCTTCGGCGTCTCGAACGAACCGAAGCTGCGTCCCGAGCTGCGAGCGGTCGCCGATCGCGGGGTCGTGCTCGCCATCGCGCATGTGCGCGGCGGCGGCGAGATGGGCCCGAACTGGCACCTGCAGGGACGCGGGGTGCGGAAGCCGAACTCTTTCGCCGATTTCCTGGCCTGCGCCGACCATCTCGTGGACACCGGATGGGCCGCCGCGGACAGGATCGGCGCCTTCGGCGACGGCGCCGGAGCGTTGCTGGTCGCGGGGACGATGAACCTCGCCCCGGACCGGTTCCGCGCGATCCTCGCGGGCATGCCGCTGGTGGATCCGCTGGAGACCCTCCTGGACCCCAACGTGATGCTCACCCTCGAGGAATGGGCCGAATGGGGTGACCCCGCGGCCGATGAGGCGACCTACCGCAGCCAGCGCGGGTACAGCCCCGCGGAGAACATCCGGGATGCTGAATATCCTGCGGTCTTCACCTGGACCGCGCTCGAAGGCACGGATGTGCCCCCTGCCTGTGCGGCGATCTGGGTGGCGCAGCTGCGTGCCCGGGTCACCTCGGATCTCGAGGAGCGTCCGATCCTGCTGCGTACGACCCCCACGCTGGGCTCCGCCGGCGATCCCTGGGTGGAGGGCGTCGCCTGGCTCCTCGAGCAGCTGGGCGCAGTTACCCTCGGGGAATGACCGACGAGCTCTCCGCTGCCCCGACCCCTGCGCACCGCCCCACCGAGCGGGTCTTCCACGGCGACACCGTGGTCGACCCGTTCGAGTGGATGCGCGACAAGACCGACCCCGAGGTGATCGCCCACCTCGAGGCGGAGAACGCCTACGCCGACGCCCGCACCGCACATCTCGAGCAGCTCCGGGCCACGTTGGTCCAGGAGTTCATCGGGCACACGCAGGAGACCGATCTCAGCGTGCCGGTGCGTCGCGGCGACTGGTGGTACATCACCCGCACCACCGCCGGGGACGACTACCCGAAGTTCACCCGCGTCGCTGACACCGGCACGATGCCGCAGGTCGAACCGGGCGTGATGCTCGAGGGTGAGCATGTGCTGCTGGACGCGCAGGCCGAGGCCGCAGGCGCCGAGTTCTACTCCCTCGGCGGGCTCGCCCCCTCCCCGGACCACACCCTCCTCGCCACCGCGGTGGACACCGCGGGCGATGAGCGCTTCACCCTGCGCATCACGGACATCGCCTCCGGGGAGGTCCTGGACGAGGCGGTGACCGGCGCCGGCTACGGACTCGCCTTCTCCACCGACCAGCAGTGGCTGTTCTACGCCCGGGTCGACGACGCCTGGCGCCAGCACCAGATCTGGCGGCACCGCATCGGCGGCCCGGCCGGCGAGGACATGCTGGTCATCGAGGAGCCCGATGAGCGGTTCATGATCGGCTTCGACCGCTCCCGCGACGGCTCGACCCTGGTGATCCAGGCGGGCTCGACCTCCACTACCGAGGCGTGGCTGCTGGACCTCGCGCGGCCGACCTCGACCCCTGTCCCTGCGGGCGGGCGCCGCGAGGGCGTGGACTACACGGTCGAGCATGCCGGGGACCGCCTGCTGATCGTGCACAACGACGGCCATCGCGGCTTCGCACTGGCGCAGGCGGCGCTGGAGTCGCCGGAGCGCCGGGAGGAGCTGCTGGCCGCGGCCGAGGGCGAACGGCTGCTCTCGATCGAGGCCTTCGCCGGCTTCGTCGCGCTCGAGCTGCGCAGCGGCGGGCTGGCGAGCGTGCGGCTGATCCCGCGGGCGGCTGACGGGACGCTGCTGATCGAGCAGGCCTCGGATATCAGCCACGGCGGCGAGCTGGACACCGTCGAGATCGACGCCAACCCCAACTGGGACCAGACCACGGTGCGCTACCAGCTCACCAGCATGCTCACCCCGCCCACCATCGCCGAGCGTGAGGTCGCCTCCGGAGCCACCGAGATCCTGCGCGTCACCCCGGTGCCGCACTTCGATCCCTCGCTCTACGTCGAGCGGCGCGAATGGGCTACCGCGGCCGACGGCACCGCCATCCCGCTGAGCGTGGTCGCACGGCGCGACGTCCCGGCCGATGGCACCGCGCCGGGCTACCTGTACGGCTACGGCTCCTACGAGATGTCGATCGATCCGTCGTTCGTGCCCACCCGGCTGTCGCTGCTGGACCGCGGCGTGGTGATCGCGATCGCACATGTGCGCGGCGGCGGGGAGATGGGCCGCAACTGGTACGAGCACGGCAAGCTGCTGGAGAAGAAGAACTCCTTCAGCGACTTCGTGGCCGCCGCGGCGCACCTGACGGACTCCGGCCAGGTCGCCGCGGACCGGCTCTCCGCGGAGGGGCGCAGTGCGGGTGGGCTGCTGATGGGCGGCATCGCGAACCTCGCCCCGGAGCGGTTCCGGGCGATCATCGCCGGGGTGCCGTTCGTGGACGCGCTGACCACGATCCTGGATCCGAGCCTGCCGCTGACCGTCGGCGAGTGGGAGGAGTGGGGCGACCCGCTGCACGATCCGGCGGTCTACGAGTACATGCGCGGATACACCCCGTACGAGAACATCACGGCCGTGGAGTACCCGGCGATCTTCGCCTCCACCTCGCTGAACGACACCCGCGTGTTCTTCAACGAGCCGGCGAAGTGGGTCGCCCGCCTGCGCGAGACGGTCACCTCCGACCAGGTCGAGCGGCCGATCCTGTTCCGCTGCGAGATGGTCGCCGGGCACGGCGGACGCTCGGGCCGCTACCGCAAGTGGGAGCAGCGCGCGGATGAGCTGGCTTGGCTGCTGGACCAGCTCGGGGCGACCGAGCTGGCCTGAGCTGGTCTGAGCCGGCCGGCCCGCCGGAGCCGCCCCGCGGCGGCCGGCCTGCCGCCCGGTTGGCGGGAGCCGGTCCGGGCGGGCTGCTCAGAAGGCGGGGATCACCGCGCCGGAGTAGGTCTCCTCGATGAAGCTGCGGACGTCCTCGGAGTGCAGCAGCTCATCGAGGGCCACCAGGGCCGCGTTGTCCTTGTCCTCGGTGCGGACCACGAGCATGTTCGCGTAAGGGTTGTCCTCGCCGGTCTCGAGGGCGAGCGCGTCCTCGGCGGGGCTGAGATCCGCCTCGAGGGCGTAGTTGCCGTTGATCACGGCGATCGCGTAGTCGCTCAGGGTGCGGGGCAGCAGCGCCGCGTCGATCTCCTGGAAATCGAGGTGCTGCGGGTTCTCGGCGATGTCGTCGATCGTGGCCTCGGTGGGCTCGATGCCGTCCCGCAGCGCCAGCAGGCCCTCGGCGGCGAGCAGCGCGAGCGCCCGGCCGCGGTTGGTGGGATCGTTCGGGACGCCGACTGCGGCACCCTCCTCGATCTCGTCGAGGCTGTTGAGGGACTCCGAGAAGATGCCCAGCGGCTCGATGTGCACGCCCTCGAAGGCGGTCAGCTCGTAGCCGTTCTCCGCCACCTCGGTCTCGAGGTAGGGCAGGTGCTGGAAGTAGTTCGCATCGACCTCCCCCTCGCTGAGCAGACGGTTCGGGATCGGGTACTCGGTCTGCTCCTGCAGGTCGAGCTCGAGACCGGCGTCGGCGGCGAGGTTGTCCTTGATGAAGGTGAGGATCTGCATGTGCGGCAGCGGGGTCGCGGCGATGCGGATGGTGGTGACCCCACCTTCCTCGGCGAGCGGCGCCTCGTCCCCACCGCAGGCGGCGAGGGTGAGGGCGGCGAGGCCGGCGCCGGAGGCGAACAGGGTGCGGCGGGAGACGGTGCTCATCAGTGGTTCCTTCGAGGTGAGGGGTTCAGGCGGTGGAGGGTTCAGGCGGTGCGGGCGCGGTGGTCGACCGCGCGGGAGAGTCGGTCCCCGATCAGCTGCACGAGGATCACAATGGCGATCAGCAGGATGACGGTGACGACGATGATCTCGGTCTGGTAGCCGGTGTAGCCGCGGTTGTAGGCCAGCTGGCCCAGCCCGCCGGAGTTCACGGAGCCGGCCATGGCGGTGTAGCCGATCACGGCGATCGTCGTGGTGGTGATCGAGCCGATCAGGCCGGGCAGCGCCTCGGGGATCAGCACCTGGCGGATCACCTGCCAGCGGCTCGCGCCCATCATCCGCACCGCCTCGATCTTCCCGGCGGGGATCTCCCGCAGGTTCAGCTCGAACAGCCGGGCGGCGAAGGGCACCGCTGCGATGGTCAGCGCGATCATCGCCGCGTTGGGGCCGGTGGAGCGGCCGGTGATCGCCGAGGTGATCGGGATCAGCGCGATGATCAGGATGAAGAAGGGGAAGGAGCGCAGCACATTGACCACGAACCCGGTGACCTGGTTGATCTTCCGCACCAGCGGGGAGGCGGAGTCGTCGGTCTCGAACAGTGCCACGCCCAGCGGCAGGCCCAGCAGCACGGTGAGCGCCATGGTCACGGCGGTCATGTAGAGGGTGACGAGCGTGGCCTGCCAGGGCCCGCCGTCCCAGCGCACCAGCAGCGGGTTCGACAGCCATTCCTGCAGGGTCTCGATCATGCGGTCACCTCCGTCGCGACCACTCCGGCCGCCTCGAGCTCGGTGAGGAAGGCGGTCAGGCCCTCTCGGGAGATGGGCTGGTCGGAGCGGTTGCGCAGGGCGAGCTGCACGCGGCCCACCTGGCGCCCACCGATGGTCTCGATGGTGCCGGCGACGAGCGTCGCCTCGGCCTCGTAGGTCTCGGCCAGGCGGATCAGGTCATCGGTGGTGCGGAAGCGTGCGGAGTTGCCGTAGTCGCAGTTGACGATGAGCGCGTTGATGCCGGTGGGGACCGGGGGCAGCGGGATCAGCTCGGCGCTCAGCGGGCCGTGCGGGTCCGCGGCGACGTCCAGCAGATCACCGGTCTGGGTGATCCGGCCGTCCTGCAGCAGAGTGACGGTGTCGCAGACCTCGCGCACCACGCCCATCTCGTGGGTGATGATCACGACCGTGATGCCGAGGCGCTCGCGCAGGTCGGCGATCAGCCGCAGGATCTGGCGGGTGGTGGAGCCGTCCAGCGCGCTGGTCGGTTCATCGCACAGCAGCACCTTCGGCTCCGCGGCCAGCCCGCGGGCGATGCCGACGCGCTGGATCTGCCCCCCGGAGAGCTGGGCGGGATGGTTGTGCTCGCGCCCGGTGAGCCCCACCAGCTCCACCAGCTCGGCCACCCGCTGCTGGCGACGGGCGCGGGGGACGCCCGCGATCTCGAGCGGGTGGGCGATGTTCTGGGCGGCGGTGCGGGAATCCAGCAGATTCGCGTGCTGGAAGACCATGCCGATGTTGCGACGGGCGGCGCGCAGGGCGGCGCCGTCCAGGGCTGCGATGTCGGTGCCGTCCACCTCGACGCGCCCGGTGGTGGGCTTCTCCAGCCCGGTCAGGCAGCGGATGAGGGTGGACTTCCCGGCGCCGGAGCGGCCGACGATGCCGTGCACGCGGCCCGGCTCGAGGTGGAGGTCGATCCCGTCGAGCGCGACGACAGGGTCTCCTCCGCCGGGTGCGGGGAAGACCTTCGTGAGGCGGTCGAGAGTGATCACCAGAGGATTCAAGCATCGCCGAGCACCCGGTCCGGAGGATTGGTTCATCTGCCGCAACAAACCTCACAGACCTGCGGTTCCGGGTGTGCAGGGGGTCACTTCGAGGGGTCGCGCCGACGGAGCGGAGCCCTCGGCACCGCCGTCAGCGCCTCTGCATCGCTCGCCCGTGGCGCAGTGCGCGCTGCTCCGCCGTGCCGCCGGGGCACCCCACCGGGCCGTCGGGTGCATCCACGGGGCCATCGGGGCATCCACCGGGCTGTCCGGGCGCTTCGCGGGGCCGTCAGTGCATCCACTGGCGGTATACGCGCATGCTCCGGCCTATACGGGCCTGTCTGCACGCACAGCGCCAGTGGACGCACACCGACCGGGCCGCTCGGCCCCGGGTGCGCGCTCGGGGCGACCGCTCAGGACCGGACGCGCTGACGAGTCGGCCGCTCAGGCCACGGACGCGCTCCGGGCGCCGCGGTCTGCCGGTCCGTCGCGTCGGTCGACGGCGCGGGGGCGGCGATCAGGCGTTCGCCCCCTCGGCGAAGCTCGCGTCGACCACCCCGGCCACATCGATCGGCTCGGTGTAGGTGATCTGCCCCGCCTCGATCCACACGGCCTGCATGTTCGTGAGCTGCTCGGGCTGCGGGGCGAGGTCCGGCAGGTAGGAGTACATCGGGGCGGACTTCAGCACCTCGATCTCCTGACCGAGGGTGTCGGCGAGGATCTGGTAGACCTCGTCGGTCTGCGTGCCGTCGTCGGAGAGCTCCTGGGAGCCCTGCGCGAGCGCGGTGAAGAAGGCCTGGGCGAGCTCGGCCCCCAGGAACGTCTCGGAGTAGAGCACACCGGTGCCGGTGGTCCCCTTCGCCGGGACGGCGAGCGGGGAGGCGACGCCGGCCTCCTCCATCGCGGTGGAGAACGGGGCCGACGGGGTCGCCGCGTCGATCGAGCCGTTGGTCAGGGCCGGCTCCTGGTCGGGGGTGGAGAGGTTGGAGATCTCGACATCGCTCAGGGACAGGCCGCCCTCCTCGAGCATCGCGGCGAGCAGGTAGCCGCCGGTCGCGCCGGCGCCCCCGGCGACGCCGATGGTGCGGCCCGCGAGATCCTCGACGGAGGAGACGGAGCCGTCGTCGATCAGCGCCTGGCTGACCTCGAGGGCGGTGGGCGAGTTCTCGGGATCGCCCGGGGAGATGCCCATGGAGCCGACGACCTTGAAGGCCAGTCCCTGGTCGAGGGCATTGAACATCCCGGCGCTGAAGCCCGCGATCATCACGTCGAGCTGGTCGTTGGCGAGCATCGGGATGCCGTCCTGCCCGGACTTCAGCGGGGTGAGCTCGACGGTGATGCCGGCGTCCTCGAAGAAGCCCATCGCGTCGGCGACGTACAGCGGGGCGAAGAGGGAGGAGGGCACGTGGCCCACCCGGACAGTGCCGGAGGCGGAGCCGCCGTCGGCATCGGCGTCCTCACCGGTGACGGCAGGGCCGCAGGCGGCGAGGGCCCCACCGAGCGCGGTGGCAGAGGCGAGGGACAGGAGGGTACGACGACGCATGGCGGTTTCCTTGGTGTGCAGGGGTGGAGGGGGTCTCAGCGCTCTCGGCGCCAGGGCAGCAGCAGCTTCTCGGAGCGGCTGATGAGAGTGGTGAGGAGGGCGCCGATGATGCCGATCACCAGCAGGCCCACGTAGAGCTTCTCGGGGATGAACAGCTGCCACGAGTTCCAGATCAGATAGCCGAGCCCGGTGGAGGTCGCGCCGGTGAACTCCACGGCGGTGACCACGACCACGGCGGTGCCGGTGGCGGTGCGCAGTCCCGAGAACACGAAGGGCATCGCTCCGGGCAGCACCACGAAGCGGAACCGGGAGAAGCCGGTCGCGCCGTAGGCAGTCCCCGCCTCGAGCAGCTTGCGGTCGATCGCCCACACCCCGGAGACGGTGTTGATCTGCATGATGAAGAACGTCGTGATGAACACGGCGATGATCTTGGGCAGCTCGGTGGGGCCGAAGATCATCAGCAGGATCGGGAAGATCGCGATCTTCGGCAGCGGGTAGAGCGCCGAGAACAGCGGGCCGAGCGCCGCGTTCAGTGCGCGCGAGGAGCCCATCACCAGACCCACCACGATGCCGGCGAGCGCTCCGAGACCGCCGCCGACCAGCAGGCGCAGGAGCGTGGGGCCGGTGTGCTCCCACAGCTCGCCGCTGCGCAGCATCTCCGCTCCCGCCGCGACGATATGGGTGGGCGGCGGGAAGAACCGCGGGTCGATGATCAGCGCCCTCGCGCTCAGCTCCCACAGCACGATCAGCAGGATCGGCGCGGTGATCGACAGCACGAGATCGCGGGTGCGGAGCCGGTTCTCCCGGGCCCGGTGCGCGCGGGCGGCCTCGAGGGTGCGCCGGTCCCGATCCGGAGAGCCAGGAGCCTCGGTGGGGGCGGCGGCGAGGGGGCGAGTGCTCATGCGGTCTCCTCGGCGGTGCGGACGTCGTCGCGCAGCAGGTTCCAGATGCGTGAGCGCAGCTCCCCGAACTCGGCGGTGCGCTCCACGTCGACCGAGCGCGGGCGATCGAAGGGGACGGTGATGTCCTCGCGCAGGGTGCCGGGCCGGCCGGACATGACGATGATGCGGTCGCCCAGCAGGATCGCCTCGTCGATGTCGTGGGTGACCATCAGGACCGTCTTGCGCTCGGCCTCCCACAGGGCCACCAGCTCCTCCTGCATGAGCATGCGGGTCTGGGCGTCCAGCGCCCCGAGCGGCTCATCCATCAGCAGCACGGGGGACCCGGTCGCGAAGGCGCGGGCGATCGCCACCCGCTGCCGCATGCCGCCGGAGAGCTGATGGGGATAGGAGCCGGCGAAGGAGTCCAGCCGCACCCGCTGCAGCCAGTCGCGGGCGACGGCGCGGCGCGTGCGGGCGGGGACCCCGGTCATCCGCAGGCCGAAGGCGACGTTGTCCTCGACGGTCATCCAGGGGAAGACCCCGTGCTCCTGGAAGATGAAGGCCGCGGGCACCGGATGCTCGATACCGGTCGTGGTCACCTTGCCGACGGTGCGCTCCTCGAGCCCGCCGAGGATCCGCAGGAAGGTGGACTTGCCGCAGCCGGAGGGTCCGACGATGCAGGTGAAGGAGCCGGGTTCGAGCGTCAGGGAGAAGTCCTCGAGGGCCCACACCGGGTCACGGCCGGAGAAGAAGACCTTCGAGACGTTCTCGGCGACGACGCTCGCCTGCGCATCTGTCGCCGGGGGCGGAGTGGCGGTGTCCATCGGGGCTCCTCGTCCCCGCCCGGGCGACGTCGTCGTGGCGGAGGCGGTGTTCTGCTGGGGGTCGACAGGGAAGATCGCGGCCCACTGTACGAGAGCGTCTCGGATCTCGGAATTATGATCTCGCCGTTCGGACGGCGCACGGACGACTGCCGGGGCCGCCCGATCGTCGGCCCGCTCAGCGCCGTCGCCGAGCGCGGAAGAAGCTCCGCAGCAGCTCGCCGCACTCCTGGCCCCGCACCCCGGTGGTGAGCTCCACGCGGTGGTTCAGCCGCGGCTCGCGCACCAGGTCGTAGAGCGATCCGGCGGCCCCGGCCTTGGGGTCCATGGCGCCGACGACGAGGCGCTGCGTGCGGGCCAGGACGATCGCACCGGCGCACATGGTGCACGGCTCGAGGGTGACCACGAGCGTGCAGCCGGTGAGGTTCCAGCGACCGGTGACCGCGGCCGCGCGGCGCAGCGCGAGGATCTCGGCGTGGGCGGTGGGGTCCTCATCGGCCTCGCGGCGGTTGCCGGCCGTGGCGAGCACCTCGCCGCCCGGGCCCGTGACGACCGCGCCGATCGGGACGTCGGCCGGCTCGCGGTCGGCGGCGGCGCGGGCCTCCTCGATCGCCAGGCCCATCAGTTCGTCATCGGTCATGGCCCTATTGTCGCGTGCCCCGGGCACACCTGCCCCCGCCCGGCAGCGTCCCTGCCGGGCTCGGCGTGAGAACCCCCTCGGCCTCGCTCTCCCGCGGCCGAACCCGGGGCGGGGCGCCTCCCCCTCCGGTAGATTCGCCCCATGCGCGTACTCCAGATCGACCACCCCCTCGTCGCCCACAAGCTGTCGGTGCTGCGCAATCGCGCCACCCACTCCTCGGTGTTCCGCCAGCTCGCCGATGAGCTGGTGACCCTGCTGGCCTACGAGGCCACCCGCAACGTCGCCGTCGCCCCCGTGGAGATCGAGACTCCGGTGACCACGATGACCGGCACCCGCCTGACCAACCCCAAGCCGATGGTGGTGCCGATCCTGCGCGCCGGGCTGGGGATGCTCGATGGCCTCACGCGCCTGCTGCCCACCGCCGAGGTGGGCTTCCTGGGCATGGTGCGCAATGACGAGACCCTCGAGGTCAGCACCTACGCGAACCGTCTGCCGGAGGATCTCTCCGGCCGCCAGTGCTTCGTGCTGGACCCGATGCTGGCCACCGGCCACACCCTGATCGCCGCCTGCGAGTACATGCACGAGCGCGGCGCCCGCGACATCACCTGCGTGACGCTGCTGTGCGCGCCGGAGGGCCTGCGGAACCTGGAGGAGGCCCTCGACCCGGCGATCGACCTCACCGTCGTCACCGCGGCGATCGACGAGAAGCTCGACGAGCGGGGCTACATCGTGCCCGGCCTCGGAGATGCGGGAGATCGCCTCTTCGGCGTCGTCGACTGAGCAGTTCCTCGACGCGACAACCTCCGTCCCGTCCCGCCATGTGAACAGCCTCTTGCCCCTCGGGACGGGACCGGGCATGCTCTTAGCCATGACCACGAGCGCCGCATTCCGCGAGACCACCCACCGGGTGGTCCGCTCCGCGATGCGCTCGATGATGTCCATGATGATGATGCCGATGATGCATCGTCAGCCGAGCCTCTAGAGCTCAAGACACCTCCAGGGTCGGCTGACAGGAGCCGGCCGGAAGGCGCGGGCTCCAGGTGCTACCGGGAGCACACCCCTGAGTGATCCGCCTGCGGGCGTCGATCCCAGGGATCCCGGGTCCACCAGCAGCCGCGCATCTCGCGCCGCACCTCGGAGAACTCGCATCATGACCATCACCTTGGATCGCCCCACCACCCACACCGATCGTCGTCCCGCCTCGCGCCCGCTGTACCGGGTCGGGGGCACGGCGCCGCGTCCGCGGCCCGCGACCGACGCCGTCACCATCACCGTGACGGTCACCCTCCCCGCCGGCACTGGCGATGTCGAGACCGCCGTGGTCGCCGATGAGCTGCGCACCGGGGCGCAGCGCCTGGTCGGCGCCCGCAACGGACGCACCACGGTGGCGGTGAACAGCCCGAACTCCTTCGCCGCTGCCGGCCGCACCACCTCCCGCACGCTGCCTCCCCGTGGCCAGGGAACCCCTGCGGTGACTCCGCTGCGCCCGCGTCGCACCGGCGTGGTCTCCCCGAACTCTCCCGCCCGCAGGGATGCGGAGGCCGCTCGGCGCCGTGCGCTGCAGGCGACGGCGGTCAGCGTCTCGAGCCCTTCCGTCGCCCCGGAGGACAGCCTGGTCATCGACCTGTTCGGCCGCCGAGTGCGGATCGATGGGCAGGACGTGGACTTCACCTTCAAGGAGTTCGAGCTGCTCTCGCAGCTGGCTGGCAATGCGCGGCGCACCATCTCCCGCCTCGAGCTCATGGAGACGGTCTGGGCCGAGGCCCCCGAGGACACCGGCGAGCGCACGGTCGATGTGCACGTGCGCCGGGTCCGCACCAAGCTGGGCCGCTACCGCCGCCTGATCTCGACGGTGCGCGGGGCGGGCTACCGCCTGGACCCGGGCAGCGACGTCGCGATCCTCGGCTGATCGACGTCTTGCGAGCCTGCGAGCGATAGGAGACCAGCCCGCAGGCACAGCTGATCGACGTATTGCGAGCCTGCGAGCGATAGGAGATCAGCCCACAAGCACAGCTGATCGACGTATTGCGAGCCTGCGAGCGATAAAAAGCGACGAGCGGCCCGGAGCACTCAACCGACAGTGTCGGGGGCTCACGGACCGCTCGTCATGCCTGTCGTCCGTCAGGGGTGGGTGCGGGCGAACAGGCTGGACGGGCTGCCAAAGGTGGGGGAACCTGACATGTTGCCCGTCCGGCCGCTCCCCAGGAGGGGGGTCTTGAGGAACGGCACATCTATAAAGTTTTCAACGTCTTCCGACATTCGGAACCCTACCAGGGGAACCGGGGGTTCGTCCCGCTGATCGCCTCCGACCTCACACGCCGTCGGCGACCTCCCCATGGCACCGAGTCTAGGCCTCGGAGGCGGTGCTGTAAACGCGGGAGCCCATCGTATCTTCGCTGGTGGCATGCAAATTCTGGACATCTGGAACTCGGTGCAGATCGCCTCAACACTTCGTCATGCGCGCACCAAACCGCGAGGCGGGGAGGCGTTTCCGGATGGGCGATACACCCGAGATGTCCGAGTGTACAGGGGGTGGTTCGTCCCGTCTTCCCGGGGTCCTCCCGCACTCCACTCAGGAGCCATCCAGGTGAATTGTGAGCACTGTCGCATCGTCGTGGAGCTTGCGGGGCCGGCGGCCGGTGGGCAGTCGCTCCTCCGCCTGCCGCAGCTGCCCCAACAGAGCGACCGGGTCCTGGCGCAGGGAGTGCGCGAGCGAGGAGTCGTCATGCATCCCCAGGAGATCGACCGCCCGGGTGATGCCGTCGGAGACCAGATGGGCTCCCCGCAGAGCGGAGAGTGCAGTGCGGCCGACCACGGCCTGCTCAGCCGCCTCCGGCTCGTGGCGGGCCACCCAGAATCCGCCGGGTGCGTTGCGGCGGGCCTCGATCACCTCAGCCTCGGTCTCGGCGCGCATCACCTCCTCGAGCCTGCGGTCGGTGACCCGCATGGCCGTCCCGTCGGTGCCCTCGAGCAGGAGCGCGGCATCGCACAGCACCAGGTGCTCGAGATGATCGGTGCCCCATCGCAAGGCGACCACCGTGGCCGAGGGGCTGCCGCGGTCCAGAGCGCACTCCCCCTCGTGGAGGGAGCGCACCTCCTCGATCGCGCCGGCCAGCGCCTGTCGCAGCGGGACGGACGGGTCCTGGGCGCGGCCCAGCAGTCGCGCTGCCAGGCTGTGCGAGAACCAGGCGACGCTGTGGTGGCAGCCGGCCCGGAATCGGGAGGGCACCCCCGCGCCGTCGAGCACGACGGCGACGGAGCCGAGCACTCCCCCGGCGTCCTCGTTCGCCCCCGGGATCGCAGGATCGGTGAGCAATGTGGTGTGCACGCCGCCACTGTAGGCAGTATCCGGCGGGAGGCGGGGCCGCTGCGCCCGTAGAGTGGACCCGAACCATGCCGCCCGCCCGCTCCGGGCGCCGCGGCACCCAGGACGCGGAAGGAACCCAGATGATCGCGCAGGCGCGGATCACCTCCGACACGACTGCCACCGTGCACCTCGCCGAGGAGACCGTCGAGGTCTCCGGTGCCGACCTGCCGGAGATCCGGGACCGCGTGAAGCAGGCCTTCATTGCTGCGGCCAAGGCCGCCGACCAGGACCTCGACGTGGTCATCGTCGAACCGGACGTGCGCCACCACCTGCGGGTCGAGCCCTCGGGGCGGATCGCCGGCCGCGAGGCGGACCAGCGGCCGGTCCACGGTCCCCAGATCGATGATCCGCTGATCGCCCCGCCCACGGACGACACCGCCGACCTCAGCGGGATCGATCGGACCTCGCTGCGGCCCCGCACCGGGGAGCACGCCGCGATCACCTCCGGCGAGCATGTCGCGATCGGTTCACCCGCCACCGGCGAGCATCCCGTGATCGGCTCTCCCGCCACCGGTCAGCTGCCCACCGTGCGCCCGCACGGCGGGAGGCGGCGCCGGGCCGCCGCGATGCCGCCCTCGACCGGTCCCGCCTCGGCCGAGAGCCCGGCGGGGTCTCTCAGCTCGACCCCGTCGACGCACTCGGCCCAGTCAGCGCAGTCTGCCGCATCAGCGCACTCGGCCCAGTCAGCTGCGTCAGCTGCCTCCGCAGGCTCACCGGCCATCGCCTCGTCGGCGCCCTCCGCACCGTCGGCCTCGCCTGCACCCTTCGCTCCGGTCGCTCCCGCCGCTCCCGCCGAGCAGCCGGCCACATCGAAGCGGCCGCTGCCCGCGCGCACGGCCCCGGAGACGGACAGCTCGCGTCCCACCCTCAAGGATCTGCAGTCCTCGACCGCGAAGCCTGCGCGGGTCAAGGCCACGCGCGGTGTTCCCGGGTTCATCACCCGGCTCACCCGCGGAGCGATCTCGCCCCGGCCCACTCGTCGTGAGCGGAACGAGACGGAGCGCCTGGAGCGGATCCGGCGGCCGTTGGACGGTCCCCGCAACATCGCGGTCGTCAACCTCAAGGGTGGGGCGCACAAGACCACGGCCTCCCTGATGATCGCCGCGACCCTCGGCGTCACCCGCGGCGGCAACGTGCTGGCCTGGGACAACAACGAGACCCGGGGCACGCTCGGATGGCGCGGTATCCCCACCGATCATCCCCGCACCGCAGTGGACCTGCTGCACGACATCGACCGCCTGCGCTCCCCCGAGGCCAGCAATGCGGATCTCGACCCGTACGTGCGCCCGCAGGGCGGGATGCGCTTCGACATCCTGGCCTCCGATGAGGATCCGGGATCGGCCGCCTCGATCGACGCCGCCGCCTTCGGTGAGCTCAACGATGCGCTCTCGCGCTTCTACCGGATCAAGGTGATCGACACCGGAAACAACGTGCGGGCCTCGAACTGGCTGGCGGCCGTCAAGAGCGCGGACCAGCTGATCATCGTCTCCACCGTGCGCGAGGACACCTTCAACGCCGCAGCCTGGATGATCGATGAGCTGCGGGCGACGGGGCTGGCCGAACAGGTCGATCATGCGGTGACGATCCTGTCCCACTCCTCCAAGGGGAAGCTCGACTCGACGCTGCGCGACCGGCTGCGGGCGCATTTCGGGGCGCATACCCGCGCGGTCACCGAGGTGCCCTACGAGCACCAGTTCGTCGACGGCTCCCACCTGGAGTGGGAGCGGGTCTCCCAGAAGACCAAGGAGGCCTGGCTCGACGCGACGGCACTGATCATCGACGGGCTGTGAACTGCTCGGGGCCGCGCCTGCCGCAGATCTGTCCACAGCGCGCCGACGTCCGTCGGGCGCGGCGCCTAGTCTGAGCCCATGCCCGTCCGCCGCCTCCACCTCGTCCTGGACGAGGACCTCGGCCCTGCCCTGTGGGTGCGCGAGCAGACCGGGCCGGGGCGCTCGCGTGCACTCGAGGACGTCGCCGCACTGCGCCGTGAGGCTCCCGCCCGGATCGCCGAAGCCCTCGCAACTGCGCCGGATCAGCTGCGGCACCGGGTGCGGATCCCCGGGCGCGACGGCGATCGCCGAGTGCCTGCCCTGCCCCTGTCCGGTGCCGCGCTCACCGGCCTGGTCGGCGCCGGGACCGCCCTGCTCGAGGAGCGCTTCGGCGAGCAGCTGCCCGATCATCTGGCCGCGCTGATCAGCGATGGCGCCGCGGCGCGGCTGCAGGACGAGCTGATCGCGATGCCGGACCTGGTGGCGGCGATGGTGCTGGACCTGCGCGCGCAGTCGCTCGTCCAGGAGCGTCATCTGCGGGCGCGGGCGACGGAGCGGTACGGGCGGCCGATCATGCAGTGGCGCGCCCCCGAGAAGGACGCGCCACCGATGCTGCACGCCCTGGTGGACGGGCACGCCCGCAGCGCGTTCGCCGCGCACCTGCGCCGCGCCGAAGCGCCGCGCGAGGACCCTCACGGAGTGCTGTGGGCACTGGCCGATGAGGGCGAGCTGCGCGCGGATCTGCCCACCCAGCGCCGCCTCACCGCCGCCTTCGACGCCCTCGTGGACTCCGGCCGGCCCGCAGTGACCCTCGGCTCGCGGGACAGCGAGCTGGTGGTGCGGCTGTTCCAGCCGGCGATCGGGACCGCCTGGCCCTTGCAGACCTGCCTGCGCGAGAAGGACGGGACCGTCCACCCGGTGGCCGATCTGCGCGCCGTCGGCGACCTCACCACCGCCGGCGCCGCCGAGGCCTCCGCCTCCGTGATGCGCCTCGCGCCGACCGTGCGCGGCGCCGCCGTGGACGAGACCGGGGTGGACTGGCTGCTGACCACCGCGGAGGCCTCCGCCTTCCTGTCCCACGACACCCCCACCCTCGAAGAGGCGGGGGTGACCGTGCTGCTGCCCCGCGACTGGACCAAGCAGAAGACCTCCGTCCGCCCGCAGGAGGTCGAGGAGGAGCCCGGCGAGAGGAAGGGCTCCGGCGTGGGTCTCGGGGCGATGGTCTCCTTCCGCTGGCGGGTCGCCGTGGGCGAGACGGAGCTCACCGAGGAGGAGATGGAGGAGATCCGCGAGGCGCAGTCCGAGCTGGTGCGGCTGCGCGGGCAATGGGTGCGGCTGGATGCCTCCACGCTGCGCGCCGCGGAGAAGTTCCTGGACGCCTTCGGGGCGCGGACGCGGGGAGAGCGGAAGGACCTGCGGCAGGCAGAGGCTTCGGCAGGCGGAGCGGTCGCCCCCGGCCGTCTGCTCGAGACACGTCCGCCGTCGTCGGCCGCTCCCGGCCCGGCCCCCCTGGCCCCCGCGCCGGTGCCGGCCGAGATCGAGGGCCGGGCGCCCTGGATGGAGATGTTCTCGCTGATCCTCTCCCCCGAGGCGGCGGACGTCGACTTCGGGGTCACGGCCCTGCTCGCGGGCGGCGACCACGGCCTGGCCCGCCTGATGCCGGGCGCGGCGGGCCCCGCCCCGCACCCCCAGCCGCGCAGCCTGCAGGCCACGCTGCGGCCCTACCAGCTCGACGGCCTGGATTGGCTGTGGGCCCTGGACCGCCAGCGCCTGGGCGGGATCCTCGCCGATGACATGGGGCTCGGCAAGACGATGCAGGTGCTCGCCCTGCTGTGCCGGGAGCGAGAGGGCACCGTGGGGGTGGGCACGGAGGAGGGCGAGCCTCCGGCCGATGTCGTCGGCCCCACCCTGCTGGTGTGCCCCATGTCGGTGGTGGGGGCCTGGCAGCGCGAGGCCACGGCCTTCGCCCCGCAGCTGCGGGTGCACGTCCACCACGGCGGTGCCCGGCGACGGGACGCCTCCTTCGTGAGCACCGCCGCAGAGACGGACCTGGTGATCACCACCTATTCGCTGCTGGCCCGTGACCTGGCGCTGCTCTCGGCGGTGCCCTGGCATCGGCTGGTGTTCGACGAGGCCCAGCACGTGAAGACTCCCGCCACCCAGGTCACCCGCGCCGCCCGCGCGCTGCAGGCCCCGCATCGGCTCGCCCTGACCGGTACTCCGGTGGAGAACCGGCTCGCGGACCTCCACTCCCTGATGGAGGTGGTCAACCCCGGGCTGCTGGGCAGCGCGAAGAGCTTCCAGGAACGGGTGGCGACCCCCATCGAGGAGGAGGGCGACGGCACGGCGATCAGCCGCCTCAAGCTGGTCACCGCTGCGTTCATCCTGCGGCGGCTGAAGACGGACCGCGCGATCATCCAGGACCTGCCGGAGAAGATCGAGCTCAGCCGGGTGGTGAACCTGACCGCCGAGCAGGCGGGGCTGTACGAGGCGATCGTGGACGAGCTGAGGGTGCAGATCGACGGCGCCGAGCAGGCGCAGCGCCGCACCCTGGTGGTCTCCGCCATCACCCGGCTGAAGCAGGTGTGCAACCACCCCGCCCACTACCTCGGCGACGGTTCGGCGCTGGTGCGCGACGGTGAGCACCGCTCGGGCAAGCTCGAGCTGGTCGATGATCTGCTGCAGACGGCCTTCGAGGAGGGCCAGAAGGCGCTGCTGTTCACGCAGTTCACCACCTTCGGGCACCTGCTTGTCCCCTACTGGCAGGAGAAGTTCTCCGAGTTCGGGATCGACGTCCCCTTCCTGCACGGCGGGGTCTCCAAGCACGACCGCGACCAGATGGTGGCCGAGTTCCAGCAGCACCGGGACCGGCCCGGGCTGATGCTGCTGAGCCTGCGCGCCGGCGGCACCGGGCTCACCCTGACCGCCGCGAACCATGTGGTGCACCTGGACCGCTGGTGGAACCCGGCGGTGGAGAACCAGGCCACCGACCGTGCCTTCCGCATCGGCCAGCGTCGCGACGTGATGGTGAACAAGCTGGTCAGCGCCGGTACCGTCGAGGAGAAGATCGACACCGTGCTCGAGGACAAGCAGGCGCTGGCCGAGCTGACTGTCGGCCCCGGCGAGGACTGGCTGACCTCGCTGGACGACGACCGGCTGCTGGATCTGCTCTCGCTCGAGGAGGAGGACGGCTCATGAGCATCGAACTGCGCTCTCGCCGCGGCGCGGTGGGCACGAGCTGGCATGCGGTCGCACTGCGCGACGGGGCCGAGCGCCTGCTGGGCCAGGCCCGGGTGGGTCGGGGCAAGGCCGACGCCCGCGCCGGACGGGTGCAGTGGCTGGACGTCGATGCCGGGGCGGCGCGCGGCGATGTGCTGGACGCGGACGGCGAGCTGTACCAGGCCCGGCTCGAGCTGCCGGCCTTCCGGGAGGACGACCGGCAGGCGTTCATCCAGGTGGCGCAGTCGCATCCGGAGCTGCCGGCACGCCTGGCCGCCGGTGAGTACCCGCAGCAGATCGAGCAGGAGCTGGCCGCATCGCTGGTGTCGCTGCTGCCGCGGGACGCCTCCGAGCTGTCCCATGACTGCTCCTGCCTGGACTGGCCCGGGC
Organism: Brachybacterium avium; assembly: GCF_002216795.1. Classification (NCBI taxonomy): domain Bacteria; kingdom Bacillati; phylum Actinomycetota; class Actinomycetes; order Micrococcales; family Dermabacteraceae; genus Brachybacterium; species Brachybacterium avium. The sequence goes on along the minus strand of NZ_CP022316.1, from coordinate 2,162,324 downwards.
CCTGCCGGCACGTCTCCGCATTGCTGTACGTGCTGGTCGAGGCCGTCGATGACCACCCGCTGCTGCTGCTGACCCTGCGCGGGCTCACGCTGGAGGACCTGGTCGCGCCTGCGGCACCCTCCAGCCGGGAGCCGGCACCGCTCGGGGCCGACGGGGCCGACGGGACCGAGGACCCAGCGGCGGCTCCCGCCCCGCCCACCGCCTTCGACCCTGCCCGCACCGATCCGGCGCGGCTCGTCGAGGTGGTCGGCGAGGAGGTCGCCGCAGTGATCCACAGCTTCTTCACCCGGTCCTCCTGAGCCCGTCGCAGGCTCTACAGTGACAGTCATGCCTGAGACCAGCCTGCTCTCCCCTGTGATCCCCTCCACCGCTGTCGATGCGGTCGCCGAGCTGTTCGACACCGCCGTCGCCGAGCACCGCACCTCGGGGGTGACCTGGGCGATCATCGGCGGGCACGCTCATGATCAGGCCGTGCTGGCCCAGGGTGCCGCCGGCCACCGAGAGCTGACCGGCGGCCTTCCCGCGGAGGGCACCGGGCCGATGGACCGCGCCACCGTCTCCCGCATCGCCTCGATGACCAAGTCGTTCACCGCCGCGACGATCCTCGCGCTGCGGGACGAGGGCCGCCTGCACCTGGACGATCCGGTCTCCGCCCACGTCCCCGAGGCCGCTGGGGCCTTCGACCTCGCCGCGGACGAGCGCGAGCCCACCCTGCGCCAGCTGCTGACCATGAGCGCCGGTCTGGTGACCGACAACCCCTGGGGCGATCGGCAGGAGGCGATGACCCGCGAGGAGTTCGCCGCGACGCTGCGGGGCGGCCTCGGCCATGCCCACCGCCTGGGCACCGGCTTCGAGTACTCCAACACCGGCTACGCCCTGCTGGGGCGCGTGATCGACGAGGTCACCGGCAGTGACTACGCGAGCGAGATCCGGCGACGCTTCCTCACCCCGCTGGGGCTGGCGGCCACCGGCTGGTCCGGCGAGGAGATCGACGGCTCCCAGCTCGCGACCGGCCACCGCCTCGCCGACCGCACCGACGCCACCCGCTTCGAGCCGGTGCCGCTGGACTCCCCCGGCGTGTACGGCGCGATGGCCGGGCTGTTCTCCACCGTCGATGATGTCGCGGCCTGGGTCCGCTTCCTCGCCGCGGCCGACGCCCCCGACGCCCCCTCGCGGGCGGCCGGCCCGCTGGCGACCGCATCCCGTCGCGAGATGCAGCAGCTGCACCGCCACCAGGCGCTGGGCGCTCTGCCGACGGACCCCGAGGATCCCGCCCGCACGTCCCCCGGCTTCGACCGGGTGCGCGGCTACGGCTTCGGGCTGGTCGTGGAGCACTTCCCCGATCTCGGCGAGGTCATCTCCCATTCCGGCGGCTACCCGGGCTACGGCTCCTTCATGGTCTGGCATCGCGACTCCGGGGTGGGCGTGGTGGCATTGGCGAACTCGAAGTACGCCCCGGCCACCCCGCTGTCGATGCAGACCCTGCGCCTGCTGCAGCGGGAGCTGCCCGCCCTGCTCGCCCCGCGCCGGCCGCAGGCCGCGCCCCGCACCCTGGAGGCCGCCTCGGCGGCCCTGACCTGGCTGAGCCGGAACGAGGACGCCGTCGCCGATGCCTGGTTCGCGGACAACATGGACCTCGACGTGCCGCGCCCGGAGCGGCGGCGACGCCTGGCCGCGGCGCTGGCGAGCGCGGGCCTCGACGCGGCGGCGCTGGAGGGACTGCGGGTCGATGCGGCCCAGGTGCTCAGCCCTGCTCGGCTCCGCTGGACGGTGCCCGGTGACGGGGAGGGCGCGCCCTCGCTGCTGATCGAGCTGCTGATGGACCCGCGTCGCGAGTCCTTCGTGCAGTCCCTGGACACATTCGCGGCCCCCGCCCGCTGACGCTTCGGCGCCGGGGCAGGGTCAGGCGAAGGGGTGCCCCTCGCCGTCCGGGGCCGCGGTGCTCGAGACGCCGATGCTGCTGACCACCGCACCGTCGAGCTCTCCGGCGGCCGAGGAGCTGTCGAAGACCAGCAGCAGCACGATCGCCACGATCGCGCCGAGCACCAGGGCCGAGACCGTCCCCAGCGCCACCGCGATCAGGGTGCTGCCCCGGGTCGAGCCGCTCTGCCCGGTGGGGCCGGTCGAGGTCTGGGTCGCGGTGTAGGGATGAGGGTTCAGCTGTGCGCTCTGCGGTGACGGGGCGCCCTGCGGGGGCGTCTGCTGCGCCCACTGCGGGCCGGTCTGCGGCGAGGGGGAGCCGGAGCTGAAGCCTTGCTGGACCCGACCGGACCGGATCGCCTCCATCGACGGACCGGCCGACGAGGGCACCGGGCGCTCCGGACGAACGGCGCCGGGCGCGTCCGGCGGCAACGGGTCCAGGGTGTCCTGGAGGTTCAGCACAGCGCCGTCGGCGTGGGTCAACGGATAGCCCTGCGGCACCCGGGAAGGTCGCGCCGCACCGTGTCGGCATCCTGGTAGCGGTCCTCGGGCTGCGCCGCCACCAGACGGCGGATCACCGCGGAGAGCTTCGGGGTGACCCCCTGCAGGTACTGGTTCAGCTCGTCGGGCCGGAAGGAGCCGTCGTGCAGCTTGATCGGGCCGTTGAGCGCGACCATCGCCACCACCCCGGCCGCGTACAGGTCGTGCGAGGGGGCCGGCTCGGCCATGGAGAACAGCTCCGGGGCCATATAGCCGGGGGTGCCGTTGACCATGCCCACATGGGTGAACCGCACATCGGTCTCGTGCACGGCGATGCCGAAATCTGCCAGCCGGGAGACGGGGAAGGCCGTGCCGCGCGGCTCGAACATGATGTTCGCAGGCTTCACGTCGCGATGGATCCAACCCTCGGCGTGGACGTGGGAGAGCCCGTTCAGCAGCTGGTCGAGGATCACGACCACGGCGGGCTCGGCGAGCTTGCCCTGCTTCTTCACGACGGATTCGAGCGTCCCGCCGGAGACCAGCGGCATCGCGATCACCACGTGCTCGTCCTCCGCCCCCAGCCGTAGGGGGTGAGCAGATGCGGGTGGTCGAAGCTGACGCCCTTCTCCCGCACGAAGCGCATGAGATCCGCGGAATCGCGCTGACGCAGGACCTTGGCAGCGCAGAGCTGCTCGGACTTGGAGTCCCATGCGCGCCAGACGGACCCGGAACCGCCCTTCGCGATCAGGTCGATGAGCGCGAAGCGCCCGACAATAACGTCAGCCATAATATTTCCAGCATAACCTCAGGGTGCCCAGCGGCGTTATGCTGGAGCTGATCTGTGCACCCCGGGAGTTCCGCCATCATCGGGCCGGGGTCCTCTCGTCACGACCTCAGGGGGCAGCGATGGGCATCGCCGCGGGAGTCATCGCGCCCATCGCGGGCGATCCCTTCTGGGATCCCGTCCCCTTCTCCTGGCCGGTGCTGCTGATCCTGGCCGGGCTCTGCCTCCTGCTGACCATCGGCTTCATGGTGTGGACGGTGCTGCAGCCGGATGAGCCCGAGCACGACACCACCGCGCTGGTCGACAAGGCCACGCGGCAGGACCGCCGGACGGCCGCGACGATCCGCCGACGGCTCGATGCGGACACCGGCCGAGCGGATGCGGCCGAGCCCGAGCTGCGGTGATCCCACCGCGATGACGCGGTGACCGGGCTGCGTCGGCGGCGTCCTGCGTGAACGCTGCAGTCGGTGCGCTGCGGTCAGTGCGCTGCGCCTGCGACCTCGTCCATGCCCATCGCGCGGCGGGCGGCTTCGATGAGGAAGCGGCGCGCCTGCTGGGACTGCGGGCCGGGCCCGTCGACCGCGACCTGCTCGCCACCGCTGCGGATCTCGAGGTGCTCATGCGGCGCACCGGCCGCGGTGAGGGCGGCCTCCAGCCGCCTGCCGTCCTCGGCCAGCACCCCTTTCGCCCCCGTGACCAGGTGCACCGGCGGCAGATCCGACAGCTGGCCGTACAGCGGGCTGAGCCGCGGGTCGGTGCGCGGCACGGCACCGGCGTAGAGCCGGGCGGCCGTCCCCCGCAGCTCATCGGGGTGCTCCTCGCGGGTGAGATCCGCCCAGGGGGAGGAGAGCAGCAGCGCCGCCGGGGAGCCCACCTCCGATTCCGCGAGGACCTGCGCGACGGCGAGCGCGAGCCCGGCACCGGCCTCGTCCCCGGAGAGCACCCAGCGTCCGGGCCGCAGCATGGCCTGCACAGACAGGTCCTCGAGTGCGTGCAGCACGTCCTTGAGCGCGGTGGGGAAGCCGTAGCGCGGGGCGAGTCGGTAGTGGATCATCGCGCCGGCCGCGCCGCTGCGACGGGCGACCTCCTCGAGGAAGTTCCAGGTCTGCGAGCTCTCGCCGGCCACGTAGGCGCCGCCGTGCAGGTGGACGATGGTCGCGGTGCTCGCGAGATCCGGGTCGATCCAGGTGACCGGCACATGGCCGTGCCGGCGCCGCTGGACCCGCTCCGGGGCGGCGCAGGCATGCGGGGGCAGGGACGGCCGCTGCGAGGCCAGGATGCGCAGTGTGCGGACGAGGCTCATGGGGGCATCCTCCCATGGATCAGGCTGCGCCTCCCCGGGAATTCCTCGCCGGCCGGGACCGCTGCGGCCCTCGCGCGTGGAGGTCAGGCCCTGATCTCGTGGTCGACCAGGCGCGGCAGCCCCACCCGGAAGCCGGCGACCGCCAGCAGCAGTCCGGTGCCGGCCAGGAACCACAGCACCACCGCGGAGGACCCGGTCGCCTCCAGCAGCACGCCGACGATGATCGGACCGAGCGCCGCCAGCAGATAGCCGATCGGCTGCACCATGCCCGAGAGCCGGGCGGTGACCAGCGGGGAGCGGGTGCGGGCGGGCAGCAGTGCGATCGCGGTGGGGAACGCGAAGCCGCCGATGCCGAGCACGCACGCCCACAGCATCGGGCTGACCGTCGGGAACAGGATCAGGCCGAGGTAGCCGATGGCGTTGAGCAGGCCGAAGCCGCCCACGATCCAGGGCAGGCCAGGGACCTTCGCGATCACCGTCGGCATCACGATCCCGCCCACCAGGCCCCAGCCGGCGACCACCGCGACCAGCACCCCGGCCCGTGCGGGGGTGACCCCGAGATCGGTGAGGACCTGCGGGAGCATGCCGAACTGGGTGTAGGCGTTCAGCGACTGCAGCGCGAACATCAGCGTCAGCGCGATCGCGGTGGGCGAGCGCAGCAGCGAGCCGCCGATCTCGCCCCGCGCCGGTGGGGGCGGGAAGTCATGCCCGGTGCGGGTCAGCACCACCGTCCAGACCACCACCGGCACCGCGAGCACCATCCCCCACAGCAGCAGGGAGTCCCGCCAGCCGCCGGCCTCCGAGCCGGCCAGCGGCACCGCGAGCGCCGAGGCGGCCGATCCGCCCAGGGCGAGGGTCGCGCTGTACAGCGTCATCAGGCCGACGGTCCGGGTCCCGCCGTGCAGTTTGATCCAGGCCGGCACCAGCACATTGCCCAGCGCCGGGCCCAGCAGCGCGAGCGCTGAGAGCACCACGAACACGGCGAAGACCTCGCTCGCGGGTCGCAGCATCAGTCCCAGGGCGGCCACCACGAAGGAGGCGACGATCGTGCCGGTCAGCCCCAGCCGCCGCGACAGCGGGACCGCCAGCAGTCCGAAGCCGCCGAAGATCAGCGGCGGCAGCGCGGTGAGCAGGCCGGAGGCGAACGCTCCCTGACCGAAGGCGTCGACGATATCCGTCATCAGCGGCCCGACGCTGGTCGCGCCCGGGCGCAGGTTCACGCCGACGGTGAAGACGGCGAGCACCACGAGCAGGGGGCCGAGGAGCCGGGGTCGGCGGGGAGTAGGGGTCGTCACCGTTCTCTTCTACCCGCCATCCCGCATCGCGGCCACAGGATGACGGGGATCTCACGTCCACTGCGCGGCGGATCCGGCAGCGGCGCACGGGCAGAGGCCTACGCTGGTGCGCGGCCCGCACTCCGGTCCCGCTCCCGCTCCCCACGTCGAGCCCTGCGCTCGACGGACCCCCTAGGACTTCGATGACCACCGCCGCAGCTCCCGCGCCCCTGCCCGGCACCACCGCCCCGCGCCGTCATCCCGTCGACCAGGTCCCGCCGGCGGGCCGCCTCACGGTGCTCTCGATACAGCACGTGCTGGCCTTCTACGCCGGTGCGGTGATCGTGCCGCTGCTGATCGCCTCGGGTCTGAACCTGACGGCCGCGCAGACGATCCACCTGATCAACGCCGACCTGTTCACCTGCGGCATCGCGACGCTGATCCAGTCCGTCGGCTTCTGGAAGGTGGGCGTGCGCCTGCCGATCATCCAGGGCGTGACCACCACTGCGGTGAGCCCGATCATCGCGATCGGTCTGGCCGCGACCGGCGGCGAGGGCGGTGCCCAGGGTCTGCCGATGATCTACGGCTCGATCATCGTCGCAGGCCTGTTCACCTTCCTGGTCGCCCCCTATTTTGCGAAGATCCTGCGGTTCTTCCCCCGGTGGTGATCGGCACCGTGCTGACCACCATGGGCATCACCCTGCTGGGCGTCTCCGCGGGGGACATCACCAACTACGCCGAGGGCACTCCCGCCACCCGCGACATCGTCTACGCCCTGGGCACGCTCGGGATCATCGTGCTGGTCCAGCGGTTCTTCCGCGGCTTCCTGGGCACCATCGCGGTGCTGCTGGGCCTGGTGATCGGCACCGTGGTCGCGGTGCTGCTGGGCGACACCTCCTTCAGCGGTGTCACCGAGGCCTCGGCCTTCGGCGTGACCACGCCGTTCTACTTCGGGGTGCCCACCTTCTCGCTGACCGCGATCGTCTCGATGATCATCGTCATGCTGATCACGATGGTGGAGACCACCGGTGACGTCTTCGCCGCCGGGGAGATCGTCGGCAAGCGGATCCGGCCCCAGAACATCTCCGAGGCGATCCGTGCGGATGGCCTCTCGACCCTGCTGGGCGGGGTGCTGAACTCCTTCCCCTACACCTGCTTCGCGCAGAACATCGGCCTGGTGCGCCTGACCCGGGTGAAGTCCCGCTGGGTGGTCGCCGGGGCGGGTGTGCTGATGATCGTGCTCGGCGTGCTGCCCAAGGCCGGGGCCGTGGTCGCCGCGATCCCCTCCCCCGTGCTCGGCGGCGCCTCGCTCGCGCTGTTCGCCTCGGTGGCGCTGGTGGGCATCCAGACTCTGTCCACGGTGGACCTCACCGACAACCGCAACTCCGTCATCGTCGGCACCTCGCTAGGGCTGGCGATGCTGGTCAGCTTCAAGCCCGACATCGCCGGGGTGTTCCCCTCCTGGGCGCAGGTGTTCGTCTCCTCGGGGGTGACCGTCGGCGCGATCACCGCGATCGTGCTGAACCTGGTGTTCTTCCACATCGGTCGCCAGAGCGGTGCGCACATCGCCACCACCACCGAGGGCGAGCGGATCGGGATCGCCGAGGTGGACGCGATGGACCGCGAGACCTTCGTGGCCACCTTCGGGTCGCTGTTCAACGGTGCCACCTGGCCGCTCGAGCGGGCCTGGGAGGCGCGCCCCTTCGACGACGCCACGACTCTGCGCGCCGCGATCGAGGACGCGGTGCTGACCGCGGAGCACTCCGAGCAGGACGCCCTGGTGCGCACCTACCCGGACATGGCCACCCTGATCACCGCCGACGAGGAGCAGGCCGGCGCCATCAGCCAGGACGTGGGCTCCTTCGCGCTGGAGAACCTCGCCGAAGAGGACGTCGAGGCGGTCCGCGACCTCTCCGCCCGCTACGCCGAGCGCTTCGACATGCCCTTCGTGGCCTACCTGGGCCGCACCGACTCCTTCGACGCGATCATCGAGAACGGCGTGCGGCGCCTGGACCACTCCCGCGGGCACGAGCGGCGCGTCGCGCTGACCCAGGTCGCCGAGATCGCCGGGGACCGCTTCGGCATCATGGTGGCCGATGCCAACCCCATCGGCTCCGCCTGGATCCGCAAGTTCGAGTCGCTGCAGTGAGGGCCGACGCGGGCACCTGACCCGGCTCTCGCACCGGGAGCAGTCAGCCATCGACCCGAGGAGCGTCCGCAGGAGCACGACCCTCCCGCCCGGCGTCCCGTCCACAGTCGTCCTCGACGCACACGTGCAGGGCACGGTGATCGAGGCTGATGCGGGCCGTGCGCGCGAGCCCCATGCTGTCGCCGTCGAGCTGCACGACGTGGGGGTTCGCGAAGCGGACCTCGAACCGTCGCCCCTGGGCATACGCCAGAGTCCTCAGTCCGGGCGCGCGGCGCAGCATGCCGCGACCGAACCGGGAACGGTGGGCGACCCCCTGGACCGTCAGGCGCGTCCCGATCCGCGCCCACCCGATCCTGCGGGCGGGCCGCAGCATCACCACGTCGAGGAGCCCGTCGTCGACGCTGGCCGCGGGGAGCAGGAGCATGCCTCCGGTGAGAGTTCCGCAGTTCCCGATGATCACGGTATGCGCACGCGCCGTCCTGGTGGGTCCGTCGTCGACCCGGTACGTCAGGTCGAGCGGCCGGTTCGCGAGCACCGATCGAGCGATCGCCGGCACATACGCCAGCCAACCGAGGAATCGCTTCGCCCGGGGCCTCGTGGTGCGCGCCATCTCCGCGTCCAGACCGATGCCGGCCATCACCAGGAAGATCTCTGCGCTCCGCGCAGCCTTCTCATCCTCGAACTCGACGACCCCGACATCGACAGGTCGCGTCAGCCCGCCGAACGCCGCCTCGACAGCCGCGGTGACGTTCCCCAGGGGCAGCCCCAGGTTGCGGGCCAGAAGGTTGCCGGTGCCGGAGGGCAGCAGGGCGAGCGGTGTGCCGCTGTCCAGGACCACCCCGGCGACGGCACGGACCGTCCCGTCGCCTCCTGCCACGATGATGACCGAGGGGGATGTCGCCAGTGCGCGGCAGGCCGCGCTTCGCCCCGAGTCGTACCGATCGGTCGGAATCCATCGGGACGGGCTCCATGCGCGGCGTTCCTCCTGCTCCTCGACGGCGTCCCGCATCCGGTCGAGGGGGACCGTGACCGGGTTGTAGATGATCGCTGCGTGATCCGCTGTGCGCGCCTCGGACGACATGCTCGGAGCGTATCCTCCTGAGCATGTCCACCCCCTCGTTCCCCGAACCGGCGGGCCGTCACCCGCGACCCTGCGCGGGCGACGAGGACGCCCCCGCCCTCTGGTCCGATTCCCTGGGACGGGTGAGCACGCGTTGCGGGCAGTTGCTGCTGATCACCGCCGTGGTCGGAGGTCTGCTGTGGATCCTGGTGCGGGTCGGGATCGTGGTGGTCGCCGCGCTGGTGGCACTCATCCTCGCCTCGGCCGTCGCTCCGATGGTGGCGTGGCTGGTCCGCAAGCACTGGTCCCGCGTCCTGGCCACCCTCACGGTGTTCCTGGGAACGCTGCTGGTGCTGGGTGGAGTGGTGACCGGGATCGTCTTCGCCGTCCGCGGCGAGTGGGATGAGCTGTCGGCCTCTGCGGTCGGCGGCTGGGAGGAGCTCCAGCGCTTTCTGCGGACCGGTCCGGTCCCCGTCGACACCGCATCCATCGACTCCGTTCTGCAGAAGGTCACGGGGTTCGTCACCAGCGGGGCCTTCCTGGGCGGTGCGCTGAGCGGCATCGGTGCAGCCACCGGGGTCGTCACCGGTGCGGTTCTCACAATCGTCATCCTGTTCTTCTTCCTCAAGGACGGCCAGCTGCTGTGGAGCTTCACGCTGCGCTGGTTCCACGACGGGACCCGCGCGAAGCTGGCGGAATCCGGGGACCGGACCGTCCAGCTGCTCGGCGGGTACGTGCGCGGAACCGCCATCATCGCAGCGGCCGATGCCGTGTTCATCGGGGTGCCGCTGGCGATCCTCGGGTACCGCTCGCGCTGCCCCTGGCCGTCATCGTGTTCGTCGGCGCCTTCGTGCCCATCGTCGGTGCCACGGTCGCCGGAGCCCTGGCCGCCCTGGTGGCGCTCGTGACGCACGGCCCCCTCATCGCGCTGGTGGTGATCGGAATCGTCGTCCTGGTCAACCAGCTCGAGAGCCATCTGCTCCAGCCGCTGGTGATGGGCCACGCGCTCAGCCTGCACCCCCTCGTCGTGCTGCTGGCGCTCGCGGTCGGCACGATCGTGAGCGGGTTCTTCGGCGCGATCCTCGCCGTGCCGTTGACCGCTGTGGCCTGGTCGGTGGTCCAGGTCTGGACCGACACCTACCAGACCGGTGATGATCCCGTCCTCGGGAAGGACCCGCTCTCGCCCCGCAACCGGGCATCGTCGAAGTCCAGCCTCGCCGAGCGGTGGAAGTATCAGCGGATGCGCAGCAGCACCCCGTCGACGGCCGAGACCCTCCCCACCGACGACGACTCCTGAGGTCGAGTAATCTGTCGGGACATCCAGATCGACGACGATCGAGGAGATCGACATGACATCGCCCGTCACCGTGACCGTCACCGGTGCCGCCGGACAGATCGGCTACGCCCTGCTGTTCCGCATCGCCTCCGGCCAGCTGCTGGGCCCGCACACCCCCGTCTCGCTGCGGCTGCTGGAGATCCCGCAAGGGGTCAAGGCCGCGGAGGGGACCGCGATGGAGCTCGATGACTGCGCCTTCGGGCTGCTCAAGAGCGTCGATGTCTTCGACGACCCGACGGCCGGTTTCGAGGGCACGAACGTCGCCCTGCTCGTCGGCGCACGCCCCGAGGACCAGGCATGGAGCGCAGCGACCTGCTCGAGGCCAACGGCGGGATCTTCGCCCCCCAGGGCGCAGCGATCAATGCCGGCGCCGCGGACGACATCAGAGTCCTGGTGGTCGGCAATCCGGCCAACACCAATGCGCTGATCGCCGCCGCGCACGCCCCCGACGTGCCGGACGACCGGTTCACCGCGATGACCCGTCTGGATCACAACCGCGCGCTCAGCCAGCTCGCCACCAGGACGGGCACCGCGGTCACCGACATCGAGAACCTGACCATCTGGGGCAACCACTCCGCGACCCAGTTCCCGGACATCTCCCACGCCTCGGTCGCCGGCCGACCGGCCCCCGAGGTGGTGGACGATCCGAGCTGGATCACCGACACGTTCATCCCCACCGTGGCCGAGCGCGGCGCGGCGGTCATCGAGGCGCGCGGGTCGTCCTCGGCCGCCTCGGCCGCGAATGCCGCGATCGATCACCTCCACGACTGGACGCACGGCACCCCCGCGGGCAGCTGGACCTCCGCCGGAGTCGTTTCCGACGGCTCCTACGGGGTGCCGGAGGGGCTGATCTCCTCGTTCCCGGTGCGCTCCTCCGGAGGGCGGTGGGAGATCGTCCAGGGCCTGGAGATCGATGCCTTCTCCCGGGGCCGGATCGACGCCTCCGTGGCCGAGCTGGTCGAGGAGCGTGACGCGGTTCAGCGCCTCGGTCTGCTCTGATCTGCCGAGAGCCGGCCGGTGCCCGGGAGGCCGCCGCCGGCGCTCGCGGGCGGGACGCCTCCCCCGCGTCCGGGACGAAGGACCCCTCCCCCGATCCCCGTGCCGGGACTACGGTGGGGAGCAAGCGCCCTTCGCGGCTGCGCGGGGGCGACCGCCGATCGAAGGAGTCACCATGCCCCGTCCTGTCGTCAGCACCGGATCCACCGCCTGGAAGGGCGACCTGCTCTCGGGCTCTGGGACCACCACCCTGGAGACCTCGAAGCTCGGCACCTTCGATCTGAACTGGAAGGCCCGCTCGGAGGAGGCCGCCCAGGGCACCACCTCCCCCGAGGAGCTGCTGGGCGCCGCGCACGCCGCCTGCTACTCGATGCAGTTCTCGAACATGCTCGCCGAGAACGACACCCCGCCCACCTCGGTGGACACCTCTGCCGCAGTCACCTTCAACATCGCCGAAGGCGGGATCACCGGGATCGCGCTGAGCGTCACCGCGAAGATCGACGGGATCGAGGACGCCGACTTCCAGCGCCTGGCCGCAGAGGCCAAGAACAGCTGCCCGGTCTCGAAGGCCCTGGCCGGCGTGGACATCACGCTGACGGCCTCGCTCGCCTGACTCCTCGCTCCCTCACCGACCTCCGGCCCTGCACCCGCTGCGGTGCAGGGCCGGAGCGCGTCGCGCCGCGTCCCCGGGGCGAGGTCGGGGATCAGTACGTCAGCGAGCGGGGGATCAGCCCCACACCGCGCACACCGCGCACCAGGCGCTCATCGATCTTCTCGCCCCGATGCACGATGGTCAGGCCTCCGCGCGGCTCGAGGATCACCAGGTCGGTGTCGATCACGCGGCGCACGCCGCCGCGCCGCAGCAGCGTGTGCAGCTGCGCCTCGCGCAGTCCCAGATGATGCAGCTGCCAGGTGAGCACGTGGCCGTGGACCATCACCACCGTCGGACGGGGACCGCGCCGGGCGAAGACGCGATCGAAGCCGGGCCGGAGACTGCCCAGGAGGTATTCCAGCACCAGCAGGGTGGACACGGCGATCAGGCCGCCCACCAGCGTCGGGGTCTCGCCGAGGATGGCTCGGGCGACCAGGGATCCCAGCAGCGCCATCACCGCGAAGCTCAGCATCGACGGGTTCGCACTCAACCGCGGCCCGGCGACCTGGAGGATCAGCGTGAAGACCAGGTACAGCACGATGCTCGCGATGAGCACACCCAGCGCACCGGCGGGCGACGCCCCGATCTGGAACCAGAGCTCCTGGAAGAAGGTCATGGGACCCATTCTCCCCCACCTGCTCGCCCGCTCGCCGCTGTCGCCCCGGCAGCGCTTGCTACGTTGGACGGATGGACCTCCCCGACCTCTCCCTGACCGGTGGCGATGACGGCTTCGTGCACGTGCGCGGGGCACGTCTGCACAACCTCCGCGACGTGGAGGTGGATCTTCCGCGCGGTCGACTGGTCGCCTTCACCGGCGTCTCCGGATCCGGGAAATCCTCCCTCGCCTTCGGCACGATCCACGGCGAGTCCCAGCGCCGCTATCTCGAATCGGTCGCCCCGTTCGCCCGGCGGCTGATCGGCAGCGCCGTGGACCCTCAGGTCGAGGCGGTGACCGGGATGCCGCCCACCGTCGCCCTCGAGCAGCGCACCTCCGCGGGCGGGGCCCGCTCCACCGTCGGCACCACCACCAACCTCTCCAACGCGATCCGCCTGCTGTACTCGCGCGCCGGGGACCATCCCGCCGATGTGCTCGAGAAGGGCTCTGCCCTCCACAGCGGTCGCCTGACCTCGGATTTCTTCTCCCCGAACACCCCGGACGGAGCCTGTCCCCGCTGTCACGGGGCGGGTGTGCTGCGCGAGCCGACGGAATCCTCGATGGTCCCGGATCCCTCTCTCTCGATCACCGAGGGCGCGATCGCCGCCTGGCCCGGGGCGTGGCTGGGCAAGAACTTCCGCGACATCCTCGACACCCTCGGCGTCGACGTCCATCGCCCCTGGCGCGATCTGCCGGAGCAGACCCGCCAGTGGGTCCTGCACACCGAGGAGCAGCCGGTGGTGACCGTCCATCCGGTGCGCGAACCGGGCCAGACCCACGGCACCTACCGGGGGCAGTGGCGCAGCGTCGAGCGGTACCTGCGCGACACCGTGGCGACCTCGAAGGCGGAATCTTCCCGGCGGCGCGCCCTCACCCACTTCTCGGTGGCATCCTGCCCGCTGTGCGAGGGGCATCGCCTGGGGCCGGACGCCCTGCGCGTGACCTACGCCGGACGGCCGATCTGGCAGCTCGCCGCGATGCCGCTGGATGACCTCCTGGCCGCGCTGACCTCCCGCCACGAGGCGCTGCCCGAGGGTGAGGGCACCCCCGAACAGGAGGCGGAACGGATCCTGCTGCCCACCGTGCTGCCGGTGCTGCGCACCATCGTCGGCCTCGGCCTGGGGCATCTGGCCCTGGATCGCCCAGCAGGGACCCTCTCCACCGGCGAGCTGCAGCGGCTGCGGCTGGCCGCACAGCTGCGTTCGGGACTGTTCGGCGTGGCCTACGTGCTCGACGAGCCCTCGGCGGGGTTGCACCCCAGCGAGAAGGGCGTGCTCCAGCACCTGCTGGACTCCTTCCTCTCCGAGGGGAACTCGGTGCTGCTGGTCGAGCACGACATGACTCTGGTCGCCGACGCCGACTGGATCGTGGACGTGGGCCCGGGCGCCGGGGCCGACGGCGGCGAGGTGCTCTACTCGGGCGTGGTCGAGGGCCTCGACCAGGCGGCGGACTCGGTGACCGCCCGCTATCTGCAGCCCGGCCCGCTCGCCCTGCGCGGGGCCGCCGAGGTGAGGAGCCCTCGCGGCTGGTTCGAGATCGACGCCGTGCACACCCGCACGCTGCAGGGCCTCGACCTGCGACTGCCGCTGCGATCGTTCACCGCTGTCACCGGCGTCTCCGGGGCCGGCAAGAGCACCCTGGTCACCCATGCGCTCGGCACCGTGCTCGGCGAGCGCGTGCGCACCACGGTGGCCGATGATCCCGATCCGGTGGCCGAGCCGGGCGGGGCCGCCGGCTCCGAGATCGGCATCGGGACCGGCACCGGGACCGGGACCAGCACCGACCTTGCGGACGACCGGGTGCGCCACGGTGAGGTGCGGGGAAGCGGCGGCATCGATCGGCTCGTGCACATCACCCAGAAGCCGATCGGGCGCACCCCGCGCTCGTGCCTCGCCACCTACACCGGCCTGTTCGACCGGGTGCGGCGCCTGTTCGCGGACACCGCCGAGGCCCGGGCGCGCGGCTGGGGCGTCGGCCGCTTCTCCTACAACGTCGCCGAGGGCCGCTGCCCCGAATGCAGCGGCACCGGCCACATCGAGGTCGAGCTGGTGTTCCTGCCCGGCTCGTACGCGACCTGCCCACGCTGCCACGGCACCCGGTACAGTCCCGAGACGCTCGAGGTGACCTGGCAGGGGCTGAGCATCGCCGAGGTGCTGTCGCTGTCGGTCGCGCGCGCCCGGGACGTGTTCGCGGAGGATCCGCGGATCTCCCGGGCACTGGATGCGCTGGCCGCGATCGGGCTCGGCTACCTCGCCCTCGGCCAGCCCGCCACCGAGCTCTCCGGCGGTGAGGCGCAACGGATCAAGCTCGCCACCGAGCTGCAGCGCACCGTGCGCGGGCACAGCGTCTACCTGCTGGACGAGCCCACCTCGGGCCTGCATCCGGCGGACGTGGATCTGCTGGTCGGCGAGCTGAACCGGCTGGTGGACGCCGGCCAGACCGTGGTCGTGGTCGAGCACGATCAGCGCGTGATCGCCCAGAGCGACCACGTGATCGACATGGGCCCGGGCGCCGGTGACAAGGGCGGGAAGATCGTCGCCCAGGGCACTCCTGCACAGATCCTCGCGGCGGGCGCCAGCGTGACCGGGAGCGAGCTGCGGAAGGTCGCCCGCCCCGCGCACGACTGACCCGGCCCGCCGCTTCGGCTGTCACACCCCTCTGATGGACTGAGATCGACGATCAGAGTCGACGTCCGTCGGAGGCCATCATGACCCGCACCCCACCGCCCGAGATCCCCTCGCCCCGTCCCGAGCCCGAGGCTCGCGCCCGGCTCACCCGGCCCGCGGCCGAGGAGCTCGGTGCACGGATCCAGCAGCAGGCGGCGATGATCGCCGAGGCCACGTGTGAACTGCTGCTGATGGTCGGGGAGTTCGACGCCGGCGAAGGGCTCGGCTGGTTCGGGGGCCTGAAGTCCACAGCGCACTGGCTGTCCTGGTCCTGCTCGATGTCACCCGGCACCGCTCGGGAGCATGTCCGGGTGGCCCGCGCACTGCCGGGGATGCCGCTGACCGTCGCCGAGTTCCGCGCCGGGCGGCTGTCCTACTCCAAGGTCCGTGAGATCACCCGCGTCGTCGGCCGCGCAGAGGAGGCACTCCTCGTGGACCTCGCCCGTTCCATGACGGCCTCGCAGCTCGCCCGCACCATCTCCACTTTCCGCGCAGTGGACGGCAGCCGGCTCCGCCAGGACTCGGTGCGGCAGGCCCGCTGGCAGATCCGCGATGACGGGATGGTGGAGATCCGTGCCCTGCTCCCCGCCGAGATGGGCGCGGAGGTGATCACCGCCCTCGACCTCGCCCTGGACCGTGATGGGACCGAGCCGCCGCAGAGCGATCCGGACGCCGACGGACCGACGAGCGGCGGCTTCGCGAACAGCGGCCCCGCACACACGATCCCTGCTGCGGATCAGCTCTCGACGGGGGAAGCTGCTGAGAGCGCCGCCGAGATCACCACGGCGCCCACCCTGGAGCAGCGCAAGGCCGATGCCTTGCTGGATATCGCGCGCACGTTCCTCGACTCGGAGCCCGCCGATCGCTCCGGCGAGGATCGCCACCTGGTGATCGTCCAGGTCAGCGCCGAAGCGCTCACACAGAACGTTCCCGCGGGAACGCCGCCCGCCGCGCCGCCGACCGCCACCGAGATCACTGCCGAGCCGGTCCCGCTCGACGTTCCCGCGGGAACGCCGCAGATCTGCGGCGCACTCGGGGCGGGCCCGCTGGAGGCACGCACCGCCGAACGCCTGGCCTGCACCGGCGAGGTCGCGATCACGATCACGGATGCCGGCGGCGAGATCCTCCATCTGGGCAGATCACGGCGCCTCGCCTCCCGGGCTCAGCGGCGCGCTCTGCGCCTGCGCGATATGACGTGCAGCTTCCCGGGCTGCCATCAGTCCCAGCATCTCGATGCGCACCACGTGGTCCCCTGGTCAGAGGGCGGGCCCACCGACATCGACGGTCTCGCGCTGCTGTGCCGCCGGCACCATGTGACGGTCCATGAGGGCGGCCTGCGGCTGGTTCCCGAGGCCCCGACCACGACGCCGCGGGGACGACGCTTCGCCGTGGTCGACGCCGAGGGACGGCCTGTCCAGGCCCGCTGGCCCGCCATGCTCGAGCACCTCTCGATCCGGACCCTCACTTCCGCGACCGATGAGGACGGCGCTGACCCGGAGCGCATCGCGGCGAGCACGGGCGGAGCGGGCTTCCGTCTCGCGGACTGCGTGGATGCGCTCTGCCGCAGCGCCATGGAACTCGCTGCGTGAACCGGCGCCCCGTCAACCGCCCGCAACCGCCGTGCTCGCCGCGTCGGGTGCTGCGGGCGGCGCCCGTTCAGCTGCTGAAGCCGCCGCTGCCCGCCATGTCCTTGAACCGTGAGTAGTGGCCCTCGAAGGCCACCGGAATGGTCTTGGTGGCGCCGTTGCGGTGCTTGGCGATGATGAGATCCGCCTCGCCGGCGCGGGCGGACTCCTTCTCGTAGTAGTCCTCGCGGTGGATCAGCAGGATGACGTCGGCGTCCTGCTCGATCGAGCCGGATTCGCGCAGGTCGCTCATCATCGGGGTCTTGTCGGTGCGCTGCTCGCTGCCACGGTTCAGCTGCGAGATCGCGATGACGGGGCAGTCGATCTCCTTGGCCAGCAGCTTCAGGGCGCGGGAGAACTCCGAGACCTCCTGCTGTCGGGACTCGACCTTCTTGCCCGAGCTCATCAGCTGCAGGTAGTCGATCACCACGAGACTCAGATCGTGCTTCTGCTTGAGCCGACGGCACTTCGCCCGGATCTCCATCAGGGACATGTTCGCGCTGTCATCCATGAACAGCGGCGCATCGGCGATGCGGCTCATCGCCCGCGCCATCGCCTGCCAGTCACGGTCGTCCATGGAGCCGTCGCGCATCCGGTTCATCGGCACCTGCGCCTCGGCCGAGAGCAGGCGCATCGTGATCTCGGTCTTGTCCATCTCCAGCGAGAAGATCACCGAGGTCTTGCCGTTGTGGATCGACGCGGAGCGCAGCACGTCCATGCCGAGGGTCGTCTTACCCATGGCGGGGCGGCCGGCGAAGATGATCATCTGGCCGCCGTGCAGGCCCTGGGTGAGGTCGTCGAGCTCGGCGAAGCCGGTGGGCACGCCGGTGACCTGGCCGCCCCGGTTCTGAGTGGCCTCGATCGTGTTGAGGGTCTCGTCGATCACCTCGCCCAGCGGGAGGAAGTCCTCGCTCTGGCCGCGCTCGGTGACGGCATAGATCTGCGCCTGCGCCTCGTTGATGACCTCGTCGACCTCGCCGCCGTCAGAGGCGTATCCCAGCTGGACGATGCGGGTGCCGGCCTCGACCAAGCGACGCAGGGTGGCGCGCTCGACCACGATCTCGGCGTAGAAGCCGGCGTTCGCGGCGGTGGGGACCATGTCGATGAGATCCGCGAGGTAGGCGCCGCCGCCCACCCGCGCCAGCTCGCCGCGCTTGGAGAGCTCGTCCGAGACGGTGACCAGGTCCGCCGGTTCCCCACGGCCGTACAGGTCGATGATCGCCTCGAAGATCATCTCGTGCGCGGGGCGGTAGAAGTCGTTGCCGCGGACGGTCTCGACGACGTCGGCGATCGCGTCCTTGGACAGCATCATGCCGCCCAGCACGCCGCGCTCGGCGGGGAGGTCCTGTGGCGGGGTGCGCTCCAGGCCGCGATCGGGCCCGGCTTCGAAGGCTTCGGTGGATGTCACCGGGCCAGTGTAGGAAGTCCGCCGCGGGAGGGATACCCGCCCGGCGTCGAGGGGGACAAGGGTCATGGAGCGCAGGCAGCGAGGCCGCTGGGACGCCATTGGGCGGCCGCTGTGGAGGACCGGTCATGCACACTGCGCGGCGAGCCCGGCGCCTGCTCTCCCGCCTCCGCCGCACGGGCCCGCACCCCTTTACACCATGCACCGCACCACAGGTACAGTACCAATACGCAGTATTCCACTGGTACACATCCTCAGCCCTGCAGGAGGGCCGCCATGACCACCACCCCCGCCTCGCCTCCGCCCGGCGCCGCGTCCCGGACCGTGCGGGCGCACGCCACCCTGCTCCCCTACGCCCTCTGCCTGCTCGGGGCGACCGCGGTGGTGCATCTGCTCATCGTGCTCGCCGACAACCGCATCACGGTGCTGACCACGCTCCCCCTGGTCGTGATCGCGATCGGATACGCGGTCTACCTGCTCCTCTTCGGCCGGGCGCTGGGTCGGGTCCGCTATGGGCGCCTGGTGGCCCATGCCCTCACCTACGCGATGGTCAACACCGGCTACCTGCTGCACGCCTACATCCTGATCGCGACGGCATCGCCCGCCATCCAGGGCGACGGCCATCTCGCCCTGGACGCGGGCTGGTTCGGCGCCACCTTCGGCATGGCCGGCTTCTGGGGGATCGGGCTGATCGCCCACGGCATCGCGGCCCTCGGCGAGCGCGGCTTCGAGGGACCGCGCCCGTGACGGCCCCAGATCCCCCCGCCCCGGAGGACGCCGAGTGGGTGGAGGAGCTGGCCCGCTCCTGGGTCGAGGTCTACAAGAAGTCGGCGACCACGCTCGCGCTGCTGCGGATCGTGCAGGAGCACGGACCGATCCCGGCCGCCGGCATCGCCCCCCGCTTCGCGGAGACGACCGGATGGACGCTCACCGACCGCGGCCTCTACCGCACCCTGCGACGGCTCGCCGATTCCGGGGTGCTCCACCTCGAGAAGGTCGATGTGGCCCGCACCGGAGCGAAGCGGCAGGATTTCGCGCTCACCCCCGTCGGGCTCGCCTATCTGCAGCGGATCGAGCGCGAGCTGGTCTGAGCCGCGATTCACGGCGCTCGGCCGAGCAACAGTGCTCGGCCGGGCAACAGTGCTCAGTCGCGCAGCGGCATCCCGAGCACGTAGGCGGCCTGGGCGATGTGCTGGACTGCGTCGTCGATGATGCTCACCAGACGCGCGCCGCGAGTGACCGGCGGATCCCACTGCGCATCGATCACGTCCTCGAGGTCCGCGGCGGTGACCATCTCGAGGTACCGCTCCATCGCGGCGAACGTGGCATCGACGTACTCCAGCAGCCCCGCCCCGTCGTCGATCAGGATGCGGCGCGCCTCGGCCGAGGAGTGTCCGTAGCCCACGATGTCCCCCACCTGGCCGAGGGCGAAGCGGGCGTCGAATCCCTGCGCCATCCACAGCTGCTCATCGCCGGTGAGCTCCGCCAGCTGCGCATCGATCTCGCGACCGGTGTGCCAGAGCAGCCAGGCCACGGAGTTGTCATGCCCGCCGGGGCGGGCGTTGAGGCTCACCGGGTTCAGCTGGTCCCCCAGGGCGGCGGCCGCCACGCGGGGGCGGGAGGCGAGGTCACGGAGAATGTCTACGGCGTCCATGAAGCGACGCTACCCCGCCCGCGCTCAGTCGTCGACGATGACACCGCGGGCCTGCTCCGGATGGCGCTGCAGCCAGCTCTCGACGAAGGGACAGATCACCAGCACCGGGAGGGCCGCCACCCGGGCCTCCGCGAGGACGGTGCGCACGAGGAGGGAGGCCACGCCTTCGCCGCGATGCGCGGGGTCGGTGACCGTGTGGATCAGCTCGACGCGCCGCCGGGTGCGGGTGTAGATCACGATCCCGACGATCTCGCCGCCGCGCACCGCCTCATAGCGCTCGGCGCGCGGGTTGTCGCGCACGGCGATCGGCTCGTCCGGGCCATGTGCGTGGTCCTCGATGTCGGTGCTCACCCTCCAGACCCCCTCCCGGCCGCCGCCTCCACGGTACGTCCGGGAGGCGGGCCTGTCAGCGTCTCGGCGGCGTCTCGGCGGCGTCGGGGCGAGGTCGAGGGTTCCGCTCCCTCCTCGGCCGGACGCATGACACCATGCTCGACGTGATACCTGAGCCTGCGCCGTCCGCCGCCCACCACCGCGCCGCCGGAGACGGTTCCGCAGGGCACGGGGCCACCGCGGGAGCGGCGACATCTGCCGAGCACAGCGCCTTCTCCGACGCCGCCGATGCCCTGCAGAGCCACCGGGAGCCCTCGCAGATCTGGGGTGATGAGCGGGAGGCGGTGAGCATCGCCCTGCACTGGGCGGCCTCCCACACCGCGGTGGCCACCGACCCCAAGACCACCGCCCGCAGCGCTGCCGACCTGCAGGCCGAGGTCGGGGACACCATCACCGAGGACGGCATCGGGGCCACCCGCGCGATGGCCCTCTTCGACGAGGTGCTGCTGCCGGCCACCCGGTCCATCGAGGATCCGATGAACCTCGCCCATATCCCGGCCGCCCCCACCCGCGCGGCGGTCGCCTTCGACACCGTGGTCTCCGCCGCGAACGTGTTCGGCGGGGTGTGGGAGTACGGGGCGGGGGCGATCTTCGCGGAGAACCAGGTGCTGCGGTGGCTGTCGGACCTGCTGGGCTGGCCCGCGGACTCCGCCGGGGTGTTCGTCGCCGGCGGCACCCACGGGAACCTCTCGGCGCTGGCCACCGCCCGGGACCACGCGCTGCGCGAGCGGGGGCGGCGCCCCGAGGGCGGCTGGGCCCTGGCCTGCGCCTCGACGGCGCACTCCTCGATCGCCTCGGCGGCCCGGCTGCTGGACATGGATCTGATCAGCGTGCCCGTCGACGACCGCGGCCATCTCACCGGGCAGGCACTCGCCCATGCGCTGGAGTCGGACCCGCGGATCTGCGCGGTGGTGGCCTCGGCGGGGACCACCAACGCCGGGATCGTCGACGACCTCGCCTCGGTGGTCGAGGTCGCCCATCGCCACGGCGCCTGGGTCCATGTGGACGGTGCCTACGGCGGGGCGGCCCTGGTCGCGCCCAGCGCCCGGGAGCGCTTCACGGGCATCGAGCAGGCGGACTCCTTCGTGGTGGACCCGCACAAGTGGCTGTTCGCGCCCTACGACTGCTGCGCGCTGCTGTACCGGGACCCGCGCCCGGCCGCGGCCGCGCACTCCCAGCACGCCGCCTATCTCGACTCGATCGATCGCGGGGAGTCCAACCCCGCCGATCTCGCCGCGCATCTCTCCCGCCGCGCCCGCGGGCTGCCGCTGTGGTATTCGCTGGCCACGCACGGCACTGCCGCCTACACCGCTGCGGTCGAGGCCTGCCTGGCGACCTCACGGGCCGTCGCCCGGGCGATCGCGGAGACCGAGCACCTGGAGCTGCTGCTCGAGCCCGAGCTGTCGGTGGTGGTGTTCCGTCGGCCGGGGTGGTCGCCGGCCGCCTATCGGCGCTGGTCGCAGCGGCTGGCGAAGGACGGGACGATCCTGTGTGTGCCCACCGCCGTCGGCGGTGAGATCGCGCTGCGGCTCGCCTTCGTGAACCCCTCGACGGATCCGCAGGCCGTGATCGAGGTGCTGCGCACCACGATGCTGGTGGCCGACGGGAGCTGAGCCGGCGCAGGGCCGGGCCTCGCGGACGGGGCCGGGCAGGGGACCGCGCACGGGGTCGGTCACCCCATGCACCTCAGCCGGCGCCGGCCCCCTCCCCCGCCAGCGACCGCAGCAGCCCGTCCAGCCGTGCGACATCCGCATCGCTCCCGAGCCGCTGCCAGCCCTCTCGGGCCCGGTGGGCGGCCTCGTGCGCGGGCTCCCGTCGTCCCCGCTCGGCGAGCAGGTGGGCGTGGCGGTCCTCGAGGTAGACGCGCCAGTAGCGGGCGCGGCCCTCGTGCCCCGGCGGAACCTCGTCGATGGCGTCCCGCACCTCACTCAGGAGATGTGCGCAGGTCTCCTCGTCGGCCCCGGCAGCGCCGCGGGCGAGCGCGGCGCCGGCGGCGAGGAACCGCCCCATCAGCGCATCGACCCGGTGATCCCAGAGCAGCTCGGCAGGCAGCACCGGGCGCCCGCCGCCGGGGCGGGTGCGCCGCTGAATCGCGCACACCGCGCCCTCCACCGCGCCGTGCCGGCCAAGATCCAGTGCCCGGCGCATCGCCAGCGCATTGGCCTGCAGCTCGGTGCGGATCAGCTCCCCCTGGGCGGAGGTGGGGGTGGCGAGGTCGTCGGCGAGCCAGCGGGCCTGCTCCGCCATCTGCTGCAGCTCGCGCAGCGAGGAGCCGTGCTCGCCCGTGCGCTCGTGGACGCTCGCGGCGAGCCGGGTGACCTCCAGCAGGCCGTGGCGGTCACGGTGCTCCCGGGCGATGGCGCGGGCCTGCTCCAGCGGCACCCAGGCGGCGTCGTACCGTTCGGCCTGGACCCGCTGCGCCGCTACGGCGAGCAGCGGAGCGGTGCGCAGCACCTCTCGGCCCAGGGTGCGCTGCAGAGAGGCCAGGCGCCCGGCCGTGAAGGAGGCCTCCCGGGTGGCACCCGCGGCCATCAGCGCCTGCAGCAGTGCAGTGATCAGTCCGATCCGCAGCGGCGGATCCTCGATCTCCGGCATCGCATCGAGCGCCTCGAGGGCGTGGTGCACGGCCTGCAGGGGATGGCTCACGCCGAGGGTGCGTGCGAGCACCGCATGGGCGGCGGTGGCCAGCCGCTCGGGATCCGTGCGCGGGTCGGCGGCGTCATCGGCTCCGTCCGCGAGCAGCTCGAGCAGGTCCAGCGCGGCGGTGGTCGCCGCCGCCGCTTCCCCGGCTCCTTCGAGCGACTGGGCGAGGCGCAGCCGGAGCTCGTGCTCCGGGTCGGTCAGCAGCTGCGCCCGCACGGCCGGCAGCGCCGCGAGCGCTGCCCGCAGCCGGGCCGCGTCGCGGCGCGGATCCGCCGTCGTGCCGCGCGGGCCGGGGACGGCCGAGCGTTCCAGCGCGCGCACCACGACCAGCATCTCGGCAGAGGCCTGCGGCGCCTCCCCCCGGTGGCGTCCCCTACCGGTCGGTATCTCCTCGGTCGCTGCGCGGGTGCCGGCCGACGCGAGCTGCGCGAACGGTCCGCGCTCGAGCAGCACCGCCAGCACTGCCGCCGCCTGTCCGGCGTTCCCGCTGCGGCGCAGCAGGGTGACCAGGTCCGCCGCGTCGCGGGCGACCTGCTCCCCCACCCCGGCCAGGACCGCTCCGTGGAGGGCGGCGCGCAGCAGCGCGAGCCGGTCCTCGGGGGCGGCGGGGGCGTCCCGGAACCGCTCCACCAGCGCTCGCGCCTCCCGGTAGCGCTCCGCGTGCAGGAGATCGTTGACCCGCCCGGCGGCCTCACGGGTCTCGCGCGGGGTCGGCAGGGGCAGCTCCGCGGGTCGCAGCGCGGCCCGGAGCCGATCGAGGTCCGGCAGGCTCGCCCCGCCCGGCTCGCCGGCCGAGGCCGGGAGGGAGGCGGCGCCGGTGTTGGTCACAGTCGAAACCTACCAAGCGCTGTGCTCGCGGCCCACAGGCAGATCCTCTCCGTACAATGATCCCGGCCCATGAGCGAGAACCGCATGTCCTGAACGGTCCGCGGCCCCATTCCCAGGAGAAGAGGTAGCAGTTGTCGGTCGATCTGGCCGGAGGCGCGACTCCGACCGTGCCCGCGCTGAACGCTCCGGATCCGCATGCCGCGATCCCGGTGGACGGGCCCTACGCCGGTCACCTCCATTTCGATGCGAGCATCACCCCGGTGCTGCGCACGGATGTCGATGTCGCCGCCTATATCCGCCGCGGCTCATCCCGGCTCCTGGTCGACGCGGCCCGGCTGGATTCCGAGGGTCCGGTGGACGGGGATCTCCGCCTCGCGCTGGAGGTGCTCCAGCGGCTCGAGTCCTCAGCGCTCGCGGAATCCCGCGCCATGCTCGCCACCGCGACCGGGAACGAGGCCCGCATCACCGCCTTCCTCGCCACCTGGATGGTGGACCGCTTCTGGCAGTCCCGCGCCCTCCGCGACCTGCTCACCGGCGACCATCCCACCGAGCGGCCGCGGCACCGGCGGCGTCCGGGCCTCCTGCACACCCTGCGCCGGCTCCAGCTGGATCGGGTCCAGCCGCTGCTGTCCCCGGTGTGGACAGGGCTGGCGGGTGAGGCCGTGGCGGCCGGCCACATGGCGCGCATGGCAGTGCAGGAGGCCTCGCTGCAGGCGGCCCTGACCGCGATCTCGCACCGGCTCACCGGCGAGGCCCGTCGGATCGTCGAGGAGGTCGTGGACCGCCACCAGGCAGCGGTCGACTTCTTCACCGCCGAGGCGATCGGCCGCCTCACCCGCTCCCAGCGCGAGGCGCGCACCGCTCGGGTGCTGCTCTCGCTCAGCTCCCCGCTCGCGGGCGGTGGCCTTCCCGACCCCGACCTGCGGCCGGCACTGGCCGTCATCGGGAGCACCGCCGCGGACCGCGCCGCGCTGCACCGCGCCCGCTTCGAGATCACCCGGCTGCTGCCCGGTCCTGATCTCCCCGACCCCTATCTCAGCTCACTGCCCCGGATCGGAGTGTGACATGGCCTTCGACCTCGACCAGTTCGCCGAGACCTCTGTCCCCGTGAAGTACGAGGACCTGGATTTCGACGCCTTCGAGACCCAGCCCCTGGACGCGCAGACCCTGCGCTCGCTGCGCTATATGTGCGACGTCGAGTTCCACACCTCATGCTTCCTGCGGGACATGCTGGTCACCCCTTCGCACCGCGAGGAGGGCGCCGGCGGGTTCATGACGATGTGGAACCGGGAGGAGTTCTGGCACGGCGAAGCGCTGTCGATGGTGCTGGCACGCCACGGGATCATCGTCGACTACGACGAGATCAAGGCCAAGCGGGTCAAGCTCGGCTGGACGGGGGCGCTGGGCCCGCTGAAGCAGTCGGTGCTGTCGAACCTCGCGGGCACGGATTTCGTGGCCGTGCACATGGTGTGGGGGGCGGCCAACGAGCTCTCCGCCGTGGCGGCCTACCGTCAGCTCTCCGGGATGATCGACCACCCGGCGCTGTCCCCGCTGCTGAAGCGCATCGCCCAGCAGGAGACTCGCCACGTCGCCTTCTACACCACCCAGGCCCGGGAACGGCTGCTGGCCTCCACGAACGCCCAGAAGATCGTCCGGATGATCATGTCCCGGGTCTGGAAGCCGGTGGGCAGCGGGATGATGGACGAATCCGAGGTGCTGCATGTGATGAACCATCTCTTCGCGGGCCGGTCCACCGAGCTGGACAAGCTCGACAAGCGGGTCCAGAAGCTGCCGGGGCTGGAGGGGCTGACCATCTTCCGCAACGCCTTCGCGCGCCTCGGCGTCCCTGCCTGAGGCTCAGTCACCGCAGCCTCGGTCGCCGGAACCCGGTCGCCTGGCCCTCCACAGCGCAGCCCTCAGTCGTCGTCCTCATCGTCGTCGTCATCGTCATCGTCATCGTCATCGTCGTGATGGTGGTCGTGGTCGTCATCATCGTCGCACTCGAGCTCGCCGTCGTCCCACTCACAGACCCCCGACGGGCGCCCGCTCGAGCGCTCGTCGCCTCCTGAGGAGGAGCTGTCGGAGGAGCCGCTCGACGGGCGGGGCCGCTGCGGAGCAGGGGCAGGGCTCGGGGAGGCCGCGGGCTCCATCGTGCCGACGCCGGCATCGTCGGGGCCGTGCGCCGAGGACCGGGAGGCGGTCGGCAGCGCCACCGCCGCCCCGTCGGCCGACTGCTCGTCCGCCGAAGGGGCTCCCGCACTGCGGGAGGCGGGAGAGGCCGGAGCGGTCCCCCCGACGGTGATCCCGGGACGGGCCTGGGGCGTCTCGTCCGCCGACGGCAGCAGCGCGAGACCGATCGCGACGAGCGCGACGGCCACGATGATCCCGTAGTTCCGCAGGGTCTTCATGTCGCGCATCGTGCCCGACGGCGATGAGACGCAGGTGAACGCGCCATGAGAGGACTCTCATGCCCCGGTGCGCGCAGTGCCGGCACGGCTCAGGCCGCCGGGTCGACGAGCTTGTATCCGGCGCCGCGCACGGTCACCAGGCGCGGAGCACCGAGCTTGGTGCGCAGGTAGCCCACGTACACGTCGACCACGTTCGAGGCGCCGTCGTAGTCGTAGCCCCACACCTTGGACAGCAGCAGGTCGCGGGTGAGCACCTGGTGCGGGTTCTCCAGGAACACGCGGGCCATGGTGAACTCGCGGGAGGACAGCTCCACCGAGCGCGGCCGCCCGTCTGCGGAGCAGGTGGCGACGCGGGTGCGCAGATCCAGCGCGAGATCACCCAGCTCGAGCACGTCGGCGCTGACGCTGCCCGCTCCGGCGGCGGCCTCCCGGGCGCGCAGCTTCACCCGGGCCAGCAGCTCCTCGAAGCGGAAGGGCTTGGCGATGTAGTCGTTCGCGCCTCCCTCGAGGCCCTGCACGGTGTCCTCCACCCCGGTGCGGGCGGTGACCATGAGGATCGGGA
This sequence comes from Brachybacterium avium, assembly GCF_002216795.1. Classification (NCBI taxonomy): domain Bacteria; kingdom Bacillati; phylum Actinomycetota; class Actinomycetes; order Micrococcales; family Dermabacteraceae; genus Brachybacterium; species Brachybacterium avium. The sequence goes on along the minus strand of NZ_CP022316.1, from coordinate 2,135,534 downwards.
TCTGCACGTCCATCCCGCGCAGCGCGTTCAGCACCTGGAAGCCGTCCATCCGCGGCAGGCCCACGTCGAGGATCAGCAGATCGAAGTCCCCGCTGGAGGCGAGATCGAGCGCGGAGATGCCGTTCTCCACCACGGTGCAGGCGAAGCCGTTCGCTGTCAGGCCGCGCTCCACGAAGCGGGCGATGCGCGCCTCGTCCTCGGCGATGAGGATCCTCATCCGTCGTTCCTCCTGCGGTCAGCTGGGTCATCGTCGTCAGCGGGGGTCGGTTCCCGCGACCCAGTATCGCGTGCGGAGCCAGGGCCTGCGGAGCCGGCGGCCGCCGGCCGCTCGGCGTCGGCCGGCGGAACGCGTGCGGACTGCGGGAACACGATCGTGAAGGTCGAGCCCTGACCGGGCGCGGACCTCAGCCGCACCTCGCCGCCGTGGCCCTCGGCGATCGACCTCACGATCGGCAGGCCGAGCCCCGTCCCGGAGCCCCGGCTGCCGTCCACCCGCGTGAAGCGCTCGAAGATGCTCCGCTGATCCTCGGGGCGGATGCCGATGCCCTCATCCTGCACGCTCACGTGGATCTCGGGCCCCTCCGCACCCGGCACCCGGTCCACTCCGAGACGGATCCGGCTGCCCTGATCGCTGTAGCGCACGGCGTTGGCGGCGAGCTGCACGACCGCCTGGACCAGGCGCTGCTCGTCGGCGTCGGCCATCGCGTCCACCGTGCGCTCCAGGATCCACTCCCGCTCGGCGATGTGCTCGATCCGGGCGAAGGCGGAGCGCGCGAACGCGGTCAGGTCCAGGGGCCTGGGACGCACGTAGTCGGGTCGTGCCGAGGCCGCCAGCTCGGAGAGGTCCCCGACGACGCGACCCATCCGGTCCAGCTCGTCGAGCGCGATCTCGTGGGACTCCCGCACATCGCCGGGATCCTCCGTATCGGTGGTCTCCAGGGTGCCGCGCACGATCGTCAGCGGGGTGCGCAGCTCGTGGCCGACGTCGCTCATGAAGCGGCGCTGCGCGGCGAAGCCCTCCTGGATGCGGCCCAGCATGCGGTTGAAGTTCTGGGCGAGCGCACTGATGTCGTCCCGCACCTCGGGCACCGGCACCCGGTATTCGAGGTCGTCCACGGTGATCTGCCCGGTGGCCGCGCGGAGGTCCTCCAGCGGCCGCAGCAGACGCCCGGTGACCACATACCCCACCCAACCGGCGATCAGCAGCGTGATCACCGAGAGGACCGAGAAGGTCAGGACGCTCTGCCACAGGCTGCGGCGCTGGGCGCCGATATCGCTCGCGACCACGAAGATGCCCTCGGACTCGTCGCCGGCGACCCGCACCGAGGCGATCAGCACCCGCAGATCCCGGCCATAGGCCTCCAGCGGGACGATGACGGCCCCGCCCGGCTCGTAGGCGTCCAGGATCGCCTGCTGGACCTGCTGGTGCTCGGGGGAGTCCGCCTGCAGCAGCGCGTACTCCTGCGCGCGCGGCTCGTAGCGCGGCTCGCCGTCGAGGAAGGTGAGCACCGATTCGCCGTCCGACGGAGCCGCCGAGTCGGTGGCATGCAGCAGCACGCTGTCGACGGTGGCGTGGACCGGCGCGCCGCTCTCCTCCGTGTTCGCGGCGATCAGCGCGAGCTCGTCGTACTCCTGCCAGAGCTCGCGGGTGACCCGCTGGTCCAGGGCACGGAACTGTGCGGCGTAGGTGAGCACCCCGGTCAGGGCCAGCCCCACCATCACGAAGGCGATCATCGTGGTCAGCACCCGGATCCTGACCGTCCATCCGCGCCCCGGCGCTGCGGCGGCGCGCTCGCGGGGACGGTCGGGGGCATGAGGCGCATCGTAGGTGATGGGGGCGAGGCAAGGTCGCCGGGCGGTCTGGACTCGGGACGCGTTCGGGCATACATTGGGTCCAAAGCGTACATATCCGACATTTCGTCCAATCGGCGGGAGGTGGGTACGCCCACGGAAAGCGCGAGGCCAACAGTCGTGAGCATTCAGGGAAGCAGCCCCTCCGCCATCGAGCGCCGCGCCGGCGGGGCGCGGCCGCGGTCGTCGCCATGAGCCGACACGCACCACGACGAGGCCCCGGGTGACCGTGAGCAGACGCGACGCCCCGACCGTCCTGGCCGCCCATTCCGGGGCCGGGCTCTTCACCTCGGACCGGATGCTCCTGGAGAGCGTGCGCGGCCTGCGGGAGGTCGGATGCCGGGTGGTGGTCGCCCTCCCGTCGACGGGCCCGCTGGTCGTCGAGCTGGAGCGCGCCGGCGCAGAGATCGAGATCATCACGATGCTCGTGACCGGCAAACACCTGCTGCGACCACGGCGATGGCCGGCCACGGCTCGTCGGGCACTGCTGGGCCTGCGAAGCATCAGGCGGCTGATCCGGCGGATTCGGCCAGAAGTCATCTACGTCTCGACGACGGCGATCCCGCAGTGGCCCCTCCTCGCCCGCCATCAGGGAATCCGGTCGATCAGTCACATCCATGAGGTCGCCGGCTCCGGCAACCGCTGGCTGGATCGCCTCCTGTACCTCCCTCACCTCGCGTCGCAGCGAACGCTCGTGAGCAGCCGGGCCTCACTGGAGACGATGCGTCGCGCACTCCCCGCCCTCGCCCGACGCTCCGAGATCGTCCGCAACGGGATCGCTTCTCCCCCGCACCCGGCGCCACCGCGCGAACCGCTCGAGCCCCCACTGCGGATCCTGCACATGGGGAGGCTCTCACCGCGCAAGGGTCCGGACCTCGCCCTCGAGGCCGCGTCCCTGATCCAGCAGGAGGGGAAGCGCGTGCAGCTCACCATGCTGGGCACCGCCGAAGCAGGCGACGAATGGTTCGAGGACCAGTTGCGCAGCCAGGCGGCCGGGAGCGGAGTGGACGTCGACTTCGCCGGGCTCCAGAGGGACATCTGGCCGCACCTGGCCCGCGCAGACATCCTGCTGGCCCCGTCGCGCTTCGACGAACCCTTCGGGAACTCGGCGGTCGAAGCCGTCCTCGCACTGCGTCCCGTCATCGCGAGCGACTCGAGCGGGCTGCGGGAAGCGGCAGGAGGCTATCGCACCACCCGCCTGGTGCCCGCCGGGGATGCGCGCGCGATCGCCGACGCCCTCGTGGACGTCACCGACTCCTGGTCCAGCATCGTGCGCTCATTGAGAGACAGCCGGAACGAGGCGCTGCGGCGCCACGACCCCGAGGGCTACCGGGCGACGATCAACCGCGCCTGCGGGGCAGAGAGCAGGGGAAGCTGGGAGAGCACCCCGTCATGACCCGGGCCCCCGACCGAAATCGGGCCACGCTCGCGCAGGGACGGACGCACCGCTGGTCGAGAACTCGAGTCACGGAGGCTCTGCTGGACGTGGTGAGCTGCGCCGACTATATTTGGGCAATGCGTCACAATACGGACATTCTGCGGCCGGAGAGGGTCGTAGCCACCGCTGAGCCGTTCAGCAGCCGGGTCCACGCATACGAGGGCGGGTACCGGACACGCCACCAATCGCAATCAGCAAGCGAGGGGACTCAGCATGCAGCCCACAGTTCGTATTCTCGGGACCCATGGGGTCCCAGCGGCCTACGGGGGGTTCGAGACGGCCGCCGAGAACGTCGGTCTGTACCTCCGGGATCGGGGATGGCGGGTCGTCGTCTACTGCCAGCTCCCGGGCCACGGGGCCACGACCACCGACGAGTGGAACGGCCTCGAACGGGTTCTGATACGTGAGCCGCGGGAGGGGTGGCGGGGGACATCCGCATTCGATCTCACCTCTGTGCGCCATGCTCTGCGCGCCCACCGGTCGGGAGAGGTGTGGCTGACCTTCGGGTACAACACCGGGGTCTTCGACATCGTGCCGCGACTGCGCCGGGTTCCCAATGTCATCAACATGGATGGCATGGAATGGACCCGGAAGCGCTGGGGCCTCGCCAAACAGGCGATCCTGTTGGCCAACGAGCGGCTGGCAGGCCTCGTCGGCGACGTGCTGATCGCGGATCATCCCGTGATCGCGCAATATTTGGGCCGGCATTTCGGCCGGCGGCGCGTCACCACCATCACCTACGGGGCGCATGAGGTTCTCGATGCTCCGACCGGGCCCGTCGAGGCCGAGGGCCTGCACCCCGGGCGCTATGGGATCGTGGTCTGCCGTCCGATTCCGGAGAACTCGGTGCTCGAGATCGTCTCTGCCTGGTCGCGACGGCATCGCGGTATGCCGCTCGTCGTCGTCGGCCCCTACGAGGGCCACGAGCCGTACGTCGCGGCGGTGAGGGCGGCCGCCTCCGACGAGGTGCTGTTCCCCGGCGCGATCTTCGATCCCGAACGGCTCTCGGCGCTGCGCCACCATGCCGGTCTCTACCTCCACGGCCACACCGTCGGCGGCACCAACCCGTCCCTGGTCGAGGCCATGGCGGCCGGCAATGCCGTCGTCGCCCACCGGAACGTCTACAACTCCTGGGTCGTCGGTGACGACAACGAGCACTTCTCCGACTCCACCGAGCTGGCAGGGATCCTCGACGAGCTGCTGGACGACGCTCCACGCCGACGCCGCATGGGCGCCGCGAACCGAGCACGATTCCGCAGCGAGTTCACCTGGTCGAAGATCGGTGACCAATATGAGACGGCACTGCTGAAGGCCCTCCGGGGGAGGGTGCCCGCGTCCTCGCACGCTGACGCCCCCGAGACGAAAGGAGCCCTGCGATGATCGACGTCGCCGTTGTCGGACTCGGCAAGATGGGCCTGTCGCACCTGTCGATGATCAACGCGCATCCTGATGTCCGCGTGGTCGGCATCTGTGACGCCACCGGCTACATGCTGGACGTACTGACCAAATACACCGGTCTGCCGACGTTCAAGGACCTCACCCGGATGCTGGACGAGGCCCGGCCGGATGCCCTGATCGTCGCCACCCCCACCCACCTCCACTCGGGAATGGTGCGCGAGGCGCTCCGCAGGAACATCCACGTCTTCTGCGAGAAGCCCTTCATGATCGATCCCGCCGAGAGCGAGGAGCTCGCCGATCTTGCCCGCCGATCCGGGCTGGTCACCCAGGTCGGGTACCACAATCGCTTCGTCGGCACCTTCGCCGAGGTGCATCGCCTGCTCGAGCTCGGCGTCCTGGGCACGGTGACCACCGCTCTGGCGGAGGCCTACGGGCCCGTCGTGCTCAAGGAGGCCGGCACCACCTGGCGAAGCCGCCGTGCGACCGGAGGCGGGTGCCTGTACGACTACGCAGCTCATCCTCTGAACCTGCTGACCTGGTATCTCGGCGCACCGACCGGAGTCAGCGGCAGTCGCTTGACCAGCATCTTCTCTGCGAACATCGATGATGCCGTCGCCACCACCCTGCACTATCCCGGGGCCACCGCGCAGCTCATCGCGAACTGGTCGGATGAGTCCCAGCGGAAGATGACGACCCAGATCACGCTGTGGGGGACCCATGGCAGGATCCATGCAGACCGACAGGAGATACAGGTGTATCTGCGCGACAGCGCTCCGGTTCCCGAGGGCTACCGCCCTGGATGGAACGTGAAGTACACGACCGAGCTCATGGAGGCTCCCTGGTTCTATCTTCGCGGCGAGGAGTACAGCAACCAGTTGGACGCCTTCGTCCACCGGGTCATGGCCTCCGCATCCGAGGGACAGAACGACTTCACCTCCGCTGCGATCACCGATGAGTGCCTCGCGATGATCATCGAGGATGCCGCCCGGGTCGATGGACCGCTGCGCTCTGCCTCCGCCGCCCCGCCACCGACCTCGCTCCCTACCCGAGCGCGCAGCGCATGGCGCGTGCTCCGAGGGGAGGCCGTGCGATGACCGCCACGACGACGCGGACCATGGACCGCCTGCTCTTCGGGGACAACCAGTTCTTCGGCATCAATCACATGTCGGAGGAGAAGGCTCGCAGCCAGCAGATGCGCTTCCAGGACACCGACGCGATCATGGAGGTGCTCGACGCCGCACGCGACGAGGGCGTGTCGACCTTCATGTGCACCACCCACGACAGGATGCAGGAGGTCTGCGACCTCGTCCGTGCCGACCCGGCCCACTACGCGGGCATGACGTTCTATCCGTGTATGCCCTACGCCCACAAGTACGCCAACGCGATCACCGAGGAGGGCTTCCTCGGCGCGGTCCGGAAGTTCCTTCCCGACACCGGTCTCATGGACAGCGTCGCCCGAGGGACCTCCTCCTTCGCGCGGAAGGACATCGAGGGCATCTCGACGCTCCTCATCGATGCCGAGCTCAAGATGTTCAGCGGGCTTCCCACTCCCGTGATCTGGATGCAGAACGTCGTGGTCGACCTGCTCTCCGGCCTCGGCTTCACCGAAGCGTTCCGCATCTTCGCCGACCACGTCCGGACGCACTACGACGCCGAGCCCGGCTTCATCACCATGAATCTCCCGCGGCTGCTGGACGATCTCGACGCAGTGGGGATCCAGAACCCGATCGTGTGCTCGAACATCAACAAGCTCGGATTCCGCATGTCCGGTGGAGTGGACGGCTACCTGGACGCGATCGAGAAGCGTCCTTTCCGTGCCGTCGCCATGTCCGTCTTCGCCAGCGGTGCGCTGCAACCCCGGGAGGCGCTCGAGTGGGTGTGCGGCCTGCCGAATCTCGAATCGATAGTCTTCGGCGCCTCGAGCCGGGCGAATATCGCCTCCACTGCTCAGCTCGTCGACGAGCTCTGGCCACGCGAGGACGACTCGCGGTGACGACACCCCCGGCCGGCCCACTCGCTGATCGCACCGTGCTGGTGGCGAATCCCGCCGCCGATCTCTACGGGTCGGACCGGATGATGCTCGAGGCGATCAAGGGGCTGCTCGCGCAGGACGCCCGCGTCATCGCCACCTGTTCCCAGAACGGCCCACTCGTGGATCAGCTCGAGGAGCTCGGTGTCGATGTGCGCGTCATAGGGGTCCCGATCATCCGCAAGAGCATGCTCTCGCCACGGGGGATGGTGCACCTGGCCGGGACCGTCGGATCAGCACTGCCTCGCATGCGGCGACTGATCAGAGACGTCTGTGCGGACATCGTCATCGCGAACACGCTGACCCTGCCGTTCTGGACTCTCGCCGCACGGAGCTGCCGCCGCCCGGTCATCGTCTACGTCCACGAGGCGGAATCCTCCCTGTCCCGGGCGGCGCGCACGCTGCTGACCGCACCCCTGGCACTGGCGCACGGGGTCGTGTTCAACTCCGAGACGAGCCGTGCCGTGTGCATGCCGCGAACGCTGGAACGACGGGGGAGGGTCCGCGTGGTCCTCAACGGGGTAGCGGGGCCGCCTGTCACCCGCCCCCCGCGGGGCCGCATCGAAGGGCCGGCCCGGCTGCTCTTCATCGGGCGGCTCTCTCCGCGGAAGGGTCCCGACCTCCTCATCGACGCAGCATCCCTGCTGCACGGCATGGGTGTCGAGGCCACCGTGGACCTGGTCGGCGATGTCTTCCCTGGATACGAGTGGTACGAGGACCAGCTCCGAGCACGTGTCCGCGATCTCGGTCTCGAGGAGAAGGTTCGCTTCCGCGGGTTCCGGTCCCCGGTCTGGAACGCCATCGGCGATGCGGATCTGATGGTCGTCCCCTCCCGAGGGGACGAGTCCTTCGGCAATGTCGTGATCGAGTCCCTGCTCAGCGCACGCCCGGTGATCGTCGCTGATCACACCGGTCTCCGGGAAGCCGCCTCAGGATTCGCGGGCGCGGTCCGAGTCATCCCGGACGACGCCGAGGCGATCGCGGAAGCGGCCCGGGACCTGCTGCGGGACTGGAACGGATCTCGCGCGGCCGCCGTCGCCGACGCGGTGACCGCCCGGGCCAGGCTCGGCACCGAGCTATTCCAAGGGGAGTTCGTCCGAGCCGTCGTCGAGCTCGGCCGATGAGCCCACTACGCGATGTCGAGTGCCTTCATCTTGCGGAACCAGATGATGAGCGCGGCCGCCAGGTACAGGACCGCCGCAACGGCGAGCAGCAAGTAGACGATCATGAATCCGGTGGCCCATCCCCACAGCACGAACATGAAGCACCAGGTGCCGTAGTCCGTCGGGATTCCGAGCACCGCGCGGAGCGGGGACGAGCCCCCTGCCTGGGCCGCCTGCGGAGCGCCGATCCGGGCTCTGAGCAGATCGTTCAGGATCATCCCGAAGAACGTCACCGTGGCGACGACCGTGAAGGCGAGGGGCACCAGCAGCCACGTGATCTCGAGCGGATCGAAGAAGCGGAAGGCCCCGATCGCGACGGCGATGTGCAGGCTCACGAGCTTCGCCGAGTCGACGATGTGGTCGAGCCACTCCCCCACCAAGGAGCCGCCGCCGCGCAGCCGCGCGACCTGACCATCGGCGCTGTCCCAGGCATAGCCGATGGCCAACAGGAGCCAGACGGCGATCCCCAGCGGCAACGACGGCGGCACAGCCATCACAAGAACGATGCCAGTGAACGTGAAGAGCGCACTGAGCAGGGTGACCTGGTTCGGCGTCAGCCCGGCGGCATGCGCCACCGACGCCAGGATCCGACCCAGCGGACGGTTCACGTACAGCGAGTACGCCGGCGCCCCGCGGGCGCGGCCCTTCTGCGCCTGAGCGAGACTGCGGTAGGACTCGAGGACGGTCATAGGTCGATCTCCAGATCTCGGGGGGTCTCGGTGACGTCGACAGTGACCCCGCCGCCGACGGCAGCGCGAACGATCACAGCGGTTCGGACGTGCACGCGAACCGTTCTGCGTCCGATCCTCAATAATACTCGAGGATCTCCGGGTGGCAACATTTGCGCGTGCCCATATCAAAAACGCCAGGCATTCATTCCCGGTGCTTGTCGTGCATTCAGAACGCCCTCCTTCATATCCGCCACTGATGGGTATTCGAGTTCCTTGGGTCCACCGACACTCGGACTGCGACTCCGATTTCTCGCTCTCGAATCCTCTTCCTAAATACTTCCTGTACCCGACCAGAAAGGTGAGTCGTGACCGCCAAATCATCCGACCCGTCGAAGATTCTCATCCTCTGGGCAGAGGAGTCTTCCCCCAACCTCGGCGTCGCAGCGCTCGCGAGGGGCTCCAGAGACCTCCTCCGACGCGCATTTCCCCACGCAGAGCTCACATTCACGAACTACGGTGCACGTCCGCCCGAGGTGCCGTGGGGACGCCCGCGCTCGCTCCTGCGCGAGCGTGTCCTGCCCCGCTACGGGATGCAGGAATATCTGGGCGGCTTCGACCTCGTCTGGGATACGCGTTCGGGTGACAGCTTCTCGGACATCTACGGCCTGGGGCGGCACATGACCATGTCCATGGTCCACGAGATGGCGTGCCAGGCCGGCGCGACCGCGATGATGGCGCCGCAGACGATCGGCCCCTTCACGACCCGGCGCGGCCGTCTGCTGGCACGGCGCACCCTCAGCCGCTCGGGGCTGGTCATCGCCCGGGATCCTCACAGTGCGCAGGCCGCTGCACAGCTGGGCAGGAGGCCGGAACTGACCACCACAGACCTGGTATTCGCCATCGACCGACCGGCGCTCGGCAGGCGCCGAGACGTCCTGCTCAACGTGAGCGGGCTGCTGTGGAACGAGAACCCCCACGTCTCGGCGCCCGGGTACCGGCGCATGATCCGTGAGACGTTCGAGGCGCTCCGCGCCGAAGGACGTGAGATCGCTCTGCTGGCCCATGTCCTGGATACCCCCAGCCCGGACAACGATGTACCGGCGGTGCGTGCTCTGGCCGACGAGGTCGGTGGCGACACAGAGGTCATCGTGCCCGCCGATCTCGACGAAACCCGCTCGGTGATCTCCGGTGCCGAGGCGCTGATCGGCTCACGGATGCACGCATGCCTGAATGCGCTCTCCGTCGGAGTGCCCTCCGTTCCCCTGGCGTACTCTCGAAAATTCGCCCCGCTCCTGGAATCGGTCGGCTGGACGGCAGGATTCGACCTGCGCACCGATGACCTGGAGACCCTGCCTGCGAAGGTCGTCAGCCAAGTTGCCGGGATCTCCACCGCCGAGGCAGGCGCAGCGGCGGCTCGGGGGAGTGCGAGCCTGGACTCTCTGGTCGACCTGCTGCGGCAGCAGTGATGAGTGTGGGCGTCGGCGCCCACGTCTCTGCACCACGCACGGTGCCCGGAGGCTCCTCGCGCCGTGTCATAGCATGCGATGGCGCGGCTAGAGTGCCTGCGCACGATGCTGAGGGATACCGTCGAAGACGTCCCGAACTTCTTCCCACCTCCTGAGCAGAGATGCGGAGAAGATCGCACGGTCGGCGTTCCCCTGGACGAGAGAGTCCTTGTGTGCCGCGTAAGCGATCCGTGCGAGCAGCAGGCCCTGGCGTTCTTCCGGAGTGCCACGCCAGCTCCGGCCGGCGGCCTCGAAGAGCGGCGCGAAGGAGCTGTCCAACTCTCCCGAGAGGAAGCGGCGCATCACCGTGTCCCCCGCAGCGATGAGGATGCCCACGGGGTAGATGAAGTAGGGATCCACCTGGAGATCGCCGAGATCGATGGGAGCCGGTCTCCCGTCCGGTCGTACGACGATGTTCTTCGCATTGGCCTCCCGCGGTGTGGGGATCCACGGTGTCCGGGCGGAGAACCAGTGCGTCGACGATCTCCCCCAGGCCCGGGCGAACCCCAGCGGGACATCGACCTCCTGGAGGACGGCTTCGAGATCTCGGTCCGTGACCGACGGGGCATCGCTGCTGTACGTCGCCGTCAGCGTCGCGAACTGTTCGACGAGCGTCGTGATGAGCTCGGCCCGCTCCCCGTGTGCCAGGTCCCCGAGGTAGTCACCGTCGACCAGCTCCTCCTCGATCACCGCGCCCTCGCGGTGGAACCGGAACTGCGGCGCAGAGACGTGTTCGATGAACTGTCTCCGCCGGTCCTCGTCCGCCGGGGTCAGCGGGCCGGTCCCATAGGTCCGATGGACCTTTCCACCCGCTAGATCGAGGACGACGATCCCCCCGTCGAACGAGACGACCACGAGTTCGGCCGCCCTGCCGCGCCGTGGGCCTAGTACTGGGAAGGTGCCCGCCACCAGCCGGAGCAGCCTGTACGGCATCGATACTTCCGCGGATCTCGACGGGCTCCCACCCTTGGTCCGCAGGAGATGCACCGGGATGCGGGCACCCCTTCGGGCCCAGAGCGTCTCCGAGACCGGACGATAGATGCCCGGGCGAAGCAGCCCCCTCGCCGTGGTCGCAGTTCGCCGCCCGTTCTGCAGGCCCCTCCACAGCGAGCCGGCTCTGCGCCACGAGCTGCGGAGCTTCCGCGCAGGTCTCACCGCTGCTCCTCGATCCCTGGACCACTACCGGGCGCTTCACCGTTCCCGGATCGGGTGATGGTCGTGACCTCATGGAAGAAGTCGTTCGATCTGAAGAGTTCCTCGGTCGTCTCGAACCCTTCGAGGCGACCATCCTTGATGACCATGACACGGTCGCAGACGGTGAGCGTCGTCAGCCGGTGCGCGACGAGGAAGACGATCGCCTCGCCCCCGAGCGCTTCGAGGGATTTCTGCACCAGACCCTCGGACTTCACGTCCAGCGCGCTCGTCGGCTCGTCCAGAATGACCACCTTGGGATTCGCTGCGAAGGCGCGCGCGAGACAGATCCGCTGCGCCTGGCCGCCGGAGATGCTGGCCGACCGCAGGCCGACAACCGTGTCGTAGCCATCGGACAGACGCAAGATGTCCTCGTGGACGTGGGCGCGCTGTGCGGCCAGGACGATGTCATCGTCCGTGAGCTCTTCGCGATAGAAGCGGATGTTCTCCCGCACGGTCCCGAAGACCAGCTGTGGCATCTGCGGCACATACGCGACCAGCTTCCGCCAATCGGAGCGACGCAGCTCCTGCGCTGCCAGCCCGTTGACGAGGTATGTGCCCTCGGCGGGCTCCCGCAGCCGAAGCAAGAGCTGGACCAGGGTGGATTTGCCGGACCCGGAGGGGCCGACGATGCCGACGACCTCTCCCATCTTCACCGAGAAGGAGACCTCTTCAAGTGCGCTCTTCCCGGGTGTGTATTCATAGGACACGTCGCGGAACTGGAGATGTTCGATGGACTCCAGCGAGGTCTCTCCCGGGACTTCGGCGTTGTCCTCGTACTGCTCGATGGCGTCGGCGAGGTGGAGCATGAACGGGACCTTCTCGTCGATCGTCGTCAGGGAAGTCTGGACTCGCTGCCCGTAGGTGACGGCTCGCACCAGCATCAGGACGACAGCTCCCAGCGTCGTGACCGACTGTGCACCGGCGAGGGAGACGACGAGCAGCGCGATGACCAGGATCAGGAGCGCGGTGCTCTGGTAGAGCGCCGGCACTGCCTGGCTCATGAAGCGGGTGTGCTGGAACGGCTTCTGGACGGCGCGGAGCTGATCGTAGAAGATGCCGCGGTACGTGGGGCTGGCTCCGAACACCTGGATCTCCTCGGCGATCGACGCGACGTCCTGCGTGGTCTTGGCGTACTCGATGCCCTCCGAGCTGAGGTTCGTCGAACTCTTCCGGAGATTCTTCGCCATCGGCCGCAGTGCGACGAACAGCGCGAGGGACGCCACGGTGATGACGGCCGCCGCGGCGGGGCTCAGCGCCACGGCGGAGACCAGCAGCGTCAAGAACATCAGCATCGATGAGATTGCCACGCTCATCACGATGATCGTCTGCGCCGTCGCATTGACCTGGTTGATCATGAGGGACTGGAATCCGCCCTCGCGCTCACTGCCCTTCACGCTCCACGTAGAGCCGACGAATCCATCGAACAGCCGTTGGCGCAGGCGTGCCATCGCCTGCGCGCTCATCCGCGCGGGAAGGTAGGCGACGAGGAGCTGGAGAGCCCCCCGAACGATCGCCACGATCAGGCTCACGACGATCATCTCCATGCGGCTCCCGGTCACGCTCGCGCCGAAGAGCGCCACCTGAACGTCACTCGCGCCGTCCGCGATCGCCATCGCGATCGAGGCGATGAGGGTGAGCAGGAGCGCCTCCGCGAGGCCGGTCGCCACGGAGACCAAGGCGATCAGAACCATCTGCCGCGTCGAGCCGGTGAAGAACGTCGCGATCCTCCGCCACGCGGTGAGAGATTCTCGAATCCGCACCATCGGGGAGGTCGTACGCTTTCCTCGTCGTGTCATCCCATGGCTCCGCTCGACGTTCCATCGCACTGACTGCCGGCTCCGCACGCGCGCACCGGACTTCGACGATCACCGGCATGCTTCGGGCAGCCTCCTGAGTCCGCCATCGGCTCCGTGCGATCACTGCTCACCTGGTAATCACCTACCCACTCGCCCGGCCCGAACTCGCTTGAAAGCGCCACGCGCGTGCCGGATGCTGAGGCGCACATCGATCAGAGCGAGTCGCGCCAGCGGGAAGCCCCGGTATCTCGGGACCCTGACGCCGCCCAGCCGCGCACCCATCAGGCGACCGAAGAGCGTTTCACGTCGACCGGTCTGCCCCGGCTGGACCGCGGCGATCCCCTCGGCGCGGACGGGCGCCCCGTCGAGCACTCCCTCCGCCAGAGCGTCATGCAGCAACCGGCGACCGCGCTCCGTGCGCACGAGCAGTCCGCTCTTCCCATCGTCCTCGTCGAACCGCGGGTACCCGCGCTCGTCGACCTCCCAGAAGTCGCACACCGCAAGGTCTGCGGACTCTCCGACACCGTCCGGACAGATCTTGCATCGCCACTGCATCGTCGGCCCCAGGCGCTTGCCCCAGGAGGTCCGGTAGTCCATCGAGACGTCACGAGACGCGGTCGAGGCCGTGAAGCGTCCCGGCCAGCCGGAGCCGCGGTAGCGCAGCGCGGTCAGATCTTCCTCGTCGGGTACACCGAGCTCCCTCACCAGTGCGTCCGTCGCGTGCTGACTGGGGACCCCGGCGCAGAAGAACGACAGGATCAAGGGGCGCTCCTCCGGTTCCCGACCGTCCAGCAGCCGATGCAGAGCACTGGCTTCACACGGTTTCGTGATCACTGCGCTGCGCGGGTCCAGCACGTGCTGCGACACAAGAGCGGCGACGGGTGCGTAGCGGGACCCCGCGGCGGCCAGCGCCGTCTTCCGATCCGTGATCGTCACGCTCACCGTACGGCGCGGGTTCACATCCGGTCCTGCGCCGAACACCCTGTCCGCCCGTCCCGTCTGCGTGAGCCAGGCCGACAAGGACGTCAGCACCCCACCGCTCGCCCCTCGGAAGCGAGCATCAGGATCCGTCGCCCACACGGACCATGCCTCCAGGTAGGAGCCGAGCTGCGGATGCCGCTCAGCGGAATCAGGATGCGGGGAGGATACGATGCGCCCCGGGCAGATCTCGGCGAACTCCGTCACCGGATCCGCCCTCGCCGAGCCTCCTCTCGAAACGCGGACCGGCCTCATGAACCCCTCGGGCGAGAGCTGCATCGAGAGCCCCGGGTCGAGCAGGGTGCATGCCCCACAACCGCTGCAGTTCCCATCGGCCACCACGCGCGCAACCGCAGCATCGAGCGAGTGCGTCACTTCGATCACCCCAGTCCGACTCGCGCTCCGTGCCTTTGACACATCAACCCCGCCTTAAATGTCGGGAAGGTCCGAGCTTATCAGGGTATGTCCGATTATCTCATCGGTCATGGGAGAGCGGACAGCTCCGGCGCGACATGCCCGAGGGCTTCCGCCCACCCTGTCCCGTCGTCCTCCATGGCGGGCGACGGCGTCCACCGGCCCCGCACTCGCCCACCTCATCTTCGTCAGCTCTCGGCGTAGTAGCTGTCGCGTCGGCGGACCGGTCGTGCACGGTTCAGCACCGTTCCGAGGATGCGGGCGCCGCCCATCTCCAAGGTCTTCATGCTTTCGGCCAGGGCGGCACGTCGGGTCTTGGTCGCATCCACGACGAGCAGGACGCCATCGGCGATCGGTGCGAGCAGATTGGCATCCGCAACGCTGAGGGTGGGCGGGGTGTCGATGATGACGTAGTCGTACTTGCTCGACACTGCAGCGATCAGCTCCTCCATCCGATGGGAGGTGAGTATCTCCGCCGGGTTCGGAGGGATCTCTCCGGAAGGGAGCACGTCGAGCGTCGTTCCGCTCACGGAATGCGTCGCGACATCCAGCGAGACCTGCTCGAGCAGCACGTTCGTCAGACCGACGGAACCGTCGATCCCTGCATGGAAGTGGACCCGGGGACGCCGCAGATCCGCATCGATGAGCAGCACCGAGTGACGCAGGCCAGCCAGAGTCATCGCGAGGTTGACGGAGATCGTCGACTTCCCCTCCCCGGGCATCCCCGCGGTCACCAGCAGGACGCGCACTCTGGAGCTGACGTTCGCGTAAGTCAGCGCCGACCGGATCCGGTGGAAGTCCTCCGCGGTCCGGCTCAGCGGCTCCAGTGCGACCGCAAGAGTGCGGGCCTGGAGCAGCGGGGCCTTCGAGACGACGCCGAGCACGGGGTCGCCGCCGGCCTCGACCAGGATCTCCTCATTGCGGACTCGAGTGTCGAGCAGCGCGATGAGCAGGGCCGTCGCAATCCCGACCATGCCTCCGATGACGCCGCCGAGGAACGCATCACGGGTCTTGTCGGGCGAGGACTGATAGCGGGGCGGAACCGCCTCGTCGTAGATCGCGACGGTTACCGACGGGGAACCGTCTGCAGTCTTCGACCCCTCCTCATCAAGCACCTCGATGAGGTGCTCGGAGCTCGCTGCGGCGAGATCTGCCGCACGCTGAGGGTCCGTCGCGGTCGCGGTGATTTTCATCGTCGAGGTGTCCCGGGGGATCGATACCGAGATCGACCGGGACAGCTCGCTCGGCGTCGTCCCAAGGTCGAGCTCGTCGATCACCGGCTGGAGGACGAGCGAGCCTTCGACCAGCTGGGCGTACGAGAGCATCTGGCTCTGCGTGTAGCTGGCCCCCTGGTTCAGGTCTGTCGCACTGCTGCCCTGGGTGATCGAGAAGTGGAGCGAGCTGGTGGCCGTGTACAGCGGCGTCTGGAGGGATGAATATCCGAGGCTCCCCGCGGCACCGAGCACGCCACCGATCACGACCACCCACCAGAGCTTGCGCAGTGCGGCGAGAAGCACCGGCAGGCCCGCAGACGAATCAGACATCACACCCCCTAGTACGCCGATCCTATCGGTCGTGGCTTACTCCGGGACCGAAGCGGGACCGGTTCTCCGGCTCTCGCCCCGCTCGCACTGGACCGAGGTCGTCTTCGGACCGGTCGCCCGTCCGGGTGCCCGACGCAATGGCGAGGCCCACGCAGAACCAGAAGAAGGTCCCGTACTGGGTGATCATCGCGACCACGACCAGGCTCGGCAGCTGCCCCACGACTGCGATCGCCGCCGGGCTCCGCCCCCGCCGACGGAACACCATCAGGACCGCGCCGATGATCGCGGCGACGAGGAGGAGCGTCGGGACGGCGCCGATCTTGAGCATGATCGACAGGAGCGCATTGTCCGTCGACCGCGCAAAATACCCGAGGTACTGGTCACCGGAGACCAGCGACGTCCAGTCCCCTGCGTTTCCGAAGAGATCCACCTGCCGGAGCAGGACCAGAAGGTCCGCGCGATACCCGGCGCTCCCGTCCGCCTCCTCACCGGCGGCCCCGAGCACGGAGTCCAGCACCGGGACGACCACTGCGACGGCGACGACGCCGAGGCCGACGACCCCCGCACGCAGCCGCCGGGAGAGGCCGGGCAGAAGCAGGACCGACAACACGACGGTGAGCACCAGCGAGACCAGCCCCGTGCGGCTGAATGTCAGCACGACGGCGGCCGTGAGCGTGCTGAGAGCAAGCATCGTGAGGGCGGGCCTCCAACGCGCCGCGATGACGAAGGCCGACGACATCGCGAGGGTCGTCCCGAGGGCGATCGAGTGTCCGAAAGCCCCCTCGACCCGGAGCACCCCGCCCCGGGGCTGCAGTTCGCTCCAGGTCGAGTAGAGGGGCTCCGGGCCGGGAATCAGCACCCACGGGTTGAAGGACGTCGAGAATTCGATGATGCCGAGCAATGCGGCGGCCACCGCGACGCCGGCGATCGTCCGCATCACCCAGCGCTCGTCGACCCGCGCGATGATGATGCGCCCCCAGACGTACGGGACCACCCATTCGAGCACTGCCGTGACGGTCACCGACAGAGTCACACCCTTCAGAACGAACATGGCGCTCAGCACGACGAGGAACGCGGCTATCCATCCGTCGGCGGGATGCAGCGGAACCTTCGCCCACAAGACGATCAGCAGGACCGCGGTCAGCACCGTGATGCCGTACCAGAAGAAGCCGATGCTGACCCCCACCCACACGGGGACGAGGAAGAGCACCACTGCCCAGGCGACGACTGCCCCCTTGGGGACGGCGCGCAGCACGATCACTGCGATCACCAGTGCCGCGAGCGCGCCGAGGGCGAGCAGCGCGGTCGGTGCGGCAGTGATCATGCTTAGCGATCCTAGCCCCGCGGTGACGCGATGATCTCCTCGATGACGATCCCGACAAGCTCTCCTGCACCGTCCGCTCGCGTGGCGGTCAGGCCGACCGCCCCGCTGCCCGGGTCGGACGGGATCTCGTCCGGGGTGACGGTGAGCTGCCAGTCAGAGGGTTCCTTGCCTGCGGTCTCCCAGAGCTTGGCCGTGAGCGCCGAGCCGTCGTCCTCGGATGTGGAGACTGCGAGCGTGTATGTCGCGCTGGGCTCGAGCGTCATGTCGTCGAGCTGCTGTTCGGCAACCAGGACCTCGCCCCGATGCACCATCAGCCAGAGTGTTCCATCCGGGCGCATCGACGCTTCCAGGCGATACGGCGAGTCACCGCTCTGGCCGAAGATAATCCCGACCTCGGTGCCGTCAGGTTCCGCACCCTCCTCGATGCGGAAGGTGAGCTCGGCAGTCGCCACCGCGAGGGACGGTCCGTCCAGGACGACGTCCGCCGTGGTCCCGGGGCGAGCTGCATACGGCCGTTGCCGTCCGCGACGCTGAGCACCCCGTCGGAGTCGCCGGCCAGAACCCACGCGCCTCCGTGGTCCGCCTCTCCCCATCCCGATTCGATGGTCCGGTCGAAGCGGTCCTCGACGCGGGATTCCACCGTGGGTGCCTCGTCCTCGACCGGCGCCTCCTCCTCGGACTCCTGCGAGTCGTCGGCCGTCGCCCCTTCCGGGGCCTGTGGTGAGTCCGGGTCGGGCTCGTCCGCGGGCACGGGATCCGCAGCTGCGGGTTCGGCACCCTCATCCTCTGCCTCAGCAGGAACGTCCACGTCCTCAGGAGCCGCAGCCTCGGCTTCAGCACCCTCATCCTCTGCCTCAGCAGGAACGTCCACGTCCTCAGGAGCCGCAGCCTCGGCTTCAGCACCCTCATCCTCTGCCTCAGCAGGAACGTCCACGTCCTCAGGAGCCGCAGCCTCGGCTTCAGCACCCTCATCCTCTGCCTCAGCAGGAACGTCCACGTCCCCGTCCGGGGCGGGGGCCTCGTGCGCGTCGGCCTCCTCAGGCTCCGCAGGAGAATGCTTCTCCTCCGTGAGGGCCGCACCCTCATCCGGGACTACGGCTGCTCGCTGCGCCTTCGGCGCTCCGTCGTCAAGGCTCTTGAGCCGGTAGTCGTCGAAATGAACCGGCGCGTCACCAGATGAACTGCCCGAACGATACAGATACACCGACGATGACCCGGGACCCGTCAGCGCCGCAGCACCGGAATCCGTGGTCTCCAACTGCCAACCAGCCGGCTCCATCGCACCATCGGCCCACATCTTCATCCGAATCGTCGCAGCATCATCACCGACCACCTCGGTCCGCACCTGGAACGTATCCCCGGCCGCCCACTGCTGACCCGACAGCCGCTGCGTATCCAGCACCGTGCCATCACGCTGGATCACCAACCACATCGTCCCGTTATCGCGATGCCAGACCAGAGAACGATACGCATGCCCGTCCGCGCCATAACGCGTCTTCATCCCGACATATAGGGAACCAGTGGACGGTCCGCCCTCCAACGTGTAGCTCATCGCCGCACCGGAATCCGTCAACGATGTCTCGGTCAGCAGCATGTCTCGCCCGGCACCCGGAGCCAGCACCATCGACCCGACCCCATCACCGACCGACATCGCCGCCGAGTCCCAGCCCGTCGACGCCCACGCACCACCAACATCCGCCGAACCCCAACCACTGGCCACAGTCCGCTCGAACGAATCCGACGCCGCGAACACCTCAGCGGTCACCGACACCGACTGCGTGACGGTGTGTGTCGCGCCCTCATCGTCGGTCACCGTCAAGCTGACGTCATAGGTCCCGGCCTCGGCATATTCATGCGAAGCCGTCGATCCGGTCTCCGCAGCACCGTCACCGAAGTCCCAGGCATATGACGCGATCGATCCGTCCTCATCGGTGGACGACGAACCATCCACTCCGAGCACCAGCCCGGAGGCCGACGACGTGAACACCGCCACCGGTGCCACATTCTCGACAGGCTCCCCGGCGCCGTCGCCGAGGTTCGAGAGCCGGTAGTCGTCGAAATGAACCGGCGCGTCACCAGATGAACTGCCCGAACGATACAGATACACCGACGATGACCCGGGACCCGTCAGCGCCGCAGCACCGGAATCCGTGGTCTCCAACTGCCAACCAGCCGGCTCCATCGCACCATCGGCCCACATCTTCATCCGAATCGTCGCAGCATCATCACCGACCACCTCGGTCCGCACCTGGAACGTATCCCCGGCCGCCCACTGCTGACCCGACAGCCGCTGCGTATCCAGCACCGTGCCATCACGCTGGATCACCAACCACATCGTCCCGTTATCGCGATGCCAGACCAGAGAACGATACGCATGCCCGTCCGCGCCATAACGCGTCTTCATCCCGACATATAGGGAACCAGTGGACGGTCCGCCCTCCAACGTGTAGCTCATCGCCGCACCGGAATCCGTCAACGATGTCTCGGTCAGCAGCATGTCTCGCCCGGCACCCGGAGCCAGCACCATCGACCCGACCCCATCACCGACCGACATCGCCGCCGAGTCCCAGCCCGTCGACGCCCACGCACCACCAACATCCGCCGAACCCCAACCACTGGCCACAGTCCGCTCGAACGAATCCGACGCCGCGAACACCTCAGCGGTCACCGACACCGACTGCGCGCTCGCAGCGGAGGAGCCGAGGCTATCGGTGACGGTCAGGGTGATCTCATAGTCTCCGCCGGCGGCGTAGGAGTGCGAGGCAGTCCTCCCCTGGGAGTCGGGCGTGCCGTCACCCCAGTTCCAGGAGTATGTGAGCGTCGCACCGTCGGAGGCGGCCGAGCCCTCGGCGTCCACGTTCGCGCTCAGGCCGGAGACCGATGCGGAGAACTGCGCTGTCGGATCAGCATGCGTGACCGTGACCTGCTCAGTCGTCTGCGCTGTTCCGCCTTGGTCGTCAGTGACCGTCAGGGTCACCGTGTAGAAGCCGGCCGCGCCATAGGAGTGGGAAGCGACCTGGCCGGTCGAGGAATCACCGTCTCCCCAATCCCAGTCGTAGGAGACGATCTGTCCATCAGGGTCCGTGGATCCCGCACCGTCTGCCGTCACGGTGAGGCCCGCGACGCTGGTCCCCATCTCTGCGTTCGGCGCAATATTCGGCCCGGTCACGGTCACCGTCTGGTCGCTCGTCGCGGTGAGCCTGTTGCTGTCGACCACGGTGAGGGTGACGGTGAAGGTGCCAGTCCCTGCGTAGGTGTGCGCCGTTGTCTCCCCGGTCGCCTCAGGGCTGCCGTCGCCAAAGTCCCATCGGTACTGCTCGAGCGTGGCTCCGCCTTTCGCGGAGGAAGCGGAGGCATCGACCGTGACATCGAGGTCCTCGGTGGTCGCGGTGAACGACGACGTCGGGGCCCCGAAGCCCTTGCCGATGCCGTAGTGCGTCGCCACCTGGCCCGGCTCGAGGGCCCGGGCATACACGGCGACTTCGTCGATGTCACCATCGAAGTAGTTTGAGCCGGGGCCGTTCGGCCATCCGCTGAGGTTGTCTCCCCCGATCCGCCAATATCCCGTATAGCTCTGTGCAGTCGTCACCGCGCTGTTCGCCGCCACGAGGGCCCCGTCGAGATAGAGCGCTGTACCGCCAGCGCCCTGTGAGGCGACGACGTGATGCCATTCCCCATCGTTGTAGCCGGCAGCGCTCTGGATGGTCTGGGCCGAGCCCGGGTAAACACCGAAGACGAGCTGCCCGGAATTCGACATGTACACATGACGGTCGTAACTGCTGGAGTCTCCGGACGGCGAGTTGCCGTACCCGATCAGCTTCCCGCCCTGCGAGCTGGTGGTGCGGAACCAGAGCTCGGTGGAGAACTCTGCGGATGCCGCCATGGTCGAGCTGCTCACGACGCGCCCGGAATTCGATCCGTTGAAGTCCGAGTACCCGGTCGACGAGTTCTCGATGCCAGGCGCACCCGGGGTGACGCCGCTGCCGGCGACAGGTGAGTTGCCCCCTGCCCAGTCCTGCATCGTGTCGCCGAGCGGGTAGTAGAGCTGGGGTCCGTCGTCCAGGACTGCGGAGACGTAGTCGGAGGCTACTCCTGTAGCCACGGTCGTCGTCACCGGTTGGCTCGTCACGGAGTTCCCGTCGCCATCGCGGACCACGACGGTGTACGACACCGACGATCCGGGAGTCGCCGTCGTGTCCTCGAGAACGATGCTCGGCTGCTCCCACCAGGTCGAGGGCACGGTCACGGTGTCGACGGGCGCACCCGTACCGGCACGTCGCAGTTCGTAGGTGAGGTCCAGGTCGTCACGGTCCCAGTTGCCCGGCACCGAGACCCGCACGCGGCCGGGGATGAGAGAGTTCGCCGCGGGCTGCCAGTCCGAGCCGGAGAGGCGTGGCCCGTCCTTCGCCCCCTGCGGTGGGTTCGTCGAGAACCTGACGATCCCCTCGAAACGCTGATTGTTCACTCCGGGGAACTCGCCGGCGACCGAGATGATGTCCCCGACGCCGGTGATCGAGAGCCCCGCTTGGCCCAGCCCGGAGGTCGTACCGGTGTAGAAGTCGGGATACCACGCATATGCGGACGGTCCGGGAGTTCCCGCCCAGTCCTGGTACGTCCTCCCCGCATGGGGATTACGGCCGAGAAGTCCCCGGGCATCAGTCGTATACGCCTCGACGTATCGATAGGTCCGGGGGCTCTGCTCAGGATGGAGCCCCATGGTCGAGCAGGCGTGGGTGTGGCTCGTCGTGTAGACCGTCGTCCCGGTGGAATAGACACCGTAGTGATCCCCGAGGCAGTCGGAGATCCAGCGCACCTCGCCGGTGTCGGCTTCCGCCGCGAAGGTGCCCTCGAGGTTTCCTGTGGCGAGGTCGGCGAAGACCCACCCGGTCCCATAGACGGCGTCGTCGTCCGTGGCGAGCGCGAAGATGCCCGCCTTTCCGCGGGTGCTTCCGGTCCCCTTCCCGTTCTTGACGGTCTGAGGAAGTGCCCACGCCGCATCGACTGCACCCGACTGGTCATCGATGGCAGCAAGTCCACGCATGGTGGTGTTGCCGTTCACCTCGGAGAAGCGTCCGCCGAGGATGATCTTCTCGCCGCCCGGATCCGCGACCATGGCGTCGACCTGCCGGTCCGTCTGGGGCGCCCACGGCATGAGTGCGCCATTGCTCGCGGAGAACGCAGCGGTGTTCTGTCGAGAGGTCCCGTTCGCCTGTGTGAAGAGGCCTCCGGCGTAGACCATGGAACCGTGCGCGACGAGCGCGAAGACACCCGTGCCTCCGACGGACGGGGTGAAGCCGGAGACCAGCTGTCCGGTTGCCGCGTCCAGGGCGGCGATGCTGTAACGGGTCTGCCCATTGACTGAGTTGAACGACCCGCCGATGTAGATCCGGCTGCCGTCCGGTGACGCGGCAACGGCCTTGATGACCCCGTTGACCTGCGGCGCGAAGGGAAGCAGGTCGCCGGTGGTGATGTCGTACGCGAGGATGTTCGAACGCGGGGTGAGCTGAGTACCGGGAGCCGCCAACGGCGCCCTCGCGTTGTCGAAATCGCCGACCGCATACACGGTGGTGC
Source organism: Brachybacterium avium (assembly GCF_002216795.1). NCBI lineage: Bacteria > Bacillati > Actinomycetota > Actinomycetes > Micrococcales > Dermabacteraceae > Brachybacterium > Brachybacterium avium. The sequence continues at coordinate 2,112,658 of NZ_CP022316.1, read as the reverse complement.
CGATGGTCGTCTGCGCCCACACGTACCCGTTGTCGATCTGGACCGTCGGCAACGGATCCGCGGTGACGACATCATCGTTGCGCTGCAGGAGCGGCGGCGGTGAGGGCTCCGCCGCATCCGCCGTGGCGCCGAAGGACAGGGAGAACACCGCCGCCATTCCTCCGACGAGCAGCACCATCGCCACCAGGAGCCCGAAGACCTGCCGCAATGCCAGTGCGTCACGTCGAGGTGAAGTCGTCATCATCAGTTCCTGTCAGCGATTCTTGAGGAGCAAGCCTGGTGGAAGATCACGGGGTCGTACCGGTGAACGTCGCCACCGGTTCGCCCGCTGAATAGTTCACGCGCACCGTCACGGAGCGTTCGCCCGCCGGATCCATCATGAATACGTACGTGCCATCGACGGTGCCGCCCGCCTGCACCTCACCGTGCAGCGGATCATTCGGAGAGGCCCAGGTGGGGACGCCGACCTCGCCGCCCTCCCCGGTGAGCGCGACGACGGCTGACCCCACCGGCTGCGGCACGTCCGACTCGTTCGCGATCTGCACCCCGACGATGATCGCGGGCCCCGTGTACTCGCCGGGGGTCTCGGCGGTGAGGGTGGTCGTGGTGACCGAGGTGATCGAGACGACGACCTCGGTCGGGAGAGCCACGCCATCGCCGATCCGTCCCTCCACCTCCGGCAGCACCGGCGCCGCAGTCGGCCCTTCGGCGGTCGGGTCCTCGGGCTCCCGCCAGTCGTCCGTGGCATTGATATCAGAGTCCGCATCCGGGTCGGTCTCGCCGTCGTCCCCGCTCCCGGCGCCGTCTCCGACGTCGTCCCCCGCGGGCACGCCCTCCTCCTCGGGAGTTCCGGGCGCCGTGCCGTCATCAGTGGTCGGTTCGTCATCCTCTGGAGCCGAGGGGGCTGCGGTGCCCGGCGCCGGCGACTGCTCCTCGGTGGAGACGGTCGGGGCTCCCTGTTCGGGCGGCTCGGGCGCGCATCCTGCGAGCCCGAGGCAGAGCAACAGTCCGGTTGCAGCGGCGAGGGCGGAAGCCTTCGAGCGCATTCGCGATCCCGCACTGCGTGCTTCGGACGGACTTTTCATCCCGCGCTCCTGACTCCCGCGACTCCATACCGCGTCATTGCGGCAGATCCGCGAGGTTGCGTCTCCCCGCCATCGTAAACTCACCACATACTACGCGCAACCGGCAATTCGGACATTCGCAACTTTGCTCCTCTCGCCCGCTGTCATGCGCGACGGCCGCCGAGCTGCCGCACAACGGCCGCCGTAGCCTCGGAGACCTCCTCCAGAGCGGCTCGATGCACCCACCTGTTCCGCCCATGGCCGTCCGCGATGTCCGGCCCGTCCGCGCGCCGCGTGAGGCCCCAGCGCGGACGCCTGCCCTGGATCGTCCCGCGCACCACGCGCGCCCGGTCCAGGTGCGTGGCATACCGAGCGACCTCACCGAGGTGCCTGGTCTGCGCAGCCGCATCGAATCCGTCTCCCAGGTGCGCCGCCTCGCGGAGGGTGTAGGTGCGCCCACGCACCTCGGGTGCGGCGAGGACCACGTCCGCCCGGACGTCGCGAGAGGAGACCAGGATCAGGGCGGCCGCTTCCAGCAGATCGGGATCGATGCGCCGTGAGCGATGCGCGCTCGCTTCTGCCATCCAACTCTCGTCGTCGCACCACGTCGCCACCCGCAAGCAGATCTCGCGATCGCTCTGCGCCAGAGTGCCGGCACTCGCCACCCAGAGGTCGGGAAGTCCCGCGAGCCCGCGACGCAGGAGAAACTCCGCCAACGGCGAGCGACAGATGTTCGCGGCGCAGACCACCAGAAGCAGCTCGGAACTCACTTCTCCACCTCGAGCACACCCGTCCGCCCGCGATCGGCACGGTCACGACCGATGCGGGCGGACTGGTGGTGCGTTAGAGCGATCACGATGCCTCCCCGGCATGAAGCAGCACGGCGGGGTAGCCCGCCATGGGGTACAGCTCTCCCCATCCTGCCATGACGGACATCTGGTGTAAATCGGGCAAATGAATCATAATTGAAGGCCTGAGGAACAGTTGTGTCGTCGTTGCCGTCGACACCGGAGCTGAGGAGCAACGTGGCCGCACAGCGCACCAACGGTTACGCGGTGATCATCGTGAACTACGGAGATCCCACATTGGTCGCGGGGAACATCGGACCCGAGGTCGATGCGGATGACCGCGCCCTCGTCGTACTGGTCGACAACTTCCACAGCCAGGAAGCCCGCGCAAGCGCCGCAGCCCTGTCCGCAGAGCGCGGCTGGCTCTTCATCGCCGCCGCGAACGATGGTTTCGGAGCCGGTGTCAACCTCGGGGTCGCCGCGGCCCGCCGGCGGGGACTCCACGCATTCATCACATTGAATCCCGATGCGATCGCCTCGATGGCTGTGCTGCGCGAGCTCGCCCGACACGTCACCGCCGACCCGCTGGCCCTCGTCTCGCCCTTCATGGATACCGGGAACGGCGAGCCGCACTTCCGAGGTGCGAGGATGCACCGTCGCACAGGCCAGATGCGCTCCGGCTGGTCCGAGCTCGACGAGGACCCCGAGTGGGCGAACTGGCTCAGCGGAGCCTGCCTGGCTTTCAGCGCCCGAGCATTCGACCTGCTGGGGGCTTCGATGAGGACTACTTCCTCTACTGGGAGGACGTCGACATTTCCCGGCGCGCTGCGGAGCAGGGGATGCGCCTCGAGATTCGTCCCGATCTGCTCGTCATCCATGACGAGGGCGGCACTCAGGAGGCCGGGAGCTCTCGGACCAAGTCGCCGACCTACTACTTCTACAACATTCGCAATCGGATGCTGTTCGGACGTCGGCATCTTCGGGGCAGGCAGTGGGCGAGCTGGGTGGCGGCGTCTCCGCGTCAGTCCGCCAGGATCTGGATGCGAGGGGGTCGGAAACAAGCTCTCACCGAGCCGAAGGGGCTCCTGGCTGCGGCCCGCGGGCTGCTCGCGGGGACCGCCCAGCTGCTCCGCCGCCCACCGGCCACCACCCCGCGGGGGACAGCGCCGATGCACGGGGCGCGGGCCTCGGGACCTGAGGAGGTGAGACCCCTCAGGATCACCGTCGCGATCCCGTCGTACCGGCGACCAGCACGACTCGCCGCCCTGCTCGCAGCTCTGCCAGAACGAATCGCGGAGACCCCGGACGTCGTCGTCGATGTGCTCGTCATCGACAACGACCCCGCCGGTTCCGCTCGTGACACCGTCACGAGTTCGCCGCTGGAGCCGCGATACGTCCACGAGACCACGCCCGGCATCTCCGCAGCGCGGAACCGGGCGCTGGACGAGAGCCGCACGAGTGATCTCCTCGCCTTCCTCGATGACGACGAGATCCCCCGGACCGGGTGGCTTTCCTCGCTGGTGGACGTCTGGCGTCACCGTCGCGCCGCCGCGGTGGCCGGCCGTCTCGTCTCCGTCTTCGAGGAAGGCACGGATCCCTGGATGATCGCTTCGGGGACCTTCTATCGACGTCAGCGCCCCACCGGTACTTCGCTCCCGGCCGCCTCCACTGCGAACCTGCTGCTGGACCTGGCCCAGGTTCAGGATCTGGGGCTCCGCTTCGAGGGGTCGCTCGGGCTCAGCGGTGGCGAGGACACGATGTTCACGAAACAGCTCGTGCAGCGCGGTGGCACCCTCCTGTGGTGCAACGAGTCGGAGGTCGAGGACACCGTCGTCCCCAGCCGCCTCACCCGCGAATGGGCCACGCAGCGCGCGTTCAGCGCCGGCAACGGCCTGGTGAACGTCAATCTCCGCCTGGCCCCTACCTCGACGCATCGTCTGGCCCTGCGGGGCCGATACCTCCTCGGCGGGACCGCTCGGGTCACCGCCGGCCTGGCACGGCATCACTACGGTCGGGCGCGGCGACATCTGGGGCACGATGCCCGCGGTATGCGCACGTTCCATCGCGGGCGCGGGATGCTCGCCGGCGCTCGAGGTCACCTCTACGAAGAATACGCACGACCCTGACGCCGCCCGACTTCGTGCGGCCCCGGGCCTGCGGAGCCCGTCGTCACCGCCGCCGATCGTTCCGCTGCCGCGCATAGGGCGCGGACACGATCCCCACGCACCCTCCCAGCACACCGATCCCGCTCGAAACCCGCCCCTCTCCCTGCGCCTGCCGATGCAGATCGCCGGTGATTCGGCCGATGACCGCAAGGGCCGAACCCTTGACGAGCTGCCCGGATCCGATCACGAACCAGCGCGCACCATTGGCCGCCCTGGCCCGCCGTGAGACGGCGAGGTTCTGCTCGACCCGCACATGGGTAGCCGCCTGGGCCCGGCGCCTGGCCAGGTTGAAAGCACGGGTGTTGCGCGCCCGGGGTACCAGATCGTCCACGACCGCCTCGGCGCAGAAGATGATCCGTCCTCCCGCTGCGGTCAGCTGCCCGGTGAACAGGGAGTCCTCTCCCCCGGTCAGCCCGAAGCGCTCATCGAACCGCAGGCCGAGCAGGCGCACCTGACCCATGTCGAGCAGCAGATTGTTCGTCGCGGCCCGCTGCAGCACCGTGCCTGTCCGTACTCCCTCGCGACGCTGGCCGAGGTAGTACCCGCCGGCGGCCACCCACGGATCCTCCTCGCCCTCGAACACCGCGTGCACCGGGCCGCTCACCGCATCGGCGTCGTGCTCGAGGTACGTGGTCAGCATCCTCGCGAGCCATCCGGCGTGGGGAGTCTCATCGTCGTCAAGGAGGACGAGCACGTCGGCGTCATGGGCCTCGTCCAGGATGCGGTTGCGCGCGGCGCTGATCCCCGGGCGCGGTTCAGGGCAATAGCTGATCCGCTGGTCGCCCACCGACTCCACGGCCTCCCGCGCGCTCTCCTCGGGATCGTTGTCGACGACGACGACCCGGTACCGGGAGGGCATCGCCGGGGTCGAGGCGCAGTCCTCGATCTGTTCGAGGACCTTCGGCAGCAGTGCGGCCAGCAGTTCGGGCCGACGGAAGGTCGCCATCCCCACCACGACATCCATCGGTGACCGCATCATCGCCCCTTTCGCCGGCCCGGACGGACGAGAGGTCCGAGGGCGCCTCCGCCCGGTGGGCTCATGTCTGTGAAGACTACGATGCGCCGGTGACGGCAGCAACGTGCTTCCCTCGGCGTGCGCGGCCCCGTTGACCGTGGTGAAGCCAGCGGGGTCGGCACGAGCTGTGGAACGATCCGCAGAGGGGTCAGCGGCGGCGGCGCTCGCGCAGGATCCGCAGCAGCCCACCACGTTCCTTGAGGGAGCCGCGACGGCCCTTGCCCTGCTCGTCGTCTGCGGTGTCCACGTGGCCCCTGCCCGCTGAGCCCTCGTCGGGCACCGTCGCGGCATGTTCCCGTGACCGGCGCTTCTCCGCCTCGGCCCGCTCGCGGGTCTCCCGCAGCTGGGCGAGCTGCGCCTCCTCCTTCACCCGCTTGCGCTCCCCCGGGCCCTCGGCGATGCGGTAGAGCACCGGCACGATGACCAGGGTCAGCAGGGTCGAGGAGACCAGGCCGCCGATGACCACCACGGCCAGCGGCTGGGCGATGAAGCCGCCGTTGCCGGTGATGCCCAGCGCCATCGGGACCAGCGCGAAGATGGTCGCGGCGGCGGTCATCAGGATCGGCCGCAGACGCTTGGCGGCACCCACATGGAGAGCCTCGTCAAGGGTCATCCCGTGACGTCTGTACTGGTTGACCAGGTCGATCAGCACGATCGCGTTGGTGACCACGATGCCGACCAGCATCAGCAGGCCGATCATCGAGGGCAGCCCCAGCGGCACGCCGGTGAGGGCCAGCAGCCCCAGCGCACCGGTGGCGGCGAAGGGGATCGAGACCAGCAGGATCAGCGGCTGGATCAGGGACTTGAAGATCCACACCAGCAGCACGTACACCAGCAGGATCGCGGCGAGCATGGCGATGCCGAGCTGGCCGAAGGTCTCGTCGATGTCCGCGGCGGTGCCGCCGAGCGTGGCCTCGACGCCCTCGGGCAGCTCCGCCTCCTCGATCGCGTCGTTCGCCGCATCGGTCGCCACTCCGACGTCCTCGCTCGCCGGGGTGAGGGAGACGGTGACGGTCTCCAGGGAGTCCTGGGTGGAGATCGAGGGGCGCGAGAGCTCCTCCTCGACCGTCGCGACGTCCTGCAGCGGGATCGAGCCCATCAGCGTCAGGTCCTTCAGCTGAGTGAAGGTGTCGATGTTCTCGCCGCCTGCGACGTAGATGTCCAGCTCGTTGTCGTCCAGGGTGATGGTCCCGATCGCGCCGGGGTACATCTGCTGGGCGACCATCCCGATCACGGCCTCCTCGGTGAGTCCGCGCTGGGCGGCGGCCTCCCGGTCCACGGTGACCACCGCGGTGGGCTGGTCCGCCTGGAGATCGCTGCTGACCTCGGAGACGCCGCTGGGCAGCGGATCGAGCTCGGCGAGGATCGCATCGTTCGCCTCCTGGCGGGCTTCGGTGGTGGGCCCGGTGATGAGGATGTCCACGGAGCTGGAGCCGGTGGGTGAGGCGATGTCCGCTGCCTCGATGGTGCCGGGCTCGGGCAGGGCCTCGAGGGTCGTCACCATCGTGTCGAGCAGAGTTTCCTGGTCGGCATCGGGATCAGTGGTGATCGAGAAGCTGACCTCGTTCGAGCTGGCACCGCCGAAGCCGAAGCCGCCGCCGCCGATGGTGGTCTGGACGGTCTGGACACCGTCGAGATCCAACAGCGCCTCCTCGCTCTCAGCGGCCTTGTCGGAGGACTGCTCGAGGCTGCTGCCGGCGGGGAGGGTCTGGGTGAGGGAGGCGATGTTCTGGCCGGTGTCGCCGAGGAAGCTGATGTTCACCAGCGGGATCAGGAACACCGTGCCCACCAGCACCAGGATCGATGCGCCGACGGTGAGCAGGCGGCGGGGCAGCGAATCCGTGACCAGGTGCAGCAGCGGTGCGTACATCCGGTGCAGCCAGCTGCTCTCCTCCTTCTCCTCCGCCTGCTCGCGGATCCGTGCGACCTGGGCGGCGTCGTCGGGATCGACGGACTCCTGGCCCCTGGGCGCCTTGAGGAACCAGTAGGCGAGCACGGGGACGATGGTCAGCGCCACCAGCAGCGAGGAGAGCATCGCGATGCCGACGGTCAGCGCGAAGGGCCGGAACAGCTCCCCGGCCATCCCGGCGACCACCGCGATCGGCAGGAACACCACCACGGTGGCGAGGGTCGAGGCGGTGATGGCGCCGGCGACCTCCCCGACCGCGTCGAGGATCGCTCTGCGTTTGGTCTTGCCGTAGGCGAGGTGGCGCATGATGTTCTCGATCACCACGATCGAGTCGTCGACCACCCGGCCGATGGAGATGGTCAGCGCCGCCAGGGTCAGCATGTTCAGCGTGTACCCGGTGACGTACATGCCGATGAAGGCGATCAGCAGCGAGGTGGGGATCGAGATCGCGGTGACGACCGTCGGCCGCACCCGACGCAGGAACAGCAGGATCACGCCGACGGCGAAGAGCAGGCCCAGCAGGCCCTCCTCGGCGAGCGCGAGGATCGACTCCTGGATGAAGGGGGCCTGGTCGAAGACGACGTCCGCCTTCGCGTTGCCGCCGACGCCCGGCAGCGTGTCTGCGAGCACCCCTTCGACGCCCTCGGAGACGTCCACGACATTGCCGTCGACCGTCGCGGTCACCATCACCACGAGCGATTCACGGCCGTTGGTGCGGGAGATCGAGGTGGGGTCCTGGATGGTGCGCTCGACGGAGGCGACCTCGTCGAGGGTGACCGGCTGCGCGGGCTGCTGCCCCTGCGCCGCGTCCGGGCCCTCCGTGTCCTGGCCGCCGCTGTCTGCTGGCATCAGCACGATCTGCTCGAGGCTCTCGATGCTGCCGACGCCCTGGCCGAGCACCACGTCCAGCGTGCGGTCCCCGTCCACGACGGACCCGCCGGGCAGGGAGAGCCCGCTGGCGTCCAGAGCGGTGGAGATGTCGTCCTCGGTGAGGCCGTTCTCCGCGAGGGCATCCTCGTCCGGGGTGATGCGCACGATCTGTTCAGGGGCACCGATCACGGCCACCGAGGAGACGCCGTCGACGCGTTCGAGCTCGGAGGTGACCGAGGCATCCAGCCGGGAGGCGAGGTCGGAGGGGTCCAGATCCGAGGAGACGGACAGCACCACGGCCGGCAGATCACTGGTGCCGCCGGCGATCACCTGCGGGTCCGCGGACTCCGGCAGCTGGTCCTCGATGCGGCTCAGCGCGGCGTCGACCTGGTTGGAGGCACGAGCCACGTCGGAGCCGTAGGTGAGCTCGACGGTGACCATCGACATGCCCGCCTGTGAGCTCGACGAGGTGCCCTCGACGTTCTCCAGCCCGCTGACGGACTGCTCGACAGGACCGGTGATCCGATCCTGCACCTGCTCGGAGGAGGAGCCGGGAGCGGTGGTCATCACCTGGATCTGCGGCAGCGAGACCGAGGGGATGAGCTCCTGGCGCATCGTGGTCATGATCAGCATGCCGATGATCGACACGGCGATGCACACCAGGGCGATGAAGGACCTGTTGTTCAGGCTCAGCGTGGCGAGGCGATTCATCCTGCTCCTCTGGGATCGTGCGCGACGGGTGGCGGTCCGGCCCGTCGCCATACCCTCAGGGCGGCGTCGAGTCCTCCGCGGGAACTCTCTCACGACTGTCTGCGAATTCGGATCCGACGATCGTCGGTGACCGGGCCGCACAATAGAGGAGTGTCTGCCTCTTCTTCCCCGATCACTCCCCCCGTGAGGAGCGCGCTCGGCGGACGGTGGACCGGGAAATCCTGCTGCTGGCGATCCCGAGCCTCGGTGCATTGGTGGCGGAGCCACTGTTCCTCCTCACCGACTCGGCTTTCATCGCGCGGGTCTCGACCACCTCGCTGGCCGGCCTGGGCCTGGCCTCGACCGTGCTCACCACGATCGTGGGCCTGGCGATCTTCCTGGCCTACTCCACGACCGCGGCGGTGGCCCGCTCCTTCGGCGCCGGCCGCACCCGAGAGGCGATCTCCCGCGGGATCGACGCCTGCTGGCTCGCGCTGGTGGTCGGCGCGCTGGCCACCGCATTGCTGGTGGTGGCCGGGGAGCCGTTGCTGGCCGCCTTCGGGCCCTCCCCCGACGTCCTCACCGAGGCGCTGATCTATCTGCGCATCAGCGCGTTCGGGCTGCCGGCGATGCTCGCCGTCCAAGCCGCGACCGGTCTGGTGCGCGGCCTGCAGGATGCGAAGCTGCCGCTGGTGGTGGCCGTCGGCGGGGCGCTGGTGAACATCCCGCTGAACGCCGTGCTGATCTTCGGCCTGGACCTGGGGATCGCCGGCTCCGCGCTCGGCACCGTCGTGTGCCAGTGGGGCATGGTGGCCGTGCTGCTGGGGGTGATCGTCCACCGCGCCCGCCGGGAAGCCATCTCGCTGACCCCGCACCTGGGGAACCTGGTGGCCGTGGGCCGAGATGCGGTGCCGATGTTCGTGCGCACGCTCGGGCTCCGCGTGGTCGTGATCGCCGCGACCGTGGTCGCCACCCGCCTGGGTGATGTGCAGCTCGCCGCCCACCAGCTCGCCACGACCGTGTTCACGGCGCTCTCCCTCGCGCTGGACTCCCTGGCGATCGCGGGCCAGGCCCTGACCGGTCGCTACCTGGGCGCCTCGGACCCGGCCACCGTGCATGCGGTGACCCGGCGCCTGATGAGCTGGGGGGTGGGCGGCGGCGCGGCAGTGTCGGTGATCCTGCTGGGAGCCAGCTACGTGGTCCCCGGCTGGTTCACCCCCGACCTCGCGGTGCAGGAGAACCTGCGTGCCGCGCTCTGGGTGCTGGTGCTCGCCCAGCCGGTGGCCGGATACGTATTCGTGCTGGACGGCGTGCTGATGGGGGCGGGCGACGCTCCGTACCTCGCGAAGGTCGGGGCTCTGATCGCAGTCGCCATCATGCCGGGCGCCATCGCGGTGGCGTGGTGGTCGCCGGAGGGGCCGCTGGGCCTGGCGATGCTCTGGCTGGCCTGCAACTTCCTGTTCATGGTGCTGCGGGCGATCAGCCTCGGCCTGCGGGTCCGCACCGACGACTGGATGCGGCTGGGCGGCTGAGCCGGGGCGGGCGGAGCCGGGGCGGGCAGAGCCGGGGCGGGCAGAGGCGGGGCGGGCAGAGGCGGTCAGCACGAGCAGCGGTAGTCAGCCCTACCGCTCCGATGCATCCACCGGCGCTCTGCCAGCACACCACCGCGCAGACGGGGCGCGCATGCTGGGTGAGCGCCACTGGATGCAGCCGACCGGAGCGAGTCGGACCAGGCCGGGCCGGCACACGGCCGGGGTGCGGCGAGATCGGGCCCGCCGGGGGTCACTCCCCCTGGACCGCGGCGCGGGAGGCGACGAAGGCCTGGACCGCGGTCTCGATATCGGCCTCGGTGTGTGCGGCGGAGAGCTGCACCCGGATCCGGGCCTTGCCCTGCGGGACCACCGGGTAGGAGAAGGCGGTGACGAACACGCCGTTCTCGAGCATCGCGTCGGCGACCTTCGCCGCGAGGGACGCATCCCCGAACATGACCGGGACGATCGCGTGCTCGCCGGGCAGCAGCTCGAAGCCCTCCTCGCTCATCCGCCGACGGAACAGCTCGGCGTTGCGGAACAGGGTCTCGCGCAGCTCGCCGCTGCCCTCGACCAGCTCGAGCGCGGTGAGGGTGGCGGCCACGATCGACGGGGCCAGCGAGTTGGAGAAGAGATAGGGGCGCCCCTTCTGGCGCAGCATCGCCACGATCTCGCCGCGACCGGAGACGTAGCCTCCGCTGGCACCGCCGAGCGCCTTGCCGAAGGTGCCGGTGAAGAGGTCGATGCGATCCGAGACCCCGAAGTGCTCGGGGGTGCCGGCGCCGGTGGCGCCCATGAAGCCCGTGGCGTGGGAGTCATCGACCATCACCAGCGCACCGAACTCCTCGGCGAGGTCGCAGATGCCCGGCAACGGGGCGAGGTAGCCATCCATGGAGAAGACGCCGTCGGTGACGATGATGGTGCGGCGGGCGCCCTGCCCGTCGCGCAGGGCCGCGGCCGCCTCGAGCTGAGTGCGCAGGTCGTCGAGGTCCGCATTGCGGTAGCGGAAGCGGGCGGCCTTGGACAGGCGGATGCCGTCGATCAGGGAGGCGTGATTCAGCGCATCGGAGATGATCGCGTCCTCCGTGCCGAACAGCGGCTCGAACACAGCCCCGTTGGCGTCGAAGCAGGAGGAGAACAGGATCGTGTCCTCGGTGCCCAGGAAGTCGGAGACGGCGCGCTCGAGCTGCAGGTGGAGGTCCTGGGTGCCGCAGATGAACCGCACCGAGGCCATGCCGAAGCCGCGCTCGTCCAGGGCCTTCTTCGCGGCCTCGAGCAGTCGGGGGTCATCCGCCAGGCCGAGGTAGTTGTTGGCGCAGAAGTTCAGCACCTCCGCGCCGTCACGGCCGATCGGGCCCGCGGTGATCCGGTTCCCCTGCGCGGTGGAGATGACGCGCTCGTGCTTGAAGGTTCCGGCCTGCTCGATCTCGGCGAGCTCGGCGGTCAGCTGGTCCTTGAGGGCGGTGTACATGGGAGTCCTTCCAGGGGTGGGGCGGGGTCGGTGGCGATGAGCGATCTACAGCAGCGGCGAGAGAAGTACCGCTGAGGCGGAACTTTTCACGACGCGGGTCCGGTCGGGAGACGCGACGTCGGGAAAAGTACCGTCCGGGTGGAACCTTTCGCGATGCGGTCGGGGTGCGCAGCGGTCGGGGTGCGCGGCGTGCGGGGCGGTGTGCGTCGCGGGGTGCGGGGTGGTCGGGATGAGGGACGCCCGGGGTGAAAGGCGGGCGGCGCGGGGTGCGGACGGGGTGAGGGGCGGCGGGTCAGTCGTCCAGTGTGCTCCAGTCCAGCACGACCTTCCCTGCGGTGCCGGCCTTGGCGACCTCGAAGCCGCGCTCCCACTGGCTGGCGGGCAGCACGTCGGTGATGGTGCGGGTGATGGCGGCGCGGAGCGTCTCCGAGGTGCTGAGCATCGCGGACATCGCGTTCCAGGTCTCGAACATCTCGCGGCCGTAGATGCCCTGCAGGGTGATCATCCGCGTGACGACCATGGTCCAGTCGATCTCGAACTGCTTCGAGGGCAGGCCCAGCAGCGCGATCCGACCGCCGTGGTTCATGTTCTCGATCATCTCCTGCAGGGCTCGGGCCTGCCCGGAGATCTCCAATCCCACGTCGAAGCCTTCCCGCATCCCCAGGCGCCGCTGGGCATCACGCACACGGGAGTCGGCGACGTCGAGCACCACGTCGGCGCCGCAGTCCTCGGCCATGACCAGGCGCTGCGGGGAGATGTCGGTGATGGTGATGTAGCGGGCCCCGGCGTGGCGGGCGACGGCGGCGGCCATCTGTCCGATCGGGCCGGCGCCGGTGATCAGCACGTCCTCCCCCACCACCGGGAACTTCAGCGCGGTGTGGACGGCGTTGCCGAGCGGGTCGAAGACAGCACCGAGCTCGGGGCTGATCAGCTCCTCGCCGCCGTCGTGCTCGTGCACCCACACGTTCTGGTGCGGGAGGGTCACGTATTCGGCGAAGGCACCGTCGCGCTGCACGCCGATGGAACGGGTGCGGATGCACATCTGGCGGCGGCCGGCGCGACAGTTGCGGCACACCCCGCACACCACGTGGCCCTCGCCGGAGATGCGGTCGCCGATGCGCACGTCGGCGACCTCCTCACCGACCTCGACCACCTCGCCGTAGAACTCGTGGCCCGGGGTGAAGGGCACCGCGTCACACATCGCTTCGGCGGAGGCGTCCCAGTCGAGGATGTGCAGGTCGGTGCCGCAGATCCCGGCACGCAGCACCCGCACCTTCACGTCCCAGGGACCGCAGCCGGGCTCTTCGACGTCTGTCCATTCCAGCCCGGCTCCGGGCGCGACCTTGCGCAGTGCGCGCATCAGACCTCCTCGTCCGTGCTCCTCACCGGAGCGCTGTGCTCCCGCTGCTGATGCACGATGCGGGGGTGGGCATCGTGCCGTCGCGGGGCGGCGGTTTCCGGGTGGGTACCGCCCCGACGAGGATACGGGTCGGAGTGCACCGCGGGCACGTCCCGGGTTCGGCGCGGCCCGAAGCAGCGGGTGGAGGAGCGCTCCCAGGTCAGCGCCCGGTCAGCGCTGCCAGAGCTCGCGCGGATCGCGACCGGGCTTGAAGCCGACCGCCTCGACCATCGCCGCCGCCTCGGGGAAGCCGTGGGCGAGCGCCGCGGGGGTGTGGGCATCGCTGCCCAGGCTGATCGCGCGACCGCCCTCCTCGGCCCACCACTGCGGCATCCAGGGCCAGAGTCGGCGGGTGTTCATCTCGAGAGCGCGGCCGCTGTGGGCGATCACGGCCATCGCACCGCGCAGCTCCTGTTCGACGCTGCGCGGGTCGAACGGTCCCTCTTCGTCCTCGGGCCAGTAGCGCAGCGCATAGTCCAGGTGGGTGACGATCTCGAAGGGCTCGTCCCCGGCCACCAGGTCGGGGATCTCGGCGAGGTAGCGGCGCACCACTTCTTCTGCGGGTAGCCGGCGGTACAGGGTGTTGGGCTCGACCCGTCGGCCTTCGAACTCGAGGGTGTGCAGCGAGCCGAGGATCCGGTCGAAGCGGGTCAGGTCCAGATCGGTCGCGGCGGCTTCGAGACGGAGATGGGGCTGGCCCACCTCGAGCCCGGTGCCGATCCGCAGGAGCGGGAACGCGGCCCGGCAGCGCTCGATGCTCTCGAAGTAGCCCTCGACGTCGAAGCGGGGCACGGCGACGATCCCGTCCTCCCCCACCAGGTGCCGTTCGTGGTCGCCGAAGTCCTCGGGATCGGTGAACCAGGCGGTCTCGAGGTCGAGGTGCTCGGTGAAGAACAGCGCCGGCAGCCCGATGCGCACGGCGCGGGCGCAGGTGGCCTCCATGGTGCCGCGGGCGGCGCTGTCGGGGCCCCCGGTGTCCCAGGAGAACTCGCTGTGCACGTGACTGTCGGCGGGGAGGGTCATGGGCTCAGGGTGGCACAGAGGGTGGGCGGCCCGTGCCCGCTGTTCGCCCTGGTGCGCGAGCGCAGGGTCAGGACGGCGCACCCGTTCGCAGATGCTCGCGCAGCGCGGCGAGCTGCTCGCGCGGGGTGAAGCCGGTGGCGCGGATCTTGGACAGGTCCAGGGTCGAGTGGGCCGGGCGGGGGGCGATGCCGTCCTTGTCGGCGTAATACTCCGCAGTGCTGACGGGGCTCACGCGAGCCGGGTCATGGCCGGTCAGAGCGAACACTTCGGAGGCGAGGCGTGCCCAGCTGGCCGGCTCACCGTCGCAGGTGACGTTGAAGACCCCGGCCGCGGGGCGATGCGTGAGCAGGTGATCGATCGCAGCGGCGAGATCGTCGGTGAAGGCGAGGCGGCCGATCTGGTCATCGACCACGGCCGGGTCGATGCCGCGCTGGGCGAGGCCCGCCATGGTGGCGACGAAGTTCCCGCCCTCGCCGATGACCCAGCTGGTGCGGACGATGTAGTGCTCCGGCAGGGTGGCCACGAGCTGATCGCCGGCGGCCTTGGTCTGCCCGTAGACGCCGAGGGGGCTGGGCGGTTCGTCCTCACCGTGCACGTCCTGCGAGCCATCGAAGACGTAGTCGCTGGAGACGTGCACGAGGGCGGCATGGTGGGAGCGGGCGGCCTCGACCAGGCGGCCGAGGCCGGTGACGTTCACGGCCCATGCCTCTCGCCGTCCGTCGGTGGTCTCCGCCGCGTCGACCGCGGTGAAGGCGGCGGCGTTGACGATCACGGCGTAGGGCGAGAAGTCGAAGGCGTCCAGGCTCGCGGGATCGGCGAGGTCCAGCCGGTCACGGCCGACGACGTCGACGTCGGTGCGGTCCTTCCAGAGCGCCGATAAGGCACGGCCGAGCTGGCCGTTCCCACCGATCACCAGGGTGCGCTGCGGCGGGACGGGCACGACGTCCGCCAGGCGTGGATGGTTCTGGTCCTTGACCGAGAGCTCCGCGTCCGTCAGCGGGATCGGCCAGGGGATCGCGGCGGATTCATCGGCCAGGTGCAGGAAGGTGTACTGCGCCTGCGCCGCCTCGGACCAGTGATCGGTGACGAGGTAGGTGTAGGCGGCCGGCGCCTCGAGGGTCTGGAAGGCGTTGCCCACGCCGCGGGGGACGAAGATCGCCACGTCCGGGCCGATCTCGTGCCAGTAGGCCGCGCCGAAGCTGGGCCCCTCACGCAGATCCACCCAGGCACCGAACACGCGCCCGGTGGCGACGGAGATGAACTTGTCCCAGGGCTCGGCATGGATCCCGCGGGTCACGCCCACGGCGTGGTTGAAGGAGATGTTGTTCTGCACCGGGCCGAAGTCCGGCAGCCCTGCAGCGACCATCTTCTCCCGCTGCCAGTTCTCCTTGAACCAGCCGCGCGCATCACCGTGCACGGGCAGATCGATCACCAGCAGGCCCGGGATCGGCGTGGGATGGACGGCGAGCTCGGTCATAGGGTCCTCTCGATCGCGCGGCGGCAGCGGACCGCCTGCGCGGTCACTGCCCGACGGCCTGGTACTTCGCCTCGGTGGCGGCCTTCTGCGGACGCCACCAGTCCTCATTCTCCCGATACCACAGGATCGTCGCAGCCAGACCGGCCTCGAAGTCCCGGAACCGCGGGGACCACTGCAGCTCATCGCGCAGGGGCGCGGCGTCGATCGCGTAGCGCAGATCGTGCCCGGGCCGGTCGGCGACGTGGTCGTAGTCGTCGCTGTCGCGGCCCATCATGGTCAGGATCAGCTCCACGACCTGCTTGTTGTTCTTCTCCCCGTCGGCCCCGATCAGATACGTCCGCCCGATCTCCCCGGCCTCCAGGATCCGCAGCACGGCGCTGGAGTGGTCCTCGGCATGGATCCAGTCGCGCACGTTCAACCCCGCCCCGTACAGCCGGGGACGGATCCCGTCGATCAGGTTCGTGATCTGCCGCGGGATGAACTTCTCCACATGCTGGCGCGGACCGTAGTTGTTCGAGCAGTTCGAGATCGTCGCCGCCACCCCGAAGGACCGCACCCACGCCCGCACCAGCAGATCACTGCCTGCCTTCGTGGCCGAGTAGGGACTGGAGGGGTTGTACGGGGTGAACTCGGTGAACCGCTCCGGCGTATCGAGCGCGAGATCGCCGTAGACCTCGTCGGTCGAGATGTGGTGGAACCTCGTCCCGTGCCGCCGCACCGCCTCCAGCAGCGTGAAGGTGCCGATGAGGTTGGACTGCAGGAACGGGCCCGGATCGTGCAGCGAGTTGTCGTTATGGGACTCCGCCGCGAAGTGCACCACCGCATCGGCGCTCGCGACCAGCGGGTCCACCACGGCGGCGTCGGCCACATCGCCCACCACCAGGCGGACTCGGGACGCCGGCAGATCCTCGAGCGAGGCGCGATGACCGGCATAGGTGAGCTTGTCCAGCACCGTGACCGTGTCCTCGGTGCGCTCGATGACGTGATGGACGAAAGCGGAGCCGATGAACCCCGCACCACCGGTGACCAGGAGATGACGGGCGCTCATGCCGACGCTCGCAGTGCCGCCGCCGACGGGCTGAGCTGGAGGGGACGGTCGGCGAGCTCGCGCTCGAGGGCGTCGAGCAGGTAGCGGCCGTAGCCGGATTTCACCAGCGGCAGCGCCCGCTCGCGCAGCTCTTCATCGCTGAGGTAGCCCATCCTCCAGGCCACCTCCTCGGGTGCGCCGATGGACAGCCCCTGCCGCTGCTGGACGGTGCGGATGAACTCCCCCGCCGCAGCGAGGTCCTCGAAGGTCCCGGTGTCCAGCCACGCCGTTCCCCGGGTGAGCACCTCGACCTGCAGGGACCCGTCCTCGAGATACGTGCGGTTCAGATCGGTGATCTCCAGCTCCCCTCGTGCCGACGGGGTCAGGGCCCTGGCCCGCTCCACCACCGTCTCGTCATAGAAGTACAGTCCCGGCACCGCCAGGTTCGAGCGGGGATGGGTCGGCTTCTCCTCCAGGGAGAGGGCCCGGCCGTCCTGACCCATCTCCACCACGCCATAGGCCCGGGGATCGTTGACCCAGTAGCCGAACACGGCCGCACCCTCCAGCTCCTGATGGCGGCGCAGCTGCGCCCCCATCCCCTGCCCGTAGAACAGGTTGTCGCCGAGGACCAGCGCGGCCGAGCCCCCATCGAGGAACTCCTCGCCGATGGTGAACGCCTGTGCCAGCCCGTCCGGTGACGGCTGCACCGCGTACTGCAGATCGATGCCGAAGCGCTCGCCGTCACCCAGCACCCGACGGAAGGCCGCCTGATCCTCCGGTGTCGTGATGATCAGGACTTCCCGGATCCCTGCGAGCAGCAAGGTGCTCAGCGGGTAGTAGATCATCGGCTTGTCGTGCACCGGCATCAGCTGTTTGGAAACGCCGATCGTCAACGGGTGCAGTCGTGACCCCGTGCCACCGGCAAGAATGATCCCTCTCATGGGACCAGTATGTCCGATTTGCCCGGAAAATGAAAGGGAGGGGCGGCCCGAACCGTGCCCGGGCCGCCGCGCCTCAGACGCTCGCCGTCGCCGTCGCCTCGGCACGCACCTCGCGGGCCGCCTGCACGAGATGGCGCAGGCTCGCCTCGGTCTCGACGTAGCCGCGGGTCTTCAGACCGCAGTCGGGGTTCACCCACAGCCGGCCGGGGTCGACCACCGCGCGGGCGCGGCGCAGCTGCTCGGCGATCTCCGTCGGGCCGGGCACGCGCGGGGAGTGGATGTCCCACACGCCAGGGCCGATGCCGCGGAGGAACGCGCCGGGCTCGAGGGCCTCGAGGATCTCGCCGCGGGAGCGGGCGGACTCGATCGAGGTGACATCCGCGTCCAGGGCGTCGATCGCGCCGAGGACCACATTGAACTCGCTGTAGCAGAGGTGGGTATGGATCTGCGTGGCCGCGGCCGCTCCGGAGGTGGCCAGGCGGAAGGAGCGCACAGACCAGTCCAGGTAGTCCGCCTGCTCGGCCTCACGCAGGGGCAGCAGCTCCCGCAGGGCCGGCTCGTCGACCTGCACGATGCGGATCCCGGCGGCCTCGAGGTCGGTGACCTCGTCGCGCAGTGCCAGGCCCACCTGGGCGGCGGTGTCCCCAAGCGGCTGGTCGTCGCGCACGAAGGACCAGGCGAGGATGGTGACCGGCCCGGTGAGCATGCCCTTGACGGGATGCGGGGTCAGCGACTGGGCGTAGGTCGACCAGTCCACGGTGATCGGGGCGGGGCGGTGCACATCGCCGAACAGGATCGAGGGGCGGGTGCAGCGGGAGCCGTAGGACTGCACCCAGCCGTGCTCGGTGGTCGCGAAGCCCTCGAAGTGCTCGGCGAAGTACTGGACCATGTCGTTGCGCTCGGGCTCACCATGGACCAGGACATCCAGCCCGAGCTCCTCCTGCAGGGTGATCACCCGGGCGATCTCGTCCTTCATCGCCTGCTCGTACCCCGCGGCGTCGAGCGTGCCGCGTCGGTGGGCGGCGCGGGCCGCCCGCACCTCGGCGACCTGCGGGAACGAGCCGATGGTGGTGGTGGGCAGGTCGGGCAGGCCCAGGGCCCGGCGCTGCTCCTCGGCCCGCTCGGCGTACGCGGCACGCTCGGTGTCGGCGGGCGCCACCGCCGCGGCGCGCTCACGGACGGCGTCCACGCGGACTCCCTCGAAGGTGCGGGGCACGGAGCGAGGGCCGTCGACGGACCCCTCCTCGACGCCACCGGTGGCCAGGGTGACCAGCTCCGTGAGCTTCTCGTCCGCGAAGGCGAGGGTGGCCCTCAGCTCTGCGGGCAGCGACGTCTCCGCCTCCAGGGTGTGGGGGACGTGCTGCAGGGAGACGGAGGTGGAGACGACGACTGCGTCGGCCTCTCCCCCGGCTGCGGTGACCCGGGCGCGGAGTTCGGCCAGGCGCGCGGCGGCCGTCGGCAGATCGGTGCGCCACACGGAGCGGCCCTCGACGAGCCCGGCGACCAGCTGCACCGTGTCCACGCCGGCCAGCTGCGCGGTAGTGGGCAGCTCGCCTCGGGTGAGATCCAGGTGCACGGCCTCCGCGCCGGTGGCCAGCAGCGCCGGCAGCAGGTCACCGATGCCGCCGTACGGTGTGGTCACCAGCAGCTGGGGGCGGTCCGGGTGCGCGGCGAGGCGGCCGGTCGAGCGCTGCAGGAGTTCGGCGAGCTCGGCTGCATCGACGCGCTGGTCCGCGGCCAGTGCGGGTTCATCCAGCTGCACCCAGGGGGTACCGGCCGCGCGCAGCGCCGCGAGGAGCTCCGCGTAAATCTCCACGACCTCATCGAGGCGGTCCAGGGGGTCGAAGCCAGCGGGGGCGCCGTCCTGCGGCTTGGCCAGCAGCAGCAGGGTCAG
The DNA here is from genome assembly GCF_002216795.1 of Brachybacterium avium. NCBI lineage: Bacteria > Bacillati > Actinomycetota > Actinomycetes > Micrococcales > Dermabacteraceae > Brachybacterium > Brachybacterium avium. The sequence continues at coordinate 2,093,396 of NZ_CP022316.1, read as the reverse complement.
GGGGCCGACCAGGACCGGACGGGTGCCAGCACCGTCCTCGAGGGACTCGGTGAACAGGTCCACCACGCGGGTCGAGGCGAGGTGGAGGTCGGTGCCGGGCCCGATCTCGGGGACCAGGTAGTGGTAGTTGGTGTCGAACCACTTGGTCATCTCCAGCGGCTGCTGCTCGGCGGTGCCGCGGGCGAGGGCGAAGAGCCCGTCGTCGTCGATCGTGCCGTCCGCCCCCACCACGGGGGCGAGGCGGTCCGGGATGATGCCGACGGTGAGCGCGGCGTCCAGCACCTGGTCGTAGAGGGAGAAGGACTCCGGGGCGGCGGCGGCGGCATCCAGGCCGAGCGCTGCGAGGCGGGCTCGTGTGGCGCGGCGCAGCTCGCGGGTGCGGCGGGCGAACTCGGTGCGGTCGATGCGGCCGGCCCAGTAGGCCTCCTCGGCTCTCTTCAGCTCACGGTCGGGGCCGATGCGGGGGTAGCCGACCGGGGTGGCGGCGGGCAGTGGGGTGTGATCGAGGGTCATCGGGTATCTCCTAGCGAGGGGGCGGACCAGCGGTCCAGGTCGAGGTGGTCGAGCACGTCGAGGGCGTCGGTGTGCTGGTTGAAGGTGAACAGGTGCAGTCCGGGGGCGCCGGCATCGAGCACCCGGGTAGCGAGGTCGACGGTGAAGCGCACTCCGATCCGGCGGCGTTCGGCGTCGGAGGCGGCGAGCTCCAGCTGGTGGAGCAGATCGCGTGGGGGCTCGACGCCGCTCAGGACGGCCAGCCGTTCGAGGCGCCGGGGGTTCGTGGCGGGCACGAAGCCGGGCACCAGCGGCATCCGGATCCCGGCGGCGCGGGAGCGCTCGAGCAGACCGCAGTAGGTGGCGGCGTCGAAGAACACCTGGGTGATGGCGAAGTCAGCACCGGCCCGCTCCTTGGCGACCAGCACCTCGGTGTCGTGGCTGGTGGTAGGTGACTCCGGGTGACGGTGCGGGTAGGCGGCCACGCCGATGCTGACGCGCCCGCCGGCGAGCCCGGCGGTGCGCTCGCGCTCGCTCTCACGGATCAGCTCGATCAGCGGGCGGGCGAAGGGGATCTCGTCGTCCTCGAGGCGGTGCCCGGCGGGCTGATCGCCGCGCAGGGCGAGGATCCCTCGCACTCCCCGGTCCAGCAGGGCATGGATGATCGTAGCCAGCTGGTCGCGGGTCGAACCGATCGAGGTCAGGTGCACCAGGGGGCGCAGGTTGGTCTCGGCGAGCACGTGCTCGGTGAGCTCGAGGACGCGGCCGAGGTTGCCGTGCCCGGCGCGGCTGGTGACCGAGACGTAGTCGGGGGCGGTCGCCTCGAGCTGGACGACGGTCTCGCGCAGCCGCTCGAAGGAGTGGTCGGACCGCGCAGGGAACAGCTCGTAGCTGAGCGCGGGGCGGTGGCGCACAGGGGCGGTGCGCTCGAGCTCGGGCAGCGTGGTGGTGGCGGTCATGGCCGGAAAACTACGGGCCCGGACCGGCGGGCGAAAAGAATCGTGTGGCCGTATGAACCTGGGGGACGGCGCCGTTCGCACAGGGTCGCGGGAGGTCATGCGCCGTCATCCCTAGCATCGGCCATTCACGGCAGGTCGGCGCCGCCACGACCCCGCCAGCGGACTCGCCAGAAGATAGGAATGTCCGTTTTCTACCTTTTGCGGCAATTGCCAGGTAGTCTTCTGGGGTGAGTTCGGCAGGTCAGCACTGTCGGCGCGATGAGCAGGAGCAGACCATGCGGATCGGTTACGCAGCAGGGGCGTTCGACCTCTTCCACGTCGGCCATCTGAACCTCCTGCGCCGGGCCAGGCAGCAGTGCGACGTCCTGATCGCCGGGGTGGTGAGCGACGAGATGCTCCGCGAGGTCAAGGGCATCGAGCCCGTCATCCCCACCGAGGAGCGCGCCGCGATCGTGAGGAGCCTGCGCTTCGTCGATCAGGTCCACATCGAGACCAGCCCCTCGAAGCTCGACGCCTGGCGCGAGGTCCGCTTCACCCATTTCTTCAAGGGCGACGACTGGCGCGGCACCCCCAAGGGTCTTCTGCTCGAGGAGCAGTTCGCCGAGGTGGGGGTCGAGATCACCTACCTCCCCTACACCATGCACACCTCCAGCACCGCCCTGCGGCGAGCGCTCGCCGCGATCACCGCGACCTCGGAGGCGACCGCACCGGCGAGCCTCCAGTCGTCCGGAGTGCATTGACCAGCCGGAGCACGCGGACGGCGCGCTGAGCGGGCCGCGCCCGCACTTCGCAGGATGAACGGACCCCGGAGAGGAGCAGATCCTCTCCGGGGTCCTTCGCGAGCGGCGCGCGCCGGCTCCACGCTGCGCGCGCGGCGTCTCAGCCGTGGCCCCGGAGGTCGAGCCCGGGACGTCGACCCACCCCTTGACCCCGGACAGCGGAACACCCCCGCCGGAGAGCTCAGCACGTCTCTCCTGCGGAGGTGTCACCCCGCCCCGGGGGAAGCGTCGCTCAGTACGCGCCCCGGGAGGCCAGCACGGCGCGCGCGGTGCGCACCAGGATCAGGAGGTCCTGCATGAAGGACCAGTTGTCGACATAGAACAGGTCCAGTCGCACGGTGTCGTCCCAGGAGAGGTCGCTGCGCCCGGAGACCTGCCACAGGCCAGTGATGCCGGGCCGCACGGCCAGGCGCCGGTGGGCGTCGCCGTCATAGCCGCTGACCTCCTGGGGCAGGGCGGGCCGCGGCCCGACCAGGCTCATATCCCCGCGCAGCACGTTCCACAGCTGTGGCAGCTCATCGAGCGAGTAGCGTCGCAGGAACTTCCCGACCCGGGTGATGCGGGGATCGTCGGACATCTTGAACAGCACGTCGTTCCCGCGGTCGCGGGCGAGCTGCTCGAGCTCCGCCCGGCGGGCCTCCGCGTCCATCACCATCGAGCGGAACTTCAGGAACTCGAAGGGCTGCCCGGTGCGCCCCACGCGCTGCTGGCGGAACACGACACCTCCCCCGTCCCCGAGGTGCACGCAGAGCGCCACGACCGCGAGGATCGGGGACAGCATCAGCAGCAGCAGGGCGCTGGCCGCGATGTCGAAGAGGCGCTTGCCCTTCTTCAGGGCCTTGCGGGAACGGGGAAGGTCCATGTGCACCAGCGGCAGTCCGGCCACGGGCCGCATCCGGATCCGATCCCCGGAGATCTCACTGACGGCCGGCACCACGATCACCCCGACCTCGAGGCCCTCGAGCTCCCAGGCCACACGCCGGAACTCCTCGGCGCTCGCGGAGGATCCTGCGGTGAACAGCACGATGTCGGGCGATTCGGCACGCACCAGATCCAGCAGCTGCGATTCGTCGCCGAGGATCGGCACCCCGGCATCCTCCTCGCGCCGCTCGTCGCTGATCGGGGCGATCGCCCCGACCACGTCGTAGCCCAGCCAGACCTCGCGGGTCAGGGTGCGCACGATGCCGCGCACATGCCCCGTGGAGCCGACCACCAGCACCTGCGAGCGCAGGTGCCCGCGGGTCCGGGCGAGATTCACACAGCGCCGGGTGATGACCCGCACCAGCAGCAGGAAGAGCGGGCCCGCCAGGAACAGGGTGACGAAGAAGGGGCGCGAGAGCGGGTAGTCGGTCAGGAAGAGGACGGCCCCGATGATGCCCACGGCGCCGAGGCTCCCCATCAGCACGTTGCGGTAGATCTCGGGCCCGGCCGAGACCAGGCGGGGGTTGGTCGCCCCCGAGAACCGCAGCGCGAACATCCAGGCGAGCGCGATCACTGCCGCGCTGCGCAGCACGGACTCGGGCAGGTTCGGGGCGGAGTCCAGGAACGCAAGATTCTGGCGGATCACGAGGGCGACCACGCAGGCCAGGGCGAGGGCCAGCAGATCTGCCGCGACGATCGCCGAGACCAGCAGACGGTCATCGCGGCGATCCGTGCGGCGGGACTTCGCCGGACGGACGGGGACCCGCAGCGGATGCCGGTCGCCGAAGAGCGGGATCGATGGTCCAGCTGCGTTCACTGCCTGCGGTAATGCCACGTGTGCCTCTCAGTGCCGAGGGAGGGGACGGGCGATCGGATCGAGCCCGGCCCGCCCGCTTCGCCGCGGTCGATCGTGGCGTGATGTCCGTTTTGCCTTACTTGTCCCTATTGCCTGGAATGTGACTATACCTCTCCCGGACCGCAAAGGGGAGACCTGGCGCACAACGACGACGACGCGCCGACCCCGAACGGGGCCGACGCGTCGTCGGTGATGCTTCCTGCGGGCGCTGCCCGCCGTGGATCAGTGGGCGTTGAGGTACTGCTGCAGCGCCTTCACGGTGGAGTAGTTGGTGCGGAAGTCCCAGACGCCGTTGTTGCCGTGACCGATCGCGGCGCGCAGCTTGCGGGTGGTCTCCGAGCCGATCTTGCCGTCCTGGGCGGCGCCGACCTTGCCCTGCAGCGCCTTGATGTCGCTGCTGGAGAGCGAACCGTCCTGGCTCACACCCACCCAGCCCTGCAGGGCCCGGGTGGTGGCCGGGCCGAACTTCCCGTCCACGACCAGGTCGGCAGAGCTCGGGGCCGACGGCGCGGAGGGTGCCGACGGCGCGCTCGACACAGCACCGTCGTTGAGGAAGACCTGCAGCGCCTTCACGGTGGAGTAGTTGGAGCGGAAGTCCCACACCCCGTTGCTGCCCAGACCCATCTGGGCGCGCAGCTTGCGGGTGGTCTCCGAGCCGATCTTGCCGTCCTGGACGGCACCGACCTTGCCCTGCAGCGCCTTGATGTCTCCTCGCGAGAGCGAGCCGTCCTGGCTCACGCCCACCCAGCCCTGCAGGGCCCGGGTGGTGGCCGGGCCGAACTTGCCGTCGACCGCGAGGGCACCGGGAGAGACACGATCGTTGTCACGGGAGGGGGCGGATCCGCGCTCGCCGGGCTGTGCATTCGCGTCCGCACCACCATTGGCGCGGGTCAGGCCCGCGCGCTTGCCGCAGACGGGCCAGGCGCCGGGGCCCTGGCGATCCAGCACCCGCTGGGCGACGGCGATCTGCTCGGACTTGGTGGCCTGATGCGCGTAGGTGGCGAACTCCTGGCCGCCGAAGGACTTCCAGGTGGGCTGATAGAACTGCAGGCCGCCGTAGTAGCCGTTGCCGTTGTTGATCGACCAGTTGCCGGTGGACTCGCACTGGGCGACCCGATCCCAGACGGCGGTGTCCGCCGAGGCGACCCCGGCCCCGGTGACACCCAGGCCCGCAGCGATCACGGCGCCGCCGGTGGCCGCGGCCATCTTCGGGGCGACACGTGCGCCGCGGAAGTAGACCGCGGAGCCGTCGGCGCGATGGGTGGGGACTCGTGCGGGTGCGGACATCGGGAACTCCTGGGAGGGGGCGCGGGGGAAACATGCGGGAGAGAACTGTGGAGGACGGCCGACGTCGAGACGTCGGCCCACAACCCCACGATGCCCGTCCCACCAGGGCATTCAATACTCCCGATGCCAAGTCCGCGCCAATCCTTGGGGGAACTTTTACTCTATTTGCCACAAAGAAGAATGACAGTGACGGAATTATTGAGTACAAGCGGCGCCTCCGCGATCCTGCCCCGTCGGCGGCGCCATCGGCCCCTCGGGCCCCTTCATCCGCGCCCCGACGGATGGGGTGCCGGGCCTGCCGGGTGGGGCGCCAGGCCCCGACGGATGGGGCGCCGGGCTGGCGAGCGCAGGCCCCGGTACCGACGGGATCCCGATACGCTCCTTCCGTGCCCTCCTCCCCCTCTCGCCTCTCCGCGGTCTCGATGACCTGGCGGGTGCTGGTGGTGCTGGCGTGCGTGGGGGTGCTGGCCGTGGGTGGGCTGACCCGGTCCAACGACCTGTTCCCCTTCGGGGTGCTGGACCAGTTCTCCCGCGGCACCGATCCCGACGGCGAGGTGGTCAACACCTGCCTGCTGGGGATCCGGGAGGGCGAGGAACCCTTCGACATCCAGTTCGGGCAGCGCAGCGTGGGCATCGAGCGGGCCGACGTCGAGAACAACCTCGCCGCGATCGAAGCGGACCCGCAGCTGCTGGCGCCGCTGGCGGCGGAGTACGACCGGCGTCACGCCGATCGGGAGCCGCTGAACGCGCTGGTGCTGTGCCAGCGGATCACGCAGCTGCAGGACGGCACCGCACACGGCGAGGACGAGCTGGTCGAGGTCACCCGGTGGGAGGCGCCGTGAGCAGCACGAGCCCTGCGGGCCGGCTCCGATCGGTGCTGTTCCCGGCGCTGCCGCTGGCCCGCGTACGGGTGCTGCGGGTGCTGATCTTCGCTTTCGTGGCGATCGACGTGCTGACCTTCTCGCGGGACGTGCTCGCCCACGCCGGGAACGCCGGGTTCTTCACGCCGGTCGCGCTGGCCCGCCTGCTGCACCTGCCGCCGGCGACCGCACCGATCGCGTACACCCTGCTGGTCCTGATCCTGGCCGGCTGCGCGGCGGGGATCGCGGGGTGGCGGCCGCGGCTGACCGGGACGGTGGTCGCGATCGCGTTCTGGCTGTGGATGCTCTACAGCAACTCCTACGGCTATATCGCCCACGATCACATGGCGCTGATGGTGGCGGTCGCCGTGCTGCCCACGGTGGCAGGCGCGCCGGGTCCCGGACCCGACGGCACAGTCGCCGTGCACGACCGGTCCATGACCAGCGGTCCCGCCCGCAGCGAGGCCGCCGGCTGGGCGCTGCGCGCGATCCAGATCGCGGTGGTGGCCACCTACTTCTTCTCCATCGTCCCCAAGATCCTGTACTCGGGATCGCTCGCGAACTGGGGCAACAGCGCGATCCTCACCTGGGCCTCGATACGCCGCGGCACCGGCCTCGCGCACTGGTTGGTGGAGTACACGCCCTGGGTGTTCATTCCTGCGCAGTGGGCGGGGATCGCGCTGGAGACCCTCTCCCCCGTGGTGCTGTTCCTGCGCGGGAAGGCCCTGTACGCGGCGGTCGCGCTGTACCTCGGCTTCCATGTCTCCACCCTGGTGCTGCTGGGCATCCACTTCCTGCCCACCGCGCTGTGCTGGGCGGCGTTCCTGCCGCTGGAGCGGCTGCGCCTCCCGCGGCAGCGGGTGCGCCGGTCCTCCTGACAGGCCGGAGGACCGCCTCGCCGTCCGTCGGCCCGACGGCGAGGGCGGGAGCCGGGCGGCGCTGCTCACCGCGGCCAGGGGCGCAGCGTGGTGAAGGCCCAGTGCTGGACCTCGAGGCCGGTCCCGTCCTGGCGCAGGGTCACTCCGAAGTCGACGCTCATCCGGTGCACGCGGGGTCCCGGCGCGGGGAGCTCGCCGCTCTGTGCACCGCCGTGTGCGTCACCGCCCTGCGCGGTGATGAACTCGGCGACCAGACCCTCACCGCGGTAGTCGAAGGAGTCGCCCACCATCTCGCCGTAGCTGATCTCCGGCAGCTCCAGCAGCAGCCAGCTGCCGGGGGTGTCCGCCGGGAGATCCGCGCCCAGGGGGCAACCCGGGGGCCTGGCCACGCCGCTGAGCAGACACTGCGCGAGCTCCTCGAGGATCACCGTCCGTGCCCGGCTCAGCCCGTCCCGGCTGGGCCGGTAGTCCACGGTGATCAGCCCGGTCTGCCAGTGCCCGAGCACCGGGGGCACATAGACCTCCGCGGTCCGGGGCACCAGGTGCGGGCCGGTGGCCGGCAGCTCCACCGTGTACCGGCCCGGCAGCACGTGCAGCGCCACGCTGGGCCGGTCGGTGCGTCGGCCGGTCCAGTGCACCGCCGGGATCTCGATCCGCTGGCCGTTCAGGAGCACCACGCCGGTGCTGGCCCGCGGCCCCAGGGTCAGCAGCGGCAGCGGGACCGGCTCCAGCTCCCAGCGCAGCGCGCGCAGCGGACCGTCGGGGACGGCGCTCAGCGTGAGCACCGCGGCGTGCTCCTCCCGAGCGTTGCGCAGCGTGACGCGGACGGTCGCGACGACCCCGCGCACCACGACCTCCTCGATGGTGTATCCGGCGATCCGGCCGGGGGTGGCCTCGCGCAGCGGCTCGGTCAGCGCCTCATCCACTGCGCTCTCGATCGGGACGAGATGCTCGCGCACGGTCGAGAGGTCACCGGCGATCAGGGCGTCGAGATAGGCGCGCGCGACCTCCTCGGGGTCCTGCCCGCGCAGCAGCAGCCATGGCATCGCGACCGCGACCAGGGCGAGCACCGTCAACGCGCCTGCGATGCGGCGCGCACCCGGGCCGCGGTGACGGGCGGGGGCGTCGGGCGTCGTCAGGGCCGTGCGGGGGTCGTCGGTCTCGGTCCATCCCGTGCGGATGGTCCGGCCGGTGCTCTGCTCCTGTCCACGGACCACAGCGCTCCCAGGTCAGCGTCTTCGCCTGTGTCGAGGATACTGCGCCCGTTGCGCGTGCGCGATAGCCGTGACGCTCAGGCGCACTCGGAGCTGAAGTCCTGCCCGGGCTCCTCGAGGACGACCACCCCGGTGATGTACCCGTTCTCCGCATCGGTGCAGTAGCCGTAGTGCTCGCTGTCCTCGGCGGGCACGCTCACCTGCAGTGCGCCCTGGCCGCTGATGGCCGCGGTCCCGCTGACCGTGAAGGGCACCTCGATCGGTTCCGCATCGCCGGCCGGGGTGAACTCCGCGGTCCCCGCGCCCTGCAGCGTCCAGAGGAAGGCGGCGATCGGCAACGATTCGATGCGGGGTGAGCTGGTGAGCGTCCACGTGCCCGGCGTGTCCTCCTGCGTGCCCCACGCCGCGAAAGGGCATCCCTCGGGGATGCTCGAGGTGCTGGCCGCGCAGTCCTCCAGCATCGCATCGGCCTGGCGCTGCACCTCGGCCCGTGCGTCGTCGGCGAGGACGAGCTGCAGGTCGTGGACGGAGATCTCCGACTTCTCGAAGGCGGCCGGCACCTCCAGGGCGCGCTGCGGCACCTCGGTCCAAGGCGTCACCTGAGGCACGCTGATGTCGTAGGTGCCGGGGAGCAGCTGCACCGCGATCCGCGGCGCGTGTTCCTCCCTGTTCATCAGGAGGTCCTCGACGGGGAGGGTGACGCCCTCGATCTCGATCTCCTGCACGCCCGGAGTCAGGTCGATCTGGAGCTCCGGCAGCGCCACCGGTGCCAGCTCCCACACCGTCGGCGAGAAGGCACCGACCTCGCTCGAGGTCAGGGTGAAGGTGCCCTCGCGGCTCTCGGTCCCGGTGCGCAGTGCGGCGGTGACCGTCGCGGTGCCCGCCTCGACCGCGACGTGCCGGATCTCGAAGGAGTCCAGCCGGTCCTCCGCCCCGGTGAGGACCTCCGCGGTCAGCGCGGCGGTGCTGACGCCGCGGGCATCCTGGGTGTGGGCGCGCACCGTCTCGAGGTCGCCGTCGACCACGGCCTGCAGGAACTCACGGGTGACCTGCTCGGGGCCGGTGGCGGCGCCGAGCAGACGCGGGAGGGCGATGAGCAATCCCCCCACCAGCACCAGCACCGCACCCAGGGCGATCAGCCGTCGGCTCCTGCGGGACAGGCGCGACCAGCCGTGCGAGGCGGGCGCGGAGGCCGCCTCCCCGTCGCCGCCGGGTCCGGGAACGGGTCGCGAGGTGGAGGCGCCCAGATCGGCGGGCACGGCCTCCTCGTCCCAGCCCAGCGGCAGGGGCCTCCCCCGGCTGCGGTCGCGGCCTCGCTCCCCCATGCGTTCCTCTCCCCGGTCGCCGTGCGCGGCGTCCGCTGGTCGGTCCTCTCGCAGTAGTCCAGGCTACTGTCCAGCGGTTCTCGGGGGTCGAGCTCCGGACGACCGACCTCGCCCCGCACGGCAGGGCACGGCACGGCACGGCACGGCTCAGAGTGCGCCCTTGCCCGCCTTCTCCCGGGCGCGGTCGGCGAAGCTGACACCCATCGCTGCCAGGGTGAGCGCCATGATGATGGTCAGCGCGATGATGAACGCCTCGAGCCAGGCGGTGCCCCCTCGGTGAGGGAGAAGATGATGCCGGGGATCATCGCGGTCCCGATCGCGGCGCCGGTGCGCTGGCCCAGCTGCAGGATGCCGCCGGCGACACCGCCGAAGCGCGGATCCACGGAGTTCAGGGTGAGGGTCTGGTTCGGGGAGATGGTCATGCCCTGGCTGAGGCCCATCAGGGTCAGCGGCACCGCCAGCCACCAGAAGGCGACTGCGCCGTTCTCCACGAACCCGGTCATCACTGCGGTGGCGGCCAGTCCCACGAAGGCGACGCCGAAGCCGACGATCACCATGCGCCGCCCGTAGGTGAGCACCCGTTTGCCCAGGGCCTGGGAGCTGATCGCGGCGGCGAACGAGGAGGGCACACCCATCAGGGAGGCCTCGAAGGCGGTGTGCCCCAGATGCATCTGCAGGTACAGCGGCACGATGATCCACACGCTGGTGGCACCCAGGAAGTAGACCGCGACGATGAGGATGCCGTTGCGGAAAGCCTGGTTGGCGAAGATCGCGGTGTCGACCATCGGGCTGCGGCCGCGGCGCTTGTAGCGCCGCTCCCACACCCACCACACACCGAGGATCAGCAGCCCGACGGGGAAGGACAACCACACCAGCACACTCACGCCGCGCTCGAGGAAGGGCAGCATGATGCACAGGATCGCCAGGCACAGCAGGACCGCGCCGACCGGATCGAGATCCGGCCGACCCTTCCCCCGCGCCCTGTCGTCGGGGATGTACTTCAGGGCCCCGAGGATCGCGATCACCCCGATCGGGGCGTTCATCAGGAACATCCAGCGCCAGCCCCACTCGGGCCCGAGGATCTGGATCAGCAGCCCGCCGAAGACGGGACCAGCGGCGGTGGCGACGGCGGCCGTGGTGGCCAGCAGTGCGAACGCCCGCGCCCGGTCATGGCCGCGGAAGTGCTGCTGGATCAACGCGACGGTCTGCGGGTTCAGCAGCCCCGAGCCCAGGCCCTGCAGGATGCGAGCGAGGTTGAGCATGTCGGCGCTCGGTGCGAAGCCGGACAGCAGGGAGCCGGCGGTGAAGACCCCGACCCCGATGATGAACATGCGCCGGCGCCCGGTCGCATCGCCCGCTCGCCCCGCCGGGACCAGCAGCATGCCGAAGGCCAGCGCATAGCCGGAGATCACCCACTGCAGCTCGCCGGTATCCGCCTCGAGGCCCTCAGCGATCGCGGTGAGCCCCACGTTGATGACGCTCACGGCGATCAGGGCCATGAACAGCGGGGCGAGGAGGACGGCGAGCAACGGCTTGCGGCGCACCGCCGGGGTCAGCGCGCTGGGGTCGGGGATCACCGGCTCACCTTATGCACTCCATGCACGTTTGAGGAGGGTGTGGTGACCGGTAGGACAGCACGGACGCGTGCGGTCAGGACGGCATCTGCGGTCCCCGCCCCTCCGGCGGCGGCCCGAAGGGGTTCTGCGCGGTGTCGACGAGCGGGCCCCGGGCATCGTCACGATAGGGGCCGGGCGGGATCGTGTATGCAGTGCGACCCGAGAGCAGCGGAGCGGCGGTCTGGATCGTGCGCATCGCGGGCCGATCCGAGTAGTCGATGCCGGAGAAGCGCCCGAACTGGCCGTCGGCGCCGGCGGGCCGGCGCACATCGGCCGCGGCGAGCATCGCCAGCGCGTCTGCCGGGGTCGGATAGCGGGAGGACCACACGTGCCCCGGCGGCAGCGGAGAGGTGAACAGCGACCCGCCGGGGCGGATCCACAGCGAGCCCGGCACGGAGCGGTCGCGCAGAGCGTGGGCCCGCCACGTGGTCACCGGGTGGGAGGAGCCCCAGTTGACCCAGTGCACGAAGAGGCTCGGGTCGGTCGCGGCACGGTCGGCGAGCTCGTTGACGTTGACCTCGGCCCCCAGATACTTCCCGCCCGAGAGCACCCCCATCACGCCGGGGGCACCGGCGGGGCAGTGGGCGTACCCGAAGTTGTCGGCGGTGTACTCCTGGGCGCGCGACAGCGCCGGGCCCAGGATCGGGATCATCCGGATCACGGTGGTGAAGACGAGGCGGAAGTAGGAGACGTGGCCCGCAGCGAGATGGCCCACCTCGTGCCCGATCACGAAGCGCAGCGCCTCCGGGTCGCGGGTGCGCCCGCCCACCTCGAACAGGTCGGAGTGGACGACGACGAAGCGACGGAACCCGTGACCGGAGGCGAAGGCGTTGATCACGCCGTTGCCCAGCTGCACATAGGCATCCGGGACGCGCCGCATCCCGAACTGCTGGGCGGCCTCCGCCACCATCCGGTAGCCCTCGGGGAACTGGGTGGGGCTCATGCGCACGGACCGGGTGCGCATCCGTGCGTACATGATCGCGCGGGCCCACCAGATCAGTACCGGCGCCAGCGGCAGGACGGCGACGAGCTGGAGCAGGAACGGCAGGATCCCGACGTACTGCCAGAGGTTGGCGACGCTCGCCTCGCCCTCGGTCACCTGCAGCACCAGGGTCGAGACGATGAGGGTCCACCACGCGATATAGCTCAGCAGCGTCAGGGCGATGCCCACCCCGAGCAGCGGCAGCTCCCAGGGATGGCGGATCCTCTTCGGGCCGAGGACGCCGTGCGAGGTGGCACCGTTGATCAGGTTCGGGTCCCCGGGGCGCATGCTCCCGCCGGGCGCGGGGCCGTGGGGCGCTGGGCCGTCGGGCGCGGAGCCGCCGAAGCCAGCGGCGGGCATGGGTGGCGGACCGGGGGGTTGCTGGGTCATCGTCAGTGCTCCTTTCGACCGACGATTCGCTCGGCCTCACGGCCGACGATAACCCCGACGGAGCGCTGCGAGGCACGGGGACGCCACGCTGTGGACACCCACCTGCAGGGGTCGGGCCGCTGGAGCGGGCAGAAGCGTCCTGCGCCAGCCCGGGATACAGGACGGCGGGAGCGGCTCAGCGCATCAGGCGGCGCAGCACCCGGCGCTTCAGGCCGCGGTACGGCGGGTAGACCAGCTTCAGGGTGTCGGGCGTGAGCGGCTTCTTCACCACCGGCTTGGCATGGGTGAACACCTCGATCCCGGCACGGCCGTGGTAGGCGCCCATGCCGGAGGCCCCCACCCCGCCGAAGGGCATCCCGGTGCTGCCCACATGGGCGAGGGTCAGGCCCAGGGCGAGGGAGCCGGAGGAGGTCTCGGTCGCGAACCGCTCCTCGACCTCGCGGCGGGGGAGAACACATAAGCGGTCAGCGGTTTCTCGCCCTTCCGGATCCGGGCGATCGCCTCGTCGGGGCCGGAGACCGCGAGCAGCGGCAGGACGGGGCCGAAGATCTCCTCCCCCATCACCGCGTCGTCCCACTCCACACCCATCATGATCGTGGGCGGCAGGTAGCGGGTGGCGGTATCCGCCTCGGCGGTGCCGCCGAGGATCGCCTGCTCGTCGTCGATGAGCGCGAGCACCCGCTCGAAGTGCTTGTCGCTGACCATCCGGCCGAAGTCCAGGCTGCGCTCGGGACGGGCGCTGTACAGCTGGCGCACCGCCTTGCGCAGGTGGGGTCGCAGGCGCTCGAGGGTGCGCGGGGTGGCCATCAGGTAGTCGGGGGCGATGCAGGTCTGCCCCGCATTGGTGAACTTGCCCCAGATGATCCGTCGGGCGGTGACGGCCAGGTCCGTGCCCTCGTCGACGAACACCGGGGACTTCCCGCCCAGTTCGAGCACGGTGGGGGTGAGGTGCTCGGCGGCGGCGCGCGCCACGATCCGGCCGACGGCGCCGTTGCCCGTGTAGAAGATCAGATCGAAGCGCTGCTCGAGCAGGATCGTGGTCTCCTCCACCGCGCCCTCGACCACCCGCACCCAGGCGGGATCGAGATGGGTGCGCAGCAGGTGGGTGAGGGCGGCGGAGGTCGCCGGCGCCACCTCGCTGGGCTTCACGACCGCGGTGTTGCCGCCGGCGATCGCGGCGACCAGCGGCGCAAGGGTGAGGTTCACCGGATAGTTCCACGGGGAGATGATCAGCGTGGTGCCCAGAGGCTGCCGCTGCAGCTCCCCGGAGGCCGGGGCCAGCAGCGGGCCCAGCGAGAGCCGCTCGGGCCGCAGCCAGGAGCGCAGATGCTTCATGGTGTGGGTGATCTCCTGGGCGACCACCCCGATCTCGGTCAGGGCGCTCTCGGTGCGGGACTTGCCGAGGTCCTCGGCGAGCGCCCGGGCCAGCCTCGGCTCCTCACGGCGCAGGCCGCGGCGCAGCGCCTCGAGCTGGGCGAGGCGGGCGGCGAGGGGCTGGGTGGTGCCGGCGTCGAAGGAGGCACGCAGCGCGTCGACGTCGGCGCGGATCCGGGTCCGTTCCGCGCCTTCGTCGGCCGACGGTCCGGTGGAGCTGCTGATCTGGTGAGCATCTGTCGACATGGAGCCAGGGTAGGTCCCGTTCTCGAAGGATGGGCGCCGCACGGGGATGGACACCGCCCACCCAGCCGCTCGGATCGCGGAGAATGGGGGTCGAGGAGCCCGATCCGGGGCCGGGGAGGAGAGGTCGCGCGATGACCGTGCTGATGGCCGCACCGCTGCTGGTGACGCTCACGCTGCTGGTCTCCGGGCTCGCGAAGCTCGGGGCGCGCCAGGGCACCGAGGAGGCGATGACCTCGCTGCGACTGCCGCTGCGAGGCCTGCACCGCACGGCCGCGTCCCTCCTGCCGGTGACGGAGATCGTGCTCGCCCTGGTGCTGTGGATCCCCTCGGTGCCGCTGCAGACGGCGGTCTCCGTGGCGATCGCGCTGCTGATGTGCGCCTACCTGGTGATCATCGCCCGGGCGCTGAGCTTCGACGAGCCGGTTCAGTGCTCGTGCTTCGGCACCCTCGCCTCGCCCACCGTCTCGCGGCTCACACTGGGGCGGAACCTCCTGCTTCTCGGTCTCGGCCTGCTGACCGTGGTGGCGGCCGCGGGCGGCTCGATGACGATCGTGCTGGTACAGGCCCCGCTGTCGCTGATCGGTCTCGGGATCACCGTGCTGCTGACGATCGCGCTGACCCTCCTCACCGTCGGCGCCACGGACCCTGCTGTCGCGCCGGCGCCCGCTGCGCCGCGCACCGGGGGCGCAGCGGACGATGAGAGCGCCGAGGCGGAGCTGCTGGACTACGAGCGCGCGGCGACTCCCGCAGCGGTGCTGCAGCAGCCGGACGGCCGACTGATCACCCTGACCCAGCTCACCGCACAGCAGGCCGCCCTGCTGATCTTCACCTCCGAGGGATGCGGGCCCTGCGAGCGGGTGCTGGACCGGGCCCCGGAGTGGATCGAGTCGCTCTCGCCCTTCCTCCAGGTCCGGTTCGTGTTCTCGCGTCCCGTGGATCAGCTGCGAGAGCGCACCACGCAGCGGGTGGGGACGCTGGCGATGCACGATCTGCAGTTCACCGCCCGCTCCACGCTCGGCGGGCGGACGGCGCCCTCGGCCGTGCTGCTCGGGGCCGACGGCCTGCTCGCCGGTGGTCCGGTGGACGGCGGCTCGACGGTGATCGAGTTCGTCGAGGAGATCCGCACCCAGCTGCGCAGCGTGCAGGACCAGGACCAGGACCAGGACCAGGACCAGGACCAGTCTCGCTCGTCCGCGCCGTGACCTCGGGCCCGGGTCGTCTCTGAGGCCGGTTCAGGGCACGCTGGCCTGCGCGAAGCTGCCGTGGCCCCGGGCCCGCAGCGGACCGTCGGCCGCCGGGACGAAGACCGCCTGCCCGGCCCGCAGCGCATGGCTGCCGGTGGTGGTCTCCAGGGTGGCCGAGCCCTCCAGGCCGAGCACGATCCGGGGCCCGGAGCCCGGGATCGGGTGCGTCCCGGCCATCGGATCGTCCGGGTCGCTGAGCTCGGTGACGGCGAGCTCGAAGTCATCGACCGGGGCGTAGTAGGCGATCGAGGTGGGGTTCTGCCGTTCCGGGGCGACCCTCAGCGGCGGCGCGGCAGTGACGCTGACGCACTGGAGCACCTCGTCGGCATCGACCCGCTTCGCGGTCAGTCCGGCCCGCAGCACATTGTCGCTGGTCGCCATGATCTCCAGGCCGGTGCCGTGGAGGTAGGCGTGCAGCGCGCCGGCGGGCACGTACATCGCCTCGCCACTCTGCAGGGTGACCGGGTTCAGCAGCAGCGCCGCGACCACGCCCGGGTCGCCGGGGTGGTGGTCCGCCAGCAGGGAGACGAAGCGGTCGATGCGCGGCGAGGGGGAGATGCCGGCGGCGGCACGGGCCCGACAGGCCTCGACCACCGCATCGACCGCCTCCGGCGCAGGCCGCAGCGAGGCGGAGACCAGCGTGCGGAACGCGGCCCGCATGCCGTGCGCGGTGGGGTTGTCGACCAGCAGGCGGTGCAGCCGGTCGGTGAGGGCGGTGCCGAGCCCGTCGAGGATCACCGCCGCCCGGCGGGGGGTGCGGAAGCCGCACAGCGCAGTGAAGCGGGTCAGGGCGATCAGCATCTCCGGCTTGTGGTTCGCATCGCGGTAGATCCGCCGCGGCGAGTCCAGGGCGATGCCGGCGGCGCTCTCGGCGGCGAAGGACTCCGCGGCATGCTCCCGACTGGGATGGACCTGCAGCGACAGCGGGCTCTCCGCCGCGATCACCTTGAGCAGGAACGGCAGCTGCCCGCCGAAGGCTCGGGCGACATCGGGACCCAGCATCCGGTCCCGCTCCTTCGCGATCACCGCGTCCAGCCCGGTGCCGCCCGGCACCGTCGCCGGGGCCAGCGGATGCGCCCCGAACCAGGCCTCGGCCCAGGGCCTGCCGTCGGGTTCGCATCCCAGGAACTCCGGGATCGCGGTGGTCGAGCCCCAGGCGTAGTGCTGGAGATGGCTGGCGAGCTCGAACAGGCTCACGCACCGCCCTCGAGGATCTGGGCGATCAGGCGTGCCGGCTCGTCGGTGCCGAGTCCCGGCGGCGGCGTCGGCTCCGCGCCGACCCGCCGCATGCCGTAGCGCTCCCAGTGCTCGCCGACCCAAGAGGGCGCACCGGGCGCATGCACCCAGGCGGGGATGCCGCGCATGGCGGCCTCGAGGATGTCGGCGGAGAACACCGAGGCGAGGGGGCGGGCCTGCTCGGCCACGGTGATCGAGGGGTCCTGGAATCCGATGCCGCGACGTCGCAGCAGCAGGTGCGCGGCACGGGCAAGGCGCTCGGTCTCCGCCGGGCCGGGCTGGTAGAGCGCACCGGCGAAGCGGCAGTACGACTCCGCCGCCCGCAGGCTCACCCGGCGCGGCAGCTCGATCGAGGAGAACTGGCCCAGGAACACCGGCTGCTCCTCGAGCACCGGCGCTTCCCCCGCGGCCTCGTGCCGTGCCTGCCACAGCCGCTGCGAGCCGACCACCCGCACCGCGATGTCATCACGGCCGGCGCGGTGGAACTCGCCGTCCTCGGCGGTCCAGGACAGCACGGTGGTGTCCGGCGGCAGCGGCGGGGCGAAGGGGGTGAGCACGTCGTGCTGGACGACGGCGCCGGGAACATCCCTCTCCCGCGCCCATTCGTGGAGGCTGCGCCCCACCTCCAGATGCCAGCCGAGGGTGAGCACCGAGGTGATGCCCAGCTCATCAAGGGCGTCCGACGGACGGGCGATGCGCCGGTGCTGCCATTCGGGGCCCTCCAGCTCGTCCAGGGCCAGCCCTGCGGGGGTGACCACGACGGCGCTGCCGTGCACGTAGGGCAGCACCGCGGGCAGACCGCCATGAGCGGCGCCGTCGGCGGTGTCGATGCCGAGCAGGATGCGGGCGGAGCCCTCCCCCTCCCGCAGATGGAGCACGTAGCCGGGGGCGCTCTCCGA